>NZ_CP022221.1:690000-1380000 GCF_004114935.1 Bradyrhizobium zhanjiangense
CTCGCCTTCGTCGATGGTGACATGCGCGCCCTCGGCCGATTTGCCGATGCCATTGGCCTCGACCAGGTTGAAGCGGCGCGCTTCCGCGTCATAGCCGTAGATCAGCACGGCATCGGCACGGGTGATCTCGATGGCGCGGGCCGCGATCGTCGGCAGCACGGCATTGAGATCGAGCGAGGAGGCGACCGCGCGGCCGACCTCTTCCAGCACCTTGAGCTCGTGGATCGACTGCGCGAGATCGCGGGTGCGCTCCTCGACCTTGGTCTCCAGGTTCGAATAGGTCTCCTGGATCTGATCGGCCATGCGGTTGAATTGGCCGGCGAGGTCTTCCAGTTCGTCGGAGGTGTGGACGTCGATGCGGTGGCTGAAATCGCCCTCGCCGAGCTTGTGCGCGCCGTCGCGCAGCGCCGTGATCGGGATGATCATGCGGCGGGCGAGCAGCGTGCCGGCGAGGATCGCGACCATCAGGCCCATGCCGATCAGCAGCGCGATGCGCACCAGCTGGTCGCGGATCGGCATCAGGGCCTGCGTGGTCGGCTGCTCGAACAGCACGCTCCAGCCGAGCTTCGGCACCGTGCTCGCGGCGCTCATCACCGCATGGCCGTTGAAGTCGGTGCCCGACGTGTCGGGGTCGCGGCCGGGTGCGATCGCGGCCGCGACCTGCGGCAGCTTCGACAGGTCCTTGCCGATGTCGGGCCCTTTCGAGGATGTCGCCAGCACGCGGCCGCGCGGATCGACCACATAGGCGAACGCGGCCTTGCCGACCTGGGCGTCGGACAGGAAGTCGGAGAGGAAGCTGAGATCGATCTCGGCGACCGTGACGCCGGCGTTGAAGCCGGAATGCGCCACCGAGATCGACATCAACGGGGTCCGGTCGGCGAACCAGGCCGGCGCGTAGCTGACGCCGCGGGCGACGGTGTCGGTGAAGCGCATGTCGCGGGAGAGGTCGGCATTGCTCCCGGTCGTGGTCGACTGGCGCGAGACGCGCAGCACCTCGCGGCCCTCGCCATTGAGCTGGAACAGCTGGTTGACGACTGAGACCTGGTGCAGGAGCGAGGCGTAGTCGGCACGGCGCTTTTCGAGCGTGTCCTGGCTCGCCCGCGTCACCCAGCTGATCTGGCGCTCGAGCTCCGAGATCGATTGCTCGATCCGCCGCGCTGCGCCTTGCGCCTTGTCCTCCAGCCCGTCGGTCAGCGACGTCCGGGTGGCGCGGTAGGAGATCCAGGTCTCCATCGCGCCGTTGACGGCGAGCACGAACACGACGAGGCCGACGAGGGAGACGACATATTTGGCGAACAGGCCCTCGCGCAGAAACCGTGTCTTGTCGTTCGCTCCTGCCATCCCGATCCTCTCGCGCCGCCATTGACGCTGCGCGCTGCCGGCCGTACGGGCCCTTTCGAGCCCGTTCTACCACAATTTGGGCCAGGGGATTGCCGAGCGGCCGGCCGAGCCGCCGTTGTGGTTACCCGCTATGGACGCCAGAAGCGGTGACAAAGGGGCAGGTGGAAAAGCGGTTGAATTGCCGCAGCCTGCGCGTTGGTCCGCCCCTCATCGATTGAAGAGCTGCCGCAGCACGTCGTTCATTGGCTGACTGTCCTGCTGCGCGACCGGCGGGTCCTCCGGGGCTGGACCGGAAGGTGAGGCCTGTGGGGCCGGCGTGGATGATGTCGCCGGCAGGCTGCGGCTGCGGCCGGCGCCGGTGTTGGATCCCGCACCGCTGGAAAGCCCCTGCTGGATCAGATTGCCGATGGCTTCGCCCAAGGGGCCGCCGAGCAGATTGTTCTGTCCCGGCTGCTGACCTTGCGGATTGGCATTGCCGGTCGCGTTGCCGCCGCCCGGCGTGGTGCCGCCCAACCCGAGGCTGCCCAGGATATTGCCGAGCCCGGCGCCATCAGGGCCGAACAGGCCCTTGCCCATCTCGCGCAGCTTGGCATAGGCGGCGTCCGGATTGTCCAGCACACCGGCCATGTCTGGATAGATCCGCGGCTGCGACCAGGTGCCCTGGATCATCACGGGAATGCCGAAGCCGACCGGATCGGAGGTGCGACCCTGGCCCTCGGTCGTCATCACGAGCTTGGGCTCGACGCGGAAGCCCATCATCTTGGTGTCGAGGGCGATGGTGCCGGCGCCGGTCACGCGCACCAGCGGTCCGATCAGATTGAGATCGGTCGTCACCGCCTGGCCCTTGTCGATGTGGAACGAGGCCGAGAGCTGCGACAGGTCCGTGCTCTGCTCCTGGCCGGGGTCCTGGCTTTCTTGCCAGCCGGACAGCGTGCCTGTGGTCAGCGAGCGGATCATCTGCGCAACGTTGATGCCGCGGATCGCGCCGTCCTGAAAATTGACGAAGGCCGTGCCCTGCATGTTCGCCATCAGCGCGCGCTGGCTAGTGCCGGCGCTGCGCAAAGCGAGCTTGGCCTGCAACTTGCCGTCGATCCGGTCGAATTCGGCAAGGCCCTGCAGCAGCGGCCGCGCGCGCACGCCGACGAGATCGGAATGCATGGCAAAGCTCGGCGCGCCGGTGGTCGCATCCAGGATCACCTCGCCCGAGACCTGGCCGCCATAGGCGCCGAGATTGGCGGTGCCGGCCTTCAGTACGCCGCCGGCGAGTTTTGCATCGAGCGCGAGCGGCGAAAGATGGGCATCGCCGATCACGGCTTCGTTCGCGGAGATCCTGACTTGCGCATCGACATAATTGAGCCCGGAGACGTCGATCGGCGCATTGCTCCAGGGTTGTCCGGCCGTGCCTTCCGGCGATTTCGCCAGCGGAATCGCGAGCCGCTGGAAGTCGAGATCGACCTTGACCAGCGGCTTGCTCGCGATGTCGACCGAAGCCCAGCCGTTGAAGGCGCCGTCGCCGAGCCTGCCGTTCACGCCGTTGATCATCACGACATCGCCGCTCAGCCGCATCTCGGCGTGACCTGCGAGCTGGGATTTCAGCACGTCAGGCATGTCGATGGCGAAGTCGACCGGAATCGTCGGCCGGTCGCCGGGCGCCGTCGGTGGGGTTGCCTTGATATCGAACTTGGTCGGGTGCTCGCCGACGCGCGCGGTGCCGGTGATGTTGACCTTGCGGTCGCCGCCAACGACGGCATCGGCATTGATGGCGCTGATGCGGCCCTCGACGCGATCGCGTATCCGCGCGAATGCCACCTCGCCGTCGATGACCTTGACGCGGTCGATGGTCGCACCGCTCGTGTCAAGTGCGAGCGGCTTCGACGCGGTGCCGGCATTCGGCAGGCGCTCACGCAGCAACGGCTGGTAGAGCACGGGATGGGTGACGACGAGCTCGCTGATCGCAGGCCGGCCCGACCACACGCTGGAGAGCGACATGTCGGCCTGCACGCTGTCGACCGTCAGGCGCGTGATGCCGCTGCGGTCCTTCGGGTCTTGCAGCGTGAGGTCGTTCAGGGTGACGTTCAGCGTCGGCCACAGGCTGATCTTGGTAGTGCCGTCGATCGACAGGCGATAGCCGGTCGCGCTCTCGACCCGCGCGGCAATCGTCGAGGTCAGGAAGCCGGACGGGATTCCGACCACCAGCAGGACCGCGATCGCGATGATGACGACAGCCAAAGCCGCGCCGGCGAATTTCAGTGCTCTCATGTCGACTTCCCAACGACGGACGATCGGCAGCGAACCCGGCGGATTAACCGTCCTTTGCGCCCGTCTTTTGTGCCTGAGTTTATCCCGGGACGGGAAGCGGCTCCAAGCGCGCAAAAATAGTCGGGGGGTGCTGCAAAGTTATGTGACTTATGACACACTTCTCCGGCGCGGTTTTACGCGATCCTGATGTTGATGGTTCCAAGCGATTTGCCAAGGACATTCACGAGTAAATTGACGAGGACATTGAAATGAGCAAGCAGGCCGAATTTGCGGTCATCCTGAAGATGAACGCGATGTTCGCGGATCTCGGTGCGGACGAACTCCAGCGGCTGTCCAATCTCTGCCACACCCAGCATCTGGGGAGCGGCGAGGTGCTGTTTCAGAAAGGCGATCCCGGAAACGCGCTGTTTGGCGTGCGCCGCGGCCAGGTCCGCATCGAGACCGGCGCCTCCGACGGCAGCCGGCTGACGCTGAACTTCATGGGGCCGGGCGACCTGTTCGGCGAGGTCGCGGTGCTGGACGGCCAGAGCCGCACGGCGGATGCTACCGCAGGTGAGGCGAGCGAATTGTTCGTGCTGCGCCGCGAAGATTTCCTCGGTTTCCTCGAGCGCGAGCCAAAGGTCGCGATCAAGATCATCGCGCTGCTCTGCCAGCGCATCCGCTGGCAGAGCGAGCGCATGGAGGAATCCATGCTGCAGCCGCTGCCGGTGCGGCTGGCGCGGCGGCTCTGCGCGCTCGCCGCCGATTTCGGCTCCGAGGTTCACATCTCGCAGGAACAGCTTGGCGTCTTCGTCGGCGCCGCCCGCGAGAGCGTCAACCGCCAGCTCCAGGCCTGGCGCAAGGAGGCGATCCTGGATCTCCAGCGCGGCCGGATATTGCTGCGGAACATGACCAAGCTGACCGCGATCGCGCGGAACGAGTAGAGACTTCAGGTGCGTTCCTCACGACCGTGCCAGAGCCGAGTGATGAGAATATCGCCCGACTCCTCAACAATGACGTATCGCACGATGTAACCGGAAGAACCGAACCGGACGATAATCTGGCGGATGCTGTCATCCTCCGTTGGTTTGCCAAGGGATGGGAATTCCGACAGCCGATCGATGGCTGTCCAGATTAATCGCAGGGCACGTGTCGCGGCTTCGGGATTGACTGCGTCAAGGAAGCTTCGCAGCCGCTCAATATCCTCCAGAGCGGCCGGCGAAAGCAGGATCATTTGGTCTTGCGTGGTTGTGGGCGAGGCAGCTCGTTGGCTGAACCCCAGCTTGCCACCCATGCTTTGACGTCGTCGAGGGGCACGGCAAGTCCGGTGCGCTTGAATTCCTCATAGCGATCGCGATCCTCTGCGAGATCCGGACCTGAAAGGTCGATGACTGAATCCAGCAGCGCGACGGCCTCGGCGAGCACCGTTGCAACATCCTTGCCGCGCTCAGAGGCGATCTCCCTGAGACGGGCATCAGTGTCAACGTCGATTTCAAGCGTGCGGCTTACGAGGTTCATGCTCAAAAGATAACACTTCACCTGCGCATGTCGAGCCCGCTATCGCGGGGAAATATCTACTCCGCCGCCGGGTGCACGATTTTCTTTGGCGTTGGCCCCGCTTCCGCTGGCGCCGCTCCATAATGCTCCGTGGTCTCCGCATCCTCGCTGTGCACGATCAGCCGCTTGGCAAAACGCCAGATCAGGGCGCCGAAATCGTCCATCACCATGAACATTGCCGGCACGAACACCAGCGACAGGATGGTCGAGAAGATCAGGCCGCCGATCACCGCGAGCGCCATCGGTGAGCGGAACTCGCCGCCGGCGCCGACCGCGAGCGCGCTCGGCATCATGCCCGCGGCCATTGCGATCGTGGTCATCACGATCGGGCGGGCGCGCTTCATGCCGGCATCGATCATGGCCTCCTCGCGCGGCTTGCCGGCGTGAATGGATTCGATGGCGAATTCCACCAGCATGATCGCGTTCTTGGTGACGATGCCCATCAACATCAGGATGCCGATCCACACCGGCGTGGTGAGCTGCTTGCCGGTGACGAGCAAGGCGGCGATCGCGCCGCCGATCGAGAGCGGCAGCGAGAACAGGATGGTGATCGGCTGCAGGAAAGTGCCGAACAGCAGCACCAGCACGGCATAGACCATCATCAGGCCGGCCGTGATCGCGGTCGCAAAACCGTCGGACAATTCGTTGAGGCTTTCGGCGTCGCCCGAGGGTGAGACTTTCACGCCTTTCGGCAGACTCTTCATCACCGGCAGCTCGTAGATCTTCTTGGTGGCATCGCCGAGCGCGGCGGAGCCAACGAGGTCGGCCGCGACGGTCGCCTGTCGCTCACGATCGTAGCGGTTGATGCTGGTCGGGCCCTGGTCGAGCTTGACGTCGGCAATGACCGAGAGCGGCACACCGCCCTTCTCGCCGTGCTCGCCGAGCGGCACGCGGAGCTGCTCGAGCGTCTTCAGATTGCCGCGCGCAGCATCCTCGAGCTGAACGCGGATCGGCACCAGGCGGTCGCCAACGTCGAACTTGGCGAGTGCAGGCCCGACGTCGCCGATGGTGGCGACGCGGATGGTCTGCGACAGGCTTTCGGTCGAGACGCCGAGGCGCGCGGCGAGATCGGCGCGCGGCTCGATGCGCAGCTCGGGCCGCTCCAGCGAGGTTTCCGAGATCACGTTGGAGATGGTGGGAATGCGCTTCATCTGCGTCGCAAGCTCGCTCGCGACGTTGTTGACGATGTTGGGATCGACACCGGTCACCACCAGCGAGATCGCGCGCAGGCCGTTCTCGTCCAGGAACCAGAAGCGGATGTCGGGAACGTTCTCCAGCTCCTGGCTGATCGAGAACTCGAGCTCGCGCTGAGTGATGTCGCGGCTGTCCTTGGGCGTGTAGTTGATGATCAGGGCGGCGCGCCGGACTTCCTGGGTGCCCGGCGGGACGCGCCCGCCGTCGACGAAGATGCTCTTCACCTCGGGCCGCTTGCGCAGGCGCGCGACGATGTCCTCGGTGACCTTTTCGGTATAGGCGAGCTGAGTGCCCGGCGGCAGCTCGAGCGCAAGCAGCGAGCGGGCGCTGTCCTGCGCCGGCAGGAAGCCCTGCGGCAGCAGCGTGATGCTCCAGATCGAGGCGGCGAAGATGCCGAGTCCGATCAGCACCGTGATGAAATAGTGCCTCACCGACCAGGCCACGATTCCATGATACGACCGCAAAATGCGGCCGGGCGGCGGCTCCTCATGCGAACTGTGCTTGAGGAAGTAGGCTGCCAGCACCGGAGTGACGAAGCGGGCCGCGAGCAGCGAGAAGAACACTTGCACCGAAACGGTGATGCCGAACTGCTTGAAGAACTGCCCGGCGATGCCCGACATGAAGCTCGCGGGTGCGAAGATCGCGATGATGGTCAGCGAGATCGCGATCACCGCGAGACCGATCTCGTCGGCGGCCTCTAACGCGGCACGATAGGGCGACTTGCCCATATTCATGTGCCGGACGATGTTCTCGATCTCGACGATGGCATCGTCGACCAGAATACCTGTCGAGAGCGTGATGGCGAGGAAGCTGACGAGGTTGAGCGAGAAGCCGAGCAGGTCCATCGCCCAGAACGCCGGGAAGATCGACAGCGGCAGCGAGATCGCGGCGATGATGGTCGCGCGCAGGTCGCGCAGGAACAGGAGCACGATGACGACGGCGAGGATGGCGCCTTCGAACAGGGTCGAGATCGCCGCGTGGTAATTGCCCTTGGTATATTCGACCGAGGTGTCGATCAGCTTCAGGTCGACGTCGGGATAGGCGGTTTTCAGCGCGTCGATGCGCTTCTGCACGGCCTCGGCCACTTTCACGTCGCTGGCACCCTTGGAACGCTTGATGCCGAGCGCGACCACCGGCTCGCCGTTGAAGCGGGCGAAGGTGCGGCGATCGGCGATGGTGTCGGTGACAGTGCCGAGATCGTCGAGCCGGACCTCGCCGCCGCCGAACAGCGGGATCATGGTGCCGGCAAGATCGCCCAGCGTCTTGGCGCCGGCGAGCGTGCGGATGGCCTGGTCGTTCTTGCCGATCTCGGCGCGGCCGCCGGCGACGTCGACATTGGTGCCGCGCAGGCTCTGGCTGACATTGACCGCGGTCAGCCCCATCGCCTGCAAACGGTCGGGATCGAGCGAGACCAGGATCTCGCGCTCGACACCGCCGATGCGCTCGACCTGGGCGACGCCGCGCACGCCTTGCAGCGCGCGCTTGACGACGTCGTCGACGAAATAGGAGAGCTGCTCAGGCGTCTTGCCGGGCGAGATCGCGGCATAGGTGACGATCGGCAGGCCGATGACGTCGACGCGCTGGATCAGCGGCTCGGTGACGTTCTGCGGCAGGTTGGAGCGCACGCGCGTCACCGCGTCCTTGACGTCGTTGAGCGCGCGGTCCGTGTTGGTCTCCAGCGCAAACTGGATCGTGGTGACCGACAGGCCGTCGGTGATCGAAGAGGTGATGTGCCGCACGCCCTCGACGCCGGAGACCGCGTCTTCAACCGTCTTGGTGACCTGGGATTCGAGCTCGGCTGGCGCTGCGCCGAACTGCGAGACCGCAACCGAGATCACGGGGATGTCGGCCGACGGCAGCCGTGTGATCGCGAGCTTGGTGAAGGAGGTCCAGCCGAGAACCAGCAGGATGATCGAAAAGACGACAGACGGCAGCGGATGACGTATCGACCATGCCGAGATATTAAGAGCCATCAGCGTACCCGCGTGCGATCGAGTTCATCGGCGAACATGGTTTTGATCTGGTCGCCATCATGGAGCGAAGAGCCGGCGTCGGCGACGACGATTTCGCCGACCTCGAGCCCTTCCAGGATTTCCGTCGCGCTGTCGGACGACAGTCCGACCCGCACCTTGCGCGTCTCGACAATATTGCCTTTGACGACTTGCACGGTGAGATGGTCGATCGCGGTCTTGGGGATCGAGACGCCGCAGCTTCGCTTGGCGTCGATCGAGGCGCGCGCGAATACGCCGACCTTCAGCGAGGGATTGTTGGTGACGCTGATGCGGACGCGCCCGAGCTGGGTCGTGCGGTCGATTTCGGGCGCAACCAGCCGGACTCGGCCGATCAGATCAGGCGCGTCGTCGCGGCTGATGCGCACGGTCGCGCCGGAGCTGAGCTTGGGCATGTGAACCGCCGGGACTTGGGCGTCGAGCTCGATCTCGTTGTTGACGGCGATGCGGAACACCGGGCCGGCCTGCGGCGAGGCCGGCGCGCCGACGATGGTGCGGACCTCGGTGACGAGGCCCGGCGCGGGCGCCTTCAGCGAGATCGGGCCTTGCGGGCCGGGGCGCTGCGGCTGGCCCGGGATCTGCGGTGGCGCGGTCAGGCGCGCCAGCTCCTGATTGTCGGTGACAGTGGTGCCTTCGGTGACGAAGAGGTCCGTGACCCGCGAGCCTTCCTGGTCGGCGACGACCACGGCCTCGCGGCGCGGCACGAAGAAGCCGGTCACCCGCACGAGGTCGGAGAAGCAGGCATTGGTCGACTTCGTCACGATGACGAGCGCCTCGCCCGGCGTTTCCTTCGCCTCGGGGCGGCGCCGATGCTCGAACAGATAATAGCCGATGCCGAGCGCGACGACGAACGCCACCGTTCCGGCCGGCTTGAGATATGCGGAAAGGTTCATCGCCGGATCACCCTGGCCTGGCTCACGGCCGTCCGTACGAGGCCTATCGAGAGCGTTTCCCCGAAATAAAGCGGCGTCCCGCAAGGCTGCGGGACGCGCTTTGGAAGCGAGACGTTACACCACATCACGACGTGTCACTGCAAAGGATTGCGTCGTGCTTACTTCGATGCGGTGGTCTTGTTTTCCATGTTGACCACCTGCACGCGGCGGTTGACCTCCGCCATCGGCTGGCTCGGATCCTTCAGCTTGCTCTTGCCATAGCCGACGGTGACGAGGTCGGTCGCCGAGATGCCGTACTTGTCGACGAGGTAGCGCTTGATCGAATCCGCGCGGCGCTCCGACAGGTCCTGGTTGTAGGCTTCGCCGCCGGCGGCGTCGGTGTGACCGGCGACCACGAAGGTTGAGCCCTTCAGGTCGGGGCTGGTCAGCGCGCGACCGAGCGCCTGCACCGAAGGCATCGATTTGGTGCTGATATTGGCGGAGTTGTAGTCGAACGTGATCTCGAGATCGATGTTCGGCTTGTCCTTGGCGACTGAGGCGATTTCCTCGCGCTCGGTCGACGACAGCGAGCGTGTCGAGCGGCCGCGCACGGACTGGATCAGCTTGGTCTCCGCCGCGTTCGGCGCGGGATCGGCCTGCGGGGCGATCGAGAGGCCGCGGGTCAAAGGCTTCTTCGGCGGCGGCGCGAGTGCGCGGACGATCTCGTCCTCGGTGACGTTCTTGCTGTTACTTTCGTCGCCCGCGAAGGCGGGCGAAGTCGGCAGCGACAGAGCGGCGCCGATGGTGATGATGGACAGGATCGCGGTCAGTCCCTTTGCAGCCAATTTCATAGCAGTCCCTCCTGCGCAGCCAGCTCGCGCATTTCCAAATTCCTGCAACAAGCCCTCGGGAAAGGCCCCCTTGCGGCATCCGCCCATTAGTCTTCCTTGGGCTGTTGAAGGTTCGAGGCGTCTGCTGCCTCAACCCAAAAAAATATCAACGCACTCCGTAGCTTGTGAATTCCTGAACGATGTTTGGATCCATCGCCTTGGCATTGGCGATGTCGAGCGCGCCTTCCTGAGCGGACCCGTTGCGCTGCTTGGCGAGGCCGCGTCCGTAGAGCGAGGACGTCAGGCGCGGGTTGATCCTCAGGGCCGCGTCGAAATCGGCGATGGCGTTCTTGACCGCTCCCGATTTCAGATTGACGAGCCCGCGGCTGTCCAGCGCATCGACGAAGTTCGGCCGCAGCCGTAGCGCCTCGTTGCAATCCTTGAGCGCGCCCTGGAGATCGCCGACCACGGTGCGAGTCCAGCAGCGGTTGTTCAGTGCCTCGACGTCCTTCGCGTTGATGCGGAGCGTATCGTCGAAATCCTTGATGGCGAGGTTGTAGGCGCCCTTGCTGGCATAGACCTGGCCACGCCGGTACAGCGCGTTCACGTCGTCCGGATTGGCGGCAATCTTGGCCGTCAGGCTCTTGATCGTGGGGTCGTCAGCCAGCACGGCGGGGCTCGGTCCGCTGTCCGTGCTCGGCGCGGGACCGGGATCAACCGGCTTCACGGGCGGCGGCGGTGGCGGCAGGGCGGCTTCGACCTGCGGCTTCGGCGAGGCGGCCGGTGCGGGCGCAGGGGGAGCGGGAGGAGGTGCAGGAGCCGCAGCCGTGTCGGCCGGCTTCGGGGGCGAAGGCGGCGTCGGCGGCGCGGGTGGTGCCGGCGGCGGGTTGTTGGCGACCATGGCCGGCGGCGCGGGTGGCGGCGTCGTTGACGGACGCGATCCGCCGGCCCCCGGAATGAACGAGAAATCTTCGGCCAATGAAGAGGATATCCACGGCACCTGCTCGCCACGCGAGGCGCGGGTGACGCCCATCTTGGTGCGGTTCAGCGTCTCCTCGGCCATCAGGTCGGGGACGCGGATTTCCTTCAGCAGTTCCTGGACGAACAGGCTGTGCTCGCCACCAGCGTCCGAGACCACAGAGGCCAGTGCGGCCGAATACATCACCAGCGTGCCATTCGGCGCGATGACTGGGGTCAGGCCGGCCGAGAAGCTGCGGAACCGGCGCTCGAACGGGTTGCGCCTGGAGGCGTCGATCAGCGCGATCTTGACGCCCGCGCCGCGGGTATTGAGCTCGCCGAGCACGGTCTCCAGGCTGAAACCATCGCGGCGCACGTCGGATTCGGTCCAGATCTGCGCATCGACCGGCAGCATGTAGCTCTGACGCGCGGACTGGATGCCGAAACCGCTGAAGAACACCAGCGCGACCGAGCCCGGCTTGATCTTGCCGTAGAGCTTGTCGAGGGCGCGGCGCATCCCGTCGCCGGTCAGGTTCTCGCCGATCTCGACGGAAAAGCCGTCGCGCTTGAGCTCGTCGGCGACGTCGCGCGCGTCATTGATCGGTTCCTTCAGCGGGGCATCCGCATCCGGATATTTGGCGTTGCCGATCACCAGCGCAAAGCGGTCGCCAGCCGCAAGTGACGGGGCAGTCGGAACAAGCGAGATCAGCAAAGTCAGCAGAAAAAGGAAGCGAATTTTCATAATCAGCGCGGTCCAGCCAAAAAGGCACCGTTCCCAGCTTGCGCCGCGGCGACCTTAACTTTCGCTCCATGCATTATCAGACCCGGGATGGGGGGCGTCAACCGCTTGGAGATTCGACTTTATCGCGACGATCGACCGCAAGGCATGGCCGTGCTGCGAGGGGAATAAAGAGGCTGTCATGGTTGCACCCGATGCGATCTGGCTCGATCCTGTCCGCGGGACGTTAGGGCAGCCAGGGCGACTAAAATGTGATTGGTCTCACATTGCGGGACCGCGGTCGTCGCAACCTCAGGTGTTTGACCTTTGCGACGGACAATGGCTTGGTCCGCCGGCTCGTCTCTGGTCCACTCAGAAAAAGCAAAACAAAGAGCTGCGTCATGGGAAACGTCTATGAGATCTACGCACTGCGCTATGCGACGATGTCGCCGCGCACCCCCCACATGAACTTCCTCGTGCCCGACCCGCATGACAGCGCGGCGCAGGACCTCGACTATTTCGTCTGGCTGATCCGAGGGCACGGTCGCGACATCCTGGTCGACACCGGCTTCAACGCCGAGGAGGCGAGCGCGCGGGCGCGCAAGCTGACGCTCAATCCGGTCGACGCGCTGGAGCGCTTCGGCGTCGCCGCGGCCGCGATTCGCGACGTCATCGTGACGCATCTGCATTACGACCACGCCGGCAATCTCGATCGCTTCCCGCATGCGCGCTTCCATCTCCAGGAGCGCGAGATGGCCTACGCGACCGGCCGCTGCATGTGCAACGGCCTCTTGCGCCATCCGTTCTCGGTCGAGCACGTCACGCAGATGGTGCGCCATGTCTATGGCGAGCGCGTCACCTTCTGTTCCGGCGATGGCGAGGTCGCGCCCGGCGTCACCGTGCACCGCGTCGGCGGCCATTCCGACGGCTTGCAGGTGGTGAGGGTCGAGACCGCGCGCGGACCGGTGGTGCTGGCGTCCGATGCCGCGCATTACTACGCCAATCTCCAGCGCAAGAGCCCGTTCCCGATCGTCTACAATGTCGGCGATATGGCGCAAGGCTGGGAGACCATCGAGCGCCTCGCCGGTCACCCTGATCGATTCATTCCCGGCCATGATCCGATCGTGACGGAAATCTATCCCCGCGCCAGCGACAAGGTCGATGCGTGGGCGCTGCACCTGCCGCCGTTGAGATCGTTTGCGAAATAGCCTGACGCAGACCCTCATCCTGAGGCGCGCGCTCTTGCGCGCGTCTCGAAGGATGAAGGCCGAGATGCAGCTGAGGGGCCTTCATGGTTCTCGCGGCGATGCGAAGCATCGTCCCGCGAGACGGCGCTTGCGCACCTCCGGGATCGAACTAGGGCGGCGCCCGGCACGTCAGCAGCCGGTGCCAGACCGGACGCGGTGGCGACGCGGCCAAATCGACGCGAATGACCCTGGCTGTGTGAAAACGCTGGGCTGCTGTTATGATTCTCCTGTGATTCTATGGGGGAATCGATGAGGCGCTTCGTTGAAGAGGCGGATCGTGGGCAGCGGACGCTGTTGCCTGAATGCCTCGATGATTTCATTGACGAGAACAACCCTGTTCGCGCGATCGACGAGTTTGTCGATGCGCTTGATCTGGCCGAGATGTGCTTCGGCGGAGTTGCGCCGGCGGCGACTGGCCGGCCGTCGTATCACCCCTCGGTTCTCCTGAAGCTTTACATCTACGGCTATCTGAACCGGGTACAGTCAAGCCGGCGGCTGGAACGAGAGGCTGGACGGAACATCGAGGTGATGTGGCTGCTGGGTCGGCTTGCTCCTGATCACAAGACGATCGCGGACTTCCGCAAGGACAACAGCGTCGGGCTGCGTAAGGTCTGTGCGCGTTTTGTCGAGCTCTGCCGCGGGATGGGTCTTCTCACGACGGCGAGCGTCGCCATCGATGGGAGCAAGTTCAAGGCCGTGAACAACCGGGACAGGAACTTCACGCGCGCGAAGGTGGAGCGGCGGCGTGCTCAGTTGGAGGAGAGCGTCGCGCGCTATTTGAGCCAACTTGACACGGCCGACCGACAGCAGCCGAGCGAGGCGCTGGCGGCGAAGGTGACGAGGCTTACCGAGAAGCTGACGAAGCTGAAGGGGGAGATGGGCAAGCTTGCTGCCTATGAGAAGCAGATGCTTGCTTCGCCGGATCAGCAAATCTCCCTGACCGATCCGGATAGCCGTTCGATGGCAACCAGTGGCCGCGGATCCGGCGTTGTCGGCTACAATGTCCAAGTCGCCGTCGATACCGACAATCACCTGATCATCGCGCATGAGGTGACGAACAGCGGCTCAGATCGGGCACAACTTGCCAATATGGCCAGGCAGGCGAAGGCTGTTCTGAAGGCTGAGACGCTCGAGGCCGTTGCCGATCGCGGCTACTTCAGCAGCCCGGAGATCCTCGCCTGCCACGAGGCCGGCATCACGGTAACTCTGCCTAAGCCGATGACTTCGGGCGCCAAGTCGGACGGACGCTTCGGTAAGCAGGACTTTGTCTATTTGCCGGAGGAAGACGCCTATCGTTGTCCGGCCGGGGAGCGATTGCCGTATCGCTATACAAACGAAGAAGCCGACAAGATGCTGCGGCGATACTGGACCAGCGCCTGTAAGAATTGCTCGATCAAACCCCAGTGTACGCCCGGGTCAGAGCGACGGATCACGCGATGGGAGCACGAGGATCTGCTCGACGCCGTGCAGCAGCGGCTCGATGCGAACCCGCTCGCTATGCGCCTTCGTCGCGAGACTGTCGAGCACCCGTTCGGCACGATGAAGGCACGCATGGGAGCAACGCACTTCCTGACCAAAACCCTCCCAAAGGTAGCCGCCGAGATGGCCCTCTCGGTTCTGGCCTACAATCTGACCCGAGCAATGAATATCCTCGGGATCAGGCCGCTGATCGCCGCGATCGCGGCCTGAGACCGGACCAGTTTTGGCAAGACTGATGGTCCTGTAAGGCCGTTTTTACACGGCCAAGACCCACAAGAGACATCGATTGCTCGGAGTGCTACATACCAGCCGAGGATGCGGGAACCAGTTGCTTGTGCGGTCACCGATAGCTGCCGACGCTTTGAGCCTGTTGCCGTTTCTTGACGCCGGGATTGACAGTCGCGCCTATGACAAGGCGCAGCATCGGCAAAGGCTTTGCGCACGCAAGCCCATTGCCCGGAGGCCTTCCGCCTCCGGGCTTTTTTAATTGTCTTGGCGATCGCTAGTTTCAGTGTTCGACGAGACTTGGCGCTATTGCGCCTTCATGGTCCCGTTCGCATTGAAGTCGTTCTTCCGATCATATCCGGAGTCGTGCAAATTTTTCATATACTGAGCGTGGTCCTTGCTGCTCACACCGCCCGGAGCCATGGCGTAGGAATTAGCCGGGTAATAGCCATAGGAATTAGCCGGCCGGAATGGTGCCGTTGCAATCGCGCCTGCGGTATTGACTGCGCCAGCGGCGATCGCTCCGGCCGTTCCAATCGCGGCGCCGGCTGCATCGGCCGGCCAAAAGCCTGAACGCGCATAACCCGGACCATAATAGCCGTTGTTGTAAGCGCTATAAGCGCGGTTGTTCATGGCTTCGCGTTGAGCTGCCCTGGTCGCGCCGTAGGCGGAACCATAGTGAGGCCGGTGGCTATTCCGGTAGCTTTGATGAGTCCATGCCGAAGCGGCAGAAGTGGAGACAGTGAGGATAGCAAGACCAACAAGAATGGTTTTCTTCATGCTCAGCTCCTCTGAAGCGACGCATCATTCGCGCTAAACCGCCTCAGAGAGCCTTCGTTCCGATGCGCTAAAAAGTTTAGGTCCAGCTTGCTGCGTACTTGATTCTCATGCCGGGTTTTAGGGCCCAAATACTCGGACCCGCCGTTCCCTTGGCAGGATGACGATTGAGGCTACCTCAGTGTCGGCCTCCTCAGCGCGTCGCCGCGATGTCGCCTACTGGCCCTTTAGCTGACCTTTCGCATGCCTTGAGCGAACGTCCGCGAATGCCTCCAAGCCGACATTCGTCAGGCAGTGATATCGACAACTTCAAAGGATGGCTCCACTCCAGAGAGCACATCCATGCAGCCCCACCCGGTGATGAATTCGTACTGTCGAACGGGACGATGAATCTCCTTCCAGGTCTCCGACTGGCTGTCCGCGAAGGTCGAACCCTCCACGCGATAAGCGAAGTGCCTTGGAACTAACCTCTCGTTTTTCGTAGGCTGTTGCTCCGTACTGAGCGGCATTTCGTCCAAAAGGCGGACTATAGTGGCGCCGTTGAAACGAACGCGAAGCGCCTGACCCTCAGCGCTCGGAAGAACGAAGTCCGCCGAGAGGCTTTCTGCCTTCCACTTGATCGCGAGCAGGTCGCTCTTATCGCAGTCAAACGTCACGCCTGCGTCGATCGGAAAATACTTAGGCATGGCTTGCTCGGGTGGCACCAATCAGGCAGGGGCGTTCTACCATTTCCCCGCCTGTATGTCTGCTTGGGCCCGTGGCAGACCTTGTCGCGCAGCCCGCCGACCGTCTGCTTGTGGACCCTTCTCGGACATCAGCCCGGCCCGGTGACATGCGATTCAGGCTATCCCGGCCCTTCCTGAATGATGGTTTGGACCGATAAGATACCCTTCTTGACCCTTTGGGGGCGGATATGGCGCGGCCATCAAGAACGGGCGGCAAGACGAGCCAGGCGAAGACCCGCAAGGGCCGCAAGACCACCAAGAGCAAGCGCCGCATTGCGCCAGCGGCCAGCCGAGCGAAGCGTCGTTCGGTCGCCGGTTCGAGCAAAGACCTGAAGGAGGCCCGCGAGCAGCAGGCGGCGACGGCCCAAATATTGAAGGTCATCGCAAGTTCGCCTGACGATGTGCAGCCGGTATTCGAGGCGATTGCGATCAGCGCCAACAGGCTGATTGGCGGTTTCTCTACGGCAGTGTTTCGCTATATCGACGGCATGCAACACCTGGAGGCGTTCACGCCGACCAATCCGGTCGCTGACGAAGCATTGCGAGCTTCGTTCCCGCGGCATCTCACAACGACTTCGGCGCCCTTCGAGTTACTGCGTGATGGCAAACCAACGCAGATTGTCGATACCGAATCCTCGCCAAACATACTGGCCAGGGATTTGGCGCGATTGCGCGGCTTTCGCAGCATGTTGTTCACGCCGTTGATGAGCAATGGGGTGCCTATCGGCTTGATCACCGTGACGCGAGTCGAGACCGGTTCATTCGCCGACCATCACGTGCAATTGCTACAGACCTTCGCCGACCAGGCCGTGATCGCCATCGAAAACGCGCGGCTGATCAACGAGGTGCAGGCCAAGACCCGCGATCTCTCCGAAGCCCTCACCTACCAGACCGGCAGCAGCAATATCTTAAGGGTCATAGCGTCCTCACCGACTAACGTCGAACCAGTTCTCGAAGCAATCGTCGCAAGTGCGTGCCAACTTTGTGAGGCCGATGACGCTGCCGTGCTCTTGAAGGACGGCGACGAACTGCGCTTCAGCGCACATCATGGCCCGATTTCGATAGATGTAGGAAAGTGGCCGATCAATCGCGGCTGGGTCTCGGGGCGTGCGTTCCTCGATCAGACGCCGGTGCACGTGCGCGACCTCCTCTCAGACGAAGGCGCCGAATTTCCAGATGGTCGGAAATTGACCCAGCATACCGGCACCGGGGTTATTCACAGCATTCTGGCTGTTCCGTTGCTGCGCGAAAAGGAGAGCATTGGCGCGATTCTGCTTCGCCGCACCGAGGTGCAGCCATTTAATGAGAAGCAGATTGCCTTGCTACAGTCCTTCGCCGACCAGGCGGTGATTGCGATCGAGAACGCGCGATTGTTCAATGAAACGAGGGAAGCGCTGGAGCGGCAAACTGCGACGTCGGAAGTGCTACGAGTCATATCCAGTTCGCCTGGCGGACTTGGGCCGGTGTTCGAGGCCATGCTGGAAAATGCCGTGCGCATCTGCCGTGCCAGTTTTGGGACGCTGCTCCTATACGAAGGCGACAGGTTGCGGCGGGTGGCCCGGATGGCCGCGCAAAACGTGCCGCAATTGTACGCGCCCGACCAGGAAACGCCGCCACACTTCATCGCGCCGTTTGATGGGGCGCCTTCGCTGGGGCGCCTCGTCGAGACCAAGGCGCTGGTTCACATTGCCGATATCGCCACAGAGCATCCCGACGATCTGATCTACAAGGTCGCCGCAGCCCGCACCGTTCTGATTGTGCCGATGCTCAAGGACAGCGAGCTTGTCGGTGGCTTTGCTGTCTACCGCAAGGAAGTGCAAGAGTTCAGCGACAAGCAGGTCGAGTTGCTGGAAAATTTTGCGGCACAAGCGGTGATCGCCATCGAAAACACACGACTGCTCAAGGAGCTGCGGCAGCGAACCGACGATCTCTCGCAATCCCTCGACGACCTCCGCACCGCACAGGACCGCCTGGTGCAGACCGAAAAGCTTGCCTCGCTCGGCCAGCTCACCGCGGGCATTGCGCACGAGATCAAGAACCCGCTCAACTTCGTCAATAATTTCGCAACCCTTTCAGCGGAGTTGACCGAGGAGTTGAACGAGGCCCTCAAGCCCGCCGAACTCGTCGACAAGATCCGCACCGAAGTCGATGAGCTGACGGCGCTTTTGAAGAGCAACCTCGAAAAGGTCGTGCAGCACGGCAAGCGGGCCGATTCCATCGTCAAGAACATGCTGCTGCACTCACGCGAGGGACCGGGCGAGCGCCGCCTCGCCGACATCAATGCCCTGGTCCAGGAGAGTCTTAATCTAGCCTACCATGGCGCGCGCGCAGAGAAGTCCGACTTCAACATCACGCTCACGCAGGACCTCGACCCCGACGCGGGCGAAATCGAGGTATATCCGCAGGAGATCACGCGCGCGCTGCTCAACGTGATCTCCAACGGCTTCTATGCCGCGACCAGGCGCAAGTCCGAGGCGGGAGACGAGACCTTTGAGCCTGTGCTGAGTGCGGCCACGAACAACCTTGACGACAAGGTCGAAATTCGCATCCGCGACAACGGCACCGGGATTCCGGTCGAGGTGAAGGAAAAAATGTTCAATCCCTTCTTTACTACCAAGCCAGCTGGCGAAGGCACGGGGCTCGGTCTGTCGATGACCCACGACATCATTGTCAAACAACACGGCGGAACCCTCGATGTCGAGAGCGAGCTGGGTGTGTTTACCGAGTTCATTATCACGCTGCCGCGATGACCTCTTTTGGCCATCGGCGAAACTGTGGATAGCCTTTTAGAGTTCTGCTTCGGGTCTAGCGGACGCGAATTGCTCTCGTTGAGCTCTTCTCAGTTTGACCCGAAGGCGAAGATCGCGATAGCGCCCGGACGTCAGCAGCTGACGCCAGACCGGACGTGGTGGCGACGCGGCCAAATCGATGAGAATGACCTTCAACGGACGTTTACTTGGGGTCGCTTCCGCCAATTAGCTTAAGGATATAATCTGGCCAGCCTCCAGTCGGACTGCTGCCAGGTTCAGACCCATGAAGCGGTGGCGCTCAGTCAGCATTATCTGCATGGTTGTCACTGCGGGCCTGCTGGGTGCCGGGGCCCTTGTCGTCGGCCAGTCACGCGTGCCGACAGAAGCCATTGCATCCTCGGTAACACGTACACCGGAGCTTATGGAACGCGCGTGGCACCTGCCAGTGGCCGCCACATTCCATGGGAACGTGAACTGGCAATCAAATAGCTCTCGTTGCGGACCTGCAGCTGTTGCGAATGCGTATAGGTCGCTCGGCGAGACGGCAAGCACGGAGGATAAGGTGTTGGCCGGTACCGGGCGGTGCTGGACGGGCTTATGCATCCTGGGTCTCACGCTCGACGAACTGGCCGAGGTGGCGCGGACCAACACGAGCCGGAACGTCACGGTCTTGCGTAATCTCAGCGAGGGCCAGTTTCTGGAACATTTGCGTCGCTCCAACGATCCAGGCCGACGCTACATCGTGAATTTCAATCGCGCGCAAATTTTTGGTGCTGGTGTTGGACATCATTCGCCCATTGGCGGCTATCTGGAAGCCGAAGATCTAGTTTTCGTGCTCGATGTCAATTCCAATTACCAGCCATGGCTAGTCGAGCGAAAGCGGCTGTTCGCAGCTGTGAATACGTACGATGGCGATAAGAAGCGCGGGCTGCTGCTGATCGAGTAATTGCAAATCTCTTCGGCCTGTCACGTACAGCCCTGGGCTGAAGAAGGCGAGCGAGGCGGTGGAGGTGACCAGGCGATCGAATAAAACAAGGCTGCGAGCGGCTGCCTTGCGACGGGTCTGCTCGTGGCCCTGAGTCGAACAGAACTGCAGCCGTCACGACGTCGGCTGTCTGATGTGGTCCGGATTCCGATGAAGCATTTTATGGAAGGACAGTCGGTTTTAGCGCCTCTCCCTGTTTTACTTTTGCTGGGCGGGTGTGCCGGAACGATGCCCGAGTGCAATTCTTTGGATGCGCGTAATACAGTGATTAAGATCGTTTCGGGCGACAGCAACAACGCGCTTGTCAACTACGCCGTTATGAACTCGAGCGCGGTTGCGGCGATGATAAGTCGTGCGACCACAGAGGCCGAAAAACTAGCGATTTGGGAAAAGGCGAGACAAGGTGCCGCTTATAGGTTGGATGATGCGATAAGCACAAATTCAAGAAGCAAAGCCAAGCGAGCAGTTACCTGTACCGCGTTATTGTCTGCGACCGTTGAGGATGTGACAGCGCAAAAGGAGGTGGACTTCGAGGTGGAACTAACCGCAGACGGCAAGATTTCCGTTTCGGTCAGACCGTTTCAATTTTGACCGATGCCACGTAGCGGCCTCTTTCATATCAGGCCAAGCAGGGAATGTCGCCTTTGGTCCATAGCAGGCCTTGGCCTATGCTTCGTCGATTTCCGCTTTATAGATACCCACCCTAATACGCCTGCTTGGCGTCCGCCTCTTCGCTGGTCTGGATCAGGTCGAGGCTCTGCTCGATCTTGCCGAGCAGGGCCGAGAGCTGCTTGCGCTCCTGTGCGGAGAGGCAGGCGAGGATCTCGTCTTCCCGCCGCAGCAATTGCGGGAATAGCTCCTCATAGAGCGCGCGGCCCTTCTTCGTCAGTTGCAGGCGGAATTCGCGGCGGTCGGCTTCGTTCTCGACCCGCTCGATCAATCCCTGGTGCAGCAGCGTCGTCACCGCCCGGCTGATGGTCGATTTGTGCGTGCGGGTGCATTGCGAGATGAATTGCGCGCTGCAGGCATCATTGCGGAAGCCGAGCGTGGCGATCACGCGCCATGCCGGAATGTCGAGGCCATGCCGCTCCTGATATTCGACCGCGAGCGCGGAACTCACCTCCGCCGCGAGCCGGTTGAGGCGGAACGGCACGAACTTGAACAGGTCGAGCCGAGGCTTTGGCCGCGGCGAAGCCTCGTCGGCTTGCCGTGTCTTCAGCGCGATGTCGCTGGATGTCCTCGCCAAGGAAAGCGCTCCGAATTCAGTTGACGGCCGGCCGGCTCCGGTCCAAAATAGTTGCACGTGAGACTATCTAGCAGATCAGTCCTCTCCTGACCAGAGCGAAAGGTTAGCGCATGGCGCAGGCCAAATCCCAGTTCGGCTATCGCCGCCACCCCGATCAGGATCGTCCGGGCCAAGACCCGGCCGCGCATCCGGTCGTGGTCGTCGGTGCGGGCCCGGTGGGGTTGTCGCTCGCGATCGATCTTGCCCAGCGTGGCCAGCGCGTCGTGCTTTTGGACGATGCCGACCGTATCGGCGAAGGCTCGCGCGCGATCTGCTTCTCGAAACGTTCGCTGGAATATTGGGACCGCCTCGGCGTCGGCGACCGCATGGTCGAGAAGGGCGTGGTGTGGAGCGTCGGCCGGATCTTTCACGGCGAGTCGCAGCTCTACCAGTTCAACCTGCTGCCCGAGGACGGCCACAAGCGGCCGGCCTTCATCAACCTCCAGCAATATTACGCCGAAGCCTATCTGGTCGATCGCATCCAGGATCTGCCTGCGATCGACCTGCGCTGGCGCAACAAGGTGACGGCGCTGGAGCAGCGCAATGATTCGGTCGCGCTGACGATCGAAACGCCGGAGGGAGCCTATCGGCTGCACGCGCAATATGTCATCGCCTGTGACGGCGCGCGGTCCTCGCTGCGACAGATGGTCGGCGCCGAGTTCGCGGGACAGGTGTTCGAGGACCAGTTCCTGATCGCCGACGTCCAGATGACCGCAGAATTCCCGACCGAACGCTGGTTCTGGTTCGATCCGCCGTTCCATGCCGGACGTTCGGCGCTGCTGCACCGGCAGCCCGATGACGTCTGGCGCATCGATCTCCAGCTCAATCGCTACGCCGATCCGGTTCTCGAGAAGAAGCCGGAAAACGTGCGGCCGCGCATCGCGCGCATGCTTGGCCATGACAAGTTCGAGTTCGAGTGGATCTCGCTGTACAAATTCCAATGCCGGCGGATGGACCGCTTCATTCATGGCCGCGTGATTTTTGCCGGCGATTCCGCGCACCAGGTCTCGCCGTTCGGTGCGCGCGGCGCCAACTCGGGACTGGAGGACGCCGAAAACCTCTCCTGGAAGCTCGATCGCGTGCTGCGCGGGACTTCGCCCGCGAGCCTGCTCGAGAGCTACCATGCCGAGCGCAGCATGGCGGCCGATGAGAACATCCGCGAATCCACCCGCTCGACCGATTTCATGGCACCGAACTCGCACCAGGAAGCGCGGCTGCGCAAGGCGGTGCTGTCGCTCGCCAAGGAGACCGAGTTCGGCAAGCGTATGGTCAATGCCGGCCGGCTGTCGGTGCCGTGCAGCTACGACTCGCCGCTGTCCTCGCTCGATGCGGATACGTGGCGCGGTGGACCGTCGCCCGGCTGTTCCATGCTCGACGCGCCCGTCGCAACGCGTGCCGGCGAGCAGATCTATCTGACGGATGCCTTCCGCGAGGGTGGAACGGACTTCACCTTGCTGTCGTTCAGCAATGGCGCGCCGATCGATGTGCCCGATGGCATCAAGGGCATCTGCATTGGAGATGAAGGCGGACTTGCCGATCCCTCGGGCCTGGTCGCAAAACGCTACGGCGCCGAGCCGGGTGCCGCCTATCTGCTGAGGCCCGACGGTTATGTCGCGGCGCGCTTCCGCCACCCGACGCGCGCGACGATCGCGGCGGCGCTGGCGCGGGCCGAAGGTTTGTATTGAGGTTTCGCATGCCGCTCTCCACCAACTCCAACTTCGCGCGTCCCGACGATGCCTTTCGCGCCATCGTCGAGGCGCATCGCGGCCTCACCGAGGAGCAGAGCGCCGATTTCGACGCGGCGCTGGTGCTGATCCTCGCCAACCATATCGGCGACATCGACGTGCTGCGCGAGGCGATCGGCCTTGCCAAGCGGCGCATGATCGACGGCCAGCAGCAACAACAGCAACAACAATAACCCAATGACTTGAAGGACGAATTGATGGCGAAGAATTTCGCATCCACCGGCGATCTCTCCGAGAAGAAGATCACCTTCTCCGAGATCGGCACCGATCTCTATGCCTTCACCGCCGAGGGCGATCCCAACACGGCCGTCATTGTCGGCGACGACGGCTGCCTCGTGTTCGATGCACAGGCAACGCCCGCGATGGCGAACAAGGTGATCGAGCGCGTGCGCGCCGTCACCGACAAGCCGATCAAATATGTCGTGCTGTCGCATTATCATGCGGTGCGCGTGCTGGGCGCATCCGCCTACAAGGCGCAAGGTATCGTCGCCTCACAGGAGACCTATCGGCTGATCGAAGAGCGCGGCAAGCAGGATTGGGATTCCGAATACGGCCGCTTCCCGCGCCTGTTCCAGGACGCGCAGAGCATCCCCGGCCTGACCTGGCCGACGCTGACCTTCGAAGGCGAGATGTCGATCTATCTGGGAAAGCGCGAGGTGCGCCTGATGCAGTTAGGGGCCGGCCACACCTCCGGCGACATCGTCGCCTGGGTGCCGGATGCCGAGGTGATGTTCTCCGGCGATCTCATCGAATATCACTCGGCCTGTTATTGCGGCGATGCGCATTTGCGCGAATGGCCGCTGACGCTGAACGAGATTCGCAACTTTAATCCCAAGGCCATCGCGCCGGGCCGCGGCGATGCCCTGAAGGGCCTCGCCACCGGGCGCGAGGCCATCGCGATGACGCGCGATTTCGTCTCCACACTCTATGGCGCGGCCGAAATCTCCGTCGCCAAGGGCCGCACCTTGAAGGAGACGATGGCGGCGACGCGCGAGGTGATGGATCCGAAATTCTCGAGTTTTGCCATCTACGAGCACTGCCTGCCGTTCAACGTGTCGCGCGCGTTCGACGAAGCGTCGGGGATCGACGACCCCGTGATCTGGACCGACAAGCGCGACCAGGAGATGTGGTCTGCCCTGCAAGGAGGAGGATAGTCATGAACATCAACACCTCGCCCGATCAGATCGTTCGCAGTTCCGCACAGGTGACGCCGGGCTATATGTCCGGCTTCGGCAACAGTTTTGAGACCGAGGCGCTGCCGGGCGCGCTGCCGATCGGGCGCAACTCGCCGCAGCGCTGTGCCTATGGCCTCTATGCCGAGCAGCTCTCGGGCTCGCCCTTCACCGCGCCGCGCGGCACCAATGAGCGCTCCTGGCTCTATCGCATCCGTCCGTCGGTGAAGCATTCCGGCCGCTTCGAGAAGATCGATGCCGCGCTGTGGCGCTCGGCACCGTGCCACGAATACGATCTGCCGATCGCGCAGCTGCGCTGGGATCCGACGCCGATCCCGAAGGAGGAGGTGACCTTCCTCCAGGGCGTGCAGACCATGACGACAGCGGGTGACGTCAACACGCAGGCCGGCATGGCGGCGCATGTCTACCTCATCACCAAATCGATGGTGGACCAGCATTTCTACAATGCCGACGGTGAGCTGATGTTCGTGCTTCAGCAGGGCGTCTTGCGTATCGTCACCGAGTTCGGCCGCATCGATGCCGAGCCCGGCGAGATCGTGGTGATCCCGCGCGGCGTCAAGTTCCGCGTCGAAATCCCGAACGGTCCGGCGCGCGGCTATCTCTGTGAAAACTATGGCGGCGCTTTCACGCTGCCGGAGCGCGGGCCGATCGGCGCCAATTGCCTCGCCAATGCGCGCGACTTCCTGACGCCGGTCGCGTACTATGAAGACAAGGATACACCGACCGAGCTTTACGTGAAATGGGGCGGCTCGCTGTTCAAGACCACGTTGCCGCATTCGCCGATCGACGTCGTCGCCTGGCACGGCAATTACGCGCCCTATAAGTACGATCTGCGCACGTTCTCGCCGGTCGGCGCGATCAGCTTCGACCATCCCGATCCCTCGATCTTCACGGTGCTGACCTCGCCGTCGGAGACGGCTGGGACTGCGAATATCGACTTCGTGATCTTCCCCGAGCGCTGGATGGTCGCCGACAACACCTTCCGCCCGCCCTGGTATCACATGAACATCATGAGCGAGTTCATGGGCCTGATCTACGGCGTCTACGATGCCAAGCCGCAAGGCTTCGTCCCCGGCGGCATCAGCCTGCACAACTGCATGCTGCCGCACGGCCCGGATCGCGATGCGTTTGAGCATGCCAGCAATGGCGAACTGAAGCCCGTGAAGCTGACCGGCACCATGGCCTTCATGTTCGAGACCCGCTACCCGCAGCGTGTCACCGCGCATGCCGCGAAATCATCGACGCTCCAGGACGATTACGCGGAGTGCTGGAAGGGCCTGGAGAAGCGGTTCGATCCGAACAGCCCGTGAGGCTTCTTACCCTCCCCTGGAGGGGGAGGGTCGATCGCGCGTAGCGCGAGCGGGGTGGGGTGACGGTCTCTCCACGTCCAACAGTGCTCGTGTTGAGAGATCACCCCACCCCGTCTCATATTTCGCTGCGCTCAATACGAGCCGACCCTCCCCCTCCAGGGGAGGGTGACACCGCCACCGCTGCGCCACGGAAAACCAATGCCCCACCCCAACGACCCCAGCCTCCGCTCCTTCATCGACGTCGATCCCGCTTCCGACTTCCCGATCCAGAACCTGCCTTACGGCGTGTTCTCGACTGCGGGCAATCCAACGCCACGGATCGGTGTTGCGATCGGCAATTACGTGCTCGATCTCTGGGAGCTCGAGCAGGCCTCGCGGCTCGACGTCGGCCCGCTCGGCGTGTTCTCCGGGGCCTCGCTCAATCCCTTCATGGCGCTCGGACCAAAAGTCTGGACCAAGACGCGGGCGCGGATCGGCGAGCTCCTGCGTCACGATCATCCGGAGCTGCGCGACAACGAGGAGCTGCGCAGCCGCGCGCTGGTGCCGATGCGCGATGCAAAGCTGCATCTGCCGTTCGCGGTCTCCGGCTACACCGATTTCTATTCCTCCAAGGAGCACGCCACCAATGTCGGCGTGATGTTCCGCGGCAAGGACAATGCGCTGCAGCCGAACTGGCTGCATATGCCGATCGCCTATAACGGCCGCGCCTCCACCGTCGTGGTGTCGGGCACCAAGGTGAAGCGGCCGCGCGGGCAGCTGAAGCCGCCGAACGTGGAGGTGCCGAACTTCGCTCCGTGCAAGCGACTCGATTTCGAGCTGGAGATGGGCGTCGTGATCGGCCAGCCATCGCCGATGGGCGGCATGCTGAGCGAGAGTCAAGCCGAGGAGATGATCTTCGGTTTCGTGCTGCTCAACGATTGGAGCGCGCGCGACATCCAGCAATGGGAATATGTGCCGCTCGGCCCGTTCCTGGCAAAAGCGTTCGCGACCTCGATCAGCCCGTGGGTGGTGACGCGCGAGGCGCTGGAGCCGTTCCGTCTGAAGGGGCCGGAGCAGGCGCCGGCGCCGCTCGACTATCTCAAGCAGAACAAGCCGCAGAACTACGACATTGCACTCGACGTGTCCTTGCGCGCTGCCGGCGCCAACGCCCCCGCCAGCATCAGCCGCACCAATTTCAAATACATGTACTGGTCCTCGGTGCAGCAGCTCATGCACCACGCCTCCAGCGGGTGCGCCATGAATGTCGGCGATCTCCTGGGGAGCGGCACCATCTCCGGCCCGGAAAAGGATCAGCGCGGCAGCCTGCTCGAGATCAGCTGGAACGGCACCGAGCCGGTCGAATTGCCCGGCGGCATCAAGCGGTCGTTCCTGGAAGACGGCGACAGCCTCGTCATGCGCGGCTGGTGTCAGGGCAAGGGCTATCGCGTGGGGTTCGGCGAGGTCGAGGGGACGATTCTGGCGGCGGAGTAGCGCGCGCCGCCACGACCTCCGTCATTGCGAGCGCAGCGAAGCAATCCAGAATCTCTCCGCGGAGGGATTCTGGATTGCTTCGTCGCAAGGGCTCCTCGCAATGACGGTGTGGCAGCAGTTCACCGTCTCTCCGGCGGCACCTCGCGTATCCTCGCGCAATGCGCCGCGACGTCGTCCAGGCTGTACTTCAGATGCACCCGCTTGTCGGACGGCACCTGCTTGGTCGTGCACACGCCCGGCCGCCATTCCTGCGCGGGCCTGATCGGGCGCGGGGCAAAACCGCCGCCGCAGTTCGGGCAGACGTTGAAGAGTTTCGTCTCCACGCAATCCGCACAGAACGTGCATTCATACGAGCAGATCCGCGCGTCGGTTGCATCAGGCGGCAGGTCGCGGTCGCAATATTCGCAGTTCGGTCGTAGCTGGAGCGCCATGGCTGAATCTCCCGGATTGACCGGGATCATCGCAGATCGCGCCCGCGGCGCGAATGACGTAGTTCCCTCGATTTCAGCCGGGCTCCAGGCGATTGCCTAGCGCCGCTAGCGCCCGGCCTTCCACGCAGCCGTCACAGCCCCGATCTCCGCCGCCTCCGGCTCGCGGACGGCCGAAGGCGTGCGTGAGAATCTCGGCGCGGGCGCGGGCTGCTTCACGCCGTGACGCTCGACGAAGACATTGCGGGCGACCATGTGCGGGTGTTGCGTGGCCTCCGACATGGTCAGCACTGGCGCGAAGCAGATGTCGGTGCCTTCCATGATCTTGCACCAGTCCTCGCGCGTCTTGCTCTTGAACACCGCCTTCAGCTTCTCCTTCAGCGCCGGCCAGGCGTTGCGGTCCATCTGCGCGTCGAAATCGGCGTCGGTCAGGCCCGCGTGCTGGCGCAGCAGCGCGTAGAATTGCGGCTCGATCGACCCAATCGAGACGAAATGGCCGCAGGCGCATTCGTAGACGCCGTAGAAATGCGCGCCGCCGTCGAGGAAGTTCTGGTTGCGCCCCTCGGTCCAGCGTCCCATCGTGGTCATGTCGAAGAAGAACGACATCAATGACGCCGCGCCATCGCACATGGCGGCATCGACCACCTGGCCCTTGCCGGACTTTTGCGCTTCAAGCAGCGCCGCGAGCACGCCGACGACGAGATAGAGCGCGCCGCCGCCGAAATCGCCGACCAGATTGAGCGGCGGCACCGGTGTCTCCTTAGGTCCGATCGCGGCGAGCGCGCCGGTGATGGAGATGTAATTGATGTCGTGGCCAGCGGCGTTCGCAAGCGGGCCCTCCTGGCCCCAGCCGGTCATGCGGCCGTAGACCAGCTTCGGGTTGCGCGCGAGCACCACGTCAGGCCCGAGCCCGAGCCGCTCCATCACGCCGGGACGAAAACCTTCGACCAGCGCATCGGCGCTGGCCAGCAGGTCGAGCACTTGTGCGATCGCCGCCTTGTCCTTGAGGTCGAGCTCGATCACCTTGCGGCCGCGGCCCGCCACCGACTTCATGCTCTTCCTGGCGCCGATGCGATCGAGCGTGACGACGTCGGCGCCCATGTCGGCCAGCATCATGCAGGCGAACGGGCCGGGTCCGATGCCGGCGAATTCGACGATGCGGAAGCCCGACAGCGGGCCGGAGGCGCGGACGGAGGAGCCATCTGATTTTTGTTGGGCTGGTTTATCGAGCACGTTGTTGTTTCCTCGGGTCGCGGGCGGATGCCGGTGATCCGGCAACGGCCTCGGACATTGCTCTTTGGGGCGAGTTAATTGGCTGATTAACTTTTCTCGCCTTCACACCAGCGAGGCAAGCGGTTTTCATGCCGCATGGCCAAAATAAAAACGGCGCGCACCGAAGTGCGCGCCGCGGAAAATTTGTGTCGAGGCGCTAAAGCGCGATCGTCAGCCCGCAGCGGTCACCGCGCGCTGTGCCATCACTTTGACGAGGTTGGCGCGGTACTCGGCAGTGCCATGGATGTCAGCCAGCAATCCGCTCGCAGAAATATTGACGCTGTCGATCGCCGATGGCGACCAGTTCGCCTTCAACGCGGCTTCGATGGCGCCCACCCGCATCACGCCGTTCTGCGAGGCGCCGGTGGCGGCCACCCGCACCTCGCCCGACTTGGTCTGCGCCACGAACACGCCGGTCAGCGCGAAGCGCGAGGCCGGATGCCGCATCTTGGCGTAGCCCGCTTTCGCCGGAACCGGGAACGACACGGCGGTGATGATCTCACCGTCTTCGAGTGCCGTGGTGAACAGGCCCTTGAAGAAATCATCCGCCGAGATCGACCGCTTGTTGGTCTTCACGGTGGCGCCGAGCGCGAGCAGTGCGGCGGGATAGTCGGCAGCGGGATCGTTGTTGGCGATCGAGCCACCGATCGTGCCGCGATAGCGCACCGCGGGGTCGCCGATCAGCGACGCCAGATAGGCGAGTGCCGGAATCGCCTTCTTCGCGGCATCGCTAGTGGCGACGTCATGATGCGGCGTGGCGGCTTTGATGGTCAGCGTGTCGCCGGAGGCCTCGACGCCGATCATGTCCTTGATCTTGCCGAGGTCGATGACGTCTGACGGATTGGCGAGCCGCTGCTTCATGACCGGCAGCAGGGTTTGTCCGCCGGCCAGGAATTTCGCCTCGCTGCTCTTGCCGAACAGGCTCACGGCTTCGTCGACCGAGGAAGCCCGATGATAGGTGGTCTGGTACATCTTCGTTCCTCCCTCTTAAGCCGCGTGGATCGTGCGCCATACCCTGTCGGGGGTCGCGGGCATTTCCAGATTGTTCTTGCCGATCGCATCCGTGATCGCGTTGATCACGGCTGCAGAAGCGCCGATCGCGCCGGCCTCACCGCAACCCTTGATGCCCAGGGGATTGCCCGGGCACAGCGTCGTGGTGTGGGAGAGGTTGAACGAGGGCAGGTCGTCGGCACGCGGCATGGAGTAATCCATGAACGAGGCCGTCACCGGCTGGCCGTTGGCATCGTAGATCGCGTGCTCGAGCAGCGCCTGCCCGATGCCCTGGGCGAGGCCGCCATGGACCTGTCCCTCGACGATCATCGGGTTGATCAGCCGGCCGAAATCATCGGCTGCGACAAAGTTGACGAAGGAGGTCTTGCCGGTGCCGGGATCGACCTCGAGCTCGCAGATATAGGCGCCGGCCGGGAAGGTGAAGTTGGTGGGGTCATAGAAGGCGCTCTCCTTCAGGCCCGGCTCCATCCCCTCAGGCAGATTGTGCGCGGTGTAGGCTGCGAGCGCGACCATCGGGAAGGCGATCGCCTTGTCGGTGCCCGTGACCTTGAACTCGCCGTTCTCAATGACGATGTCGGCCTCCGACGCCTCCAGCGCATGCGCGGCGATCTTCTTGGCCTTGGACTCCATCTTCTCCATCGCCTTCAGGATCGCGGTGAGACCGACGGCTGCGGAGCGCGAGCCGTAGGTGCCCATGCCGAACTGCACCTTATCGGTGTCGCCATGGACGATCGAGACCTGGCTGATCGGAACGCCCAGGCGGTCGGCGACGAGCTGGCAGAACGTGGTCTCGTGGCCCTGGCCGTGGCTGTGCGATCCCGTGAGGATCTCGATGGTCCCGACCGGATTGACGCGCACCTCGGCCGATTCCCACAGGCCGACGCCGGCACCCAGACTGCCGACGGCTTTTGACGGCGCGATGCCGCAGGCCTCGATGTAGCAGGACACGCCGATGCCGCGCAGCTTGCCTTGTGATTTGGCTTGTGCCTTGCGGGCAGGGAAGCCGGCATAGTCGATCGCCTTCATCGCGGCATCGAGTGAGGCGTTAAAGTCGCCGGTGTCATAGGCCATGATCACAGGCGTCTGGTGCGGGAACTGGGTGATGAAGTTGGTCCGGCGCAGCTGGGCCGGATCGACCTTCAGCTGCCGTGCCGCCGTCTCCATCAGCCGCTCCAGCAGGTAGCTGGCCTCGGGTCGGCCGGCGCCGCGATAGGCGTCGACCGGCGTGGTGTTGGTGTAGACGCCGATCACCTCGGCATGGATCGCCGGGATGTTGTACTGGCCCGACAGCAGCGTCGCGTAGAGATAGGTCGGCACCGACGACGAGAACAGCGACATGTAGGCGCCGAAATTGGCGTAGGTCTTCACCTTCAACCCGGTGATCTTGTTGTTGGCGTCGAAGGCCATCTCGGCATGGGTCACATGGTCGCGGCCATGCGCGTCGGTGAGGAAGGCCTCGGTGCGGTCGCCGGTCCACTTCACGGGACGACCGACCTTCTTGGAGGCCCACAGCGCCACCATCTCTTCGGGATAGATGAAGATCTTCGAGCCGAAGCCGCCGCCGACGTCGGGCGCGATCACGCGCAGCTTGTGCTCGGGCGCGATGTTATAGAACGCCGACAGCACGAGGCGGGCGACGTGCGGGTTCTGCGACGTGGTGTAGAGCGTGAAATGCTCCTCCGCCGCGTCGTAATCGGCGATCGCCGCGCGCGGCTCCATCGCGTTCGGGGCGAGGCGGTTGTTGGTGACGTCGAGCTTGACCACATTGGCGGCCTTCGAGAAGGCTGCATCGACCGCACCCTCGTCGCCGATCACCCAGTCATAGACCTGGTTGCCAGGGGCTTCGGGATGCAGCTGCGGCGCGCCGGCCTTGATCGCGGCGTGCATGTCGGCGACCGCGGGAAGCTCCTCGTAATCGACGACGACAGCTTCCGCCGCGTCGCGCGCGAGATTCTTGCTCTCGGCGATCACGACCGCGACGGCCTGGCCAACGAACCGCACCGTCTCCGGCGCCATCGCCGGCCATGCGCCCATCTTCATCGGGCTGCCATCCTTGGAGGTGATGGCCCAGCCGCAGATGAGGTTACCGACCTTGTCGTCGACGAGTTGCTGTCCCGTGAGCACCGCGACCACGCCTGGCATCTTCAAGGCGGCAGAGGAGTCGATCCCCTTCACCTTGGCATGCGCGTGTGGGCTTCTGATGAAATAGGCATGAGTCATGCCCGGCAATTTGATGTCGTCGACGTACCGGCCCTTGCCGGTAATGAAACGCTTGTCTTCCTTGCGCACGACGCGCGCACCGATGCCTTCAACACCCATGTCTGGTCCTCCCGACCGGAAATTTGTTGACCGGCGCTTTCCATCGAAAGCGGCAGTGGTTTTCTTGTTCGCGGCGGCCCGCTTTACTCGGCCGCCTGCGCAACCTTCATGCGACCGGCTGCATCCAGCACGGCTTTGACGATGTTGTGGTAGCCGGTGCAGCGGCAGATATTGCCTTCGAGCTCTTGACGGACGGTGGCTTCGTCGAGCTGGCCGCCAGATCCTTGAGCTTGATGGCGCTGCACGATGTCGATCGCCGACATGATCATGCCCGGGGTGCAATAGCCACATTGCAGGCCGTGATTGTCGCGGAAGGCGGCCTGCATTGGATGCAGCTCATCGCCCTTGGCGATGCCTTCGATCGTGGTGACGTTCGCGCCGTCCGCCTGTCCCGCCAGCATGGTGCAGGATTTCACGGCACGGCCGTCCATATGCACGACGCAGGCGCCGCACTGGCTGGTGTCGCAGCCGACATGGGTCCCCGTGAGGTTGAGGTGATCGCGCAAGAGGTGGACCAGCAGCGTGCGGTCCTCGACGTCGACAGCAACGGCCTTGCCGTTGACCGTCAGTTTGACTGTAGACACGTGAAGTCCTCCCAGAATGATTTTGATTGGTTCTAATTAGAAACAGCGCAACGGAACTTTGCAACTGGCATTTTGGTGACCTCGCGTCATGGAAAGGTCATCGTGGCGGCCGTCACGGCGCGCGATTCGATCATGATGCGCCACGCCGCCGCCAACGCATGGCGCGACCGCAAGCTAGGTTCGGAAAGTTCTCATCGCGTCCGCGGACAACGTCGCATCGCGTCCGAAGCCGCGTACGGCCGTCGCTCGCCTGCGAGCTCAGCCCTCCCGCACGTTGTTCTCCCTTGGATGTCTTGTTCCCTAGTGTGAATAGGAGCACGCGCTCGCGGCTTTGCAATCGCGATCTTGGTAGTAGGCGGCGGGACGCTAAGCCATTGATTTTATTGCGGGTGCGCCTGGGGTGCGCCGAGCGCCTGATGTCGCTGTGCCGGCCCTCGCGCCACGTCGGCGAGGGCCGGCGGCGTGGGCGGCTTCGCCAAGGGCGGCGCGAAGGCCAGGCTTGAGGGAGAGGTACCGACGTCACCACCCTGCATTGCGAAGCCGAGGCGCAGATCGGCGGCAAGCTCGCGCAGCTCGACTCGTGGTTGATCGATTCGACGTCGCGAAAACTTGCCGCGAACTTCTTCGAAAACTTCGCGGCGGTGGTAGCGCCATCATCGTGACTGCGCCGCACGATCGTTGCGCGATGCCCGATGCGTGCGGCCGGCTTGCGCGCGACATTGCCAAGCTGGCGAAGCAGTGGGACGAGGCAAGGTCAACACAAGCTCCCCTGTCGTCCCGGATCAGCGCTCACTTCGTTCGCTTGTCCGGGACGACGACCGAGAGTGAGGCGATGCCGTCGGTCCCCACACTCGCTTGGTGCGTTTCCACCTGAAAATCAAGGCAAGGAGCCGAGATTCGACAACGAGATGCGCGACGAAAGCGCCGACGATTTGCACTACTACCTTCCGCCTATACTAAGCGCGAAAAGCCGATGCTGTAATTTGCGCGATGGCTCGCAGGCAAACTGCGCATCGGGAGCGCAATGCGTTCCAGCGCCCAACCGGCGTACACAACAACACCGCGGAGGGAATACATGACCTTTGGAACGAAGGGTTTTTTGGCTGGTATTTCGATGGTTGCGATGCTGGCCGCCGGCACATCAGGCGTCCGTGCCAACGACTCGCTGATCAAGGCACAGTCCGATTCGAACCAGTGGGTCGTTGCCGGCCACGATTACGGCAATACGCGTTACAGCCCGCTCAAGCAGATCAATACCGAGAACGCCGGCAAGCTGACGCTCGCCTATTCGTTCTCGCTGGCGTCGTTGCGCTCGAACGAATCCTCGCCGATCGTCGTCGGCAACACGCTGTACGTCTCGAGCTCCTGGGGTCCGAAATACGTCTATGCGCTCGATGCCGCGACCGGTGCGCGCAAATGGACCTGGGAGCCCGAAATTCCCGATGACGTGCTGCAATATGCCTGCTGCGACGTGAACAACCGCGGCGTCTCCTATGCGGACGGAAAGATCTTCGTCGGCCGGCTCGATGGCAAGCTGACGGCGCTCGATGCCGCGACCGGCAAGGCGCTGTGGACGACGAAGGTCGTCGATTACAAGCAGGGTTCGGTCATCACCTCGCCGCCGCTGGTGGTGCGCGACAAGGTCATCACCGGCTTCGGCGGCGGCGAATACGGCGTGCGCGGTTCGCTCCAGGCCTTCGACATCAACAGCGGCAAGCAATTGTGGCAGACCTTTACGGTTCCCAGTCCGGATGAGCCCGGCGGCGACACCTGGAAAGGCGATTCCGCCCAGCATGGCGGCGGTGCGGCCTGGCTGGTCGGCTCCTACGATCCCAAGAGCGACACCGTTTATTGGGGCACCAGCAATCCCGGTCCGTGGAACACCGGCGTTCGTTCGACCGGCGACGGCAATTTCGGCAAGCTGACCAATCTCTACACCGCCTCGACGCTCGCGCTCGATCCCAACACCGGCAAGATCAAGTGGCATATCCAGACCACGCCGGCCGATGCCTGGGACTATGACGGCGTCAACGAAGCCGTGCTCGCAGATCTCAAGATCGGCGGCAGCACGGTGCCGGCGCTGATGAAGGCGGATCGCAACGGCTACTTCTTCGTCGCCAACCGTGAGACCGGCAAGGTGCTCTCGGCGGAGAAATACGTCTTCTCCAACTGGGCGAAGAAGTGGGACGTCAACACCATGCGGGCGGTCGAAGATCCGGACAAGCGTCCGGGGCCGGGCCATCCCGCCAAGGACATCTGTCCGAACCTGATTGGCGGCAAGAACTGGCAGCCGATGTCGTTCAATCCGCAGACCGGGCTCGTCTACATCCCCTCGAACAATGTCTGCATGGACTGGTCGGTGTCCGACGTCGCCTACAAGCGCGGCGTGTTCTATCTCGGCGCCGAATTTCCGACCAAGGAAGGCCCCGGCGGCTTCCTCGGCGAGCTCGTGGCCTGGGATCCCATCGCCCAGAAGAAGGTCTGGTCGATCAAGGAAGATCTGCCGTTCAACGGCGGCACGCTGACCACCGGCGGCGGCCTCGTGTTCGCCGGTAACATCCATGGTGACTTCCGCGCCATCGATGCGAAGTCTGGCAAGGTGCTGTGGAGCAAGAATCTCGGCTCCGGTATCGGCGCGGGACCGGTGACCTACAGTGTCGACGGCAAGCAGTACGTCGCCATCGTCGTCGGCCGCACGGCTGCATTGCCCGCGTTCCTGGGCGAGGTTGGGAAGAAGATGACGGCCGCAGCCCCCGAGGGCGGTTCGCTCTTCGTGTTCTCCGTCCAGTGACGACTCGCGCGCGTATCCCGGAGAACGGGATACGCGCGCGCTTTCTCGACATCGCGCGGCGACGGCATCGGCCAGATCTCGGGCCAGATCCTGTGTTGCCACGCTTGGTCCAACAATTCCCACCTGCCGGAGATGAGGATGCGTCCGATCAATCCAGGAAATGGCAACAGCCGACTTCGCACCATCGCGGGACTGCTCGCATGGGCCGGCGCGTCCGCGCTGATTGCATCGGCCGCAACCGCTCACGCAGACGAGGCGAAGCCGTTCCGTCTGTGCGCCGATCCGACCAATCTGCCGTTCTCGAGCGATAATCCGTCGCGGCCGGGCTTCTATGTCGAAATTGGCCAGGCGCTGGCGCAGGCGCTCGGCCAACCGATCACTTACGATTGGTACAAATCCTATTTCGGCAAGCGCACCGTGCGGGTCACGCTGCTGGGCAAGCAATGCGACGCCATGATCGGCTTGCCACGCTCCGAGGATTTCATGGGACCTGCCGTGATCTTCTCCAGCACCTTTGCGAAGGAAGGCTACGCCCTGGTCGCGGCGAAAGGTCAGGCGATCGGCGGCGTGGAAGACCTCAGGGGCAAGCGCGTCGCTGTCCAATACGCCAGCACACCACAAAACCTCCTTGCGACACGTGACAACATCCAGAAGGTGACCGTGCTCTCGCCCGAGGAGGCCATGCAGGCGCTCGATCAGGGTAGGGCCGACGTCGCCTTCATCTGGGGGCCCGTCGCCGGCTGGTTGAACATGACCGCCTATCATGACCGCTATCAAATCCGGCTCACCGAAGGCGAAGGCCTGTCATGGGATGCCGCCATCGGCTTTGCGAAGGGTTCGACCGAGCTGCGCGATCGGGTCGATGCGATCCTGCCGACGCTTCAGAGCACAATCGCCGATCTCGCGGTGAAATACGGCTTGCCGGCTGGACAGCCTGTCCGCTTTGGCGCGGCCCAGGCTGTGCCGGCGGGAACCACGACAGGAGCGGCCCCCGGGCCGAGCGTGAGGCAGGTCGCAAATGTGGTGGCAACCGAGATCAAGAGCGATGCATCTGCGCCGAATGCGGAGACCATCGGCGCGGGCAAGGAGATCTTCAACGGAACCTGCGCGCATTGCCATGGCCCCGACGCCATCCAGAGCGAACGGAAGATCGATCTGCGGCTCTTGCGTCACCGCTACGGCGACGACATGCGCGACACGTTCTGGAAGACCGTGCATGAGGGACGTCCCGCCAAGGGCATGCCGGCCTGGAAGGAGGTCTACACCGACGACCAGTTCGACAGCATTTATTCCTTCCTGCTGACCGTCCAGGTCGAATCGAACGACTGAACGGCCTTGACCGGACGGGATCGGGAAGATGTGGTAGCGTCCATCATGCATCTTTCCGACGCCGGACCGGCGCAGGATGGGTGCGCTGCCGCCGCGCGTGCGGTGGATCCTTTGGAAGGCGCCATGGCCAGCTTCCTGATCATCGACGATCATCCGCTGTTTCGCGAAGCTCTGGGCAATGCAGTGCGGCTCGCCTTGCCGGAGGCCCGCATCCTGGAGGCGATGTCGATCGAGGACGCCCTGCACATCCTGTCGGCCGAACAGGGGATCGACCTCGCGCTGCTCGATCTGTCGCTGCCGGATGCGACCGGCTTCTCCGGCTTTCTCCGCTTGCGCGAAACCTATCCGCGCCTGCCGGTCGCCATCGTATCGAGCGAGGAGGACCAGCATGTGGTCCGCGAAGCGCTGGCGCTCGGCGCGGCCGGCTATCTCCCGAAGTCGACGTCGAAGCGCGAGCTGGCCCAGTCGATCGAGGGCGTGCTGTCCGGATCGGTATCGGTGCCCCGGGATTTCGTGCCGACGCCGCCGCGGCGAAAAGCCGAGACCAGCAAGGCCCTCGTGGTCAAGCTCCGCGAGCTCACGCCGCAGCAGCTTCGGGTGCTGGACCTGCTTCGCCGCGGTTATCCGAACCGGCAGATCGCGCAGGAGCTACAGCTTGCCGAATCCACGGTGAAAGCGCACATCACCGAGATCCTGCGCAAGCTCGGACTGTTCAGCCGCAACAAGGCGATCATCGAAATCGGCAAGATGGACCTGCCCGATCCCAGGAGCCGGCCCTATGCGAGGGTCGATCGTGGGAGGCCGCAATGATCCGCGTCGTCGTTCTTGACCTGGATCAAACCGGCCCGGACCGGCTGATACATGCTCGGTTCAAGCTTGAACCCGGCAACGATTTGGGAATGGCTCACGCGTGATGCGATTTCTGATTGTCGAAGACCATCCGTTGTTTCGAGAGGCGCTCGAAGGCGCACTGCAAATGGTGGCGCCCGGGGCCGAGATCCTGCAGGCGACGTCGGTCGACGGCGCGCTCGAGCAGCTGTCCGCGGGCGCCGAGCTCGATCTCCTCCTCCTCGATTTGTCGATGCCGGGCACGACCGGCCTCTCGGGCATCATTCGCATCCGCAAGGCATTCCCGAAGGTTCCCGTCGTCATCGTGTCGGGGCATCAGGATCCACGCATCATCTCCGGCGCCTTGTCGCTCGGGGTGGCCGGCTACATCTTCAAATCCTCGTCCAAGCAGGAGCTTGCCCAGTCGATCGGCGAGGCGCTGCAGGGTCTCGTCTGTATTCCCGACGCCTATCGCGCACTCCGGCCGCGGCGGGCCCCAAGTCCCGCGCATGACCTGCTGAAACGGCTGCATGACCTGACGCCGCAGCAATTGCGGGTCCTCGAAATGCTCAAGCGCGGCCTGCAGAACAAGCAGATCGCCTATGAGCTGAAGATTTCCGAGACCACCGTGAAGGTCCATGTCTCGGACATCCTGCGCAAGCTGAACGTGCTGAGCCGCACCAAGGCGATCGTCGAAATGTCGCAGATCGATTTCGCGACGCTGGCAGGCGAGGGCACTACGCTGAGGCGCGAGCGTGCCCAACCGGATCAGCAGTGACACGAATTTCTTCCGTCCCGTCCCATCGATTGGCGGTCGTTCCTGTCGGTTATTTTATTTAAGAATCAATGTCTTGGCGGAATGTAATTCGTTACCGCTACTGTGCATGGGGTTGTTTTTCGATATTTTGTGTGACCGTCGCACCAGCTAGCTCAGCAGGAACGACAGCAGCGCGCGCATCTCGGCAGGCTTGACCGGCTTCTTCAACACTTCGAGGCCGGAGAGGCTCGCTTGCTTGGCGGCCTTCTCGGAGTAGTCGGCGGTGATAATCATCGCGGGCACGTCGAGCTTCAGTTGCTGCCGGATGTCGGCTATCGCCGACAATCCGCTTTCGCCGTGATCGAGATGAAGATCGGCGATGACCGCGTCGGGCGCGCCGCCCAGCTCGCTGAGACGCAGCAGCGCTTCCGCAGTCGATCGCGTGGTCGCGACATCGCAGCCCCAGCCTTCCAACAAGGCGGCCATGGCCTCGGAGCCGGATGGATCGTTCTCGACCAGCAGGATCTTGGCGCCTTCGAGGCCGCCATATTGACGTTCGGAGAGCTTGGTCTCGTGCACCTCGTCGCTGACCTCGGCGAGATCGGCCGGCTTGAGCTCCAGGACGAATGTCGATCCTTTGCCGACCTGCGACGACAGCTGCACCGCATGTCCGAGCACCGTCGCGAAGCGGCGAACGATGGAGAGACCGAGCCCGAACCCGGCCTGGTCGGTTGCGCTGGCCTCACCGCGCTGGAATTCGCGAAAGATTGCCTCCTGTTGCGCCTGCGCAATTCCCGGTCCGGTGTCGGAGACCTGGACGCAGATGCGGTTGTTCCGGCGCCTGCATCCCATTACGACGCCGCCGCTGCGGGTGTAGCGGATGGCATTGGCAAGCAGATTTTGCAGGATGCGCCGGAGCATCATCACGTCCGACGACACCGCGAGCGGCGAGTTGCGGATCCGCAAGGTCAGGCCTTGCCGTGCGGCGATCGGCGCGAATTCGTTGCGGAGCTGCTCGAACAGCGGCGCGAGCGCCAACGGACGCACGTCGGGCCTGAGGGCGCCGGCGTCGAGCTTGGCGATCTCCAGCAACGACCGCAACAGGTCCTCCAGCGTCACCAGCGAGCGGTCGACCTGGTCGATCAGCAGGCCCGCCTCCTGCGTCTCCATCATCTCGGCCAGCGCCGAGAGCGTCAGGCGCGCCGCGTTCAGCGGCTGTAACAGGTCGTGGGTGACCGAGATCAGAACGGACGATTTGAGCGAGCTTGCGGCCTCGGCCTGCTGCTTGGCGCGATACAGACCCTCATTGGCGCGTTCGATCGAATGCAGCGCCTCGCGCAACTGGTGCGTCCGGTCTCGAACCTGGCGGTCGAGCGCGATGGCTGTCTCGAACAACGAGAAGGCATTGAGCTGCTGGTCCATCGAGCGTTCGACCCGGGACATCAGCGCGGCATTGATCTTCTTCAGCTTCGCGGTTTCCCGCTGCAGCTGTTCGACCGTTTCGGCATCCTGCCATAGCCCGGTCACGAGGAGCGCCTGCCGATGGCGACGCCCGTGAACGTCTGGTTCACATGCATCGAGCCGAACTGTTCGCCGTAGGTATGAAAACCGACCACGCGATTCTGGTGGTAGAGCTCGGACATGTCGCGGGCGAGCTGGTGCTGCTCGGCGTCGAGCCGGCGCAGCAGGCACTCGAAACCGATATAGAGCGAGACCTCGCCGATCTGGTCGCGCGTTTCCGCGAAGGCCTCGCGCGTCGTGCCGACGAGGCTGCGCGATGTCGCCGCCGTCAGCACCATGCCCTCGTCGATGGCGCAAAAGAAGTGCAGCGAGCCGTCCGGTTCGACGCGCTGGATCGACCGGGCGTAGTAGGAGCCGCCGACGCGGACCAGAACCGGATGCGAGGCGAACGAGAACGGATCGAGCTTGGCGTCCATGATCCCGACGACGCGGGAATATTCCTGAGCCGCGGGCTCGGCGTTCAGTTCCCTGACCGTTCGATTCTCGATGTCGGCCTCGGTGACCACCATCTTCTGCGGCCGCGGTTCGAAATTGTCACATTTGAACACCCGGAACGGCAGCGACGTGCTCAGGAGGATCAGGAGAGCGGCATTCGTGTACGCCTTGCCGTCGAGGAACACCCAGGTCCTCTCGAAGCGCATCCCGTCGCCCGCAGATCCACCGACGATCGGAATGTCGTCCAGCGAGGCATAGATCGCGGACATCACCGCTTCTTCCCGGCGGCACAGGCCGTCGATCAGGACCAGACCGAACGGATTTCCGCGCTCGACCTGGGAGGACACCCGCAGCAGCTCCTGCCGAAGCTCGGCGCCGATCCTGCGGCCGTCCCCGACGCGAAAACTGTCGAGATTGAGGATGGGGCGCACCACGGCCGAGAAGTCGGCTCGGCTGAACGCGAGAGCGACGACGCTGTTCTCGTCCCAGCCGTCGGGGGCAAGCTCGCCGGCAGTGGTGCAACCGCAGACCGGGACCCCGTCAAATTGTCGGCTGATCTCGGCGATGAATTGGTGTGGATCGTAGCTCGGGGAGACGAAGAGCAGAATGAGCGCCAGCTCGTCGGATGGGAGCTGGCCGGCGAGGTCGGCAACGGCTTGTTCGGCGCCCGCGGCCTTCGACTTCGCGACAGCAACGCCAGACGCACCGCCAAACCGAAAGTCGGTTTGCCCCACTCCGTTTCTCCCCTCGAGGACCCGCTCGGTCTAATGCCAAGTGCCTGACAAGTGTCCAAAGAGTATGGCCTTTTTCGCCCGGTCGCAACACGGCGGCCAGGTGGCCGGGGCGGGTGTTCCGCACCAAGCCGCCGTTGCGGAGGGGGGACGGACGAATTTACCGCCCCTTGACGATTCTGCCCTAATTTTCATCGCCGGTCCGGAAGGGGCTGCTTCCAGGCCGCGTTGCACGTGCAAGAACAGATCTTGGGGGTTGGAATGTCCGGGCGTACCGCATCGCCGTCGAAGCGCACACTATTTCCGACCCTCAGATTTCGTACCAAGATCATTCTGGGCTTCGCCGCAGTGCTGGTGATCTCCGCCGGCAGCATGGCCTTCTCCTATTTCGGCTTCGAGCGGGTTTCCTCCGGGGTCGGATCCTACCGCACCAGCGTTTCCGAGGCCGACCTTGCCCGCAACATCGACCGCGAGCTGCTCGGCTATCGTTCGGCCGCCCGCTACTTTGTCGTGACCGGCAAGGAGGACGACGCCAAGGCGGCGCTGGAGGCGGAAGCCAACCTGAAGGGCGCGATCGACCAGGCCATCAAGAGCGCCAAGAAGCCGGCGCGGCAGGAGGGCCTCAACAAGCTCGCCAAGGAGTTTTCCAACTTCTCCGCGACCTTTGCCAAGATTTTGCAGGCCAAGCGCGACAGCGCGCTGCTGGTCCAGAACCAGCTCCAGCGCAACGCCAATCTCCTGAAATACAAGCTCGACGACATCGGCAACAACGCCTCCGACGCGGAAGCGCAGGCGATCGAGTTCGGCACCAAGCAGGTCAATGCCCAGTTCCAGACCGCAAGTTCTGCCGCGAGCAATTTCATCCTCAATTCCGACCAAGCGGTCGCGGCAAGCGCGCTGGCGCGGCTGAAATTCGTCGATAACTCGCTCGGTGCGGTCTATTCCATGGACGACAAGATCGTCGCCGGGCTGAAGGACGCCAAGGCGCTGCTGGGGGCCTATCGGCAAGCGCTGGAGAAGCTGATCGCCAACGCCAAGATGATCGATGACCTCGTGACCGAAATGAGCGGCTCGGCTGGGGCGATCCTTCAGGGCGCCACCGCCATGAAGGCGGACCTCGTCGCCGAACAGCAGCGGCTGGAAGCGGAGTCGGAAGCGACCATCGGACAGACCGAGCAACTGGTGCTGATCCTCGCCGTCGGCGGCACGCTGCTCGGTGCGGTCCTCGCCTTCCTGCTCGGGACCGGCATGTCGCGTCCGATGATCGCGATGTGCAAGGCGATGCGGGAGCTGGCTTCGGGCAATTTCGACGTGGTGCTGCCGGGACTTGGCCGCAAGGACGAGATCGGCGAGATGGCCGGCGCGGTCGAGGAGTTCAAGGTTCAGGCGGTGGCCAAGGCCGAGCGCGATGCCGCCGCCAGCGAAGTCCAGAACCGGGAGCAGGCGGCAAGCCGCCGCGCCGAGCTGATCCGCTTTGCCGACGATTTCGAGAGCGCCGTCGGCGCCATCGTCTCCAATGTCTCGGCCTCCGCCGTGCAGCTGGAATCGGCCGCCTCCACGCTGACCCGCACCGCCGAGACCACGCAGAGCCTGTCGAGCCAGGTCGCCGGCGTCTCCGAGCAGGCCTCCTCCAACATGCAGTCGGTGGCGACCGCGACCGAAGAGCTGTCGGCCTCGGTCGAGGAGATCGGCCGCCAGGTTCGCGATTCCAGCCGCATTGCCGAGGCCGCCGTGGTGCAGGCCAAGGAGACCGACGGCCGCATCGGCAAACTGTCGCATGCCGCCCAGCAAATCGGCGAGGTGGTCAAGCTGATCACGGCGATTGCCGAGCAGACCAATCTTCTGGCGCTCAACGCCACCATCGAGGCGGCGCGCGCCGGTGAAGCCGGCCGCGGCTTTGCGGTGGTTGCGAGCGAGGTGAAGTCGCTGGCGAGCCAGACGGCGAAGGCGACGGATGAAATCTCCTCGCATATTACCGGCATGCAGGGCGCCACGGCCGAATCGGTCGCCGCGATCAAGGAGATCGGCGCGACCATCGGCCAGATCTCGTCGATCTCGACCTCGATCGCGAGCGCCGTCGAGCAGCAGGGTGCGGCAACGCAGGAGATCGCCCGCAGCGTCCAGACCGTCGCCCAAGGCACTCAGACCGCGGCCACCGATATCGGCGAGGTCAACCGCGGCGCCGCCGAGACCGGGTCGGCCTCGGAAGAGGTGCTGAACTCGGCCAAGACGCTGTCGAGCGAAAGCACCCGCCTGCGCGCCGAGCTCGACCGCTTCATGGCGAATATCCGGGCGGCGTAAGGGCCCGCTGTCGCACTACCCTCTACTGTCGTCCCGGACAAGCGCGCCCTCAAGCGCGCGCCGATCCGGGACCCATAACCACCGAATTGCGTTGCTGCACGAGCTGGCAACTCCGAATCTTCGCAAAACGATTGCTGCGGAGTATGGGTCCCGGATCTGCGCTCCGCTCCTGACAACGCTTCGCGCTGCCAGGGCTCCGCTTGTCCGGGACGACGGTGGAGGATTTGCGCGCCGGCCTTCAATTTGTAGCGGCGCGGGAAAGCCCGCCTTAAGAAATCCCCGCGTCACCTCACCGCCAGTTGCGGTGCCACAAATTTACCACAGCTTATCCTTTGCCCCGTAACGTGCCGCGGAGTCGGGGAGCGGGCTGCTTCCGGCTGCGCCTGGTTTTCCGCGAATGGAATGGGGTGGGGAATGTCGGTCAAGTCGAAGTCGCAGCAATCGAAGCTGCCAACGCTACGGTTTCGCGCAAAAATCATCCTTGGCTTCGTGGCGGTGCTCGCCATCCTCGCCGTCAGCATGGCTTTCGCCTATTTCGGCTTCGAGCGGATCCAGGCCGCCGTGGGCTCCTACCGCGCAAGCGTCTCGGAAGCCGACCTCGCGCGGACCGTCGATCGCGAGCTGATCGCCTATCAGGGGTTGGCGTGGGCCTACACGTTGACCGGCACGGCGGATGACGAGACCGCGGCCAAGGCCGCCGAAGAGAATCTGAGGAGCGCGATCGGCAAGTCGATATCCGCCACGACCGGGGCCGCCCGCCGTGAGCAGGTCGGTAAGCTCGAGGCCGAATTCCAGCGCTTCACAAAGGTGTTCGGTGAGATCATCACCCTGACCCGCGAGAACAACAAGATCGCGGCCGATGAGCTCAACAGCGTCGGCAACAAGATCCGCTTCAAGTTCGACGATCTCGCCGACACGGCTGCGCTGGCGGGGCTTGCATCGGTCCAGACCACGGCCAAGGACGTCACCTCGCAATATCTGGCCGTTTCCACCTCGGTCAGCGCCTTCGTCGCCAAGCCGGAGCCGAAGACCGCCGATGGCGTGATCGCCCGCATCAAGTTTCTGGAGACCTTGCTGGTCTCGATCTATGCGAACGACCAGAAGATCACCGACCGCGTCACCGAGATCGGCAATCTCCTGAAGCAGTACCGCACCTCTTTCGCGAAGCTGACCGAAAACGTGAAGGTCATCGTCAAGCTGAACGGTGAGATGACCAAGACGGCCGCGTCGATCCTCAAACTCTCGGCCGAGCTGCGTTCGGACCTCACCGCCGACCAGCAGCGCATCGAGGCGAGCGCCAATGCGACCATCGGGGAGACCGAGCGGCTAATGCTGATGATGGCGCTCGGCGGTCTTGCCGTCGGTGCCGTCCTGGCCTGGATGCTCGGCAATGGTATCTCGCGTCCGATGATCGCGATGTGCAAGGCGATGCGGGAGCTGGCTTCGGGCAATTTCGATGTCGTGCTGCCGGGACTTGGCCGCAAGGACGAGATCGGCGAGATGGCCGGCGCGGTCGAGGAGTTCAAGGTTCAGGCGGTGGCCAAGGCCGAGCGCGATGCCGCCGCCAGCGAAGTCCAGAACCGGGAGCAGGCGGCAAGCCGGCGCGCCGAGCTGATCCGCTTTGCCGACGATTTCGAGAGCGCCGTCGGCGCCATCGTCTCCAATGTCTCGGCCTCCGCCGTGCAGCTGGAATCGGCCGCCTCCACGCTGGCCCGCACCGCCGAGACCACGCAGAGCCTGTCGAGCCAGGTCGCCGGCGTCTCCGAGCAGGCCTCCTCCAACATGCAGTCGGTGGCGACCGCGACCGAAGAGCTGTCGGCCTCGGTCGAGGAGATCGGCCGCCAGGTCCGCGACTCCAGCCGCATTGCCGAGGCCGCCGTGGTGCAGGCCAAGGAGACCGACGGCCGCATCGGAAAACTGTCGCATGCCGCCCAGCAAATCGGCGAGGTGGTCAAGCTGATCACGGCGATTGCCGAGCAGACCAATCTTCTGGCGCTCAACGCCACCATCGAGGCGGCGCGCGCCGGTGAAGCCGGCCGCGGCTTTGCGGTGGTTGCGAGCGAGGTGAAGTCGCTGGCGAGCCAGACCGCGAAGGCGACGGATGAAATCTCCTCGCATATTACCGGCATGCAGGGCGCCACGGCCGAATCGGTCGCCGCGATCAAGGAGATCGGCGCGACCATCGGCCAGATCTCGTCGATCTCGACCTCGATCGCGAGCGCCGTCGAGCAGCAGGGTGCGGCAACGCAGGAGATCGCCCGCAGCGTCCAGACCGTCGCGCAAGGCACTCAGACCGCGGCCACCGATATCGGCGAGGTCAACCGCGGCGCTGCCGAAACCGGGTCGGCCTCGGAAGAGGTGCTGAACTCGGCCAAGACGCTGTCGAGCGAAAGCACCCGCTTGCGCGCCGAGCTCGACCGCTTCATGGCAAATATCCGGGCGGCGTAAGGGCCCGCTGTCGCACCACCCTCCGCAGTCGTCCCGGACAAGCGCGCCCTCAAGCGCGCGCCGATCCGGGACCCATAACCACCGAATTGCGTTGCTGCACGAGCTGGCAACTCCGAATCTTCGCAAAACGATTGCTGCGGAGTATGGGTGCCGGATCTGCGCTATACTCCTGACAACGCTTCGCGCTGCCAGGGCTCCGCTTGTCCGGGACGACAGTGGAGATCTGAAACTCACTCCCGCCCGAACGCCCGCTTCAGCTCCACCTTCGCGCGCTCCAGTCGCGTGTGCTGCGTCTTCGGCAGCGTCTTGCCGGCGCGGTTGATGTAGAACGTCAGCATTGACAGCGCAGAGCGATAGGCGCCGGCCTTGCGGCGCGAGCTGTGCTCGGCCGAACGCTTCAGGGAGCCCGCGATTTTCTTGGGGTCCTTGAGCTTGAACACACCGCGCTTGAGATCGAGCGCGTCGCTCTCCTTCGTCACACGCTGCGACCATCGCTTCGGCGCTGCGCGGCGGCTTGACCTCTTGCGTGTCGTGCTGGCCTTGCGGCGCGCGGTGTTGCGCGCGCCTGTCTTCCGTGAATGTGTCGTCTTTCTGACCTGAGCCATGCGTCAACTCCTTGCAGCTCCATCGAAAACGGATGTTCTCGGCAGCTGTTCCTATGGGAACCCAGCCTCGTCGCAAACGTTGTCGCAGGTGGTAGGCGGAATGCCGCATCCCCATCATCGGATCGACCCCGTCCACGTCATGTGAACCGGGGCCGCTTCCATTGATCAGACACAACAACGCGATGGAATTGCAGCAAAGCCCAGCGCTGAATTATGAATCTGCGATCTCGGCGGTGGCGACGGATCGCGTCGTCGAGACCAGCATTCCCTCGCGCCTCGATGCGCTGCCGTGGAGCGGCTTTCACACGCGCGTCGTGCTCGCGCTCGGCATCACCTGGATCCTCGATGGACTCGAGGTGACGCTGGCCGGTGCGCTCTCGGGCGCGCTGAAGCAGAGTCCCTCGCTGCATTTCTCCAATCTGGATCTTGGCATCGCCAATTCCGCCTATCTTGCCGGCGCGGTGCTGGGTGCACTCGGTTTCGGTTGGCTCACCGACCGCATCGGCCGCAAGAAATTGTTCTTCATCACGCTTGCGCTCTATCTCTCGGCGACGGCTGCGACTGCTCTGTCATGGGATATCGCGAGCTACGCGCTGTTTCGTTTCCTCACCGGCGCCGGCATCGGCGGCGAATACACCGCGATCAATTCGACCATCCAGGAGCTGGTGCCGGCGCGCTATCGCGGCTGGACCGATCTCATCATCAACGGCAGCTTCTGGATCGGCGCTGCGATGGGCGCGGTGGCGGCCATCGTGCTGCTCGATCCAGCCGTGCTCGGTCCCGACATCGGCTGGCGCCTCGCTTATCTGATCGGGGCGACCGTCGGCCTCGTCGTGCTCTTGATGCGGATGTGGATTCCGGAGAGTCCGCGCTGGTTGATGATCCACGGCCGACCCGACCAGGCGCATGCCATCGTCGACGAAATCGAATGCTCGGTGATCGGACAAGGCCAGGATACGAGCGACGGACGCTTTGCGAAGATCCGTCTGAAGATGCGCGATCACACGCCGATCCCCGAGGTCGTCCACACGCTGTTCTCTGCCTATCGTCAGCGCGCGCTGGTCGGCCTCGTGCTGATGAGCGCGCAGGCGTTCTTCTACAACGCCATCTTCTTCACCTTCGCGCTGGTGCTGACCGATTTCTACGGCATCAGCGCCGATCATGTCGGCTGGTACCTGCTGCCCTTCGCCGCCGGCAACTTCCTGGGTCCGCTGCTGCTCGGCCGCCTGTTCGACACGCTCGGCCGCCGTACCATGATCGTGTTCACCTATGGCGTATCGGGCTTGTTGCTGGCGCTGTCAGGCTATCTGTTCTCGATCGGCGCGCTCAGCGCGCAGGGGCAGACGGTGGCCTGGATGATAATCTTCTTCTTCGCCTCGCCGGCCGCGAGCGCGGCTTATCTCACCGTCAGCGAGAACTTTCCCTTGGAGGTCCGCGCGCTGGCGATCGCAGTGTTCTATGCAGTCGGCACCGGCATTGGCGGCGTGATCGGGCCGGCACTATTCGGCGCGCTGATCGACACGGGATCACGCATCAGCGTGTTCGCCGGCTATCTGCTGGGGGCGTTCCTGATGATCGCGGCTGCGATCGTGGCGTGGCGCTATGCCGTCTCGGCAGAGCGCAAATCGCTCGAACAAATCGCACGGCCGCTTGCCTTTATGGAGTAGACTATGAAATCGGAACTTGCGGAAATGGCATTGGACGAGAAGCTCACCATCCCTGGTGACGACGAGACACCGGAAACGGTGCCGGTGCCGCATGCGCTCGTGCCGCATCTGGACGATACCGCGATCCTGCTCGACATCGACGGCACGCTGCTCGACTTGATGCCGACGCCGCGCGAGGTATGGGTGCCGCCGGGGCTGTCGGACACGCTCAATCGTCTGGTGGAACGCACCTCCGGCGCGCTGGCGCTGGTCAGCGGCCGCTCGCTTAACGACATCGACCTGATCTTCGCGCCCGACGTGTTTCGCGCCGTCGCCGGTCATGGCGCCGAGATGCGGCTGTCGGTGGACAGTGAAGCCGATGACGTCCACGCGCCGCCGCTGGACAAGGAGCTGAAGCGGCGGCTGGCTGCGATCGCCAAACTCAGCCCGGGAATTCTGCTCGAGGACAAGGGCTATTCGCTGGCGCTGCATTACCGCCTTGCGCCGCATGCGGAGAAGGCGATCTACGAATCCGTGTCGCTGATCCGCGCCGATCTGCCCAATGCGCCGATCGAGGTGCTGCCTGGCAAATTCGTCTGCGAGATCAAGCATTCCGGCTTCACCAAGGCGAGCGGCGTGCACGAATTGATGAAGCATGAGCCGTTCAGGGGACGTCGTCCTCTGTTCATCGGTGACGACGTCACGGACGAAACTGTGTTCGCGATCATGCCTGATATGGACGGGCTCGCCTTCTCGGTCGGCCGCCGCGCCATGGGTGTGAATGGTCACTTCGATGCGCCGAGCGATGTGCGTGCGTTCCTTGCGCGCTTGCTCGATCCGAGGTGAAACAAAGGCAGCGCCACCTCGCGGACATAATACGCGCCAGCATCGTTGCGCATCGCAATGCATGCTGCGCTACACAAATCGCAAAAAGCTGATGAATCGTCGGGTTCCGCGAAGGAAGCCAGTTCCAACGCGCACGCCCGATTTTGGTTTCAATTCGTTGAAACGATGATCCGGAACCATATTGATGAACGGCAGTTAAACGGGCTGGAATGAAACAGGAGGGGACGACCTGTGAACTTAGTTGTCGTTTCAAATCGCGTCGCGCGCGGCAAACCTAATGAACCCATGACGGGCGGCCTCGCGGCGGCCTTGCTGCCGGTGGTGGAACATTCGGGGGCCATTTGGGTGGGTTCTTCAGGCCGCGTGCGTGATGGCCATCAGAAGGAACCGTTCGCCGAGATTGAAGCACTGGGTTCGGGCGCGATTGCGACGCTGGATCTGCCGGCGGCACATTACGGCGGCTATTACGAAGGCTTTGCTAATTCAGCGTTGTGGCCGGCACTGCATTCGCGCAGCGATCTGATCCGCGTCTCGCGCGAAGATTATGTCAGCTATCGCGAGGTCAACGCCTTCATGGCGCGCGCCTTGATGCGATTTCGAAAAACAAAAACTGCGTTCTGGGTGCAGGATTATCACTTCCTGGCGCTCGGCGCAGAACTGCGTAGTCTCGGCGTCGGCGATCCCATCGGTTTCTTTCTTCATACGCCGTGGCCGGTCGCCGCGGTGGTGCAGGGCGTGCCCAATCATCGCGAGCTGATCACGGCGATGCTGGCCTACGATCTGCTCGGTTTCCAGACCAATGAGGACTGCCAGAACTTCCTCGCTTATGTCGGCGGCGAGCTCGGCCTCGCCATCGAGGACGGTGTTGCGATCTCTCAGCATGGCCGCACGCGCTGTGAAGTGTTTCCGATCGGCATCGATGCGGAAAAGTTCGCGCAATATGCGGCGAAGTCGGCCTCGCATCCCGACGTGTCGCGGCTGCGGCGCAGCCTCAATGGCGAGCGCCTCGCGATCGGCGTCGACCGCCTCGACTATTCGAAAGGCCTCGTCAACCGCATCAGTGCATTCGACCGGCTCTGGACGGAGCAGCCGCAGTTTGCGCGCAGCATCTCGCTGCTCCAGATCGCGAACCCCTCGCGAGGTGGCATCGAGGCCTATGGCAATCTCCAGAACGAGGTCGCGCGCCTCGTCACAGACGTCAATGGTCGTCACGGCGAAGTGGACTGGACGCCAATCCGCTATTTGAACAAGGGTTTTAGCCAGACCGTGCTCGCGGGCCTCTACCGCACGGCGCAAATCGGCGTGGTGACGCCGCTGCATGACGGCATGAACCTCGTCGCCAAGGAATACGTCGCCGCGCAAAATCCGGCCGATCCCGGCGTGCTGGTGCTGTCGAAGTTCGCCGGCGCGGCCAATGAGCTCGACACCGCCTTGATGGTCAATCCGCACGACATCGATGGCATGGCGCGCGCGATCGCGGTCGCGGCCTCAATGCCGCTCACCGAACGCAAGATGCGCTGGGACGCAATGATGAAGAAGCTGCGCGGCCACACCATCCAACAATGGTCGACCGACTTCGTGGCTGAGCTCGAGAAATGCCGGACCGAGAAGGCCGTCGTCGCCCCGCTCGCAGCGCAGCCGCCGCAGGCGCTACGCTGGCTGAAGTCGGCGATATCAGGTGTGCGGTTGATCTAGTTTTGCTCCCTCGCCCGGTTTTTACGGGAAGAGGGTCTGCACATGATTTGTCGAAGGGAGCTGTACCCCCCTTACCCGGATCGCGCCGGACGATGCTTCGCATCGCCGGGACGATCTGACCCGTCCCCGCTTGCGGGCGAGGTGAAGAAAGGAAGCCCGCGAAACCCGCTTCCCCAAATTAGTTATGTCCTATAATGATTGGCGGAAGCGTTGACCGGCCGGTCCACAATGGCCGGGGAGGAGTTCGCCAAATGACATTCATCTATCCCACGGACAGCAACAAGGCGCATCCGCTGCCGCTGTCGCCCGAGTACAAGAGCTCGATCAAGCGCGCGCCGAACAAGCCTTTGATCCCGATGCGCCACACCCTGTCGGAGCTGACCGGTCCGGTCTATGGTCATGAGACGGTGCGCCAGGGCGACAATGATCTCACCCGTCAGCACAGTGGCGAGCCGCTCGGCGAACGCATCATCGTGCACGGCCACGTCCGCGACGAGGACGGCCGCGGCGTGCCGAGCTCGCTGGTCGAGATCTGGCAGGCCAATTCCTGCGGCCGCTATGTCCATGTCCGCGACCAGCACCCGGCGCCGCTCGATCCAAATTTTACGGGCGCCGGCCGCACCGTGAGCGATGCCTCTGGCTACTACCGCTTCGTCACCATCAAGCCGGGCGCTTATCCCTGGGGCAATCATCACAATGCGTGGCGGCCCGCGCACATCCACCTGTCGGTCTTCGGCCATTCCTTCGTCACGCGCCTCGTGACGCAGATGTATTTCCCGAACGATCCGCTGTTCCCGTTCGACCCGATCTTCAATTCGGTGCCGGACGAGAAGGCGCGGGCGCGGATGGTCTCCTCGTTCGATCTCGAGAACACAAAGCCCGAATGGGCGCTGTGCTACCGCTTTGACATCGTGCTGCGCGGCCAGAACGCCACGCCTATGGAGAACCATTAAGTGCAGGATTCTGTGAAGCCAAACGGCATCACCCCATCGCAAACCGTCGGACCGTTCTTCAAATACGGGCTGACGCCAAACGGCGAATACGCCTGGAACGACGCGTTCACCAACTCGACGCTGACGCCCGACGTCACGGGCGACCGTGTCCGCATCGAGGGCCGGGTGTTCGACGGCGACGGCATCGCCGTGCCGGATTGCATGCTGGAGATCTGGCAGGCGGACGCGCAGGGCCGCTTTGCCGACCCGCAGGACAAGCGTGCGCTGCCGAATGCGAGCTTCCGCGGTTTTGCCCGCTGCGGCACGGATAAGGACGGCAATTATTCCTTCGACACCATCAAGCCGGGCGCGGTGCCCGATCCCGAGGGCAAGCCGCAGGCGCCGCACATCCTGCTTGCGGTGTTCGGGCGCGGCATGCTCAGGCATCTCTATACCCGCATCTATTTCAGCGACGAGGCCGGCAACGCCGCCGATCCCGTGCTGGCGCTGGTGCCCACTGAGCGGCGCGCCACGCTGGTTGCGACGCGCGAGGGCGGCAAGGCGGTCTACCGCCTCGACCTGCGGCTCCAGGGCGACGACGAGACGGTGTTCTTCGACGTTTAACTCCCGCGTCGTCCCGGATCTGTGCGCGCCCGAGGTGCGCTTGTCCGGGACGACGGCCGAGCGGGGTAGCGGAAGCCTCCCGACCGTTTTCCCGTAGTTTCCCGGAGTTCGCGCGGTGCAATTTCTGCGCGTAGCAATCCCGTGTTTACCGCAGTCGTTTAGGATCCATTCGGATTTTGACGTGCGGCATTGGATTGTTCCATGAAAATTCGTCTTTCGCTTTCTTCTGCGATCATTGCATTCGGCATCGTCCTGGCCCTCGGTTTCACGGCCGTGGTCTCCACCAGTCTCTATACGCTACGCGAGCTCAAGGTCGGCGGCCCGCTCTATTCCGACATCAAGCTCGGCAACGACCTCATCGCCGACATCCTGCCGCCGCCGGAATACGTCATCGAAGCCTATCTCGAGGCCACCCTCGCCATGCGCGAGCCGGACCAGCTCGCGGCCCATGGCGAGCGCCTGGTTCAGCTCCGCAAGGATTACGACGAGCGCAAGGCATTCTGGGTCTCCTCCAGCCTCTCGGCTGATCTGAAGACCGCGCTGGTGTCGAAATCCGATGCCGAGGTGCAGAAATTCTGGAAGGCGTCCGACCAGCTCCTGCCGGCCCTCAAGGCCAAGGACGCGGCCGCTTCCGAGCGCGCCTATGCGCAGCTCAAGGACGCCTACACCGCGCATCGCACCGTCATCGACAGCATCGTCGAGAGCGCCAACAAGCAGAATGCCGCCATGGAGAAGCTGGCCGCGGATCGCGACAGCTCGATGCTCTACATCCTCCTCGGCGTCTCCGCCGCTGTCCTCGCCTTCATTGCCGCAGGCCTGCTCGGCGTTGCACTCGGCGTGGTGCGCCCGATCGTGCGCATGACTGACACGATGCAGAAGCTCGCGACCGGCGATCTCGCCGCCGACATTCCTTTCGCGCACCGCCGGGACGAGGTCGGCTCGATGGCCGGTGCACTCCTGGTGTTCAAGCAGGCGGCGGTCGAGAATTCCCGCCTGCGCGAGGAGCAGTTGCGGCAGGAACAGGAGGCCGCACTCGCCAAACGCGGCGCCCTGCAGCAGATGGCCGAAACCGTCGAGCGCGAGACCGGCCGGTCGGTCGACACCGCGAGCGCGGCGACGCATGGCGTGGAGCGCGCCGCCACCAGCCTGTCCGAGATCGCAAGTTCGCTCTCCGCGCAATCGCAGGCGGTCGCCGCGGCCTCCACCCAGGCCCTCGGCAGCTCGCAGACCGTCTCGGCTGCGGCGGAAGAGCTGAGCGCCTCGATCCGCGAGATCGCGAGCCAGGTCGCGCGGACCAGCACGGTTACCAAATCTGCGGTCGCCGGCCGCGAGCAGGCGCGCTCGACCATCCAGGCGCTGGCCGGTTCGGTGAAGAAGATCGCCGAGGTCTCCGATCTGATCGGCGGCATCGCCGGCCAGACCAACCTGCTCGCGCTCAACGCCACGATCGAGGCGGCGCGCGCCGGCGAGGCCGGCCGCGGCTTCGCGGTGGTGGCCGCCGAGGTGAAATCCCTGTCCGATCAGACCGCCAAGTCCACCGAGGAGATCGGGCGGCTGATTGCCGAAATCCAGACCTCGACGCAGGCCGCGGTCGATGCCGTCGAGACCATGGGAGGCCACATCGTCGAGATCGACGGCGTCGCGACCTCGGTTGCCGCCGCGATGGAAGAACAGGATGCCGCGACGCGGGAGATCACGCGGTCGATTTCCGAATCGGCGTCCGCGGCACAGGAGGTCTCGGCCAAGATCGGCAATGTCAGCCGCGACGCTGCCTCGGTGAACGAGCGCGCCGCGGAAGTCAGGCAGGCGATCGCCGGCATGGCGGCCAATCTCGAACAGCTGCGGTCGGTGGTGGTGCGGACCGTGCGGGACTCGACTGCCGCGGCTTGATGCCCGGCATCAACTCGGCCGCTGGTGTGTGGGGTTATGATCGTGCAGTATGGCGCGGGACAGGGGCATCGTGGTTATGACATCCCCACAATTGCCGGCGGTCATTGAGCCCGCCCGACTGACGGCCGCGCTACGCAGAGGCGGCGTGCTGGACGCTGGCGCAGTCCGCGAGGTGAAGGTGCTGCATCGGCGTGACACCGTGGTGTCGCACATTGCCCGCCTTGGACTGCGCTATGTCGGCGAATCGGCCGGCGCGCCGCAATCGCTGATCCTCAAGACGCCACATGCCGATTTTGCCAAGACGCTCGCCGATGGCGGCCGGCACGAGGTGGCCTTCTATACGAAGCTCGCTCCGAACATGCCGTGGGGGTTGGTGCCGCGCTGCTTCGACGGACGTTTCGACGAGCCGGGCGGGACCTGGCATCTCCTGCTCGAGGACCTCACCGATAGCCATGAGATCGCAACCCAATGGCCACTGCCGCCGTCGCGCGAGCAAATAGTCGCGATCGTCACCACGCTCGCGCGTTGGCATGCGGCCTGGTGGGACCATCCCGATCTCGGCGACACGATCGGCACCTGGGCGAGCCCCGAAGACAGCGCGCAGCACATGGAGACCTTTGCCGGCCATTACGACCGGTTCGCCGATCTGCTCGGCGATCGCCTCAGCGAAGAACGCCGGCTCCTCTATCGTCGCCTGATTGACCAGTCGGCCCGGCTACCCGAGCGCTACCATTCGCGCCGTAACCTCAGCATCACCCATGGCGATGCCCATACCTGGAATTTTTTCCTGCCGCGCGCTGGCGTTGCCGACACCGTGCGCATCTTCGATTTCGACCTGTGGGGCGTCAATGTCCCGACCAACGACCTCGCTTACATGATGGCGCTTCATTGGTTTCCGGAGCGCCGGCAGGCGCTCGAGCGCCCCCTGCTCAATCTCTATCACGAGACATTGCTCGCAAGCGGCGTCACCGGATACACGCGCGGCGCGCTCGATCGTGACTACCGCTTGTCGGTGCTCTGGCACATCACTAAGCCGGTCTGGCAATGGGCCATCAACATCCCGCCGGTGATCTGGTGGCACCATCTGGAGCGGATCATGATGGCGGTCGAGGATCTGGGGTGCGAGGAGTTGTTGGGGTAACTCGTCCCGCAAATCCGATGTCGTCCTGGCGAAAGCCAGGACCCATTACCCCAGGGAGAGGTTGTGGCACGAGCTGGCAACCGCGAGTCTTCGCCAAATTTCCGCCGGGGGTAATGGGTCCTGGATCTGCGCTTCGCTTGTCCAGGACGACAGCGGAAACTATAGCTGCCTACTCCATCACCGCGTGCTCCGGCCCCGCGGCCTGCTTGCGCAGTGTGGCCTTGGTCGAGCCGATCAGCAAAGCGAGCGGGATGGTGCAGAGGATAAAGACCATCACCAGCTGGTAATCGTGCGCGAAGGCGATGATCTGCGCCTGCACGCTGACCATTCTGTCGGCCATGGCGCGGCCGGCGTCGGTGGAGAGATTGATCATGCCGCTGACGCTGGGCATCTGGAGCGCGTGGTTGAACGGGTTGATGTGCTCGGAGAGGATCGCGTAGGTCCGCCGCGTCCCCTGCGTCAGCTCGGCGATGACGACGGAAATGCCGACCGAGCTCGCGACGTTGCGCATCAGGGTCAGCATCGCGGTGCCGTCGGTGCGCAGATCGTTCGACAGCGTCAGGAACGCCACGGTCGAGAGCGGCACGAAGACGAGGCCGAAGCCGAAGCCCTGGATGACGCTGACGGTGACGATCTCCGGCACCTGGGTCAGGTCGGTCCAGCCGGTCATCTGGAACAGCGAGCCTGCAGTCAGCGCCAGCCCTGTGATGATCAGCGTGCGCGCCTCGAAATAGCGCATCATGCGGCCGACCAGCATCATGGCGAAAAAGGTGCCCAAGCCGCGGCTCGCCAGCAGCAGGCCGGCGGTGATGATGGGATAGCCGATCACGTTCTGCATGTAGGGCGAGGCCAGCGCCATGGTCGAGAACAGCACGAGTCCCATCACGATCATGAACACGCAGCCGGTGACGAAGTTGCGATCCCGAAACAGCGCGAAGCGGATGAACGGCGTCGAGGTCGTGAAGGAATGTGCGAGGAAGAAGTAGAAGGCGATAGCGGAGACGATGAACTCCGCCAGGATCTCGTTGGATTCCAGCCAGCCCAGCTGCTCGCCGCGGTCGAGCGCGAGCTGAAGCGCGCCGATCGCGATCGCCAGCGCGGCGAAGCCGAACCAGTCGAATTTGAGGCTGAAATCCTTCCGGGTCTCGTCCATGAAGACGATCAGCCCGAGCACGGTGATGGCGCCGAACGGCAGATTGACGAAGAACACCCAGTGCCAGGAATAGGTCTCGGTGAGCCAGGCGCCCAGCGACGGTCCCATGATCGGGCCCATCATCACGCCCATGCCCCAGATCGACATCGCCTTGGCGCGTTCGTGGAGCGTGTAATAATCCAGCATCACCGATTGCGACAGCGGCACCAGCGCGGCGCCGAACACGCCTTGCAGCAGGCGGAACAGCACCATCTGGTTGATGTCCTGCGCGAGGCCGCACAGCACCGACGCCATGGTGAAGCCGGCCGAGCAGATGATGAAGATGCGCTTGCGGCCGAAGCGGTTGGCGATCCAGCCGACCGGCGCCGTCATGATCGCGGCGGCGACGATGTAGGAGGTCAGCACCCAGTTGATCTGGTCCTGCGAGGCCGAGAGCGTGCCCTGCATGTAGGGCAAAGCGACATTGGCGATGGTGGTGTCCAACGCCTGCATGATGGTCGCGGTCATGGCGCAGATCGTCACCATGTTCCGGCGCAGGCCGGGGACCATCAGGCTGGCATTGGGGCCGGACATCGGATCAGTCCTTGTCGTGGTCCTGGCCCGCTGTCGCCGACAGGCCAAACAGGCCGGCGAGTGAGCGCCGGTGGCCGGTGTCGATGGTGGCGTAGACGCTCATGCCGGCTTTCAGCTTCCGCACGTATTTGTCGGTCTCGTCGAAATAGATCCTGACCGGCACGCGCTGCACCACCTTGACGAAATTGCCGGTGGCATTTTGCGGCGGCAGGATCGCGAATTGCGCGCCGGTGCCGGGCGAGAGCGAGCCGATCTTGCCCTTGAAGACGTGATTCGGGAACGCGTCGACCTCGAGCGTGACGGGCTGGCCTTCTGCCACATAGGTGAGGTCGCTCTCCTTCGGATTGGCGTCGACCCAGGGATGCGCGACGTCGATGATGGAGAACACGGGCGCGCCGGCGGCAACGTAACGGCCGAGCTGAATCTGCTCGACCTGCGTCGCCACGCCGTCCATCGGCGCGCGCAGCACGGTGTGGTCGAGGTTGCGCTGGGCGTCGTCCAGCTTGGCTTTCGCCTGCGCGTAGGGCGGGAACTGCTCCAGCGGCAACGCGGGATCGCCGAGCAATTGCGTCTTGGCGTTGGAGAGCTGCTGCTTGATGAATTGCGCCTGCGCGCCCGCGGTGACCAACGCATTCGCCGCGTTGTCGAGATCGAGCTGCGAACCGTAATTGTTCTTCACCAGCGCCTGCTTGCGCTCGACGTCGCGCTGCTTGAGGTCGACGCCCTGTTGGGCAAGGTTGAGCATGTCGCCATAGATCTTGATGTTGGCAACGAGGTTGTCGTAGGTCGTGCGGGCCTGGGCGAGCTGTGCCTTGGCTTCATCTACCGCGTGGCGGAAGGGAACGGGGTCGATCTCGAACAGCTCGTCGCCTTGCTTGACGACCTGACCTTCTTTCACGACCACCTTCTGGATCTTGCCGGAGATGTCGGGCGTCACCAGCACCTTCTGCGCGCCGACATAGGCGTCGTCGGTGCCGACATAGCGGCCGCCATGCAAATAGAAGGTGATGCCGCCGATGGCGACGATGACAGGCAGGACGACCAGAAGCAGGAAACGGCGATAGCGGCGCAGGCCCGCCACCAGACGGCGGCGGGGGTCGCTGCCGGCTTTCTTGGTCGGCTTGCCGCTGTCGCTCTTCTGCTCGGGCTGGAACTTGAGAACCTGATCAGCCATAGCGCTGCTCCCTACGCGCTTGCTCCGCGCCGCTGGTCTGGGTCGCGTTCCGCACGTTTTCCTTGATTGTTTCGAGTTGGGTGAGGAGGCGGTGCGCATCAGCCGGGGCGATGCCATCGAGCGCGTTGGCGGTGATTTCGGACCGGAGCCCGCTCATCCGGCCGAGCAGCTGCCGGCCGGCCTTCTTCAGGTACAGGCGCTTGACCCGGCGGTCCGAGGCGTCGCTGCGGCGTTCGATCCAATCATTGTCGCAGAGCTTGTCGATCAGGCGCGTCAGCGTGATCGGCTGCACCTCCAGGAGCTCGGCGAGCTCCGACTGCTTCATGCCCTCGCTGCGCTCCACCTTGGCCAGCACCGCCCATTGCGCGCGGGTGATGCCGAAGCGCGACGCCTCCTTGTCGGCATAGACGCGCAGCAGGCGATAGAGCTCGGCGAGCGTGAACAGGAAGTTCTGGTCGACAGACCCGCGGGTCATGAGCTTAATCTCCAATGAGCCTGCAATATAATAAGCAAGCTTATGATTATTCCAGCGCAGATTGATGCGACGCTGTCCCGCAGCGAGAGCATGGCTGACAGCCATCCGAAGTGTCGCGCTTTGGGTTCCCTCGCCGAAATGCTAGAAAATGGGCCGCATGACCCTCGCAAAGCCGGCATTCCCCGCGCCTGACCACGATCACGGCCGCTGCACTGCGGATGCGCTGGCGCATGCCGAACAGGTCTGCGAGCAGCGCGCGCAGAAATTCACGCCGATACGCCGTCAGGTGCTCGGGGCGCTGCTCTCCAGCCACCGTCCACTCGGCGCCTATGAGGTGATCGACGAGCTCGCCAAGTCGATGGCGCGACCGGCGCCGATCACGGTCTATCGTGCCCTCGATTTCTTGATGGCCAACGGCCTCGTGCATCGCATCGAGAGCCGCAATGCCTATCTCGCCTGCGCCGCCCATGACCACGACGCGACCTCGGCCGTCGCGTTCCTGATCTGCGAGCGCTGCGGCCTGGTCGGCGAGATCCCGTCGGCCTCCTTCGCCAAGGATCTCAATGCCGCCGCGCGCAGCTCAGGCTTCGCCCCCAAATTGTCCGTGGTGGAGATCACGGGCGTCTGCACCCATTGTCAGAAAGCTGCTTAAAGCAACAACGGCACAAAGCCGGTATTCGGGAAGAGATGTCCTCGCCACAAGCCATACCATCCGCCGCACGTCCCCTCAGTGCCGGCGCCATCGCCCTGATGCTGATGCTGTGCCTGACCTGGGGGTTCAACCAGATTGCGGTGAAGCTGGTGCTGCCGGACATCCCGCCGATGCTCCAGGCCACGATCCGCTCAATGGGCGCGCTGCCGGTGCTGTTCATCATCGGCACCTTACGTGGCGTCAATTTCTTCGAACGTGACGGCACCTGGAAGCCCGGCCTCATCGCCGGACTGATGTTCGGCATCGAGTTCGTTCTGATCTTCCAGGGCCTGCGCTTCACGCCGGCGTCGCGCGCGGTCGTGTTCCTCTACACCGCCCCGTTCTTCGTCGCGCTCGGCTCCTACCAAGTGCTCGGCGAGCGGCTCGGCGGTACGCAATGGCTGGGGCTCGCCGTGAGCTTTGCCGGCGTCGCACTCGCCATCGGCGTGCCGCAGCCGGATGTCGATGCCAAGGTGTTGCTCGGCGACCTCATGATCGTCGGCGGCGCGGCGTTGTGGGCGGCGACCACGCTGGTCGCCAAGGGCACGCGGCTGCGCTTCGCCGCGCCCGAGAAGGCGCTGGGCTACCAGGTCGCGACCTCGATCCCGATCCTGGGGCTGGCAGCCTGGCTGTTCGGCGAATCCATCACGCACACGCCGGCGCCACTATCGCTCGCCCTCATGGCCTTCCAGGCGATCTGGGTGGTGGGAACCACGTTCACGCTTTGGTTCGCGCTGGTGAAGGCTTATTCGGCCAGCAAATTGTCGGCTTTTACCTTCATCACCCCTTTGTTTGGCGTGGTCGGTAGCTATTTCATCATGCACGACACCTTAAGCCTGACATTCGGGGCCGCTGCGGTCCTTGTAATTGTTGGGCTTTTTCTGGTTAACCGTCCGAACCAAACGGCTGCGGCGCCGCGCGATGCATTGCTGAACGTCACCAAAACCTGATATTTGGACCCCATGAACAAGCTCGAAAACACCATCGATTCCGACCTCGCGGGCCCCGCGCCCCGGCACAAGACCACCCAGGTCAAGGTCGGCGACGTCTCAGTGGGCGGCGGTGCACCGATCGTCGTGCAGTCGATGACCAACACCGACACCGCCGACATCGACGGCACCATCGCCCAGGTCGCAGCGCTCGCGCGCGCCGGTTCCGAAATGGTTCGCATCACCGTGGACCGCGAGGAAGCCGCTGCCGCCGTTCCGCATATCCGCGACGGCCTCGCCAAGCGCGGCATCAGCACGCCCTTGATCGGCGACTTCCACTATATCGGCCACAAGCTGCTTGCGGCCTATCCGGCCTGCGCCGAGGCGCTCGCCAAATACCGCATCAATCCCGGCAATGTCGGCTTCAAGGACAAGCGCGACACCCAGTTCGCCGACATCATCGAGATCGCGAACAAGAACAACAAGCCGGTGCGCATCGGCGCCAATTGGGGCTCACTCGACCAGGAACTGCTCACCAAGCTGATGGACGAGAATGCTGCCTCGGCCGATCCGCGCGACGTGCGCGCGGTGACGCGCGAGGCCATGGTGCAGTCGGCGCTCTTGTCAGCCGCGCGCGCCGAAGAGCTCGGCATGCCGAAGAACCGCATCATCCTGTCGGCCAAGGTCTCGGCGGTGCAGGATCTGATCGCGGTCTACCAGGATCTCGCCTCCCGTTCCGATTATGCCATCCATCTCGGTCTGACCGAGGCCGGCATGGGCTCGAAGGGCATCGTGGCGTCCTCGGCCGCGCTCGGCATCCTGCTGCAGCAGGGCATCGGCGACACCATCCGCATCTCGCTGACGCCGGAGCCCGGCGGCGACCGTACCCGTGAGGTGCAGGTCGGCCAGGAGCTGTTGCAGACCATGGGCTTCCGCACCTTCGTGCCGCTGGTCGCGGCGTGTCCCGGTTGCGGCCGCACCACCTCGACCACGTTCCAGGAACTGGCCCGCTCGATCCAGGATTTCATCCGCGACGAGATGCCGACCTGGAAGACGAAATATCCCGGCGTGGAAGAGCTCAACGTCGCGGTGATGGGCTGCATCGTCAACGGTCCCGGCGAATCCAAGCACGCCAATATCGGCATCTCGCTTCCCGGCACCGGCGAAGCGCCGGCCGCGCCGGTGTTCGTCGACGGCAAGAAGTTCCGCACCTTGCGCGGGCCCACGATCTCCGCCGACTTCAAGGCGCTGGTGATCGACTACATCGACCAGCGCTACGGCCAGGGCGCCAAGGTGCCGGTGACGGCGGCGGAGTAGTTTTCTCTACTCTCGCCCCACACACCTCCGTCGTCCCGGACAAGCGCGCCGCAAGCGCGCGCAGATCCGGGACCCATAACCACAGAGTCTGTGGTTATGGCAGGTCGTCACTCCGAGTCTTCGCCAAACCTAACCCTGTGGTTATGGGTCCCGGATCTGCGCTTACGCTGTCCGGGACGACGGCCATGTTTGCAGTGCAGATTGCACATCCATCGCCGCGCGCTACCATGCTCTCAATCAAAATGATCGGGAGACACGCCATGAGCTCACTCGCCGGCAAGCAAGGTCCGCGCTATCGCCACACCGCCGATGACGGCGCCCCTTATGAGACCATCGCGGTCGAAAAGCTCACGCCCATCATCGGCGCGGAAATCTCCGGCGTCGACATCGGCAGGCTCGTCGAGGGCGATAGCCGCTCCAACCGGCAGATGGACGAGATCCACCGCGCGCTTGCCGAAAACCTCGTGATCTTTTTCCGCGACCAGCACATCACGCCCAAACAGCATCTCGCCTTCGGCCGGAAGTTCGGCGAGCTGCATTTTCATCCGGCCGCACCGCACGAGGACGAAGACCCGGCGCTGATGAAGATCTACGCCGACAAGGACTCGCCGCGCGCCAACGGCGAGGGCTGGCATTCGGATGTGTCCTGCGATCTCGAGCCGCCGATGGGCTCGATCCTTTACATCAAGCAATGTCCGCCGCGCGGTGGCGACACGCTGTTCGCCAACATGTATGCGGCCTATGACGCCCTCTCGGATCGCATGAAGGCCTATCTCGACGGCTTGTCCGCGCTGCATGACGGTGAACCGATCTATCGCGGCCTCTACGCCAACTACGGCGTCGCCGACCGTCCCTCCTATCCGCATGCCGAGCACCCGGTGGTGCGCACGCATCCGGTCACGGGCAGGAAGGCGCTCTACGTCAACCGCGGCTTCACCCGCCACATCAACGGCATCCCGCGCGACGAGAGCGATGCGATGCTCGCTTATCTCTACCTGCATGCCGAGAACCCGCTGTTCCAGTGCCGCTTCCGCTGGACCGAGAATGCCATCGCCTTCTGGGACAACCGCTGCACCCAGCACCGCGCGATGTGGGACTACTGGCCGCATACGCGCTCCGGCACGCGGGTGACGGTGAAGGGGGAGCGGCCGGTGTGAGGAGGTCGTGGCGCTCGATCGCCGCTATCGCCATTTCGCTGATCCCGTTCTTGCTCTTGTCGGTTGACGATAGCCAGGCGGCCAGGACGCGGAAGGCTGCAAAGACGCAAATGAGGGCGGCAGCGCCGGCCAAATGCGAGATGCCGAAATTCCGGATCGTCGTGGATGTCGGACACACCCCGGACTCCTACGGCGCGTTGAGCGCGCGCAATGATCCGGAGTTCGGCTTCAACTTCCGTCTCGCAAGTCTGATCGCAGCAAAGCTCAAGTCCGAAGGCTTTGCCGCAACCCGCCTGCTCGTCACGGACGGCAAGGCGAGGGCGAGCCTGTTCAAGCGCGTCAGTGCCGCGAATGACGGCCGGACCGATCTGTTCCTCTCGGTCCATCACGATTCGGTGCCGGACAAGCTGCTCGAGAGCTGGGAATTCGACGGCGCCAACAGCTATTTCAGCGACCGCTTTTCGGGACATTCGCTGTTCGTGTCGCACCAGAATCCGCACTTCGCCACCAGCCTGTTGCTGGCCCGGATGATCGGCAGGCAGTTGAAGGAGCAGGGCCTGCACTATGCGAGGCAATACACCCTTCCGGTGATGGGCCGCTACCGGCACCAGCTGCTGGACAAGGACGTCGGCGTCTACCGCTACGACGGGCTCGTCGTGCTCTCGCGGACGAGAAGCGCCGCGGTGCTGCTCGAGGCCGGCTCGATCATCAACCGCGACGAGGAGATGGAAATGAATTCGTCGGAGCGGCAGGACGCGGTTGCGGGGGCCGTTGCGGCCGCGATGAGGGAGTTTTGCGAGCGGCGGTAGATTGCTTCGCTGCGCTTGCAATGACGACAGGAAGCTACAGCGGCGCGCCCCGATACTCTCTGTTTGCCAAACTCGCCTCCTCCAGATCGAGATCCCGCTCGATCCGCCGCCGCGTCTCGTCGGTGATCTGACCGTCGCGCAAGAGGTCGTGGATGAATTTGCGCTCGGCGACGATCAGCTCCCGGGTCAGTGCGATGCCGGCGGCGGAGACGTCGTGGTGGGTGGGATCGAGCAAATCCGGAAGCTGATTGATGCGGATCTCGTGGCGGGCACGAAGGAGCCGCATCACCTCGTCCGATACCTCCTTCTCCGCGGTCAGCGCGTCGAGCGACCTCAGTGCGGCGTCAAGCGCCTGGCGGCGTGCTGCGATCTCGGCCTCGTGCTCGCTGACATGCTCGTTGCGGCCGGCCTCGGCAATGCCGAGCCAGCGCACCACTGGCGGCAGCGTCAGGCCGACGCCGATCAGCGTGATGAAGATGACGCCGAAGGCGACGAACAGAATCAGGTCACGGTACGGAAATGCTTCGCCGTCCGGAAGCGTGAACGGCAGCGCCAGTGCCGCCGCCAGCGACACCGCGCCGCGCACGCCGGTGAAGGCGAGCGTGAACGCCCATTGCCAGGGCGGCGACGGATCGCGCTGGCGCAGCGATTTGCTGAGCATCCGCGGCAGATAGGTCGCGGGATAGAGCCAGGCGAAGCGCGCGATCACGACGATCACCAGAACCACGGCGGTCGCGATCAGGATATCGTCGAGCGGAAAGGCCTTCGACTTCTCGTAAAGCGCGCGCATCTGGAAGCCGGTGAGCAGGAACAAGAGGCCCTCGATCAAATAGATCACGAGGTCCCAGAAGAAGATGCCCTGCAGCCGCGTCGCGGAAGAAATCAGCAGCGGACCGTTCCAGCTCACATAAAGCCCGCAGGCGACCGTTGCGATCACTCCGGAGCCGCCGACATGCTCGGGCAGCCAGTAGGAGACGTAAGGCGTGATCAGCGACAGCGTGAGCTCGACCTGCGGATCACCCGACCATTTGCGGAAACGCAGGGAAAGCCACCCGACGCCGATGCCGAAGGCGATCTCGCCGGCGATGATGAGGAGGAATTCGCCGGCCGCCAGCGGCAGCGAGAAATGCCCGACCATGATCGCGGCGAGCGCAAAGCGGTAGAGGATCAACGCGGTGGCGTCGTTGGCGAGCCCTTCGCCCTCGAGCACGACCAGGATCCGGCGCGGCATGTGCAGCCGGCGCGCGATCGCGAGCGGCGCCACCACGTCGGGCGGCGCGACGATGGCCCCCAGCAGGAAGCCGATGGTCCACGGCAGGCCGATCATGTAATGCGTGGCGGCCGCCACCATGGCTGCAGTGAAGATCACCGCGCCGACTGCGAGCAGCACAATCGGACGCAAATTCTTCTTGAACTCGCGCCAGCTCATGGCGACGCTTGCCGAGTAGATCAGCGGTGGCAGCACCAGCAGCAGCACCAGCTCCGGCGGCAGTTCCACCGATGGCATGCCCGGCACGAAGGCGAGGCCGACGCCGGCCAGCATCAGCAGGATGGCGGGGGCGACGTTGAAGCGGCGTGCGGCCAGCGCCACGCCTGCCAGCACGGCCAGCAGGATGAGAAAGGTCTGAAACTTCGCTTCCATGACGGTCTGTCTTGACCCGGAAGCGACTGCTGCGTCAATGCGCGCGGCTCACGCCAGCCGCTCGGCCACCATCCGCCCGATCCGCGCGAACGCCGCCGCGATCTGTGCGGCGCTCGGCGTGCCGCCCTGGGTATAGGCCGCGATCAGGATCGGGGCATCCGGCCGCGGCCACACCACCGCGATATCGCCCGATGCGTCCTTGCCGTTGTTGCCGGTCTTGTCGCCGATCCTCCAGCCTGCCGGCACGCCGCCGCGCAGCCGGTTTGCGCCGGTCTTGCAGTTCACGATCCATTCGGTGAGCTGCGCGCGCGAGGTCAGTGACAATGCTTCCCCCAGCACGAGGCGGCGCAGGTTTCCGGCCATCGCCGCCGGCGTCGTGGTGTCCCGGGGATCGCCCGGCCGGGAGCGGTTGAGTTCGGGCTCGTTGTGGTCGAGCCGCGAGGTGGTATCGCCGATCGATCGCCAGAACGCGGTGAGCGCGGCCGGCCCGCCGATCCGCGCCAGCAGCAGATTGGCGCAGGTGTTGTCGCTGAGCTCGACGATCGCCTTGCACATCTCAGTGACCGACATTGCGCCGGCCGCGAGATTTTGCTTGGCAACCGGCGCGTACTCCAAGAGGTCGGCTTGGCCGTAAGGAATCATAGCCGCAAGCTGCTCCTCGCCGCGATCGACCCGCGCCAGTACACAAGCGGCGAGCGAGGCCTTGAATGTCGAGCACATCACGAACCGTTCGTCGGCGCGCCAGGCGAGCTTTGCGCCGGTCGCGAGGTTCTCCGCATAGACCCCGATCCGCCCGCCGCTCTCGCGTTCGTAGGTTTCGAGCTCAGGCGGCGCAGCCGCGGCAAGCGCGGGAGAAGCGGCCATCCAGCACAGCGAGGCGAGCAGGGCGCGGCGATCGAGAGACATGGGGGACTTTCGGGCGAGTGTGGCAGGGAGATGTAGCTTATGCTCCATCCGCACCGTCATTGCGAGCGCAGCGAAGCAATCCAGAGTCTCTCCGCGGAGGGATTCTGGATTGCTTCGTCGCAAGGGCTCCTCGCAATGACGTGTGGCGAGAGTTGGCCCCGCACTGACGGAGAATAGAAGAGAGCGAGTCCGAATTCGGGCAGCGGAGGGTCGAGAGACCCTTCACTCCCTCAGGTCGTACCGATACGACTTCGACACGATCTGCCAGCCGTCGGCGAGTTTCATCGCCACCAAATAGTCGGTGAAATAGCGCGGCGGCAATTGGCACCGGACCTTGATGAAGGCGGTGTTGTCGTCCGAACGGTCGATGGTGACGATGAAATCCTCGCGCGGCTTGCCTTCGGCCTTGCCGGAGGGGCGCTTGCGCACGCGGTCGAGCCAGTCCGGCACGGTCAGCACCTGCAATTCGCCCTTCTCGACCCAGCGCAGGTCGGCGGAGGGATGGAAGATGGCGCCGAGCTTTTCGGCGTCGCCCTCATAGAGGCCGTCGAAATAGGATTGCACGACGGCTTCGACACTTGAACGATTTGGGCTCATGGGTCATCCCTTCGAATGATGGCTTGGGGTGAACTTAGTCGTGCGCATCAAAATGCGCTATGGGTGTCTGTCGCCAATTGCGAGGACGCTGAAATGACCGCATCAGAGAAATCGAACGCCCGTATCCTGATCGGCGAATGCTATTGCCGCACCGTGCGCTTCGAGGTGGCGGATGCGTTCTCCTATGCGATGAACTGCCACTGCTCGAACTGTCGCCGCACCACCGGCGCCGCCTTCAAGCCGTTCGCCGGCATTACCCAGGACCAGCTCCGCATCGTCAGGGGCGGCGACCAGCGAATCATTTTCGGCGACGACACCACCCATGACGCGCACTGCGCCCGGTGCGGCTCGCTGCTCTATTCCCGGGTGCGTGGAGGAGCATGGGTCCATGTTGCCATGGGAACCCTGGTCGATACCCCCTCGATCCGGCCGAGCGCCCATATTTTCGTGGGCTCGAAGGCGCCCTGGCATGAAATTACGGACAATCTGCCGCAATATCGGGAGCACATCGGCGTTGTCTGAGGGAACCCGATCCTCCCGGCGAACCCGCGATCCCGCTGGTGCGACAAACAAAAGTGGCCTTTCCGCTTGTCGTTGGCACCTTCGTGACCTCCATCACAAGCGCCCGCGGTGGATCTTGCTAAAGCGGTCCCAAAGGGCCCAAGCGGCCCCGAATTTCGGAAGTCGTGTCATGCGCAATTTGCTCAGACTTTGTCCGCTTCTCCTCGCCCTCGCGCTGCTGCTCGGCGCCCAACCTGCTTTCGCCGGCAAGCGCGTTGCGCTGGTGCTCGCCAATTCGGCCTATCAGCACGCGCCGTCGCTGGCCAATCCCGTCAATGACGGTTCGGTGATGGCGAAGACGCTGAAGGAGGCCGGCTTCGATGTCGTCGATTCCCGGCACGATTTGTCGGCGCTGGATACGCGGCGGGTACTCCGCGACTTTGCGGATGCGACCCGCGATGCCGACATCGCCGTGGTCTACTATGCCGGCCACGGCATCGAGGTCGAAGGCTCCAACTATCTGATCCCCGTCGATGCCAAGCTCGAGCGCGACACCGACGTCTACGACGAGGCGCTTTCGCTCGATCGCATCCTGGTCGCGGTCGAGCCCGCAAAGCAGCTCCGCCTGGTGATCCTGGATGCCTGCCGCGACAATCCGTTCGGCAAGAGGATGAAGCGCACGATTGCTTCGCGCGGCATCGGCCGCGGCCTCGCCCAGGTCGAGCCGACCAGCCCCAACACGCTGATCGCCTATTCGGCCAAGGCCGGCTTCACGGCGCAGGACGGCGACGGCGCCAACAGCCCGTTCACGGTGGCGCTGTCGAAGCATCTGACGACGCCAGGCCTCGACGTCCGTCGCGCCTTCGGCTTCGTGCGCGACGACGTGCTCAAGTCGACCGGCAACAAGCAGGAGCCGTTCGTCTATGGCTCGCTCGGCGGCGAGGATGTTCCGCTGGTGCCGGTGAAGATGACGGCTGCGGCCCCCGCGCCTGCGGCGAACCCGCAGGCCGATATCCGCCGCGATTACGAGCTCGCGCTCCAGGTCGGCAACAGAGCGGCGTGGGATGCCTTCCTCGCCCAGCATCCCGACGGTTTCTATGCGAGCCTTGCCAAGCTCCAGGTCGAGAAGATCGGCGCCGAGCAGGCTCATGCCGCGGCGATCGCGAAGGCGAAGCAGGCCGAGGCCGAGCGCGATCGTCTCGCCGCCCTCGGCGCGCAGAAGGATGCGCAGGTCAAGGCTGCGGCCGATGCGAAAGCCGCCGAACAGGCGCAGCTTGCCGCCCAGAAAGCGAAGGAGCAGGCGCAGCAGCAGGCCGCCGTGGCTGAGCAGCAGCGCGTCGACCTCGCCGCTGCGGCACCGGGCGCTGCCCCGGCCAGCACGGCCAGCACCAACGTCGCCGCGCTGACGCCTGCGATTGCACCGGCCGATCTCAGCCGCTCGGTGCAGACCGAACTCGGCCGCGTCGGCTGCTTCTCCGGGCAGGCCGACGGCAATTGGAATACGTCGTCGCAGCGGTCGCTGTCGCAGTTCAACCGTTATGCCGGCACCAAGCTCGACGTGAAGGTGGCGAGCACCGATGCGCTCGATGCGGTCAAGTCAAAACCGTCGCGCGTCTGCCCGCTGGTCTGTGAGCACGGCTTCAAGGCCGACGGCGACAAGTGCAGCAAGATCGTCTGTCGTGACGGCTATGCGGTCAACGACGACAATGAGTGCGAGAAGCAGCGTGCCGCCAAGCCCGCAACGGCCAAGCGTGTAACTGCCAAGCGCGACGACGGAGATGAGCGTCCTGCACGGCAGCGTCGGCAGTCCGCTGGCGCAGCGGGCGGTTATGGCGCCGCTGCCGGCATTGCTGCTGCCGCTGGCGCCGGCCGCGCGACAGGTGGCGGGCAGGTCTACTGCAATAGCGGTGGCTGCCGTCCGGTGCATCGCGGCTGCCGTCTCGAATATCGCGGCGGCGGCGGCCCCGGCAACGACGCCAATGCCGAGGTCTGTTACTAGCGATCGCGGTATCCCCACATGGTCGTCCTGGCGAAAGCCAGGACCCATTGCCACCGGCCTTGATTTGGCAACTCAGCGCAGCAACTTCTCCCTGGGGTAATGGGTCCTGGCTTTCGCCAGGACGACTCCCTGGAGTGAGTTCAGGTCGCAATCGCGCTTGCAGCGATGTTCACCGTCAGCGCCAACAACGCCGTGTTGTAGATGAAGGACACGATGCCGTGCGCCGTCGCCGTGCGGCGGATGGTCTTGTCGGTGATGCCGACGTCGGAGACCTGCGCGGTCATGCCGATCACGAACGAGAAATAGACGAAATCCCAATAATCGGCGTGGTCTTCCTTGTCGCCGCTCGGAAACTGAAGGCCTCCTGCCGTACCGTGCCGATAATAATCATGCGCGTAATGCAGCGCGAAGGTCGTGTGCACCGCAGCCCATGACAGCGCGATCGTGGTGATCGCGATCGTCAGCTCCAGGACGCCGCGATGCGACGTGCCGAGCTCGGAGACGATCGCCGCGATGCTGGCGAAGGCGCCGGTCGCCGTCACCAGCAGGATGACGAAGCGGCCGTCGTCCTGCATCGCGGCGGCGCGACGGATGTGCTGGTGGTCGTTGCACAGCATCATCGCATAGACCAGCACGAGATAGACCGCGATCAGCGCGTCCCAGCCGAACAAGAGCCGCGTCACCAGCCGGTGCGTGCCCGGCAGCAGCAGGCAGACGAGGACGCCGATAGCGAGTGCGATGAACGTTCGCGGCCGGGCATAAAGCAGCCGCATCGGCCGCGACATCTGGCGGAAGCGGACGAGGACGGGATCTTCTTTTTGCATGCAGATCGTCCGGTAAGTCCTGAGCGACATCGCTGGTGCGCTCCCTCCCCCGCTTGCGGGGGAGGGTTGGGGAGAGGGTGTCTCCACAAGCGAAAACCCCCGAGGGGAGAGAGCCCTCACCCGCGCCTTCGGCGCGACCTCTCCCGCAAGCGGGAGAGGTGCAAACCCAACGTCAGTTCTTCCGTTCGGCGACGAAGCGCGCCGCGGCTTGCAGCACGGCGGCGCGGTCGCCGAAGATCGACACGGCGCTGTCGGCGCGCGCGAGCAGGTCGCGCACGCGCTGCTTGGCGCCTTCGATGCCGAGCTGGGTGACGAAGGTGGTCTTGCCGAGCGCGGCGTCCTGGCCCGAAGGCTTGCCGAGCGCTGCCGCATCGCCTTCGACGTCGAGCAGGTCGTCCGCGATCTGGAAGGCCTCGCCGAGCGCGCGGCCGTAATCGTCGAGCGCCTGGTATTCTTTCTGCGAGGCCTGGCCGAGGATCGCACCGGCGATGCAGCCATAGCGCAGCAGTGCGCCGGTCTTCATCTGCTGAATACGGGCGACATCGATCGGTTCGTTGCCGCCGAAGCGGCCTTCGCCGGCGAGATCGAGGATCTGGCCACCGACCATGCCGCCAATGCCGGCGCAGCGCGCCAGCGCGCGCGTCAACAGCAGCCGCACATTGGCATCGCGATGGATCTCGTCGCGGGTGACGATGTCGAAGGCGAGCGTCAACAGGCCGTCGCCGGCGAGGATCGCGGTGGCGTCGTCGGTCTGCTTGTGCAGGGTGGGGCGGCCGCGGCGCAGGTCCGAATTGTCCATGGCCGGCAGATCGTCATGGATCAGCGAATAGCAGTGAATGCATTCGAGCGCGGCGCCCACGAGCAGTGCCGCTTCGCGCGGAACGCCGAATACGGTCGCGCTCTCGACCACAAGGAACGGCCGAAGACGCTTGCCGCCGTTCAGGCTCGAATAGCGCATTGCGTCCATCAGTCGCTTGGGCCGGGCGATCTCGTCGTGCAGGATGTCGTCCGACAGCAGGCGCCCGAGCAGGGCCTCGGTGTCATCAGCGGTCTTGTCCAGACGTTTGGCGAAATCGGACGGGGACGTGCCGGTCATCAAGAAGGGCTCCAGAACTAAAATTCGGCCGGACAATCCTTTATGCGCCCGCCTCAGTCAATCGTTTGGAAGGCCTAAAAAGTGCTGGAAAAGGCCAGAATTATCACAGACTTAATGGCCCAGCCCGTGGCCGCGTTTCATTTTGCGCCGGAAAGGTCGATTTGCGCATCGTCAAGATCCTGCTGGTCGTGCTCGCGGTCGTGGCTCTCGCGCCCTATGTGATCGCGCCGTTTTACCGGACCGGCCATCCGGTTTCGACGCTGATGGCCTGGCGTTCGCTTCGGGGCGCGCCGATGCAGCGGCAATGGATCGATCTGGCGGCGATGTCGCCCTATCTGCCGCGGTCGGTGGTGGCAGCCGAGGACGCCCATTTCTGCAAGCATCGTGGCATCGACTGGGGTGCGCTGCGTGAGGCGATCGATGACGCCCAGGAGGACGGTACGCCGTTCCGGGGCGCCTCCACCATCACTCAGCAGGTCGCAAAAAACCTGTTCCTCTGGCAGGGGCGGGACTTCGTCCGCAAGGCGCTGGAATTCCCGCTGGCGCTGTGGATCGACCTCGTCCTGCCCAAACCGCGGATCCTGGAGATTTACCTCAACATCGCAGAGCTCGGTCCACAGGGGCAGTTTGGCGTCGAAGCGGCCAGCCTCTATGCCTTCGGCAAGTCGGCCGCCAACCTCTCCCCCCGGGAAGCCGCCCTTCTGGCCTCGACCCTGCCCAATCCGGTCAAACGCAGTGCCCGGACCCCGGGACCCGGTGTCAGGCGGCTGGCGGCGACCTATATGGCGCGGGGGCAGGCGAGCTCGCTTGCGACCTGCTGGCGCGAAAATCGCTGATTTCGGGCCCATTTCGGGCGTATTTTCCGGCCCAAGAGCCTAGCTTTACGGCCAGCCTTCCTCTATAAGCGCGGCCTTGATCGGCATTCAGCTCGCCTCGTATTGCGGGTGCTGAGCCGTCCTTTCGCGGACGATGCCCTGATGACACCAATCCCTAGAGGATATTGAAATGGCCGTTCCGAGAAGAAAAACCTCGCCGTCGCGCCGTGGCATGCGCCGCTCGGCAGACGCCATCAAGAAGCCGACCTATGTGGAAGACAAGGACTCCGGCGAGCTCCGTCGTCCGCACCATCTCGACCTCAAGACCGGCATGTACAAGGGCCGCCAGGTCCTGAAGAAGAAAGAGTCCTGAAGGCAGGACCTTTCTTTAGGCGGGAGGATTGGGCCCGCCTGATTTCGGCCAACCCATGAGATAGACGGTGACGGCGGCGGAGCAAATGCTTCGCCGCCGCATTGTCCTGTCCGGATATCTTGATCGAGAAGGCATTTTGCCGATGGTCGGTTTCCCGCTGCTTCTGATTCCGCTCGCGGTCTACAACATCATCGCCTTCCTGATGCCGACGGTGTCCTTTACGGACGTGCTGTTCAAGGTGCCGATGGTGTCCGGTGAGACCTGGCCGGTTACGCTCGCCGACCTGCTGCTCGCGCTCGGCGTGGTGCTGCTGCTGCTCGAGGTGGTCAAGGGCGCGCGGCCCGGCTCGAAATTCCTGATGGATCACCTGCTGTCGCTGATCGTGTTCGGCGCGGCCGCCGCCGAATTCGTGATGTGGCCCAAATTCGGCAACTCCACCTATTTCCTGCTGGTGCTGCTCGCGATGGCCGACTTCCTCGGCGGCATCGCCCAGCGCACGCGCCGTCGCGTCACCTATGTCGCCGAGACGACGGTGGCGGCGCCACGCAAGGCCAAGCGCCAGGAAGCGCCGGAGGAGGATGTGGCGTCCGAGCGCAAGTTCGAGCCGGTGATTGCGCCGCAGCCGGCACCGTCGGCGCAATCCGTCGCCGAATCCGTGCTGATGGATCATCCGGCGCCCAAGCCGGTGCAGGGCGCGCCCTCGCCGGAAATCCCCTCGCCGCAGCTTCAGCCGGGCAACGGCACGCCGTCCTCTCCCGACGCGCCACCGCGCTGATCAAGCCACCTGCCGTGTCCGCGCGCTGACGCTTTGCAGCGGGCGCTTGCTGCCATAGGCCATCAGCGCGTCTTCGGACGAGGCGCGGCGAAGCCGGCTCGTCTGGGGCATGTGCTCGGCATTGGCGATCAATTGGGTGACGAAGCTGGGATCGGGGCGCGGCAGCGGCGCCTTGTGGACCCATTGCAACGTCGGCATCAGCGGCACGAGGCCCGTGCCCGTGCCGTTGTCCGCCGCGTCCGATCGATCAGTACTCAACATCGCAATCACCGTTGATCCGGCCGGATTGTCGCATTTCGGGACGCTGGCGCCGGTGCGTGTCATGTACTCGCAAGCCCTATGCCGGCTGGGCCCGATTGGTTCCCCGAGGTCGGCAAACGTGGTTTCCAAATTGTTTATCAACTTTGCCTAGGGTCGAGGGCGAATCTGGCTTTATTCTGTGCCGGCTCAGGACTTTCCCACTGTCCCGAAACGAGGCGATTTTGACTCCAGCATTGCCGCAAGCCTCCGACATCCTGGCCGCGCTCGGCCAGGCCGTGTTCGCCTGGGACATCGCCAGCGACGTCATCGTCTGGGGTGAGCAGGTCAGCGCCGTCTTCCCGGGCATTCCACCCGAGCGGCTCGCCACCGGGGTGGAATTCGCCAAGCTGATCGAGCCGGCGCAATCGCTGCGGACCGCTGCGCTGGCACAGACCTCCGCCGTGCACGGTGCCGACGGCACACCTTACCGGGTCGAGTACGGCGTGCGCATGAGCGCCTCCGATCCCGTAGTCTGGATCGAGGAGACCGGCCGCTGGTTTGCCGGTCCCGACGGCCGCCCCACGCGCGCGATCGGCTCCGTCCGCATCAACAATGAGCGTCACGCCCGCGACGAGGAATTGAGGAAGCTGGCCCGGCTCGATCCCTTGACCGGCGAGCTCAACCGCTCCCATCTGATCGCGTCGCTGGCCGAGGCGATCGAGGAGACGACCCGCTTCCGCTCGACCGCAGCCTTCATGCTGGTCGGCATCGATCATCTCGCCCGCGTCAACGACGCCTTCGGCTTCGACGTCGCCGACGCGGTGATCCTCGACGTCGCCAAGCGCATTCGTGCGCGCTTGCGCGGCGGCGACGTGCTCGGCCGCTTCTCCGGCAACAAGTTCGGCCTGATCCTGAAGAACTGCACCGTCGACGACATGAACGTTGCCGCCGAGCGCTTCCTCGCCGGCATCCGCGACGAGGTGGTGCCGACGAAATCAGGCCCGGTCTCGGTCACCGCATCGATCGGCGCGGTCAGCGTGCCGCGCTATGCCCGCAACACCGACGAGGCGGTCAACCGCGCCCATGAGACGCTGGATGCCGCCAAGCGCCGCCGCGTCGGCTCGTTCGCGACATGGCGCCCGGATGCCGCGCGCGACGCGCAGCGCCGCGTCAATATCCGCGTCACCGACGAGATCGTCACCGCGCTGAACGAGCGCCGCATCAAGCTCGCCTATGAGCCGGTAGTCTCCGCCGCCTCGCGCGAACGCGCCTTCCACGAGTGCCTGGTGCGGATGGATCAGGGCGATGGCCAGGTGCTGCTCGCACCCGACATCGTGCCGGTCGCCGAACGGCTCGGCCTGATTCGCCTGGTCGATCATCGCGTGCTCGAGCTCGTGGTCGCCGAGCTTGCGGCCGCGCCCGACATCTGCCTCAGCCTCAACATCTCGCCTGATACCACCATGGATCCGGACTGGTGGGCGGGGATCGAGTCGCTGATGCTGGCCCATCCCGGCGTCGCCGAGCGGCTGATCGTCGAAATCACCGAAACGGTCGCGATCCAGGACATCGACGACGTCCGCGGCTTTGTCACGCGGCTGAAGAATTTCGGCAGCCGCATTGCCATCGACGATTTCGGCGCCGGCTACACCTCCTTCAGGAACCTGCGCAAGCTCGGCGTCGACATCGTCAAGATCGACGGCGCCTTCGTCCAGAACGTCACCCGGTCCGCCGACGACCGCGCCTTCGTGCACACCCTGATCGACCTCGCCCGACGCCTCGATATCAAGACGGTCGCCGAATGGGTGCAGGACGAAGAGACCGCAAGCATGCTGCGCGATTGGGGTTGCGACTACATCCAGGGCCGTTTGATTGGACTGGCGTCTGCCGAGCGGCCGTGGGCGGCTTCAACGGATAGTGCGCTGCCTGCTGCAAGCTGAGAAGCCGTAGGGTGGGCAAAGCGAAGCGTGCCCACCATCGTGCTGTGTCGTTGGAAAGATGGTGGGCACGGCGCAAGCGCGCCTTTGCCCACCCTACGAAATCTCTCATGCCCCTTCGTCCAATGCCACCAGCTCGCGCTTCTTGCGCAGCGCGGGCAATAGCGGCGCGATCAGCAGCACCGTTGCGAGTGCAAGGCAGGCCGCCGAGATCGGCCGCTGCACGAAGGTCCAGAGATCGCCCTGCGACAGGATCAGCGACTTGCGCAGATTGTTCTCCAGCATCGGTCCGAGCACGAAGGCGAGCACGAGCGGCGCCGGCTCATAGCCGAGCTTGCGCATGAAATAGCCGATGATCCCGAACGCGATCATGACGTAGACGTCGAACACGTTGTTGCTCGAGCAGTAGACGCCCAGGATCGTGAACAGGATGATCAGCGGGAACAGGATGTTGTAGGGCAGCTTCAAGAGCTGCACCCACATGCCGATCATCGGCAGATTGAGGATCAGCAGCATGACATTGCCGATATACATGCTGGCGACGATGCCCCAGAACAGGCCGGGATTCTGCGTGATCAGCAGCGGTCCCGGCTGCAGGCCATGAATGACGAAGGCGCCGAGCAGCAGCGCCATCACCACGTTCGGCGGGATGCCCAAAGTCATCAGCGGAATGAACGCGCCGCCGGCCGCTGCATTGTTGGCGGATTCGGGGCCCGCGACGCCCTCGATCGCGCCGTGGCCGAACCGCTCTGGCGTTTTCGACAGCCGCTTCTCCAGCGCATAGGACGCGAACGAGGCCACCACGGCACCGCCGCCCGGCAGGATGCCGAGCAGAAAGCCGAGCAGGGTGCCGCGCGCCACCGGGCCGGCACTCGCCTGCCAATCCGCCTTGTTGGGCAAGAGTTGTGTGATCTTGGCGTTGATGATGTCGCGCTTGATCGCCTGCTCGGTATTGAGCAGCACCTCGGCAACGCCGAACAGGCCCATCACGACGGGCACGAGGCCGATGCCGTCGATCAGCTCCATGCGGCCGAAGGTGAGCCGCGGCTGCGCCGTGATGCTGTCGAGGCCGATCAGGCCGAGCACGACGCCGATGCAGGCCATCAGCAGCGCCTTCGGCATCGAGCCCTGCGTCAGGAAGGTGAGCACGACGAGGCCGAGCACCATCAGGCTGAAATACTCGGCCGGGCCGAACGCGATGGCGATGCTGGCAAGCCTGGGCGCCACCAGCATCAGCGCGACCAGCGCGAAGGTGCCGGCGATGAAGGAGCCGAACGCGGAGATGCCGAGCGCGGGGCCGGCGCGGCCCTGCTTCGCCATCTGGTGGCCGTCGATGCAGGTGACGACGGAGGCCGCTTCGCCGGGGATGTTGACCAGGATCGAGGTGGTCGAGCCGCCATACATCGAGCCGTAATAGATGCCGGCCATCATGATGATGCCGGATTCCGGCGTGCCCGAGAGTGTCACGGGCAGCAGCAGCGACATCGCCGAGATTGGGCCGATGCCCGGCAGCACGCCGACCAGCGTGCCGATGAAGACACCGATGAAGCAATAGAGCAGGTTGATCCCGGTCAGCGCGACGCCGAACCCATGGGCGACATTGGCAAGCGTATCCATGCGATCAGCCGATCCCGAACAGGCCCGAGGGCAGCTGGATCAAAAGCAGCCGCTTGAGCACCCACCACATGCCTGATGGCACCAGCACCGCGATCGGAATCGCCAGCGTCCAGCGCACGGGATCGATCAGGCGCAACAGCAGCAGCATCAACGGGATCGACGACAACAGGAATCCCAGTGGCTCCAACGCGAACGAGAAGGCGGTGAGGCAGGCGATGACGAGAAGAGGCTTGCTCCAGCGCACATTTTCCCAGCGGGAGGCCAGCGTTGGCCCGCCCTCGGTGATGGCCGAGATGATGATGGAGGTTGCGAACACGCAGATCAGGATGCCCGTGTAGAACAGCACGTAACCGGAGCCAGGATCGTTGATGGTGCCGAGCTTGAGCTTCAGCCCCGACCAGATCACGAAGCCGCCGAGCGCGAGCCCGATCAGCCCGCCCCAAAGTTCGGAATTGCTGAGGCGGAGTTTGACGTTGGTTTGGTTGGTCATGTGAGATACCTCTCGACCACCGTCACCCTGAGGTGGCCGCTTCTTCAGCGGCCCTCGAAGGGCGACGGTGCCCGTCTGCATCCTTCGAGGCGAGCCGCAAGTGCGGCCCGCGCCTCAGGATGACGCCGGCATGTGTGGCAGCAGAACTCTACTTCTTCGCAAGCCCGAGCGTGTCGATCACTTTGCGCTCAGACTCCGTGACCTCGACGACGAACTTCTTGTAGTCCTCGGTGTTCTTGTAGTTCGGCACCATGTCGTATTTGGCGAGCGTTGCCACGACGGCGGGGTCCTCGACTGCCTTCTTGAAGGCATCGTGCAGCTTGGCGACGATTTTGGGATCCATTCCCTTCGGGCCGGCGATGCCAAACGGGGAATCATAGACCATGGGATAGCCGAGCTCCTTCAGCGTCGGCACATCGGGGTAATTCGGCGAGCGGGCACCGGTCCACACCATCAATAACCGCAGCTTGCCGGCATCGACCAGCGGCCGCCATCCCGTGGAATCAGCCTGAAGCATCGTATGCTGCCCCAGGACCGCGGCGTTGGTTTCCGCGCCGCCCTTAAAGGGGACCTGGGTCAGCTTGATGCCGGACATCGCCGCGATCTGCTCCATGCCGATATGCAGCGAGGTCCCGGTGCCCGGCGTCGCGTAGGTCACCTTGCCCGGGTTCGCCTTGGCGAACTCCACCACGTCCTTCCAGCTCTTGAACTGGGATTCCGCGTTGGTGGTGACGCCGAAGGTATAGCCGGTGAGATGGATGATGTAGGTGAAGTCCTTGGCCGGATCCCACGACACCTCCTGCATCAGAGGCAGGCGGAAGACGGTGATCGGGATCTGCGAGATGGTGTAGCCGTCCGGCTTCGCGCCCGCGGCCATTGTCGCAGGTCCCACCGTGCCGCCGCCGCCGGCCTTGTTGTCGATCACGATGGGCTGTCCCAGGACCTTCGAAGCGCTGTCCGCGATCGCGCGCATCGAGATGTCGGTCGAACCGCCGGCCGGCCATGGCACGATCAGCGTGATCGGTTTGGTCGGATAGTCCTGCGCGCTGGCGGCAGTGGAGAGCACTGCGCCCATGACCGCATGCATGGCGGCAAAGGCAATCGTCTTCAGCCCGTATCGCGACATCGAAACGCCTCCCTCGCAGCGGCCTCGCTCGGGCCGCCATCTCTCGTTCTTGTGGGGCGATTGTTTCCGAAATCACGAGAGAAGAAAAGCGCCATTGCGCGTGTGCCAGGCAAGGGCGAGACGCCAATTCCGCCGGAAACCATCCATGCGACAATTGGTCGTTTGGAGGCGTGCCGAGATACGGAATTTGAGTGGGGAAAGCCGCTACGCCACGCGGCGGACTGCGCTCAGCGTCTCGATGGTGCCGCCGACCTCGGCCGCCGGGCACGGCTTGCCGAAATAATAGCCCTGCACGGCGGTGCAGCCGCATTCGCGCACGAAGTCGAGTTGCTCGGCGGTCTCCACACCCTCCGCCGTAGTCTCGACGCCGAGCACGGAGCCGAGGCTGGCGATGGTGCGGACGATGGCAACGCTTTCCGGGCTTTCGCCGAGCGTGCCGACGAAAGAGCGGTCGATCTTGATGCGGTCGAACGGAAATTTGCGCAAATAGCTCAGCGAGGAATAGCCGACGCCGAAATCGTCGAGGCTGACCCGCACGCCGAGTGCGCGGAGCTGGTGCAGGATCTCGATCGTCGCCTCGCTGTCGTCGAGCAGCGCCGTCTCGGTGACCTCGAGCTCGAGACGTTGTGGCGGCAGGCCGGCTTCCGCAAGTGCGCTCGTGACCATCGCCACCAGGCCGCGCGAGCGGAACTGCACCGGCGACAGGTTTACCGCGACGGTGCCCCCGGGCCAGGAGACGGCGGTCGCACAGGCGGTGCGCAGCACCCATTCGCCGATCGGGACGATCAGCCCGGTCTCCTCCGCGATCGGAATGAAATCGGCCGGCGAGACGAAGCCGCGCGAGGGATGTTTCCAGCGCAACAGCGCTTCGAAGCCGGTGAGCTCGGAGTTGTCGAGCCGTACCTGCGGCTGGAACACGAGGTGGAATTCACGTGATTCCAACGCGCCGCGCAGATCCTGCTCCAGCGCGTGCCGGCTGCGCGCCTCCTCTTCCATCTCGGGCTCGAACAGCTGATAAGCGCCGCGTCCCTTGGCCTTGGCCTGGTAGAGGGCGAGGTCGGCGCATTTCATCAGTTCGTCGGCATCGAGCCCGTGATCGGGCGCGATCGCGATGCCGACGGAGACGCCGACATGGATCGACTGGCTTTCCAGCGGCGGCGGATGGCCGATGATCTCGACCAGGCGACGGGCGAGCTTTTCAGCCGCTTGTGGCTGCGGTCCGCGCTGGAGTACGGCAAACTCGTCGCCGCCGAGCCGCGCGACGGTATCATGCTCGCCGACATTCTCCTTTAGTCGCGCCGCAACCCAGCGCAGCAGGCGGTCGCCTGCGGCGTGGCCGAGGCGGTCGTTGACAGTCTTGAAATTGTCGAGGTCGAAATACAGCACGGCCATTGCGCCGCCGGCGATCGCGACATGGTTCAGCCCTTCACCCATCTTCTCGCGGAACAGCGTGCGGTTGGGCAGGTCGGTCAACGAATCGTGGCGCGCCATGTGCGCGACGCGGGCTTGGGCCTTGTGGCGCTCGGTGACGTCCTCATAGGTGACGACCCAGCCGCCAAGCTCCATCCGCTTGTGATTGAGCTTGATGATGCGGCCGTCGTTCAAATGGCGGTGCAGCGTGTGCTCGCCCTCGCGCAGCCTCTCGACATAGTCGGCATAGAGCCGCGCGCCTGTGGTGTTCGGATCAATGCCCAGTTCGCAGCTATGCTCCATGATCTCGCGCATCGAGACGCCCGGTTTCACGATCTCGGGCGACAGCCCGTACATCTCGATATAGCGGCGGTTGCAGACGATGATGCGCAGGCTCGAATCGAGCATGCACAGGCCCTGGCTCATGTTGTTCAGTGCGGCGTCGAAACGTCGATACTGCTCGCTCAGCTCCTCAATCGCGCGTTCGCGTTCGGTGATGTCCTCGTAGGTGGCGACGAAGCCGCCGTCTGGCTGCGCGCAGTAACGCACCGAGATCACGGAGCCATTGGACATGCGCCGTCGCATCGACGAGGAATCGCGGTTCGCAATCCTTGCGCTGGCGGCTTCCAGGAGCTGTTGCGGGCTGTATTCGGAAGCGAATGCGCCGTTCGCCATCGAACGCTCGATCAGCTCGGAAAGATGCGTGCCGGGCCGGGTCTCTTCGGGCGACAGCCGGTAGATCTTGCGGTAGTTTGTATTGCAGACGCGGAGCCGCATGTCGCTGTCGTAGAAGGCGAGTCCGTGCGCCATGTTCTCCAGCGCTGCATCGAGGATGAAGTTCTGCTGCCTCAGCGTCTCCTCGTATTGCAGCCGCTCGGTGACGTCTTCGTGCACCGTCACCCAGCCGCCGTCGGGCAGGAAGCGGGAGACCGCCTGCACCATCCGCCCGTCATAGCGCATCACCAGCAGGGTTTTTGCCTTCCTGGCGCGCACGTCGTCCAGCCTGGTGTCATGGAATTCATCGGCCGACATGCCCGGCAGGTTGCCGCGCGAAAGCCAGTGGTCGATGGCCGCGCTGTGCGTGACGCCCGGCTTCATGATCTCCGGGTCGAGGTTGTAGAGCTTCAGGAAACGTTCGTTGCAGACGACGACGCGGCTGTCGGCATCGTACATGATGAGGCCGTGCGACATGTTCGCGAGCGCGTGCTGGCTGCGCTCGGTCTGCACGCGCAATTCCGCCTCGAGCCGGGCGAGACGACTGACGTCGTCGCAGATCGTCATCCAGCCGCCGCCGGGGAGGGGCTTCAACTCGAGCGCCATGACGAGGCCGCTTGCAAGCCGCTGTTCGGTGCGGAATGGTTTGCCCGCTGCGATTTGCGCAATCCGCGCCGAATACAGCGCATCGAGCTCGTCCTGGGGGAAGTTCCCGCGTGTCGCGCTGTGGGCAAGCACCTCGCGATAGCTCGTGCCCACCCGCACGATATCGGCCGACATGTCGAACAGCGTGAGGTAGCGCTGATTGACCAGCACGATCCGGTTGTCGGCATCGTAGACGCAGACGCCCTGCTCCATGTGGTCGAGCGCAAGCTGGCCGAGCGCGATCAGGGCCGCGGGGGCCTGTTCGCGGTGTGCACCATGCTCATTGTCGCAGGTCGACATCATGGGAGTCGTGGATCTCGGCGGGCAATAGACTTAACGCAACGTAATTCAGCCGCGGAGGGTAGCGAAGAGGCCGGAAAATTCCCTTAAGCGCAGTAGTTTACGGAGGGTGACTGGCGATGCAGAGATGCGCGTGACGGCGCGAATGCGGAGGTGCGCGCAAGCCAGCGCTAGCCGGGACGACACCAAATAGTGACAGATTAGCGCTACGGCCCGTACAGCACGAGCTCCGTATCGGTGAGATCGGCAAGCTGTGGCCGATGCGGGCCCTTGAAATATTTGCGGCCGCGGCGCTCTGTGTAGAGGCCGATGAGGCCGGAAAGCGGGCTGTTGCAATCGACGGCCACCGAGATTTTGCCGAACCGCAGCAGCAGCCGGCCGATCCGGCCGGCGCAGGCGGCATATTCGGCGATGTTGCGGCAGTAGATTAGTTTCATCGCGGGCGGCGCGATGAAGCCGCGGCGGATGCGCACCGGTTGCAGGATGAAGGGGAACGTTCCCTGCGGCGTGCGGCAGACCAGGCTGAGGCAATTGTAGCGTGCATGACGCGTCAAGAGCTCGGTCTCTGTGTCGGAAAGCCCCTCGATCGCCTTGGCGTGCTGCGAGATCACCGCGATCTTGCTCCAGCGCGGGGCACGCGCCAGCGCGGGCACCGAGAAGAAGATGCCGCGGCAGTAATCACGAAAGCCCTGCGTCTCGATGATGGGCCAGGTCCACGGCGCCGGGCTGATGTTGAGGTAAGTGACGTCCTTGTGCCGCTGCGCAATCTTGGTCAGCAGCGGCGCGTAGTTGCGATAGGCCGGATCGACATACCAGCTCGACAAATTGCACTGGATGGTAGTCTCTTCGCCGTTCTTGCGCGCCGTGTAGATCAGCAGCAGCACGCCGACCGGTGTGCCGTCATCCTCGAGCATGTAGCCGAAGCGCGGATAGCCCTCCGGCACGGTCCGGAAGGCCTGCCGGCGCAGGCCCTGGATCCAATAGTCACGCGAGCGGCCGACGAAGCCGCGCGTCAGGAGGTCCGCGATGGCTTCGACATCGGACTCGGTGATTTCGCGGCATCGGACCTTGGTGTGGATCACGCTCGTCTTGCCCGTGGAAATGATCAGCCTCGTGGTTTCGTTAGCGCCAGCCTTCGCCGTGGGCCTCGGCCGCAACATGCGGCTGCAGGCCCAGGACGTCCCGTACCTTGGCGGGCCAGGCGGAAAGATCGGTGCCGTGGGTGTGGAACATGGCAACGGCCAGGCGGTCCATGCCGAAGGCAACGCAGCCGGTATGGGCCGGCTCGCCATTGGCCTCCCTAATGTCCCAGGTCGTGCCGAAATGCTCGCGGTGATAGTTGAAGCTCATGCAGGCGGTCGGCTGCTCTTCCGAGCGCAGCGGGATCAGGAGCTCGAACTTCAGCTGCTGCTGTTTCTGGCTCACCGCCTTCATCTGGCCGACGCGGCCGAAGAAGGGATCGCTGGCATAGTCGACGCGGAAGGTGAGGCCGAGATCGCGCGCGATCGTCTGCGCGCGGACCATCCAGCGCTCGCGGAAGTCGGCGACGTCATCGGGGCTGCCGATGCAGACATATTCGCGCATCCGGAACGATTGCAGCCGGTCGAGATGCTTCGACGGCTCGCGGCGGAAGCAGTCGGCGGCGACGTCGAAGCGCAGACCGCCCTTCGGCAATTGGCCGCGGCTCGCCGCGATCGGGTAGACGGGATAGCAGGCGGCCGGCGACAGCACGAGGTCGGCCGGCGAGAGCGATGAGGTCCAGTCGCCGCCGGCATCGAAGCGGCTCACCGCGGCGTTGATCTCGCGTTCGGTGCCGTGCAGGCCGCAGACGCAGCCGAGCAGGTTCGGAAAGCTCTTGAGGTAGCCGGACTTCTCCAGCTGAGCCCGGCTCATCACCGGCGGAAAGCGCATCACCTCGGTTCCGGCCTCGCGATGGCCAGTGATCAGCGTGGCGAGCTTTTCGACGATGCCCTCATAGAGCGCGGTGCGGGCGTAGACCCCGTCCGAGCCCATGCGGTGGAACAGCTTGTCGGCGAGATGATCGAGCGGATCGATGATCTGCGGTGCGGTGTCGGGCGAATTGGGGAGGACGGCAATATTCATGGGTCGATGTCCTGCTATCTCAAAATTGTTCTTGTTGGTTCAGTCGCCAAGGCACCTTAGTCACGAAGGCTCATTGGCACGCCGCTCATCAGCGTCGCTGTCGCGGCGTTGGCGAGAATACGGTCGTTGTTGATCATGATCGGCGACGACAGCACGTCGCGCAGGTGACGGCCCATCGTGAATTCGCCGTCGTTGCGGTAGCCGGAAAGACCCGCGGTGCGCATCGCATGCATCACCGTCTCGACCGCGAGCTCGGAGGCCTGCACCTTCAAAAGCGTGATCGAGGACTGGAAGTCGAGCGAGCCGAGCGCGCGCTCGTCATGCTCAGCGCGGTCGAAAGCGTCGATGTTGGCAGCAATCAGCGCGCGCAGCTTGGCGAGCGACATCTTGGCGGCGGTGAAATGCGCCGCGGCCGGCGGCATTTGTCCGCCGGAGCTGCGGGCCGCCTTGCGGATGAAGGCCTGCGCACGGGTCACCGCGGCGGCGGCAATGCCGGCCCAAGCCGACGACCAGCACAGATGCGCGAATGGCGTCATGGTCTGGGCGTGGATCTTGTCGTAGGATTCCGGGAAGACGCGGTCGGCGGGGCAATCGACCTTCAGCTCGAAACCGGTCGAGCAAGTGCCGCGCATGCCGAGCGTTTCCCAGCCCAGCGTCCGCTTCAGCGAATAATCGTCCTTGGCGAGTGCCAGCAGTACTTGGTCGGAAGCGGCAGCGTCGGTGGCGCGGCGGGCGATGGTGACGAGGCCGTCGGCCTCGGCGCCGTAGGAGATGACGGTGGCGTCGCGTACCAGCGACACGGTATCGCCGGCGTGATCGACGGCGGCGGCGCTGGCGCGGATGTTGCCGCCGTTCTGTCCTTCGGTGGTGGAGGAGGCGAGCAGCCACTGGTCGCGCGCGACCCGGCGCATCATGGTTTCCATCCAGGGAATGCCGTGGCCGTGCCTGACGACGCAGGCGACCTTGGTCTGGTGCATCGCGTAGATCATCGCGGTGGAAGCGCAGGCACGCCCGAGCGTGTAGCAGATATCGGTGACGTCGTAGATCGAAGCGCCGAAGCCGCCGAACTCGACCGGGATCATGACGCCAAGCAGTTTTTGCTCACGCGCGACCTCGAAAGCCGTGTGGGGGAAGCGGGCGTCGCGATCGACCCCGTCTGCATCGGCCGCTGCGGCAGCGGCGGTCCGGGCGGCACGCTCGATCAGGGAAGGACCCTGCTCGAGAAAGTTCGTCTGCGTTTCGTCGACAGTGAGGACTGCTTCACGCACGTTCATGCTCGTCCGCCTCCGGTTTGCCGTTCGAGATCGCCGCCATCATTCGCGATGCCGCCAGCGATCCTCCGACCATCTTTGCTTGTGAGACGAGGCTACGGATTTAATTCAAATTCGTCGATGAAATAGAGGGTAAACAAATCCCAATTCCGAACGAACAGTTAAGGTCCGGTTGTTTGCATCACCGGAATTTCCGCGGTCGCGTTAAGACTGGAAGAGGTCTGAATTTTAGTCAATCTGAGTCATCGTTTACTAAGAAAAGCGAAGTAACCCTCGCGCCCATTGCGGGATCGACTGGCCGTGCCCATCGTAGCCGGCAGTCCGGTCCGCCTCCGATAGACAGATGGGAATTTGCCGATGCAGGCCTTCGATACCGACATGCGCAGTCGCATCATCAAGCTGGTGAAGGGCATCCTCGAACAGAACTCGCTCACGGCGGACATCACGCCGTCGGCGAAGCTCGTGGACGTTGGCCTGACTTCGATGGACATGGTCAATCTGATGCTCGGCGTCGAGGCCGAGTTCGACTTCACCATCCCGCAAGCCGAGATCACGCCGGAGAACTTCCAGTCCGTCGAAACGCTGGAGCGGATGGTCGCGACGCAGCTGCAGCCGGCAACGGCGGCTTAGCTCCGGCACAACTGCTTATCCGGCGTCGTCCCGGCGCAGGCCGGGACCCATAACCCCCGGGAGTGGTTGTGGCGCAAAGCTGGCAACCACGAGTCTCCGCCAAACTCTATCCTGTGGCTATGGGTCCCGGCCTTCGCCGGGACGACATCGAGCGTAAGGCGCTTGCTTGTGCTTCTCACCGCACCGGCATTGCCCCCACCCCCGTTCCAAAACCGCTGCAAAACTGGCATAGCTTAACCATGTCGCACAGCGCGGACGGGATGGAGCAGGCATGACGCAGGCGGTATTGGGCATCATTGGCGGCTCCGGCATCTATGATCTGCCGGGCCTGGAGGGTGCGCGCGAAGAGGTGATCAAGAGCCCCTGGGGCGAGCCGTCCGCGCCCGTGCGGCGCGGCACTATGGCGGGCCTGCCGGTCGTGTTCCTGCCGCGGCACGACAAGGGCCATCGGCTGTCGCCCTCCGACATCAACTACCGCGCCAATATCGACGTTCTGAAGCGGGCCGGCGTCACCGACCTGATCTCGCTATCGGCCTGCGGTTCCTTTAGGGAGGAACTGCCGCCCGGCACCTTCGTTCTCATCGATCAGTTCGTCGATCGCACCCACAAGCGCGAGAGCTCGTTCTTCGGCCGAGGCTGCGTCGCGCACGTGTCGATGGCGCATCCGGTTTCGCCGCGGCTGCGCATTCACCTGGCCGCAGCAGCCGAGGCCGAGGGCATCGCAATCGCGCGGACCGGTACCTATGTCTGCATGGAGGGGCCGCAATTCTCTACTTATGCGGAAAGCATGACGTACAAGACGCTGGACTACTCGGTGATCGGCATGACCAACATGCCCGAGGCGAAGCTCGCGCGTGAGGCGGAGCTCTGTTACGCTACCGTCGCGATGGTGACGGATTTCGATTGCTGGCATCCCGACCATGATGCGGTCACCGTGCAGGACATTATCCGCGTGCTGAACTCGAATGCCGACAAGGCGAAAGCGCTGGTGGCGCGGCTGGCGAAGGATTTTCCGCGCGAGCATGAGCCGTGTCCGATCGGCTCGGATCGTGCGCTCGACACCGCGCTGATCACGGCGCCCGAGGCGCGCGATCCCGAGCTTTTGAAGAAGCTCGATGCGGTGGCAGGGCGCATCCTGCGTGGTTGAGACGAAAGGCAGAATGCCATGAAGGTCGACGGCAAGCATTTTCGCAGCATCTGGCGTGAGCGTGACGGCTGGTCGGTCGGCGCGATCGACCAACGCAGGCTGCCCCACGAGTTCGTCATTGCGAAGCTGACGTCATGCGAAGACGCGGCAGTCGCCATCCGCGACATGCTGGTGCGCGGCGCGCCGCTGATCGGCGCCACCGCGACTTACGGCATGGCGCTCGCGATGCGCGAGGACGCCTCCGACGCCGGCCTGAAGCGTGCCTATGAGACGCTCGTCGTGGCGCGGCCGACCGCGATCAATCTGAAGTGGGCGCTAGACGAGATGCGCGCGGCGCTGGCGCCGATCGATCCGGTCGAACGGGCGGAGGCGGCCTACGCGCGTGCCGACGAGATCGTCGAACAGGACGTCGAGATCAACCGCGGCATCGCCGGCAATGGCCTGAAGCTGATCGAGGCGATTGCGGCGAAGAAGCCGGGCGAGGTGATCAATGTCCTGACTCATTGCAACGCCGGCTGGCTTGCGACGGTCGACTGGGGCACGGCGACGGCGCCGATCTATCTCGCGCATGAGCGCGGCATCAAGGTTCATGTCTGGGTCGACGAGACCCGTCCGCGCAACCAGGGCGCCTCGCTCACGGCCTGGGAGCTGGGCCATCACGGCGTGCCGCACACGGTGATCCCGGACAATACTGGCGGCCATCTGATGCAGCACGGCATGGTCGATCTCGCCATCGTCGGCACCGACCGCGTCGCCGCCAATGGCGATGTCTGCAACAAGATCGGCACCTATCTGAAGGCGCTCGCCGCGCATGATAATGGTGTGCCGTTCTACGTTGCGCTGCCGTCGCCGACGATCGACTTCGCCGTTCATGATGGCATCCGCGACATCCCAATCGAGCAGCGCAGTGGCGTGGAGGTCACTGACATGACCGGCCGCACCGCGGACGGCAGGCTCGAGACGGTTCGCATCGTGCCGGAGGGATCGCCCGTCGCGAACTATGCGTTCGACGTAACGCCGGCGCGTCTCGTCACCGGCCTCATCACCGAGCGTGGCGTGCTGAAGCCCGACCGCGCATCGCTGGCGGCGGCGTTTCCGGAGCGGATCGCCGCCGCGGCGGAATAGTCAGTTCGCCAGTCGGGCTCGTTCAACACCGTCATTGCGAGCGAAGCGAAGCAATCCAGAATCTTTCCGCGGAGACAGTCTGGATTGCTTCGCTCCGCTCGCAATGACGGAGTATGACGCGCTAGCTCAGCTTCAGCCTCGTCGCGGCCTCGAGCTCGGCGATGGCCTGGGCTCCGCTAGTCACCTTGATCGTGGTCATGCCCATCTCGCGCGCGGGTTTCAGGTTGACGCCGAGATCGTCGAGATAAACACAATTGTTTGGGTCAACTTTCAGCGTCTCGACCATCAGCCGGTAGATACGCGGATCGGGCTTGCGCAGGCCGATCTTGGCGGATTCGATGACATGATCGAACAGCGCCATCACCTCGGCCACGTAAAGCGTGCGCCCCGTGAGGCTGCCGATGGCGTTGGCCGGAAGGTTGTTGGTGATGCAGCCGGTCTTGAATTGCGCCGTGATGCGCTTCAGCGCCTCGACCATCTCGGGACGCAGATCGCCCTGGAGCAGCGGCAGCACGTCGCGCCCGCGCACCTCCGCGCCAAGTGCACGTGATTCCTCGGCGAACAAATGATCGAATGCGTCGATATCCACCTCGGCGCGCTCGAACTTGGCCCAGGCATTTTCCAGATGGTTGGCGGCGTTGGTGCGCCGGATGATGTCGATGGGCAGGCCACGTTCGGTCTCGAACCGGGCGAACGCCTCGAACGGTGAGCTCGTCAACACGCCGCCAAAATCAAAGATCACAGCTTCGATCGTCAAGGTCCCGCCCTCGTCAATTCAGTGCCAAGATAGCTGACAAGACGGCTAGCACGCGCTATCGGCGAGGGCCAGCCCGAAGCAAACTCCGCCCCTGACCGAACCGACTGCAAGACGTTCCCATGAAAACAATTGCGACATTCATCACGGCCGCTCTGCTGCTCGCCACGCCTGCCCACGCCATCGTCGGCGGCGGCACGCCGCAGGCGGATGGTGTCGCGCGCGCCATTGTCACGATTGTCGGCTCGCGCGGCAATTTCTGCACCGGGAGCCTGATCGCACCAAAACTTGTGCTCACCGTCGCTCACTGCGTGCAGCCCGGTGCGGACTACAAGATCGTCGATCGCGGCGCCGACGGCCAGCCGCAATTGCTGAACGTCCGTTCTGTCGCGATCCATCCGAACTTCAACATGCAGGCGATGCAGGCGCATCGGGCGACCGCCGACGTGGCACTGTTGCAACTGGAAATTCCACTCAAGGGAAAATCGACGGTGCCAGTCGGTGCACCGAATATTCCAATCCGCGTCGGCAGCCGTTTTACCATCGCCGGCATCGGCGTCGCAGTTCGCGGCGATGGCAAGAGCGGCGGCATCACGCGTGTCGCTGCGCTTATCGCCACCGGCCAGCCCGGGACGCTCCAGATCCGGCTGGTCGATCCCGTAACCAGCGGTGGTCGCGACGGAATCGGCGCTTGTACCGGTGATTCCGGCGGTCCTGTGTTCGAGGACAAGCCGAATGGCGCCGTGCTCGTCGGCGTCGTCAGTTGGTCGACAGGGCCAAACGGCGCCGACGGTTGCGGCGGGTTGACCGGCGTCACGCCGCTCACGCTCTACCGGGACTGGATCTTGCAGACCGCACGGAGCTGGGGTGCGGCACTGTGATTTGACCGCGACCTGATCTATGTCATCTTGAAGCGGAAGCGCGATGGGCGACACTGCCTGTCGCGGAGGAAACGCGCCGTCCGATCAAGGCCGGCCACAAAAACAAAGCAAGGCAATAAGTAACAATGAATGTCGCTGTTCGCGGTCACACCGCCACCAAGCAAGCTTCCGAACATTTCGACGTACTGATCGTCGGCGCCGGCATCTCCGGCATCGGCAGCGCCTATCATATCGAAAAGCAGCTGCCGGGTACGAGCTACGTCATCCTCGAAACGCAGGCGACGTTCGGCGGCACCTGGAACACGCATCGCTATCCCGGCATCCGCTCGGACAGCGACCTCCACACCTTCGGCTACAGCTTCAAACCCTGGGTCGGCCCGCCCATCGCGACCGCCGAGGAGATTCTCTCCTACATGAAAGAGGTGATCGACGACAACGATATCGCCCGCCACATCCGCTACAAGCACAAGATCAATTCCGCGAGCTGGTCGAGCGAGCAGAATCTCTGGACCATCGAGGCGACGACCACCGATACGGGCGAGGCAAAGACCTTTACCGCAAACTTCCTCTGGATGTGCCAGGGCTATTACCGCCATTCGGAGGGCTATACACCGGAATGGAAGGGCGTGGACCGCTTCAAGGGTCGCATCGTCCATCCGCAGACCTGGCCGGATGATATCGATCTCGCGGGCAAGAAGGTGGTTGTGATCGGTTCGGGCGCGACCGCGGCAACACTTGTTCCGAACATCGCCGACGAGTGCGCGCATGTCACCATGCTGCAGCGCTCGCCGACCTATTTCCGGCTCGGCCGCAACGCCATCGAGATCGCGGAGGAGTTGCGCAGGCTTCAGGTCGACGAAAAATGGATCCATGAGATCGTGCGGCGCAAGATCCTGTTCGAGCAGGATGCGTTCACGAAGCTTTGCGTGTCCAAGCCGGAGCAGGTCAAGAAGGAGCTGATCGGCCAGATCAGCGCGGTTCTCGGTCCCGAGTACGACGTCGAGACCCACTTCACGCCAAAATACCGGCCGTGGCGGCAGCGCATCGCCTTCGTGCCGGATGCCGATCTGTTCAAGGGCATCGCGAGCGGCAAAGCCTCCGTCGTGACCGATGAGATCGAGTGCTTCGTCGAGAACGGCATTCAGCTCAAATCCGGCAAGCTGTTGGAGGCCGATATCATCGTCACCGCGACCGGCTTCAATCTCGCCGCCCTCGGCGACATCGCCTTCGAGATCGACGGCAAGCCGCTCGCCTTCGGCGACACCGTCACCTATCGCGGCATGATGTTCACGGGCGTGCCGAACATGGTCTGGGTGTTCGGCTATTTCCGCGCGAGCTGGACCCTGCGTGTCGACCTCGTCGCCGACTTCGTCTGCCGGCTGCTCGGTCATATGAAGGCCAAGGGCGCCAAGAAGGTCGAAGTGAGCTTGCGCCCCGAAGATCACAACATGCCGATCCTGCCCTGGATCGATCCGGAAAACTTCAACCCCGGCTACATGATGCGCAACATGGACCTGCTGCCGAAGCGCGGCGACAAGCCGGAATGGCAGCACAGCCAGGACTACTGGGTGGAGAAGGACGAGATCCCGAAGACGGATCTGGACGATGCGGCTTTTGTGTATGGGTGAAATTTCTTAGCCTAGCGTCACACTTTCCGCAGTCGTCCTGGCGAAGGCCAGGACCCATTAGGGAGGTGTCGTGGCACAAGCAGGTAACTACGAGTCTTCGTCAAGCTTCTCCCTGTGGTTATGGGTCCTGGATCAGCGCTCCGCTTTGCTGCGCTTGTCCAGGACGACACCATTTATTGCGCAAGCGGCGCCTCAACTCACTCGCGCGATACGCTCACGAATTCCGCCGCGTCGCATTGGTCGCAATCGCCGCCGCAGCCGTCCGGTTCTCCACGCCGAGCTTGGCGTAGATCTGCTCCAGATGCTTGTCGACCGTGCGCGGACTCAGTCCCAAAATCTGCGCGATGTCGCGGTTGGTCTTGCCCTTGCTGAGCCAGGCCAGCACCTCGCCTTCGCGGGTGGTGAGGCCGAGTTCGCTGATGAATTCGGGCGGCGGCGCGGTGCCGGACTCCTTGGACAGCCGCAGCAGGAACTCGTTCGGCGCGGTTTCGCCCATGTAGTAGAACCGGAGTTGCGGATTGTCGGGCAAAGAGGCCGCTTGAGATTTCGAGCTGCCCTTGCTCCTGGCCTGATCCAGCCATTGCAGCAGTGATGGCGGCAGGACGAAGTCGTCGGCCTGCGGGCCGCGGTGGTCGGACAGCAGCCTTTGCGCCTGCGGCGTTGCCCAGAGCACGTTGCCCTGTCGGTTGACCGCGAACAGGAAGCGCCCGGAGACGTCGAGTGCGGCGCGCGCGCTCTGGGTCAGGCGGGCGTTGCCGAGATGTACGCGGATGCGCGCCAGCATCTCCTCGATCACGATCGGCTTTGTCACGTAATCGACGCCGCCGGCTTCCAGCCCGCGCACGATGTGTTCGGTTTCGGCAAGCCCCGTCATGAAGATCACGGGAACATTGGCAAGGCCGGCGTCGCGCTTCAGGCGGCGGCAGGTCTCGAATCCGTCCATACCGGGCATCACGGCGTCGAGCAGAACGATGTCGGGGGTGATCTGGTCGACGATGCGCATCGCGGCCGCGCCGTCGAGCGCCACCATCACCGTCATCCCGGCGCTATCGAGCGCATCGGTGAGCAGCCGCAGCGTCTCGGGGGAGTCATCGACAACAAGCGCGACATCGCGCTTCCTCGACTCAATGCTCATGCGCATGCAACGCCTTCAATGTGGTCATGTACTGGTCGAGGTCGAAGCGGTCGACCAGCAACCGCATTTCCGCGACGAAATCGGCATGCTCGGGATGCTCGCTGCCGATCTCGTCCAGCTTCAGCTGGATCCCCTTGACGTAGCCGATCTGGCCGAGCCCGATCAGCGCCTCGATGTGCCGGACCGGCGGTTTTGATCCACTCTCGGGCCGCCAGAACGGTGCCGTGATCTCATCCGAGCCGTATTGCCATTCAATCTTGAGGAGCTGACGAATCGTCTCCAGCAGCCGCGGGATGTCGATCGGCTTCATCAGATAGCCGTCGTGGAAGGGCTGCGCCAGCGGCGTGCCGTGGGCCTCCAACGCACTCGCCGACACCATCAGGATACGCGCTTGGTGATGGCCGCTCGCACGCAAGGCCTCGGCCACGGCCCAGCCGTCCATGGCCGGCATGGAGATGTCGAGCAGGAACAGATCGGGCCGGCAATGCTGCGCCAGCGCGAGGCACCCCGGGCCGTCGGGGGCACTGAGCAGGATGAAACCGAGCGGTGTCAGCACCTCGCGCAGGAGGTCGCGATGCACGGGGTCGTCGTCGGTGATGAGGATAGTCTTGCGCGCGCCCTGATAGCCGGAGACCGGCGCCTCCACCGGCGCGATACGCTGAGGATTGGTCACCTCCGACAGCAGGATCTTGACCTTGAACGTACTGCCGGCGCCGACCGTGCTCATGACCTTGATGTCGCCGCCCATGACGCCGGCGAGCAGCCGGCTGATGGTGAGGCCTAGGCCAGTTCCGGTCTGTGGCTGCGAGACACCGAGCGCACCGCGCTCGAAGGGCGCGAAGATGCGCTCGAGATCGTCGCTTCGGATGCCGGGACCGGTATCGATCACCTCGAACTCGGCGACGGGGCTGCGATAGTGCACGACAAACTGCACGCTGCCGGCCTGGGTGAACTTGATCGCGTTGGAGAGCAAATTGATCAGCACCTGGCGCAGCCGCTTCTCGTCGGCATAGACGACGAGCGGCAGCGAGGTGGGCCTCCTGAACACGAAATCGACGCCTTTGGCGGCGGCTTGAAGGCGGAACATGCCGACGAGCTGGTCGAGGAATTCGCTGAGGCGCACCTCGTCGCGTGACAAATACAGCCGCCCCGCCTCGATCTTGGAGATATCCAGGATGCCATCGATTAGGCCGGAGAGGTGATCGGCACTGCGGCGGACGACGCGGACCTGGTCGCGCGGCTTGGTGGCGAGTGTTGCGTCCTGCTCCAGGAGCTGAGCGTAACCGCTGATGGCGTTCAGCGGCGAGCGCAGCTCGTGGCTCAGGCCGACGACATAGCGGCTCTTGGCGAGATTGGCGGATTCGGCGACCTCCTTGGCGCGCTGGAGCTCGGCGTCGGTGCGCTTGTGCGCGTCGATCTCCTGGATCAGCAGCGCGGTCTGCCGTTTCGTTTCAGCTTCCGCGGCCCGGCGGCTCTGCTGTGCCAGCACGAACAGCCAGGCCACGACGCCGATGATGATGCTAAGCGAGAAGAACACCTTCCAGAGCACGTTGGAAACGAGCATGTTCTCGCCATATACGGTCGCCGAGGTCTGGAGATAGATCAGTCCCAGCACCAGCGCGACAAGACCCGCGGAGACCACGAACACTCCGATGTAATGGCCGAACTGCGAATTGATCCGCTGATAAATCGGCTGCGGCAAAATCCTGCTGAGCGCGTCGGAGAACTGCACCTGAGCGCGCGCGTGCGGCTTGCAGAGATCGTGGCAGCGGGCATCGAGCGAGCAGCATAGCGAGCAGATCGGGCCGGCATAGGCCGGACAGGAGGTGGTGTCTTCCGGCTCGAAACTGTGCTCGCAGATACAGCACTGGATCGCCTCGATATTGGCCCAGCTCTTTTTGGGCTTGCGCGCGATGTAGTATTTTCCGTCGGTAAGCCAGGCGATGACAGGCGCGGTGACGAAGGCGACGGCCAATGCGACGAACGCCGCGAGCGCCTTCATGACAGGGCCGAACATGCCATAGAATGCCGCGATCGAGACGATGGTCGCGATCGTCATGGCGCCGACGCCGACCGGGTTGATGTCGTAGAGATGGGCGCGCTTGAACTCCATCTGCGGCGGGCGCAGGCCGAGCGGCTTGTTGATGACGAGATCGGCGACCAACGCGCCGACCCAGGCGACGGCGACGTTCGAGTAGAGCGCCAGCGTCTGCTCCAGCGTCTTGTAGACGCCGATCTCCATCAAGAGCAGCGCCACCATGACGTTGAACACCAGCCACACTACGCGACCGGGATGACTGTGCGTCAATCGCGAGAAGAAGTTCGACCAGGCAATCGAGCCGGCATAGGCATTGGTGACGTTGATCTTGATCTGCGACAGGATCACGAACATGCCGGTGAGCGCCAGCGCCATGTCCGGCTGCGACAGCACGTATCGGAATGCTTCGAGATACATGTGCGCTGGCTCGGCCGCCAGCTCGCTGGAGAGGCCGTGGCTCAGCGCAAAGAAGGCGAGAAACGAGCCCAGCAGCAATTTCAGCGCGCCGAAGATGATCCAACCGGGCCCTGCGATCAGCAGGGCGATCCACCATGACGTGCGCGACGTGCGGCGGTCGCGCGGCAGAAACCGGAGGAAGTCGACCTGCTCGCCAATTTGCGCCACCAATGAAAATACCACGGAGGAGGCGACACCGAACAGCAACAGGTCGAAATGTCCGTTCGCGTCGCCGTGCTCGCCGGCGAACTTGCTCCACTCCGTGAACGAATAGGGATTGGCCCAGGCAATCGCGGCAAAGGGCAGGATATGCAGGATGACCCAGATCGGCTGCGTCCAGAGCTGGAAACGGCTGATCAGCGTGATGCCATAGGTGACGAGCGGGATGATCGCGACCGCGCTGATGAGGTAGCCGATCGGGCGTGGAATGCCGAAGCACATCTCGAGCGCGGTGGCCAGAATCACCGCTTCGATGGCGAAGAAGATGAAGGTGAAAGAGGCGTAGATCAGCGAGGTGACGGTCGAGCCGATATAGCCGAAGCCGGCGCCGCGTGTGAGCAGGTCAATGTCGATGCCGCATTTGGCCGCGTAATACGCAATCGGCACGCCGCAGAAAAAGATGATGGCGGAGACGACGAGGATCGCGGCGCTGGCGTTGGTGACGCCGTAGTTCAGCGTGATAGTACCGCCGATCGCTTCCAGCGCCAGAAAGGAGATCGCGCCGAGCGCCGTGTTGGCGACGCGAGCGGCGGACCAACGGCGGGCGCTCTTCGCGGTGAAGCGCAGCGCGTAGTCTTCCAGCGTCTGGTTGGCGACCCATTGGTTGTACTGGCGCCTGACGCGGTCTATTCGCTGCCGCCCTGCCACGCTTTACCCCACTCCAGATACGGACCCGGAGCCCCTCGCAATTTCCGTACCAAAAGCCTACGTCGGCATTTTGCGGTGCAGTATACGCGATCTTGCGTATGCTTGAGCTGCACAAATTCGAGCCATCCTCACGGCACCAACGCGTGTCCTCGAACAAAAGTGGGGTGCTCATGTCAGACGAAGCAAACAAGGGGCTGTTATCGCCGCTCCGGCGTAAACTGTTGATGGGAATGGCGGCCGTGCCTGTTATCACGATGCTGCCACGGGCATCTTTTGCGCAGGCCCCGGCGACGTCGGCAGTCAACACCACAGGCCTCGCGGTCACGGACACCGAGGTGACGGTCGGCATCCTGCACTCGGCGACCGGCACCATGGCCATCTCCGAGACCGGCTCGATCGAAGCCGAGAAGCTCGCCATCGAGCAGATCAATGCCGCCGGCGGCGTGCTCGGGCGCAAGATCAAGTTCATCCAGGAGGACGGCGCCTCGGACTGGCCGACCTTCGCCGAAAAGGCCAAGAAGCTGCTCGTCAACGACAAGGTCGCGGCGATCATGGGCTGCTGGACCTCGGCCTCGCGCAAGGCGGTGCTGCCGGTCGTCGAGCAATACAACGGCATGCTCTATTATCCGACCTTCTACGAGGGCCTCGAGCAGTCCAAGAACGTCATCTACACCGGCCAGGAGGCGACCCAGCAGATTCTCGCCGGCCTGAACTGGATCGCCAAGGAGAAGGGCGCGAAGTCGTTCTTCTTCATCGGCTCCGACTACATCTGGCCGCGCACCTCGAACAAGATCGCGCGCAAGCATGTCGAGAACGTGCTGAAGGGCAAGGTGGTCGGCGAAGAGTACTATGCGCTCGGCAGCACCCAGTTCAACTCGGTCATAAACAAGATCAAGCTGACCAAGCCCGACGTGATCTTCACCGACGTCGTCGGCGGCTCGAACGTCGCCTTCTACAAGCAGCTCAAGGCCGCCGGCATCGATCTCGCCAAGCAGCCGCTGCTCACGATCTCGGTGACCGAGGACGAGATCGACGGCATCGGCGGCGAGAACATTGCTGGCGCCTATGCCTGCATGAAGTACTTCCAGTCGCTCGACAATCCGAACAACAAGGCGTTCGTGCCGGCGTTCAAGAAGGCGTGGGGTGAGAAGACCGTGATCGGAGACGTCACCCAGGCTGCCTATCTCGGCCCGTGGCTGTGGAAGTTGACGGTCGAGAAGGCCGGCTCCTTCGACGTCGACAAGATCGCGGCGGCCTCGCCGGGCGTCGAGTTCAAGGGCGCGCCGGAAGGCTACGTGCGGATCCACGAAAACCATCACCTCTGGTCGAAGACCCGGGTCGGACGCGCCAAGCTCGATGGCCAGTTCGAGCTGATCTACGAGACCGCCGATCTCGTCGAGCCGGATCCGTTCCCGAAGGGCTACCAGTAAGGACCGCGGGGTCGCTCGCGTTCCCCTCTAGACCAAGCCGCTCCCTGGCGTGGATCGCAAGTCCATGCCCAAGACCCCGCGTCGCGAATCTGCTCGCGACGCGGGACCCTTTCCCCGACGGAGGACATCGATGTTCGGCGACTACTCGCTTGGTGACCTTGGCTCCATCTTCGTCATGCAGGGCTTTGCGGGACTGATCCTGTTCTCGGTCTACGTCCTGATGGCGTTGGGACTGGCGATCATCTTCGGCCAGATGGGCGTCATCAACATGGCCCATGGCGAGTTCATGATCTTGGGGGCTTACGTCACCTGGATGACCTCAAGCTTCTTCCAGGCCTATTTACCAAGCCTGTTCAGTGGCTACTTCTTCCTCGCGATGATCCTGGCTTTTGCCGCATCCGGCGCGCTGGGCATGCTGGTGGAATGGGTTCTGATCCGGCATCTCTACAAGCGTCCGCTCGACACATTGCTCGCGACCTGGGGCCTCAGCCTGATGCTGCAGCAGGCCTATCGCTCCGTGTTCGGTGCCCGCGAGGTCGGCGTCGAGCTACCGCAATGGATGCTCGGGTCGTTGCACGTGACTGACAGCATCGAGGTGCCGATCAACGGCGTCTTCGTGATGTGTCTCACCGTGCTGATCACCATCGCTGTGGCCTACGTTCTCTATATGTCGCGGTGGGGCCGCCAGGTCCGTGCCGTGGTGCAGAACCGCATCATGGCCGGCGCGGTTGGCATCAACACCGAGAGGGTCGACCGCTACACATTCGGGCTTGGTTGCGGCATTGCCGGTGTCGCTGGCAGCGCCTTCACAATGATCGGCTCGACCGGGCCGACGTCGGGCCAGCTCTACATCGTGGACACATTCCTCGTCGTCGTGTTCGGCGGCGCCGCCAGCCTGCTCGGCACCATCGCTTCGGCCTTCTCGATCTCGCAGACGCAATCGACGCTCGAATTCTTCATGTCGGGATCGATGGCCAAGGTGCTCACGCTGCTTGCTGTCGTCGGCATCCTGATGCTGCGACCGCAGGGTCTCTTCGCCCTCAAGGTCCGCAAGTAACGAGAAGCAGGCAAGTCATGATCATCAACTCACGCTTCTTCAATCGATCCGAACTCATGGGCTTCATCGTTCTGGCCGCAATGCTGTTCGTGATCCTGCCGCTCTCGCTGGATGTATTCCGCCTCAATCTGGTCGCGAAATACCTGACCTACGCCTTCGTCGCGCTCGGCCTCGTGTTGTGCTGGGGCTATGGCGGCATCTTGAGCCTGGGTCAGGGCGTGTTCTTCGGCCTCGGCGGCTATTGCATGGCGATGTTCCTCAAGCTCGAGGCGTCCAGCGTCGAGAACACGAAAATCCAGTCGACGCCCGGCATCCCTGACTTCATGGACTGGAATCAGATCACGTCACTGCCGCTGTTCTGGCAGCCATTTCACAGCCTCACCTTCACCATCCTCGCCATCATCCTGGTCCCCGGTCTCTTCGCTCTGATCATCGGCACCGCCATGTTCAAGCGCCGCGTCGGCGGCACCTATTTCGCGATCATCACCCAGGCCGTCGCCGCCATCCTCACCATCCTGATTGTGGGTCAACAGGGCTATACCGGCGGCATCAACGGCATGACCGATCTGCGCACGCTCAAGGGTTGGGACATCCGGCCCGACCACGCCAAGATCATCCTGTACTTCGTCGAGGTGGTGCTGCTGTTCGCCTGCATCGGCATCGCGCAGTTCATCCGCCTGACCAAGCTCGGCCGCATCCTGGTGGCGATGCGCGAGCAGGAGGACCGCGTCCGCTTCTCCGGCTACAGCGTCGCCAACTTCAAGATCTTTGCCTTCTGCATGGCCGCGGTCTTCGCCGCGATCGGCGGCGCCATGTTCGCGCTCAATGTCGGTTTCATGTCGCCGTCTTTCGTCGGCATCGTGCCGTCGATCGAGATGGTGATCTACACCGCGGTCGGCGGGCGCATGTCGATCTTCGGCGCGATATGGGGTGCGATCCTGGTGAATTTCGCCAAGACCAGCCTGTCGGAATCCTTCCCGCAACTCTGGCTGTTCGGCCTCGGTGCGTTGTTCATCGCCGTCGTGCTCGGCTTTCCGAACGGTCTATCCGGGCTCTGGGCCGATTACGTGCAGCCGCGCATTGATCGTCTGTTCGCCTCGCGCAAGTCGAAGTCGGGCTGGAACGACAACTCGGTCGCCGACGGCGCACCGGCAGAGTGAGGAGGCCATCATGCTCATCGGTCATCACGATGCCGATGCCACGCTGGCAGTGAGGAGATAGATCATGCTCATCGGTCATCACGATGCCGATGCCACGCTGGCAGTGAGGAGATAGATCATGCTCATCGGTCATCACGATGCCGATGCCACGCTGGCAGTGAGGAGATAGATCATGCTCATCGGTCATCACGATGCCGATGCCACGCTGGCAGTGAGGAGATAGATCATGCTCATCGGTCATCAGCCTAAGGAATTCCTGCTCGCGGTCTCCGGATTGACCGTCTCGTTCGACGGGTTCAAGGCGGTCAACGATCTCTCCTTCTACGTCGAGGAGAACGAGATCCGCGTCATCATCGGTCCCAACGGCGCCGGCAAGACCACGGTGCTCGACCTGATCTGCGGCAAGACCAAGGCGACCTCGGGCTCGATTCAGTTTCGTGGCAAGGAGCTCACGAAAATGAAGGAAAACGAGATCGTGCAGACCGGCGTCGGTCGCAAATTTCAGACGCCGTCGGTGTTCGAGGACCTGACCGTCTTTGAGAACCTCGAGATCTCGTTTCCGCGCGGTCGCACCGTGTTCGGCTCGCTGACCTTTCAGCGCGATCAGCTGGTGAAGGACCGGGTCGAAGAGGTCGCGGAGATGATCTTCCTCAAGGATAAGCTCAATACCTATGCCGACGAGCTCAGCCATGGCCAGAAGCAGTGGCTCGAGATCGGCATGCTGCTGATCCAGGACCCGGACCTCCTGATGCTCGACGAGCCCGTCGCCGGCATGAGTGTGTCCGAACGCGCCAAGACTGCCGAGCTGCTCAACCGCATCATCAAGAACCGCTCGGTTCTGGTGATCGAGCACGACATGAAGTTCGTCGAGGACATCGCGCACAAGGTCACCGTGCTGCACCAGGGCCAGATCCTCTCGGAGGGGACGATGGAGAAGGTGAAGAACGATCCCAAGGTCGTTGAAGTCTACCTCGGGCACTAAGGAGAGCGCGATGCTGGCAATTTCAGACCTTCACGTCGCCTACGGCCAGAGCGAGGTGCTGCACGGGCTCAACGTCAAGGTCGCGCCCAACGAGATCGTGGCGATCATGGGCCGCAACGGCATGGGCAAGACCACTCTGATGAAGTCGCTGATGGGCATCCTGCCGGCGAAAAGCGGCTTGGTGACCATGGACGGTGCCGAGCTCGGTGGCCTCAAGAGCTACGAGCGCGTCGCCAAGGGCCTCGCCTATGTGCCGCAGGGCCGCATGATCTTCTCCACCATGACGGTGAAGGAGAACATCGAGACCGGGCTCGTCGTCTCCGGCGGGGCGGAGGTGCCCGGCGACATTTATGAACTCTTTCCGGTGCTGCTGGAGATGAAAGGCCGCCGCGGCGGCAATCTCTCCGGCGGCCAGCAGCAGCAGCTCGCGATCGCCCGCGCGCTCGCGACCAAGCCGAAAGTGCTGCTGCTGGATGAGCCAACCGAAGGCATCCAGCCGTCGATCATCAAGGACATGGCGCGCACCCTCAAGCGCATCCGCGACGAGAAGGGGCTCTCGATCGTCGTGTCCGAGCAGGTCCTGAGCTTCGCGCTCGATATCGCCGATCGCGTGCTGGTGATCGAGAACGGCGAGATCGTTCGCGACGACCCGCGCGATGCCGTCGATGCCGCGCAGGTCTCGAAATATCTGTCCGTCTAACCAACTGTGTAAAAGGGGAGCATCTCGATGCCAGAGACACTGATCAAGGTCGATCTCACCAAGTCGGCCTATGAAAACGACATGGTGCACAACCGCTGGCACCCCGATATCCCGATCGTGGCCTGGGTCAATCCCGGCGACGATTTCATCATCGAGACCTATGACTGGACCGGCGGCTTCATCAAGAACAACGATTCCGCCGACGACGTGCGCGACATCGATCTGTCGATCGTGCACTTCCTCTCCGGTCCGATCGGCGTCAAGGGCGCCGAGCCTGGCGACCTGCTGGTGGTTGACTTGCTCGATGTCGGTCCGCTCAAGGAGAGCATGTGGGGCTTCAACGGCTTCTTCTCCAAGCAGAATGGCGGCGGCTTCCTCACCGACCACTTCCCGCTGGCGCAGAAGTCGATCTGGGACATCAAGGGCCTCTACACCTCGTCGCGCCACGTGCCCGGCGTGAACTTCGCCGGCCTGATTCATCCCGGCCTGATCGGCTGTCTGCCCGATCCGAAGATGCTGGATATGTGGAACAAGCGCGAGGCCGAGCTGATCTCGACCAACCCGACCCGTGTGCCCGGCCTTGCCAATCCGCCGTTCGCACCCACCGCCCACGGCGGCCGCGCCAAGGGCGACGTTAAGGCCAAGATCGGTGCCGAAGGCGCGCGCACCGTGCCGCCGCGCGAGCACGGCGGCAATTGCGACATCAAGGATCTGTCGCGCGGCTCGAAGATCTACTTCCCGGTCTATGTGCCCGGGGCCGGTCTCTCGATGGGTGATCTGCACTTCAGCCAGGGCGACGGCGAGATCACCTTCTGCGGCGCCATCGAGATGGCCGGCTGGCTGCATTTGAAGGTCGAGGTGATCAAGGACGGCATGGCCAAATACGGCATCAAGAATCCAATCTTCAAGCCGTCGCCGATCACGCCGAACTACAAGGACTTTCTCATTTTCGAAGGCATCTCGGTCGATGAAGCCGGCAAGCAGCACTATCTCGACGTCCACATCGCCTACCGCCAGGCCTGCCTCAACGCCATCGAGTACCTGAAGAAGTTCGGTTATTCCGGCGCCCAGGCCTATTCGATCCTCGGCACCGCGCCGTGCCAGGGCCACATCTCCGGCGTGGTCGACGTGCCCAACGCCTGCGCCACGCTGTGGCTGCCGACGGAGATCTTCGACTTCGACGTGATGCCGTCGGCGGCAGGTCCCATCAAGCATATCACAGGCGATATCCAGATGCCGATCTCGCCGGACAAATGACGCCGGGCTCCCTCTCCCCGTTCTTACGGGGAGAGGGTCGGGGTGAGGGGCTGTCTCCGCATCGCGGTAGCAGTGAGCTGTGTTGAACACGCATTGGGGATGATGCGATGCCGGTCTATGAATATCTCTGTGACGATTGCGGTCCGTTCAAGGACCTCAGGCCGATGGCGGAATGCGACGATCCGCAAAACTGTCCGCATTGCGAGACGCCGGCGCCGCGCGTAATCCTGACCGCACCGAATTTCTTCTGCATGCCGGCGGAGAAGCGCAAGGCGCATGCCGTCAACGAGCGCAGCGCGCATGCGCCGCAGACGCTGGCGCAATTCAAGGCTGCGCATGGTCCCGGCTGCGGCTGCTGCTCCACAGGCAAGACCACGTCAGACAAGAAAAAGCCCGCGCGTCTGATGACCAAGACCAAGAGCGGCGCCAAGGGCTTTCCCACCGCACGGCCCTGGATGATCAGCCACTAACTCACGCGCCAATCTCCAACAGAGCAGAGGACCAATTCAAATGCTTCACGGTGACATTTCCAGCAGCAACGACACCGTCGGCGTCGCAGTGGTCAACTACAAGATGCCCCGCCTGCACACCAAGGCGGAGGTGCTCGACAACGCCCGCAAGATCGCCGACATGATCGTCGGCATGAAGCTCGGTCTGCCCGGCATGGATCTGGTGATCTTCCCCGAATACTCCACCCAGGGCATCATGTACGACTCCAAGGAGATGTACGAGACCGCCTCGGTCGTGCCCGGCGAAGAGACCGCGATCTTCGCCGAGGCCTGCCGCAAGGCGAAAGTGTGGGGCGTATTCTCGCTCACAGGCGAACGCCACGAGGAGCATCCGCACAAGGCGCCCTACAACACCTTGATCCTGATGAACGACAAGGGCGAGATCGTGCAGAAATATCGCAAGATCATGCCGTGGGTGCCGATCGAGGGCTGGTATCCCGGCAATTGCACCTATGTCTCCGACGGCCCGAAGGGCCTGAAGGTCAGCCTGATCATCTGCGATGACGGCAACTATCCGGAGATCTGGCGCGACTGCGCCATGAAGGGCGCCGAACTGATCGTGCGTTGCCAGGGCTACATGTATCCGGCCAAGGAGCAGCAGGTCATGATCTCCAAAGCGATGGCCTGGGCCAACAATGTCTATGTCGCGGTCGCCAACGCGGCCGGCTTCGACGGTGTCTATTCCTATTTCGGTCATTCCGCGATCATCGGCTTCGACGGACGTACACTCGGCGAGTGCGGCGAGGAGGAATACGGCATCCAGTATGCCCAGCTCTCGAAACATCTGATCCGCGATGCGCGCCGCAACGGTCAGTCGCAGAATCATCTCTACAAGTTGGTCCACCGCGGCTACACCGGCATGATCAATTCCGGCGAGAGCCCGCGCGGCGTTGCGGCCTGTCCTTATGATTTTTACAAGAACTGGATCGCCGATCCCGAAGGCACGCGCGACATGGTCGAGGCGATGACACGCTCGACGCCGGGGACCGAGGAGTGCCCGATCGACGGCATCCCGAATGAAGCTGCGGCGTCCAACTACTAGCCATTGGCGGCAGAACAGGTTGAGCGGAGCTTGATGCCGGGATGACCAGCCATCGATGTGAATGGCGATCCATAGGCGTCGACGTTCTGACATGTCTGCGCATGCGCGGAATGGGAATAGCGCCCGGCAAAATCGTGGCGCGGTTGCCACATGGACCGTTGAATCTGTCCAAGTTGCGGTCCCGTTGGCGGATTCTCGATGCCCCGTAGCGCCCAGCAATTCTTCAACGGATCGCAGACCACGCCGAACGGTGCCGTCAATGGCGGCGGCGGCGTCTGGGACGCAACCACCACCAATTGGACGGACTCGTCCGGTTCGATCAGCACCGCTTACGATCCGTCGTCATCGTCTGGCACTGTGTTCGGCAGCGGCGGTCCCTCGACGCCGGCAAGGGCGTCGTCCGTTACGCGTGGTAGGCGCTGCCTATAGGGCCACGGTGGGACTGCCATCCTCCCCTGGAGGGGGAGGATCGGTTCGCATGTAGCGGAGCGCAATGCGAACCGAGGTGGGGTGACAGTCTCTCCGTATTTTTCACTGCCCGTGTGGAGAGATCACCCCACCCCGCTCGCGCTGCGCGCGATCGGCCCTCCCCCTCCAGGAGAGGGTAGGCATCACCGCTGCTGCTCTGGCCTGCGCGGCGGTCGCGGCGCCACGGGCGTTCCCGCCATCTTGTTGGCGGTCTCGCTGATATCGAGCAGCGAGCGGCGGATGTCCTCGAGGTACCCCGCCGATTTCTTCTTCATGGTGTCGGCGAGCTCGTGCAGCCCCTGTATCTTCTCGAACAGCTCGTCGGCCTTGCCATTGACGAAGCCGGGCACCACACCCTCGATCTTCGTGACCGCCCTGTCGAAGCCCGCGAAGGCGCTGTCGACCTTGGCCATGACCGAGTCGATTTCGCCGCCCTTGCTCCTGAGATCGGCAGTATGGTTCTCGAATGTGCGCAGGCCCTCCTTGATCGCAGGGGCGTTGCTCACGATCGTACGGTCGACGCTGTGCAGGGTCTCCACGATGGACTCCGCGTCGCTGAGATCGGCGGTCAGTACGGGAATGCCGTCCGAGTCCAGCGGCACCGGCGGCGCGGAGGGGGCGCCCCCGATCAGCGAGATCGCGGCAACGCCAGTCAGACCCTGGAACTCGATGCCAGCGACGGTGTCCTTGCGGATCGGTGCGGTGTTGTCGAGCATCACGAGCGCCACGATCCTGCGGGGACTGTCCAGCTTGATCGACAGGATCTGGCCCGCAGGCACGCCGTCGAAATTGACCGGCCCGCCGCGACGCAGTCCGCTGGCGGAGCCGCCTTCGAACACCACGCGCAACTGGCTGCGGCTTTGGATGGTGCGCCATTTCTGCACGCCCAGCAGGCCGCCGAATGCCACGGCGATCACCGCCAGCGTCGCCGTTCCGATCACAAGATTGCTCGCGCGTGCCATGCAGGGCGATTTTACGGCCAAAGCGGGGAAGTTGGAAGAAGCCGGGATGGGCCTTGGCCGCTATACTAGGACAGGCGGGTTAACGACTTGTCTGCCGTGGCACGAAGTGCGAAGCGGAAGCATAACCCGCCACTTACGCATTTGCCTCATCTCAATGCCCGGCCGCGCGCTTTGCCGCAGCATTATTCAGGACAATGAGGGCGTCGACGGCCACGCCTGTCTTGGTGTTGATCAGAAACGGGTTGATGTCGATCGAGGCGATCCGGTCGCCGGCATCTGCGATCAGGCTGGAGAGGCCGACGAGCGCCTTCACTGCGGAGGTCTCGTGCAGTGCCGGCTTGCCGCGATAGCCACGCACCTTGATCCCGGCCTTGGTGCGGCCGATCAGCAGCCGCGCCTCGGCCTCATCAAGCGGCGCGCCGGCGAGTGCGACGTCCTTCATCAGCTCGATATCGATGCCGCCGGTGCCGAACAGCACGACCGGTCCCATCTCGGCATCGAGCGAGGCGCCGACCACGAGCTCGAGCTCGGCCTTGACCTGTTGCGCGATCAGGATGCCGTCGAGCCTCGGCTTGCCCTTCAGCTTCGCCACCCGCGAGGTGATGTCGGCGAACGCCTTCTTCACCTCGGCGGCATTGTTGAGGTTCAGCACCACGCCGCCGATGTCGGATTTGTGCAAGATCTCGGCGCTGACGACTTTCGCGACAACCGGGAAACCGATCTGCTTGGCGATCTTCGCGGCTTCCGCCGCCGTCTGCGCAATTGCTTCCTTCGAGATCGGGATGCCGTATGCCTTCAGGAGTTTCTTGGAAGCAACCTCGTCGAGCGCCGCGCCGTTCGCCGATTTCAGCGTCTTCTCCAGCACGGCACGCGCGGCCGGCTTCGAGCGTGAGGCGATGTCCGGCACTTCCTTGCGCAGCTTCGCATAGTCGAGCAGCGACTTGATCGCGGTCACCGCGCGGTCCATACCCTGCATGACTGCCAGATGCGGCAGCGACTTGCGCAGGGCCTTGGTGAATTCGGTGAAGCCGATCGACATCGCGCTGATATAGATCACGGGCTTTGCAGCCCTGCTCGCCATCTCGTTGACGATGCGCAAATTGCGCTCGCGCAGCTCGTGCGGCGCCTTCGGCAGCTCGGCGTCGATGATGACGACGTCGATATCGGGATCGTCGATCATCAGCTTGATCGACTTCATATAGACCGAGGGATCCACCACGGCGGCAAAGCCTGCGTCGAGCGGATTGCCGACGATCGATCCGGGGCCGAGCATCTTTGCCAGCTCCGAGCTGACATGCGGGCTCAGCGGTGCGAAGTTCAGGCCCGCGGCATAGAAAGCGTCGATCAGCATGCCGCGCTTGCCGCCGGAGAGCGTAACTGCGGCGAGCCGGTCGCCTCTGGGTGCCACGGCGTGGACGAAGCACTCGGTGGTCTCGATCAGCTCGTCAAGCCCACCGACCCGAATGACGCCTTCGCGCGTTGCAACGGCGTCGAACGTCTCGATCGATCCGGCGAGCGCGCCGGTATGCGCCATCGCCGCAGCGCGGCCGCCCTCGGACGAGCCGAGCTTGAGCGCGATTACGGGCTTGCTCGCGGCGCGCGCCGCCTTGCAGGCATCGCGGAAGGCTTTGGCGTTGCGCACGCCTTCGAGATAGACGACGATCACCTTGATGCTCGGGTCCTCGGCGAAATAGCGCATCAGATCCGGCGTCTCCAGCCCGGCTTCGTTGCCGGTCGTCACCATGTAGCCGACGCCGACGCCCCGATCTTCCAGCGCCTGGCGAATCGCCATCACGATGGCGCCGGATTGTCCGGCAATCGCCACCGCCCCCTGTTCCATGGTGACGACACGGTCGTCGATATTGGTGAAGAGCTTCTCGCCGGCGCTCAGATTGCCGAGACAGTTTGGTCCTGTGACCGCAAGTCCGGTCTCGCGCACGGCGGCCTGCAATTCGGCGGCGAGCTTCTGGCTCTCCTCATCCTGCAACTCGCTGAAGCCCGAGGTGACGATGGTGGCCGAACGTGCGCCGGCCGCAGCGGCATCGCGGATCACCTGCACCGCAGAGCGCGCCGGCACCAGCACCAGGACGTGATCGGGCCTTTCGGGGAGGCTGGCAAAGTCCTTGTGGCAGGGGACGCCCCAGATGGTGTCGCGCCTGGCGTTGACGGGATAGAGTCCGCCCTCGTAGCCGTACTTGATCAGATTGTTCCAGATGCGCTCGGCATAATTGCCGGGCTTGTCGGTCGCGCCCACCAGCACGATGTTGCGCGGGTGCAGCATGGCATGGATGCCCTTGACCACGTCGCTGGCGTCATGTGACGGAGACCATGGGCGCGGAGAGAGGGATGCAGCAGATACGCGAGCTTCCATGGCGTGACCTCACCTGTTGTTCTTCTTGGTGGCGCGTCACTCTGTTCTATGGCGAGTTCTCCGCAGTAGCAACCACATGGTATGCCGCGTGATGGAATGAGCGATGCATCGCCGTCATTCATCAGCTCCAATCAGGACGCCATGCAGGACATAACGCTCGGGACCGGACGTGACAGCGTCGAACGGCCAGCAGGTCGCGAGCACCAGCTCGAAATCCTCTGTCGCGGGATCGATGCCCGATGCGTCGAAACGGACGACGGCCGAAGAATCCGCGCGATAGCGGAAATGCTTGCCGTCGCGGCGGGTGATTTCGATCACGTCTCCGATGGCAATATTCCGCAAGAAGCGGAAATGCGTATCGCGATGGGCGGCATAGACGGCAACGCCGCGTTCACCGGCATCGACCGTCCGCTCGACATGGCCGGGTCCGAAAGCGAGCGCTTGGCCGCTCGTGCCGTCTAGCACGATCGCGCTGGCGCCGATCCGTTTCACCTCGATCCGTGCGACCGGCCAGGTGTCGGCCCAAGACCATGGCTTGACCAGCTCTCCCGTCGCCACGCTTCGGTCGAATGCACGCTCCAGCAGCACCTGGGCGAGCCAGGCCTTGGCGTGGATATAGGCACCGTCGCCAAACAGGATGAGGCCGATCAGCGCCAGGACCAAGGGAGAGATGAAGCGGGGCATTGTGTTTCATTTCCCGTCATTGCGAGCCGCCGGGTCCGCGCGAAGCGTGGCCCGATGACAGGCTCCGCGAAGCAATCCAGACCGTCTTCGGAGCGGCAGTCTGGATTGCTTCGTCGCTTCTTCTCCTCGCAATGACCATCCAAAAAGGCGCGCGCGGCCATTGGTATGGGACGGGCAGCCGCGCGCGCTAACAGAGGAGTTCGGGGGGCTCCTCTCTCAAGCGGCGTCAGTGAGCAAAGGCTGACGCCGGTTGAACACGAACAGGATCAGGGCGAGCACGATCAGGATCAGGCCCGCGATCATCTTCAGCTCGGCCGAGGTTGCGGTCTTGGGCAGACGGATCGCATCAGGTGCAGCAGGTGTCGGCCGCCTCGCCGCCGACTGATTGCGCGCGTCGGCATGGCGCTCATGCAGCTGTGCCGGCAATTGCTGTCGTTCGCCAAACACCTTCTCGAAATCCCAGCCGGCCGGCAGGTTGATCGGCAATTCGCTGAGCTTGAGCGGCTCGCCTTCGGGGCGGCTCGGCGTCTTGTCGACCGCGACCAGGCTGGTCAGCCGCGTGACGATCTGATGGTCGAGCGCCAGCGCCAGGATCGCCTTGTCGGATTCTTCTGGCGTCATCTCGCGCAGGGTGCGCGCAACTTCAGCATCGCCGATCTTGCGCCTGGCCCAGAGTTTTGACAGGCCCTTGCCTTCGGCGGCATTTTGTAGTGGCAGCGTCACCGACCACGGGCGATCGCCGACGCGGCCCTTGATCTCGAGCGAGCCCGCGAGCTTGTCGAGTTTTGCCGCCAGCACCAAGGGCTCGTCGCGGTAGACGTCGGGAATGATCGCCGGGGTGACATCGGCCTTGGCCTCCGAGAATTTTGCGCTGAGACCGGTCACGGCCGGATTTTCCAGCTTGGCGAACAGGCCGCGCATGCGCTCCTCCACCTGCTCGACGGAGCCGATATGGGTGAAGGCGCCGCGGCCGAGCTCGGAAGCGCGGGTCATCAGATAGGTGTTGGGCGCGGACCCGATGCCGACCATGAACACGCGCGAGCGCCCGCGCATCGCCGTGATGGTTTCGAACAATTGCTGCTCATTGCCGATCGCGCCGTCGGTCAGGAAGACGACCTGGCGAACCATGCTGGTGTCGCCGAGCGTGTCGGTCAGCGCCGCGCGCATCGCCGGAACCATCTCGGTGCCGCCGCGCGCCTGCAAGGCGCTGACGAAGGAGGTGGCTTCACCGACATGCGCGGCATCCGCCGGCACGGAAGCCGCAAACAGCACGTCCATGGTGTCGTCGAAGCGGATCACGTTGAATCGGTCGTTCGGCTGAAGACGAGAGAGCGCATAAGTCAGGCTGGCCTTGGCCTGAACGATCGACGTGCCGCCCATCGATCCCGAATTGTCGATCACGAACACGACCTCGCGTGGCAGCGGTTTCTGCATCGCCTGCTCGGCGGTCGCCGGGGTGACGAAGGCGAGCAGGTAATCGGCATCGCCGACATGCTCTCGGAACAGGCCGACCGATGGCGCCTTCGCTGCGGCCGGCTTCCAGGTCAACTCGAAATCGCGATCGGCCGGTACGGCGCCCTCGGTGAGCGTGACGACGCGCGTCGCGTCGTCCGGGCTCTCGACCTTGACGTTGTGGTGGTGGCTCTTGACCTCGCCGAGCGCAAAGCCGGACTTCAGGCGCACCGTGATGCTGGTTGGATTGACCGGCGCATTCTTGGCGGGATCCAGCACGGGAGGCGAGATACGGTCACGGTCCGGAACCGGGTCCGAATGAGTCGCGCCCCAACCCGAGCCGTCGTTGCGGAAGTCGACACTCTGCACGATCGGCGCCGGACTGTAGCGCGGTGCCACCACCAGCGGCAGGCGCAGCGAATATTCGTTGCCGGATTGATGCACCGGCTCCTGGTATTCGATCTGCACCAGCACGGTTTCGCCGGGACCGATGTTGGCAACCGAGTTGGTGAAGATGTTCGGCCGCTCCTGCTCGGTGAGCGCGGCCTTCTGCCCGGCGCGGCGCGCCTGTTCGTAGATCACGCGGGCCTGCTGCCGCACCTTGATGTCGCCGACGATGACGCGGTCGCCGACCACCATCTTCAGCGTATCCACGGCGCCGTCGGTCGCGAGCGGATAGACATAGGTTGCCTCGACCCAGTCCTTGGTCGGGTTGCGGAAGACCTGAGTGACCCGGGCGCGCAGCGTGGGGCCGGACACTGTGACGTCGATGTCGATGCCGAGGCGGATTGCTTCGGTGTAGGCGCCGTCCTGCTTCAGGAGCAGAGTGCCGGACCTGGCATCGCCGGGCTGGAGCAGGCTGGCCTGTTCGGTCGTTGCCGACCAACTCGTCCCGAAGCTCACCAGCAGGGCCAGGAAGGCGACCAGCATCACTGCAATGCTCTGCGCGAGAAGGAACAGTCCGACCTTGATGAGCCGGCTCAACAGGGGGTGCTCGTCGCTGTCGGCGGTGTCGTAGGTGTCCATTTGGCTTGCTCCCGAAGCGTGTTTGCTGGCTCTCAACATCCGCCGGCAGGGCACCTTTTCGCGAGCACCGCCGCGGCCGGCCCGGACTTGCTTCCACCGGGGCGGCCATGTGCGGTTTTGTGCTGGTTTGTCCGCCCTGCTAGGATGGGACTCTCAGGGCAGGGTTGACGATGCAGACGCAGGCCGACAAGCAGCTTTCAGACGAGCAGAGCCGCGAGATCGCGGAGACAATTCGCGAGGAGCTCGCCAGACGCCGGATCTCCCGCCAGGCGCTGGCCGAGCTGGCCAAGCTCAGCCTGTCGACGCTGGAGAAGGTGCTCGGCGGCCGGCGGCCGTTCACGCTGGCGACGACGGTCCGGCTGGAGCAGGCACTGGGCGTCTCCTTGCGCAGAAGTGCCGTCGTGGTGACGCCGCCGGCCACAAACGATGTCGCGCCCGACAGCCTCGGCTCTTATGCGCATCGTGCGGTGACCTGGCTCGAGGACGTCTACGTCACCCTGCGGCCGTCGTTCGGCGACAAGGACGCGATCTTCGCCTACCGCACCGAGATCGTCTGGGAGCCGAAAGTCTCTTCGCTGGTCTTCCGTGAGGGCGATCGCACCGACGCCGCCTATGAACATACCGGCGAGGTCGCCGTTCCCCATCAGTCCGGCTTCATCTACCTCGTCATCATCAAGCACGGCCAGCACCGCGTGATCACGGTGTCGCGGCCGACCGTCGCCGGTGAGATGTACGGCATCATCTCGACGCTCCGCGCCGGCCCTGGCTCGCAGCTCACGCCGATCGCGGCGCCAATCGCCTACGTGCCGCTCAAAAACGTTCCGAAGCCGTCTTTGGGGCGGGTCGGGCCCGATGACGCCAGCCATGCTTTGTATCGAAAGCATCTGCGCCGAACGGTGGAGGAGCCTTTCGCGCTCTTCCTGCCCGGATAGCCGCGCTTTGACCTCGTTCAAGCAAATAAGATAGCGGCCTTTTCAGCCGCTATCTTGCTTGGGCGTGTTCAGCTGATGCGGGCTAGCCGCCCGTTTCCGCGCTGATGATGTCGCCGAACAGTTCCCACTGACCGGCCTTGAAGCGGATCATCTTGAGCTGCTCGATCGGTGCGAAATCGTTGGCGCCGGTGTTGATCTTGATGCCGGGGATCAGCGTATCCGGCGCAAAGTCCTTCAGGCTGGCAGCCTGCTTCATCACGTTCTCGCGCGTCAGCACGTCCCCGCACTGCTTCAGCGCCTGGACCAGGGTCTGTGCGGCGGCGTAGCCGTAGACGAGGTTGGTGTCGGAGATGTTGGCGCCGGGCATGTACTTGTCGATGAAGGCCAAAAACTTCTTCATGCCCTCGTCGTCCTTCCATTGCGGGTCGGACGCGTCCTTCAGATAGGTTGCCGACAGCACGCCTTCCGAAGCATCGAGCCCGGCGGGCTTCATCACCGCGCCGATCGAGATCGACACATCGGTCATCACATGCATCGGTTTCCATTCGAGCTCGGCGATCTTCTTGATCGCCTGCGCCGCGAATTTCGGCGTCGAGATGTTGACGAGGACGTTGGCGCCGGTGCCCTTCAGCTTGACGATGTGGGAATCGATCGACGGCTCGGTGGTCTCGTAGCTCTCCTCCGCGACGATCAGCGAGGACGCCTTGTCGCCAAAAATCTCCTTGATGCCGGCGACGTAGTCTTTGCCGAAATCGTCATTGGCATAGAAGATCGCGACCTTGGCATCGGGCTTCGCCTGCAAGATATACTTGGCGAAGATCCGCGCCTCGACGCGGTAGCTCGGCTGGAAGCCCATGGTCCAGGGAAAACCCTTCGGGTCGTTCCACTTGCTGGCACCGGTGGCGAGGAAGAGCTGCGGCACCTTCTTGGAATTGTGATATTTCTGCACGGCGGTCTGGGTCGGCGTGCCCAGCGCGTTGAAGACCAGGAACACCTCGTCGCTCTCGATCAGCTTGCGCACCTGCTCCACGGTCTTGGGCGGCGAATAGCCGTCATCATAGGAGATCCAGTTGATCTTGCGGCCGTTGATGCCGCCCTGGTCGTTGATCATCTTGAAATAGGCTTCCTCGGTCTTGCCGATGATGCCGTAGGCGGAAGCCGGCCCGGAATAGGCCTCGACATTGCCGATCTTGATCTCGGTGTCGCTGGCGCCCGTGTCGTATTTCTTTTGCGCGTAGGCGCCTTGTACTGAGAGCAATGTCAGCGCCGTTGCCGCGGCGAGCAGGGCGAGTTTCTTGTTCTTCATGGCAATTTCCTTGGGGTTTCTTGTGGGTTGGAGCAGGCACTTCGAAAAGAAAAAGCGCCCGCGAGGGCGCCTCGGTCAGGCATTGGCGACTTTGTTGTCGACTTCGGAAGCCACCGAGAACTCCTTGCGCAAGGTCGGCTTGTGGATCTTGCCGGTGGCGTTGCGCGGTAGCGCATCGACGAAGCGGATCTGGCGCGGGCATTTGAAGCGCGCGAGGTTAGCCGCGCAATGCGCGAACACATCAGCCTCGGTCAGGTTCTGGCCAGGCTTGACCGCGACGATGGCAAGGCCCACCTCGCCCCATTGCGGATCGGGGATGCCGATCACGGCAGCTTCCGCGATGGCGTTGAGCTGATGCAGGACGTTCTCGACCTCGGCTGGATAGACGTTCTCGCCGCCGGAAATGTACATGTCCTTCCAACGGTCGACGATGTAGTAAAAACCTTCTTCGTCGACGCGCGTGGCATCGCCCGTATGCAGCCAGCCGTCGGTGAATGAGGTCTTGTTGGCCTCGGGCCTGTTCCAGTAGCCCGGCGTGATGTTCGGCCCCTTGACCCAGAGCTCGCCGAGCTCGCCGACATCGGCATCGCTGCCGTCGGGCCGCACGATGCGCACCTCCGTATGCAGCACCGGCTTGCCGGCGGAACCAGCCTTGCGCGCAGCGTCCTCGCGGTCGAGCACCAGCACGGCCGGTGAGGTCTCGGTCATGCCATAGCCCTGCTGAAGCTCGACGCCGCGCGCTTCCCACACTTTCAGCAGCGGCACCGGCATCGGTGCGCCTCCGACACCGCCGACGATCAGCCGGCTGAGATCGGTGGTCGCGAAAGCCGGGTGCTGCGCCATGAATTGATAGATCGCGGGCACACCGAAGAACACGTTGATGCCCTGCGCGGGGTCATTGATCAGGCCGAGCGCCGTGCCGGGATCGAAGGCGCGCATGATCATCACGGTGCCACCGGCATGCAGCACCGGATTGGTGTAGCAATTCAGCCCGCCGGTGTGGAACAGCGGCAGCACGGTGAGCAGCACCGAAGACGGCCCGATGCAGGCGGGGCCGCCGAGATTGACGCAATTCCAGAACGTCATGCCATGGGTGATGGTCGCGCCCTTGGGATGTCCCGTCGTGCCCGACGTGTACATGATGGTCGAGACGTCATCGAGCGTGACTTCTTCGGCGCGGTCGAGCGGTTTGGCGGCGGCGATGCCGGCCTCATAGGACCCGCCGGGTCCGAGCAGCAGGCTGGTCGCGACCCCGCAAAGCTTCGCCACGCTCAGCGCCGTCTCGGCCAGGTCGGCGTCGTGGATCATCACCTTCGGCGCGCAATCGCCGGTGATGAACTGGAGTTCGGGAACGGTGAGGCGGGTGTTCAGCGGCACGAAGATGGCACCTAACCGCCCGCAGGCGAACTGCACCTCCAGCGTATCGGTGGTGTTCAGCGCCAGCACCGCGACGCGGTCGCCGCGCGAGACGTTGAGCGTGTGGCGCAGGAATGAGGCGAGGCGCGAGACGCGGGCATCGAGCTGCGAATAGGTGAAGCGGCGCTCGCTTGCGAGGTCGATGACCGCAACCTTGCCAGGCGTGCGCCGGCCATGATGAGCGATCCAGTCGTAGTAACGAACGGCCAAAAATCCCTCCCTCGGCGGTCTTGCGCCGCTGTATTATTTATTGCCATGCACCAGGCCGGCGTGGCCTTGGTGGGCCAGCCGGAGTTTTGTGCACCATCTTTTTGATCCGGAGTTGGCCTGCGAGGAGCGAAAATCGTCTTGCGTTCAGTTGCTGGCCCTGCGGCTTCACGCGAACTGACCCATCCGGCCAGCCACTTGGCGCAAGTGAAACCAACAAAGTTCCGTCCATGGTGGCCGAGACGAATCCGTACCAGGCGAGAGTGCTATGAAGAGCCCGTTCTATACCGCCGAGCACGATGCCTTCCGCGAAATGATGCGCCGCTTTGTCGAGAAGGAGATTACGCCCTTCGCTCATGAGTGGGACGAGGCCGGTGAATTCCCGCGCGCGCTCTATCGCAAGGCGGCCGCTATCGGCCTGTTGGGGCTGGGATTCCCCGAGGAATATGGCGGCATCGCCGCCGACCAGTTCATGAAGATCGTGGCGAGCCAGGAGCTCGCACAGGCCGGCGCCGGCGGTGTCAGCGCCAGCCTGATGAGCCACACCATCGGCTCGCCGCCGATCGCCCGGGCGGCTCGCCCCGAGGTGAGGGCACGCGTGCTGCCGCAGGTGCTATCAGGCGAAAAGATTTCCGCCCTCGCGATCACCGAGCCGGGCGGCGGCTCCGATGTCGCGAACCTGCGCACCCGAGCGCGGCGCGACGCCGATCACTACGTCGTGAGCGGCGAGAAGACCTTCATCACCTCTGGCGTGCGAGCCGATTATCTGACCGTTGCGGTGCGTACCGGCGGCGAGGGCGCCGGTGGTGTCAGCCTGCTCCTGATCGAAGGCAACACGCCCGGCCTGTCGCGCACCAAGCTGAAGAAGATGGGCTGGTGGGCCTCCGATACCGCGACGCTACATTTCGACGCCTGCCGCGTGCCCGCCGAGAATCTGATCGGCGAGGAAGGTCAGGGCTTCAAGATCATCATGCAGAACTTCAACAGCGAGCGCATGGGCATGGCCGCGAGCTGCACCGCCTTCGCCCGCGTCTGTCTCGATGAGGCGATCGCCTACGCCAAGGAGCGCAAGACGTTCGGCAAGCCGCTGGCCCAGCATCAGGTGATCCGCCACAAGATCGTCGACATGGCGCAGAAGGTCGCGGCTTCGCAAGCGATGCTGGAGATGCTGGCCTGGCGGCTGGAGCAGGGCGAAAGCCCGGTCGCTGAAATCTGCATGATGAAGAATCAGGCGACGCAGACCATGGCGTTCTGCGCCTCGGAAGCCGTGCAAATCTTCGGCGGCGCCGGCTTCATGCGTGGCATCAAGGCCGAGCGCATCTACCGCGAGGTCAAGGTCAACGCCATCGGCGGCGGCACCGAGGAGATCATGAAGGATCTGGCTTCGAGGCAGATGGGGTTGTGAAAGTCTCCGCCGTCATGCCCGGGCTTGTCCCGGGCATCCACGATCTTGCTGCCGGGTGACGAAGGCGTGGATGGCTGGGACAAGCCCGGCCATGACGAGCACATCAGAGATACCGAGAGCTGAGCTGACAAAGATGCTTTTCACCGCCGACCACGACGACATCCGCCGGTCCTTACAAAAATTCATCGCCAATGAGATCAATCCTCATGTCGATGAATGGGAGAAGGCCGACATCTTCCCGGCGCACGAGCTGTTCAAGAAGATGGGCAGCCTCGGCTTCCTCGGCCTGAACAAGCCCGTGGAGTTCGGCGGCTCCGGCCTCGATTATTCCTATGCGCTGATGATGGCGGAGGAGCTCGGCGCCATCACCTGCGGCGGCGTTCCGATGGCGATCGGCGTGCAGACCGACATGGCGACGCCGGCGCTGGCGCGGTTCGGCTCGGACGAAGTGCGGCGCGAGTTTCTGGCGCCGTCGATCGCCGGCGACTATGTCGCCTGCATCGGCGTCTCCGAACCCGGCGCGGGCTCTGACGTCGCCTCGATCAAGACCAATGCGCGTTCCGACGGCGACGATTACGTCATCAATGGCGGCAAGATGTGGATCACCAACGGCACCCAGGCCGACTGGATCTGCCTGCTCGCCAACACGGGCGAGGGGCCCGTCCACCGCAACAAGTCGCTGATCTGCGTGCCCATGAAGAGCAAGGGTGTCACCGTCGCGCGCAAACTCGACAAGATGGGCATGCGTTCGTCCGACACGGCACAGATCTTCTTCGACAATGTCCGCGTGCCCAAGCGCAACCGGATCGGCGAGGAGGGCAAAGGCTTTACCTACCAGATGATCCAGTTCCAGGAGGAGCGGCTCTGGGGCGCGGCCGCCTGCCTGAAGGCGCATGAATACATCATCGATCAGACCATCGAATACACCCGCAACCGAAAGGCATTCGGGAAGTCAATCCTCGACAATCAGGTCGTGCACTTCAAGCTCGCGGAGATGCAGACCGAGGTCGAGCTCTTGCGCGCGCTGATCTATCGGGCCGCGGAGCAACTGGTCGCCGGCGAGGACGTGACGCGGCTTGCGACCATGGCCAAGCTGAAGGCCGGGCGACTCGGCCGTGAGCTCACCGACGCCTGCTTGCAATATTGGGGTGGAATGGGCTTTACCAACGAAACGCCGGTCAGCCGCGCCTATCGCGACAGCCGCCTGACCTCGATCGGCGGCGGCGCCGACGAGGTCATGCTGATGGTCCTGTGCAAGATGATGGGCACGCTGCCCGGCAGCGCCAAAGGAAACGCTTGATGATCACGCTCTACCACTGCGACGCCGCGCGCTCATTCCGTCCGCTCTGGATGCTGGAGGAGATGGGGCTGCCGTACGAATTGAAGATGCTGCCATTCCCGCCGCGGGTGTTCGCCAAGGATTATCTCGGGATCAATCCGCTCGGCACCATCCCCTTTTTGATTGATGGCGAGACGCGGATGACGGAGTCCTCCGGCATCTGCCACTATCTCGGCATCAAATATGGTCCGACCCCGCTGATGGTGGGACCTGAGGATCCTGCCTATGGCGCGTTCCTGAACTGGATGTATTTCAGCGATGCCACGTTAACCTTCCCACAGACGCTGGTGCTCAGATACACCCAGCTCGAGCCGGAGGAGCGCCGCAATCCGCAGGTCGCCGGCGACTATGCGAAATGGTTCTTGGGACGCTTGCGCGCCGTCGAGGCAGCCACCGCAAATGCCGAAACCTTGTGCGCCGGCCGCTTCACAGCCGCTGACATTGTCATCGGTTATGCGCTCCGCCTCGCCGACAACATTGGGCTGGCCAAGGATTTTGGGCCAAATGTCGCAGCCTATTGGGCGCGCTTGCAGCAGCGCGACGGCTTCAAGCGCGCCGTTGCTGCGGAGCAAAAGGCCGGGATCGAGCAGAAAGTCGCTCCAAGGGTGCGGGCGTAGTTGTCGTCCCGGCGAAGGCCGGGACCCATACTCCCCGAAACATGTTTTGCGAAGATTGGTCGCTCGGGATTGATATCGCCCACATCGATAGACTTCCCGATATGGGTCCCGGCCTCCGCCGGGACGACGAAGAGTTCCGGGTTTTTCTTTGCCCTTCCGTAGCGCCTGTCTTTTGCGCCTCATGACAGCGCTATCCCACCGTGACAGCGCCCAAATTTCCGCTAAGGTGACCTCCGTCCGCAGTGGCCAGAGAGCCGCGCGAGGAGGATCCCCATGGAAGACAAAGGTCGCGAATCCGACCATTTGATGCTGATCACGCCGGAGCGGGTGTTCTATGCCGGCCTGCTCGGCCGCCCCCGCAAACGGACCCCCGGCTGCTGCCACGTCTATGTGGCGGTGAAGGGCAATCTGCATCTGACGATCGACGATGTCTTCGCCACCGGCGAGCTGTTCGTCACCCTGCCGAACCAGCGGCATTCCATCGCCAGCGACTACCGCACCGCAATCAGCGTGACGCTCGAACCCGAGAGCATGCCGGACGGCGTGCTGGAGGCCTTGGCCCAGCGGCTGACCGGACCGGACAGTGCCGTTTACGCCCGCAAGATCCTCGCCGCCTACGCGCTGCTGCGCCAGCGCCGCTACGGTGACATCACCACCGCCGAGTTCGACGAGATGTGTTTTGGCGAGGCGCTGCCGCGCCGCGTGCTCGACCCGCGGGTGACGCGCGCGGTCGCCCGCATCGAGCGCTTCTCCGGCGAGCCGGTCACGGCCGATACCTGTGCAGCCGAAGCGGGATTGTCCGCCTCGCGCTTCCTGCATTTGTTCAAAGAGGAGACCGGCATCTCCTTCCGCTCCTTCCGTGCCTGGAAGCGCGCGCGGCATTTGCTGCACTTCGCTAACCAGGACCTCAATCTCGCCCATTTGGCGCAGGACATCGGCTATCCCGATTCCACTCACTTCAGCCACTCGATCCGCCGCTTCTACGGCCTGAAGCCGCGGGCGATCTTCGTCGGCTCGCGCGATCTTGCGATCTATCGCAGCACCGAGACAGTACGGCTGGCGGAGGCTTCGTAGGGTGGGTTAGCGCCGCTCTCGTAGGGTGGGCAAAGCGAAGCGTGCCCACCATCGTCACCAAGCACCGAGATGTGGTGGGCACGGCGCAAAGTGCCTTTGCCCATCCTACCGGTTTCTCGCTCTTTTCCAGCTTCTCCGCGCAAGAAGCCGCATGCCGCCCATCACATGATCGCAAGTGTTGAATTCCCAACATGCGAGACATCCAAGTCATGAGCGTCAAGGCATGAGCGACAAGGCCGTCATCACCTGCGCGCTGAACGGCGTGCTCACCGATCCGAAGCAGCACAACGTGCCTGTGACGCCCGAAGAGATGGCGCGCGAGGCCAAGGCTGCGTTCGATGCCGGCGCGTCCATCATGCACATCCATCTGCGCCAGCAGGCGCCGAACAAGGGGCATCTGCCGTCCTGGGAGGTCAGCGTCAGCAAGGAGATCCAGCAGGCGATCCGCGAGGCCTGTCCGGGCGTCATCATCAACCACACCTCGGGCGTGTCAGGGCCGAACTACTCAGGCGCGCTCGACTGCATCCGTGAGACGAAGCCGGAGATCGCGGCCTGCAATGCCGGCTCGCTGAACTATCTGAAGGTCAAGGCTGACAACACCTGGGCCTGGCCGCCGATGATGTTCGACAACGCGGTCGAGAAGGTGAAGGACTATCTCGACGTCATGAACGCGGTCGGCACCATCCCCGAGTTCGAATGCTTCGACGTCGGCATCGTCCGCTGCGTCGGCATGTATCACCAGGTCGGCATGTACAAGGGCCCGCTCGAATATAACCTCGTGATGGGCGTCGCCTCGGGCATGCCTGCTGATCCCGAGCTGCTGCCGATCCTGATCAAGCTGAAGCGGCCCGAAGCGCATTTTCAGGTCACCGCGATCGGCCGCGAAGAGATCTGGCCGCTGCACCAGCGCTGCGCCGAGCTCGGCGGTCATCTGCGCACCGGCCTCGAAGACACCTTCTATCTTGCCGACGGCAAGAAGGTGACGTCGAACGGCCAGCTGATCGAAGCCGTCGCCGCCTGCGCCCGCCGCGCCGGCCGCGAGATCGCAAGCCCCGCCGAGGCGCGGAAGATCTTTGGGACGAATCGCTGAACGTAGCCCCAGCCGTCATTGCGAGCGAAGCGAAGCAATCCAGAGTGCATCCGCGGAAACAGACTGGATTGCTTCGTCGCTTCGCTCCTCGCAATGACGGGTAGGATAGATTTATGTCCATTCTCGAAAACACTATCTCGCCCGGCAGCACCAGCTACCACGCCAACCGCGACGGCATGCTTGCGCTGATCGACCGCATGCGCGCGCTGGAAGAGCGCACGCGGGCAGCGTCCGCCGCAGCAAAGGACCGCTTCCACAAGCGCGGCCAGCTGCTGCCGCGCGAGCGCGTCGCGCTGGTGCTTGATCCAGGCGCGCCCTTCATTGAGCTGTCGACGCTCGCCGGCTACATGTTCGACGTTCCGGATCCGAACAAGAGCGTGCCCGGCGGCGGCGTCATTGCCGGCATCGGCTTTGTCTCGGGCGTGCGCTGCATGGTTAGCGCCAGCGATGCCGGCATCGATGCCGGTGCGCTGCAGCCCTACGGCCTCGACAAGACGCTGCGGGTGCAAGAGCTCGCGCTGGAGAACAAGCTGCCTTACGTCCAGCTCGTCGAAAGCGCCGGCGCCAATCTGTTGCGTTACCGCGTCGAGGATTTTGTCCGCGGCGGCAACATCTTTCGCAATCTCGCGCGGCTCTCGGCCGCGGGATTGCCCGTCGTCACCGTGACGCATGGCTCGTCCACCGCCGGCGGTGCCTACCAGACGGGTCTCTCCGACTACATCGTCATGGTCCGCGGCCGCACGCGCGCTTTCCTTGCCGGGCCGCCGCTATTGAAAGCCGCGACCGGTGAGATCGCGACCGAGGAAGAGCTCGGCGGCGCCGAGATGCATACGCAGGTGTCCGGTCTCGGCGACTATCTCGCCGAGGACGATCGCGACGCACTTCGCATCGCGCGCGATATCATGGCGGCGCTGCAATGGGAGCGGCCGGGCAGGGTAGCTGCGCAGTTCAAGCCGCCGCGCTACGACCAGGACGAGCTGCTCGGCATCATGCCGATGGACCACAAGCGCCCGGTGGACATGAAACAGGTGATTGCGCGCATCGTCGACGATTCCGACTTCACCGAGATGGCGCCGAACTACGGCCCCGCCACCGTCTGCGGCCATGCCCGCATCGAGGGCCAGGCGATCGGCATCATCACCAATAACGGTCCGCTCGATCCCGCCGGTGCCAACAAGGCGACGCATTTCATCCAGGCCTGCTGCCAGACCCGCACGCCGTTGCTCTATCTGAACAACACCACCGGCTACATGGTCGGCAAGGCCTATGAAGAAGCCGGCATGATCAAGCACGGCTCGAAGATGATCCAGGCGGTGACCTCGGCGACGGTGCCGCAGATCACCATCTATTGCGGTGCCTCGTTCGGCGCCGGCAATTACGGCATGTGCGGGCGCGGCTTCCATCCGCGTTTCTGCTTCTCCTGGCCGAACGCCAAGACCGCCGTGATGGGCGGCGAGCAGGCTGCAGAAACCATGGCGATCGTGACCGAGGCCGCCGCCGCGCGCCGCGGCAAACCGGTCGAGAAGGACAAGCTCGAGGCCATGAAGGCGCAGATCATTGGCGTGTTCGACGGCCAGATGGACGTGTTTTCGACCAGCGCGCGCGTGCTCGACGACGGCGTGATCGATCCGCGCGACACCCGCGCTGTGCTATCCGAGGTGCTCGCGATCTGCCGCGAGGGCGATGCACGCACACCCCAGCGCATGCAGTTCTCGGTGGCCCGCCCATGAGGAACGGATCAGTGCAGCACCGGCCGTTCTTCAAGGTCCTGATTGCCAATCGCGGCGAGATCGCGCTCCGCGTGATGCGCAGCGCGCGGCAACTCGGCCTCGGCGTCGTCGCGGTCTATTCGGATGCCGATCGCGATGCGCTCCACGTGCGGCAGGCGGATCAGGCCGTGCGCGTCGGCGAAGCGCTGCCGGCGCACTCCTATCTCAACATCCCCGCGATCATCGCCGCAGCCAGGGCGAGCGGCGCGGACGCCGTGCATCCCGGCTATGGCTTCCTTGCCGAGAATGAGGAGTTCGCGAGAGCTTGCAAGGATGCCGGTCTCGTCTTCATCGGCCCATCGCCGCAGGCGATCGAAGCTATGGGCAACAAGGCCGGCGCCAAGGAGATCATGAAGAAGGCCGGCGTGCCCATCGTGCCCGGCTATCAGGGCACTGACCAGGGCGACGAGGTCATGCTCGCCGAAGCCAAAAAGATCGGCTTCCCCGTGATGATCAAGGCGGTGGCCGGCGGCGGCGGACGAGGCATGCGGCTCGTCGCCGACGCGGCCTCTTTTCCCGATGCCCTGCGCAGCGCGCGGTCGGAGGCGAAGGCCGCGTTCGGCGATCCCACGGTCATCCTCGAACGGGCCATCCTGAACCCGCGCCATATCGAGATCCAGGTGTTCGGCGACAGCCACGGCAACGCGATCCATCTCGGCGAGCGTGATTGCTCGGTGCAGCGGCGGCACCAGAAGCTGATCGAGGAGGCGCCGTCGCCTGCGGTGACGCCGGAGCTGCGCGCGAAAATGGGCGAGGTGGCCGTCGCGGCCGTGAAGGCGCTGCGCTATGAGGGCGCCGGCACGCTGGAATTTTTGCTCGATGCGAGCGGCGAGTTCTACTTCATGGAGATGAACACGCGCCTTCAGGTCGAGCATCCCGTGACCGAGGCGATCACCGGGCTCGATCTCGTCGAGCTGCAGCTGCGCGTTGCGCGCGGCGAGCAATTGCCGGTGAAGCAGCAGGATATCCGCTTCGAAGGCCACGCCATCGAGGTGCGACTGTGCTCGGAAGATGCCGCGCACGATTTCATGCCGCAGTCCGGCCGCATGGCGCGCTGGCAGGTGCCGGAAGGATTGCGCATCGAGCATGCGCTACAGTCGGATACCGAGATCCCGCCGTTCTACGATTCCATGATTGCCAAGGTGATCAGCCATGGCGCCACGCGCGAGGAGGCGAGGGGGCGGTTGATCGTCGGCCTGGAGCAGCTCACGGCTTTTGGCGTGACCACCAACCAGGCGTTCCTGATGTCGTGCCTGCGTCATTCCGGCTTTGCCAGGGGCGAGGCGACGACGGCGTTCATTGGCGCGCATCGCGACGAGCTGATGGCACCGCGCGCCAACAGCGCATTCAGCGTCGCACTCGCGGGCCTTCTGCTTTACGTCACCAGCCCGCAAGCGCCGTCATGGCGAAGTGGACGGAGCCTCGCGGCAACGTTCCCGCTGCCGGCGAAAGTCGAGATCGCAGGCCACGCGCATGAGCTCGAAGTCACCCGCGAGCGCGACGGCAGCTACACAATCGCTACCGACGGCCGGGAAGCCAAGTTCGAAATCGATGAGCTTGATCCCGACGCCATCCGCTTCCGCCATGACGGCGTAATGGACAGCGCAAGATTCCTGCGCGATGGCAACCAACTCTACCTCCAGCATCGCGGTATCCCGCTCGCGGTGAATGATCTCACGCTGGCCGCGCCGAAGGCTGCCGCGACCAACGGCGGTGACGGCAAGGTCCGCGCTGCCCTGAACGGCCGCGTCGTCGCCGTCCTGGTCAAGCCGGGCGATCGCGTCACTGCCGGTCAACCGGTGATGACGTTGGAAGCGATGAAGATGGAGCACGTCCACAAGGCCGGCATTGACGGCGTGGTGGAGACGATCGAAGTTGCCGAGGGCGAGCAGGTGACCACGGGCAGGATCGTGGTGGAGATCGGGGTGGGTTAGGGCGGCGAGCGCAGTATCGTGGCGCGGGCCAAGGCGCATAGCGCCGTGCCCACCGTCGTGCGGCGGTTGCGTCTGGGATGGTGGGCATGCATCGCTTTGCCCGCCCCTACGGATCTTCGCCGGGACGACATTAGAGAGGTCGCCCCGTCCCCTCATTGAGCAAACACGCCACCCGATGTCCGCCAGCCGCCTCCACCAGCGCCGGCCGCTCCGTCTTGCACCGTTCCATCGCAAACCGGCAGCGGGTATGAAACGCGCAGCCCGAGGGCGGATTGACCGGGCTCGGCACGTCGCCATCGACCAGAGGCGCAAGTTTTTTCGCGAGCGGATTGGCGATCGGCACCGACGCAAGCAAAGCCTGCGTGTAGGGATGCCTGGGATTGCGGAACAGCTCGTCCTTGTCGGCGATCTCGACGATGCGGCCGAGATACATCACGGCGACGCGGTGGCTGATATGGGCGACCACGGCGAGGTCGTGCGCGATGAAGAGATAGGAGAAGCCGTGCCGGCGTTGCAGGTCGATCAAGAGATTGATCACTTGCGCCTGGATCGAGACGTCGAGCGCGGAGACCGGCTCGTCGCAGACGATCAACCGCGGCTCCAGTGCCAGCGCTCGCGCGATGCAGATGCGCTGACGCTGGCCGCCGGAGAATTGATGCGGGAAGTTGCGCATCTGATCGGGTCTTAGGCCCACCTGCTCGAACAGTCTCGCGACACGCGCCTCCAGCGCCTTGCCGGTGGCGAGCCCATGCACGGCCAGCGGCTCGCCGACGATGTCGCCCGCGGTCATGCGCGGATTGAGCGAGGCGAACGGATCCTGGAACACGATCTGCATCGAGCGGCGGTGCGGCCGCAGCGCCGTCTTCGAGAGATGGGTGATGTCCTCGCCTTCCAGGCGGATCTGGCCCGAGGTCGGCTCGACGAGCCGCAGCACGCTGCGCGCCACGGTCGACTTGCCGCAGCCGGATTCGCCGACGAGGCCAAGCGTTTCGCCAACACCAAGCGCGAACGAGACACCATCGACCGCGTGCACGGTGCCGACCTGCCGGCGCAGCACGCCCGCACGCACGGGATAGTGCTTGATCAAGTCCGTGACCTCGAGCAGCGCCTCGCTCATGCCACCTCCGCCACTTCCTCCGCGCGCCAGCAGGCCGCGAGATGGCCGCCGCCCCAATCGGCGAGCGGCGGATATTCGTCCTGGCAGCGCTTGATCGCGAGTGGGCACCGCGGCGCGAAGGCGCAGCCTTTCGGCAGCCGCACCAGCGACGGCACCGTGCCCGGAATTTCGTTCAGCCGCGGCGGCGCGGCGACGCCGGACGCCGGCACGGCCGGAATCGAAGCCATCAGCCCCCGCGTATAGGGATGCTTTGGCGATGCAAACAGCGCTTCGACGCTGGCTTCCTCGACCTTGCGGCCCGCATACATCACGATCACGCGCTGCGCGGTCTGCGCGACCACGCCGAGATCATGCGTGATCAGCACGAGCCCAGTGCCGAGCTCCTTCTGAAGGTCGAGGATCAGCGCCAAGATCTGCGCCTGGATCGTGACGTCGAGCGCAGTGGTCGGCTCGTCCGCGATCAGCAGCGCCGGACGGCACGCCAGCGCCATCGCGATCATCGCGCGCTGGCGCATGCCGCCGGAGAGCTGGTGCGGATATTCGCGTGCGCGCCGCGCCGGCTCGGGGATGCGCACCAGCCGCAGCATCTCGACTGCGATATCCCCGGCCTCCTTGGCCGACAAGTTCCGGTGCAGCCGCACCGCCTCGACGATCTGGTCGCCGATCCGCATCACGGGATTGAGCGATGTCATCGGCTCCTGAAAGATCATGGAGATGCGGTTGCCCCTGACAGCACGCATCTTCGCTTCATCCAGCGCCAGCAGATCGGTGCCTTCGAGCGTGACGGAGCCGCCGACAATACGGCCCGGCGGATCAGGCACCAGCCGCATCAGCGACAGCGCCGTGACGCTCTTGCCGCAACCGGATTCGCCGACGATCGCCAGCGTCTCGCCGCGCTTCACGGTGAATGAAACGTCGTCAACCGCCTTGAAGAGTCCCGAATTGGTGAAGAACACCGTCTTCAGGTTCTTCACGTCGAGCACGAGGTCGGATTTGTCAGCCATCAGCCGCGCTGCCGGGGATCGAGGATATCACGCAGGGCGTCGCCGAACAGGTTGGCACCGAACACGGCGAGGCTGATGGCGATGCCCGGGAAGATCACCAGCCACGGCGCGGTGCGGACATATTCGGCGGCGGATTCCGAGAGCATACGCCCCCACGACGGATAAGGTTCGGGAATGCCGAGGCCGAGGAAGGACAGCGAAGCCTCGGTCAGGATGGTCGAGCCGAGCTGGGCGGTCGCCAGCACGATCAGCGGCGCCAGCGTGTTCGGCAGCACGTGGCGCAGCGCGATCCGCATCTCGCTCATACCGATCGATTTTGCCGCCTCCACGAAGGGCTGTTCGCGCAGTGCCAGCGTGTTGGCGCGGATGACGCGCGCGACCGTCGGGATCAGCGGAATGGCGATAGCGATGATCACGTTCGGCAGTGATGGGCCGAGCGCCGCCGTCATCACCAGCGCCAGCACCAAGAGCGGCAGCGCCTGGAGAACGTCGGAGACGCGCTGGAACACGAGATCGACCCAGCCCGAGAGATAACCGGAGGTGAGGCCGACGATCACGCCGATCGAGCCGCCGAGCGCCGTGGAGCCAAGCCCGACCGCGAGCGAGATCCGTGCACCGTGGATGATACGGCTGAACACGTCGCGGCCGAAGGAATCGGTGCCCATCCAGTGCGCCAGGCTCGGGCGCGCCAGCGCGCGGGCGGAGTCGACCGTCAGCGGATCGTAGCGCGCGATGAAGTCGGCGAAGATTGCGGTGAGCACGAACACCGCCATGATGACGAGCCCGGCCGCGCCAAGCACGTGCCGCTGGGCCATGAACAGCACGCGCCGCCAGCCACCGGTCGCATGCGCCCCGGCCCGCCTCAGTTCAACGTCGAAGTCGATCGCAGCCAAGGTGATCTCCTAATCCGTGTACCTGATGCGCGGGTCGAACACCGCGTAGAGCATGTCGACGGTGAAATTCGCGAACACGACCACGACCGCGATGAACATCACGAGGTTCTGCACGATCGGATAGTCGCGCCAGCGGATTGCCTCGACCAGGAAGCGGGCGACGCCGGGGATGTTGAACACGGTCTCGGTCACGATCAGACCGCCGATCAGGAATGCCGCCTCGATGCCGATCACGGTGATCACCGGCAAGATCGCGTTCTTCAGCGCGTGGTGATAGTTCACGGCGGCGTCGGATGCGCCCTTGGCGCGGGCGGTGCGGATATAATCCTGCCGCAGCACCTCCAGCATCGAGGAGCGGGTGATGCGCATGGTCAGCGCGGCGCTGCGGAAGCCGACGGCGGCCGCCGGCACGGCATAGGTGGCAAATGCCTCGAGCCAGGTTTGCGGATTGGGATTGAAGATCGGCATCTGGCCGAACATCGCCACCGACGCGGTGAGGATCAAAAGGCCGAGCCAGAACGAGGGCAGGGACAATCCGCTGAGGCTGACGACACGCAGCGCATAGTCGAGCCGGGTGCCTTGCTTCACGGCGCTGATGACGCCGAGCGGGATGCCGATGGACGCTGAGAACAATAGCGCGAGGCCAGCAAGCCGCGCCGTGATCGGAATCCGCGGCAGGATCTCCTGAAGCGCCGGCTTCTCCGACACGTAGGAATAACCAAAGTCGCCGCGCAGAAGACCGCTGATCCAGTGCCAATATTGCACGATCAGCGGCTCATCGATGCCGAGCTCCTTCTCCAGATTGGCCTTGTCGGCGGGATCGACATAGCCGGCCGCGGCGAACAGGATGTCGACGATGTTGCCGGGGACGACGCGCAGCAGGAAGAAGATGACGATCGAGATCCCGAACAGGGTCACGAGCATCAGGAACAGGCGTCGTACCAGATAGGCAAACATGCACCGCCTCCTGTCGAACGCCTCAGCCGCCCGCGTTACTTGTCGAGCCAGACGTCCTCATAGCGAAAGCCGTTATAAGAGCTGTTCGACATGATCGTGATCCCCTTGACATAGGGCTGCCAGCAGGTGCCGGCCCGCGCGTGGAAGATGATCGGACGGGCAACATCCTCCTGCAGCTTCTTGTCGATGTCCCAGACCAGTTGCTTGCGCTTGCCAACATCGATCTCCTGCGACTGCACGTCGAACAGCTTCTCGATCTCCTTGTTGCAATAATTGGTGTAGTTCCGCTCCGAGCCGCAAGAGTAGTTCTCGTAGAAGGACTGGTCGGGATCGTCGACGGAATTTCCGGTCAGGTTCAGGCCGAGCATGTAATCCTTGCGTGCGACCTTCGGGAACCAGTTTGCAGTCTCCACGACGTCGAGTTCGCCGTCGATATAGATGCTCTTGAGCTGGTCGATCAGGATCACCGCGGGATCGCGATATTCCGCGAGATTGCGTGTCGAGACCTTCACGGCGAGGTGCTTGTCGGGGCCGTAGCCGGCCTTCTGCATCAGCTTTCTGGCCTCCTCCCGGCTCGCGTTCACGTTCGGGCCATAGCCTGGGATGGTCTCCAGCTTGTCCTTGGGCATGCCCCAGATGCCCTGCGGCGGCGGCAGCATGGTGCCGCCGATATCGGCTTGGCCCTCGAACAGGATGTCGACGAAGGCTTTGCGGTCGAGCGCCATCGCCATCGCCCGGCGGATGTCGATGTTGTCGAACGGCGCGGAAGTCGAATTGACGATGATGTTGGTCGAAACGTTGGTCGGCTCGACTGCGCAGATCGCGTTTGGCGCCTGTGACTTGATATCCTTGAGGAGCGGGATCGTGATGTGCGTCGGGAAGGTCATGTCGAACTTGCCGGCGACGAAGGCGAGGATCGCGGTCGAGCGGTTCGTGATGATCGTGTACTCGATGCCGTCGAGATAGGGCAGGCCCTTCTTCCAGTAGTCCGGGTTTCGCGTCAGCTTGATCGATTCATTGGCCTTGAACTCGACGAACTTGAACGGGCCGGTTCCGACCGGATGGGTGCGCATGTCGGCCGGCGAGACGTGACAGGGGTAGATCGGCGTATAACCGGATGCGAGCATTGCCAGCAGCGATGGTTGCGGCCGCTTCAGGTCGAAGGAGACCTCGAAATCGCCGTTCGGCGTGACGTCGTTGACCTCATTGTACCAGGCCTTGCGCGGATTCTGCCGCAGCTTCTGCTGCGATTTGCCCATCAGGAGATCGAAAGTGCATTTGACGTCGGCCGACGTGAACGGCTTGCCGTCATGCCATTTGACGCCCTGGTGCAGTTTGAAGGTCAGCTTCTTGTTGTCGCCGCTCCAGGACCAGCTCTCGGCCAGCTCTGGCCTCAGGGTATCAGGGCTGTTCTGCGCGACGTGCTGGTCATAGATGACCAGATTGTTGAACACCCCCATGAAGGGCACGTTGATCGAATAGGTCGCGCCCTCGAGGATGGACGCATTGGCCGGGCTATCGCGATGATACATCCGCAGGATCCCGCCCTGCTTGGGCTCGCCGGCAAGCGCAATGGTCGAAAACGCCAGCAAAGATAGCGCCGCCGTCGCGGCGAGCGCCCGCACGCTCCGCATCCTCGTCCTCCCTGGACATCGGCCTTTTGGCCTGTTTGAGGGGACGATAGCGATGGGCGTGGAGGGAGGCAACCGGCAAGGCCGCCCACGCTCTCGACAATTCGGATGACGGAAGGCCGCAGGGCTTCATTCTCTCACGATGCGAGAGTGCAGGTGCGAAGGGACGGTTCCTGTATCGATGTTGGGGCGCAAGCCACATCAACAAACTCCGGTGTCGTCCCGGACAAGCGCGCCCCAAGCGCGCGCCGATCCGGGACCCATAGCCAGAGGGAGTGGTTTGGCGAAGACTCGGAGTTGCCTGCTCGCGCGACGATTGTTCCCTTTGGCTATGGGTCCCCGGTTCGCGACCTCGTCGCGCCCGGGACGATGGCTGAGTGTGGCTGCGCCTCACACGATCCGCGATGCCTTGTTCCCCCAGTACCTATCCCGCAGCAGCCGCTTGTACAGCTTCCCCGTCGGCAGCCGCGGCAATTCCTTTTCGAAATCGACCGAGCGCGGCACCTTCTGCCGCGACAGCGATTTTGCGCAGAACGCGATCAGCTCTTCCGCCAGCGCAGGGCCCGGCACCACGCCCGGCATCGGTTGCACCACTGCCTTCACCTCTTCGCCGAGATCGGCATTGGGCACGCCGAACACCGCGGCGTCGGCGACCTTTGGGTGGGTGATCAGCAGATTTTCGCACTCCTGCGGGTAGATGTTCACGCCACCGGAGATGATCATGAAGGTCGCGCGATCGGTGAGGTAGAGGAAGCGGTCCTTGTCGACATAGCCGACGTCGCCGACTGTGCTCATGCTGCCGTCCGCCGAGCGCGCCTCCCGGGTCTTCTCCGGGTCGTTGAAATATTCGAACGGCGAGGCGGTCTTGAACCAGACCTGGCCCGGCGTGCCGGTCGGGCATTCCCTCATGTTCTCGTCGAGGATGTGGAGATCGCCGAGCAGAACCTTGCCGACGGTGCCGCGATGGGCGAGCCACTCCTCGCTGTTGCAGGCGGTGAAGCCGAGGCCCTCGGTGGCGCCGTAATATTCATGGATGATCGGGCCCCACCATTTGATCATGTCGTCCTTGACGAGGGCCGGGCAGGGCGCCGCGGCGTGGATCGCGATCTCCAGCGACGACAGATCGTAGCGGCTGCGCACCTCCTCCGGCAACTTCAGCATGCGCGAGAACATCGTCGGCACCAGCTGGGTGTGGGTGATGCCCCATTGCTCGACGAGCTCAAGGTAACGCTCCGGATCGAAGCTCTCCATGATGATCACGGTGCCGCCCATGCGGATCGTGAGATTGACCGCCGCCTGCGGCGCCGAGTGATAGAGCGGCGCCGGCGACAAATAGACCATGCCCTCGCGGTAGTGCCAAAGTTTCGTCAGGAAATCGAACAGCGGCAGATTGTGCTTTGGCGGCTCCTCCGGCAGCGGCCGCAGGATGCCCTTGGGCCGTCCGGTCGTGCCCGACGAATACAGCATCGCGGTGCCGAGCCACTCGTCTGCGATCGGCGTCGTCGGCAGATCGGCGGTCACCTCCGCAAGACCGACGATGCGGTCGCTCTCGCCCGGGCCATCGGCGACGATGCAGAGCTTGACGTCGGGGCAGGCCTGGATCGCCTCGCGCGCGATGTTGAGCTTCGCCACCGACGTGATCAGGATCTTGGATTGGCTGTTGACGAGGAGATAGGCGAGCTCGCCCGGTGTCAGGAAGGAGTTGATGCAGGTGTAGTAGAGGCCGGAGCGCTCGCCTGCGCCGCAGGCCTCGAGATAGCGCGAATTGTTCTCCATGAAGATCGAATAATGATCGAGCCGCTTCAGGCCGTGCCTGCGAAACAGATGCGCGAGGCGGTTGCTGCGTGCCTCCAGCTCGCGATAGGTAACGGTCTCGCCCGTCGCCGCCATGATGAAGGCAGGCTGGAGCGGACGTAGGCGGGCATGCTGACCTGGGTACATCAGTCCTCCGGCTTTTGGATCATGCGGCAAGAAGCAGGATTTCACGCACTTGCGCCGGGCTGTCGATCCTGCGCGGATTGTGCGGGATCCAATTCGTGCGCATCGCCTGTGCGGCGATGGCGTCGAAATGCTCCGGCGACACACGCACCTCGGCGAGGCTGCGCGGCATGCCGAGCGAGCGAATGAAGGCATCGAGCACGTCGGCGGCATCTCGGCCAGGAAAGCCCATGGCGGCCGCGACGATCATCTGGCGCTCGGCATTGTCGGGCGCATTCCAGCGCATCACCGCCGGCAGCATGACGCAGGAGGTGTAACCGTGCGGCACGTCGAAGGCCGCACCCAGCGCGTAGCCGATGCCGTGGCTCGCACCCATCGGCACGCCCGCTGCGAGTGCGCCCATCGACAGCCAGGTACCGATCTGCGCATCCATCCGCGCGTCGAGATCTGCAGGATCGGCCTTCACCCGCGGCAGCGCGTCGGCGAGCATGGCGAGGCCCTTCATCGATTGCGCGTCGGCATAAGGGTGCGTCTCGCGCGAGCAGATCGCTTCCACGCAATGGTCGACGGCGCGGACGCCGGTGGAGAGAAACAGCCATTCCGGCGTGTGCACGGTGATCGCGGGATCGAGGATGGTCGCGCGCGGCACCATGAGCGGATGCCGCAGCATCTGCTTCACATTCGTGCTGCGGTCGGTCACGCCCGCGATCGCGCTGAACTCGCCGCCGGCGATCGTGGTCGGCACGCTGATCTGGCGCACTGTCGGCGCGGTCATCTCGGGTGCGACGCCCTTGTGCACGCGGATGCGCTCGATGCCGCCGACATCGTCGATACCGTTGGCGAGGCAAAGCTGCACCGCCTTGGCGCCGTCGGTGATGGAGCCGCCACCGACGGTGACGATCAGATCGGCGTTCACCTCGCGCGCCGCATGGGTGGCGGCGATCACCGCCTCGCGCGGCGTATGCGCCGGCATGGCGTCGAACAGGCCGGCGCAGCGCTCGCCGAGCGCCTCCCTGATCTTCGTGATCTCGTCGGTCTGCCGGTTGAGCGTGTCCGAGACCATCAGGAAGGCGCGGCGCGTTCCCAGCCGGTCCATCTGCGCGACGATGGCTTCGGCTGCGGGATGGCCGAACACGACCTCCTCGATCGCGCCATAAACGACACGTCCCTGGTGCACGCTTGTCCTCCCCGGACAATTCGTCTTGTTTTTGTAGGGGTAGTCTAGACGAGCAGTTGCGGCCCGTCATGCGCGAAGACGCTGGGCCTCTTCTTAACCCTCCCCCTCCAGGGCAGGGCTATCGCATATGGCGTGAATAATGCTTCGGCATCGGCAGTGGGCTCCCTCTCCCGCTTGCGGGGGAGGGCGGGCGTGGGGTGCCTCCGCGTCGGGATTGTCGGGAATTGCGGAGGCGATCCCAGTGCGGTGAGAGCCCTCACCCGCCGCGCTCGGGACGATGCTTCGCATCGCCCGGGACGCGTCGGCCTCTCCCGCAAGCGGGAGAGGCGGAGCAAACTCGCGGGTGGTCCCCGCGAAATGCATATCGGCTAATCCCCCTGTCAACCCGCCATCCGGTCAGGGCATGCGGCCGGGCATTGCGCGTGCATTGGTCTTGAAGAGTTCATCATTGCCGCCCATGTTGTGTCCCCCGCGAGTGGGCGCCTATCCCGCATTTTCCGCGGCTTTTATGCGAGGACCTGGGATGACTGGACCGGACGGAAGCGAGCAGATTGTCAAAAAGCACGATTTCGTTCAGCACAGCGCAATTGCCGGGCTTCTCGCCGCGGCATTCGCCCTGTCCGGCTGCGACAAGCCGGCGTCGCAGGCCGCTGCCCCGCCGCCGGTGCCGGTGACGGTCGCCCAACCGGTCAAGCGCACTGTCACTGATTGGGACGAGTTCACCGGTCGCTTCGAGGCGGTCGAGGAGGTGCAGGTGCGCCCCCGCGTCGGCGGCTTCGTCAACTCGGTCGAGTTCCAGGACGGCGCCATCGTGCGTCAGGGCGATCTGCTCTACGTGATCGATTCCCGTCCGTTCGAGGCGGTGGCTGCGCAGGCAGAGGGTCAGCTGTCGGACGCGCGGGCCAAAGTGGAGCTTGCCAAGCGCGAGCTCGACCGCGGTCTCAACCTGGTGCAGACCAGCGCGGTCTCGGAGCAGGTCGTCGATCAGCGCCGCCAGGCCTTGCAGGCCGCACATGCGGCCGAGACGCAGGCCGAGGGCGCGCTGAAGGCCGCCAAGCTCAACATCGAGTTCACGCATGTGACGGCGCCGCTGACCGGTCGCGTCAGCCGCCACCTCGTCAGTCCCGGCAATCTCGTGCAGGGCAGCGACAACGGCGCTTCGACGCTGCTGACCTCGATCGTCACGCTGGATCCGATCTACATCTATTTCGACATGGATGAGGCGACCTTCATCAAATACAGCAAATTATGGTTCGAGGGGCGGCGCCCAAGTTCGCGCGACACCGCGAACCCGGTGCAGGTGACGCTGGCCGGTGAAACCAAGCCGTCGCATGAGGGCACCGTGAACTTCCTCGACAACCGCCTCGATGTCTCGACCGGCACGCTGCGCAGCCGCGCGGTGGTCAAGAACACCGACCTGTCGATCCTGCCCGGCCAGTTCGGGCGTGTCCGCCTGATCGGCAGCGCGCCCTATGAGGCGCTGCTGATTCCGGACGTCGCTATCGCGACCGACCAGTCCCGCAAGATCGTGTTCGTGGTGAAGCCCGATGACACGGTCGAGGCGCGTCCCGTGGTGCTCGGGCCGCTCGATGACGGCCTGCGCGTGATCCGCGAAGGGTTGAAGGCGGAGGACCGCGTCATCGTCAATGGCATCCAGCGCGCCCGCGTCGGCGCCAAGGTCACCCCGCAGACCGCGCAAGCCCCGGCCGGTGGCAAGTCATGAATCTTGGCCGCCTCTCCATCAACCAGCCCATCCTGGCGATGGTGCTGTCGATCGTGCTGCTGATCGTCGGCGCGATCGCCTACACCACGCTGCCGGTCTCCGAATATCCGCAAGTGGTGCCGCCCACCGTGGTCGTCACCACGCAATATCCCGGCGCCTCCGCGCAGACTGTGTCCGACACGGTCGCAGCTCCCATCGAGCAGGAGATCAACGGCGTCGAGGACATGCTGTATCTCTACAGCCAGGCGACCTCGAACGGCCAGCTCACCATCACCGTCACCTTCAAGCTCGGCACCGATCTCGACAAGGCCCAGGTGCTGGTGCAGAACCGCGTCGCCATCGCGCAGCCGCGCCTGCCGGAGGAAGTGCAGCGCAACGGCGTCACCACGCGCAAGAACTCGCCCGACATCCTGATGGTCGTGTTCATGCTGTCGCCGGACGACACGTTCGACCAGCTCTACATCTCGAACTACGCGCTGCTCCAGGTCCGCGACCAGCTGCTGCGTCTCGACGGCGTTGGCGACATCCAGATCTTTGGCGCACGCGACTATTCGATGCGACTGTGGCTCGATCCTGACCGGATCGCCAATCTCGGCCTGACCTCGGCCGAGGTGCTCGCGGCGATCCGCGCCCAGAACCTGCAGATCGCCGGCGGCCAGATCGCCGAGCCGCCGATCGCCGACCGCGCCTTCCAGCCGAATCTGACCTTCACGGGACGCCTGAAGGACCAGAAGCAGTTCGAGGACATCCTGATCAAGGCCGGCTCCGACGGCCGGGTCGTTCGTCTGCGCGACGTTGCCCGCATCGAGCTAGGGGCATTGGCGTATTCCACCAACAGCTTCCTGCTGCGCAAATCGGCGGTGGCCATGCTGGTGACCCAGCGGCCCGGATCAAACGCGCTCGCGACGGCGAAAAACATCTCCGACACGATGACGAAGCTCAAGGCGAGCTTCCCTCGCGGTCTCGACTACAATATCGGCTACAATCCGACCGAATTCATCGCGCAGTCGGTCCACGAGTTGATCAAGACCATCTACGAGGCCATGCTGCTCGTGGTCGTCGTGGTGCTGGTGTTCCTGCAAGGATGGCGGCCCGCGATCATTCCGATCATCGCGATACCGGTGTCGCTGGTCGGCACCTTCGCGGTAATGGCGGCGCTGGGCTTCTCCATCAACAATCTCACGCTGTTCGGCCTCGTGCTCGCCGTCGGCATCGTGGTCGACGACGCCATCGTCGTGGTCGAGAATGTCGAGCGGCATCTCGAGCACGGCATGAGCCGGCGCGATGCGGCGCTGAAGACGATGGAAGAGGTTGGCGGCGCGCTGGTCTCGATCGCGCTGGTGCTGTGCGCGGTGTTTGTTCCGACCGCGTTCCTGGGCGGCATTTCCGGCCAGTTCTTCCAGCAATTCGCCGTCACCATCGCGGTCGCGACTGCGATTTCCTGCTTCTGCTCGCTGACGCTGTCGCCGGCGCTGGCCTCGCAGATCCTGGTGCCGCACGAGGAGAAGAAGCCGCCGGCTGCCTGGAATGTCATTGCGCGGGGCTGGGATGCCTTCACTGGCGTGTTCAACCGCGTGTTTGAGCGGCTGGCGCATGGTTATGCCGGTCTTGCCAATTTCGTGATCCGCCACTCCGTTGCGATGCTCCTGATCTACGTCGTGCTCATCGGCAGCGCCGGCTGGCTGATCGTGACCACGCCGCAGGGCTTCATTCCGGCGCAGGATCGCGGCTACGTCATCGTATCCGTGCAATTGCCGGGTGCGGCGTCACTGGCACGTACCACCGAGGTCGTGCGCGAGATCGAGCGGATCTCGCTGGATACGCCGGGCATCGTCCGCGTTGCGGCCTTCGCCGGCTTCTCCGGCGCCACCCGCACCCAGGCCGGCAATGCGGCGGCGCTGTTTCCAGTGTTCGACGAACCCGAGGCGCGGCTCAAGAAGGGACTGTCCGCCAACGCCATCACGGCCGAGCTGCGCAAGCGCCTGTCCGCGATCCAGGGCGCGTTCATCATCGTGATTCCGCCACCGGCTGTGCCGGGCATCGGCACCGGCGGCGGCTTCACCATCCGCATCCAGGACCGCCAGGGTCGCGGGCCCGAAATGCTCGCCGCCGCGACCGACGAGCTGGTCGCCGCCGCGCGCAAGGCACCAAGTCTCACCTCGGTGTTCTCGCCGTTCACGGCCAATACGCCGCAGCTCTTCGTCGACATCGACCGCACCAAGGCGCAGAAGCTCGGTGTTCCCATCTCCAACATCAACGACACGATCCAGACCTATTTCGGATCGACCTATGTCAACGACTTCAATCTGTTCGGCCGCACCTACCACGTCACCGCGCAGGCCGATTTCCCCTACCGCAAGGAGCCCAGCGATCTCGCACGCCTGCGCACGCGCAACGCCTCCGGCGACATGGTGATGCTCGGCAGTGTTGTCGAGTTTAGGGATGTCTCGGGTCCCGACCGCGTCGCGCGCTATAATCTTTACGCCGCGTCCGAATTGCAGGGCGAGCCGGCGCCGGGCACCAGCTCGACCACCGCACTCAACACCATCAAGAAGCTCGCGGACGACACGCTGCCGAGTGGCTTCAGCTTCGAATGGACCGACCTGTCCTATCAGCAGGTCACCGGCGGCAATGCCGGTCTCTACGTGTTTCCGATCTGCGTGCTGTTCGTTTATCTCGTGCTCGCCGCCCAATATGGCAGCTGGACGCTGCCGTTCGCGGTGATCCTGATCGTGCCGATGTGCCTGCTCGCTGCCACCATCGGCGTGCGCATCATGGGGCAGGACGTCAACATCCTCACCCAGATCGGCTTCGTGGTGCTGGTGGGATTGGCGGCAAAGAACGCGATCCTGATCGTCGAGTTTGCACGCGATATCGAGAACGAAGGCAAGCCGCGGCTCGAGGCTGTCATTGAGGCCTGCCGGCTGCGCTTGCGGCCGATCCTGATGACGTCCTTCGCCTTCATCCTCGGTGTCTTGCCGCTGGTGATCTCGAGCGGCTCCGGCTCGGAGATGCGGCAGGCCGTCGGCGTCGCCGTGTTCTTCGGCATGATCGGCGTCACCCTGTTCGGACTTCTGTTCACGCCGATCTTCTACGTGGTGGTGAGGAACCTGGCGGAGGGGCGGCGGGATAAGAAGGCGGAGGTCGCGGGCTGACCATCGTCGGGAGTCCATCAGCGTAGCCACAATCACGCTGTCGTCCCGGACAAGCGCAAGCGCAGATCCGGGACCCATAGCCACAGGATCGAGTTTGGCGAAGACTCGCGGTGAACAGCTGCGCGCGATAACTGCTCCCTGGGGTTATGGGTCCCGGCCCCCGTGCGCAATTGCGCGCTAGGCCGGGACGACGCCATTCTTGTGGAGCGCGCGCCCATACTAACGGCCTACGCCGAAACGGATGGGCACGCGCGGGGTTCTTCACTACTATCCGCGCGATTTCACAACAGAAGACTGTCGGGAGATAACATATGAAATCAGCATTTTTGGCGGCCGCTGCGTCTGCCGTATTGTTGGCGGTGCCTGCCTCGGCGCAGGGCGTCAAGATCGGCATCCTCAACGACCAGTCCGGCGTCTATGCCGACTACGGCGGCAAATGGTCGGTCGAGGCCGCCAAGATGGCGATCGAGGATTTTGGCGGCGAGGTGCTCGGCCACAAGATTGAGCTCGTCACCGCCGACCACCAGAACAAGCCGGATCTCGCCAGCTCGATCGCGCGGCGCTGGTACGACGTCGAGAACGTCGACATGATCACGGAGCTGACGACCTCCTCGGTCGCGCTCGCGATCCATGAGCTCTCCAAAGAAAAGAAGAAGATCGACATCGTCGTCGGCGCCGCGACCTCGCGCCTGACCGGCGATGCCTGCCAGCCCTATGGCTTCCACTGGGCCTACGACACCCGCGCGCTCGGCGTCGGCACCGGCGGTGCGCTGACCAAGGCCGGCGGCGACACCTGGTTCTTCCTCACCGCGGACTATGCCTTCGGCTACGCGCTGGAAAAGGACACCAGCGAGATCGTCACCGCCAATGGCGGCAAGGTGGTCGGCTCGGTGCGCGTGCCGCTCAACTCGTCGGACTTCTCCTCCTTCCTGCTCCAGGCGCAGAGCTCCAAGGCGAAGATCGTCGGCCTCGCCAATGCCGGCCTCGATACCACCAACTCGATCAAGCAGGCGTCTGAGTTCGGCATCGTCGCCAGTGGCCAGAAGCTCGCGGGCCTGCTGATGACGCTCGCCGAGGTGAACGGCCTCGGGCTTCAGGCCGCGCAAGGCCTGGTGCTGACCGAGGGCTATTACTGGGATCTCAACGATAAGACCCGCAATCTCGGCGAACGCTTCTTCAAGCGCACCGGGCGGATGCCAAGCATGATCCACGCCGGCACCTATTCGGCGACGCTGAGCTATCTCAAGGCGGTCAAGGCTGCCGGTACCAAGGATCCGGACGCGGTCGCCAAGAAGCTGAAGGAGCTGCCGGTCAACGACGACTTCGCGCAAGGCGGCAAGGTGCTCGAGAACGGCCGCATGATCCACGACATGTATCTGTTCGAGGTCAAGAAGCCCTCGGAATCGAAGAAGCCCTGGGACTATTACAAGCTGCTCGCCACCGTCCCCGGCGACAAGGCTTTCTTCACCGCGAAGGAAAGCGGCTGCCCGCTGACGAAGTGAGGCGGAGGTTCAACAAGCACAATGTCGTCCTGGCGAAAGCCAGGACCCATTACCCCGGCTCCTAAATGTTCAAACAAGCTGTGGCCACATCGTGCCCATAACCACGTCCTGTGGTTATGGGTCCTGGCCTTCGCCAGGACGACACCGAGTGTGTGGTGTCGCCCTCGGCTTCACGTCATCCGCAACACCACGGCCCCCAGCGCCGCCGCCCACAGCGCCATGGCGGCGAGGGCTTGGATCGCGAAGCCCGGGCTGCGCTTTGCCGCCGCCTTGGAATAGCCGATGAAGTAGACGATGCGGCCGATGATCCAGACCACGCCGATGCCGGCTGCGATAGCGTCGCTGATATAGGTCGCGAACAGCCACAGCGCCGGCAGGAAGATCGGCATCCATTCCAGCGTGTTCATCTGGATGCGGAAGGCGCGTTCGAAATCCGGATGGCCCGACATCGCCGGCACCTTGACGCCGGTCTTGTCGCGCGACCGCGCGACGTTGATACAGGTGAAGAAATAAAATGCGATCGCCAGAAGCGTGACGAGGGCGGTGAGATGATACATCGTTAGTTCCTTCGCAGAGATCGCGCTTCAATAGCCGGTCAGCTCGAGATAGCCAACGCCGTCATGCGTGCCGGAAAAGCTGATCGGTCCCTCCCAATAGGAGAAGCCGGTCCCCATCCAAGCCCTTGGATTGAGTGGCTTGCACAGGATCGAGAACGATCGCGAGGGGATTGCGATCTGCCATTCCACCGGCAGCTTGCGTCCCGCAACGTCCGCGGTTGCCTTCGGAATCATCTGGATCTCGCCCCCTGCAATCATCTGCGTCTCGCCGGCGGCGCTGATCCAATTGCCGAACGGATAGTTTTGGCCGTCCTTCTGCCGCAACCGGTACAGCATCAGCTTGTCGCCGGATGCGAGATGCAGCGACAGCCAGTCCCAGCCGGTCTGGTCGGCATCGAGCGGCTGGCTGCTCCATTCCCGGTCCATCCAGGCCTGGCCCGACACCTCGACCTGCTTGTTATCGATGGTGAGCGTGCCGCGCGCGCGATAGAACGGCTGGCTGTAATAGTAGGACGCCTGCCCGCGCTCCGACTTGCGGCTGTAGCCGCCGTCGCCCTGCAACGCCACCGGACGGTCGGCCTCCAGCGTCAGTGCGTAGCTGAAGTCGATGCCGGACGCCTTCAGCGTCAGCGGCGCCAGCGTGCGATCGTCGGTGCGCTCAAGACCCTTCATCTCCCAATCGTCGATCCAGGCATCGAAAGGCTTGGCCGTGACGCCGGCCTGCCCAACGCCACCGCGTGAAAACGTCTCGTTGAAGCGATGGGTGTCGGCGCGCGTCACCGCCGCATGTCCCATCCACACCTGCTGATTGCCCCAGCCCTCGGCTTGCGGGCCGGGCTGCGCCGCCTGGCGGAAAAGCGTCCATTGCAGGCCGCAAGCCGCGCCGCTGCTATCGACGAGGTTCGCCGTGAGATACCACCACTCGATGCGAAATTCCGGATGCGGCCCGTGATCGCTCGGAAAGGTGAAGACCTTCCCCGGCGTCACCTTGGCAAAGCCATCAGCGGTTTCGCCGAGCCCGGCATAGCCTTGCGCGCGTGCGCGGCGTGCGAGCGCCAGCGCGGCAACGCCGCCGGCGAAGGCGCGCCGTGAGATCCGATCAGCGCTCATTGGCGAACACCTTGACGAGGTTCGCCGGCTGCATCCGCGCCAGCCGTAGCATCGGCAGCAGTGCGGCAATCAGCGAGGCGAGCAGCGCGACCGCGACCAGCTCGACCAGTTGCAGCGGAAACACATGGAACGGCAGCCGCCAGCCGAACGCCTTTACGTTCACGATCGCGATCAGGCACCAAGCCACCAACAGGCCGAGCGGCACCGCCAGCAGCGACGTGAACAGCGCCACCGACAGTGTCTTGGTCAGCTCGATCGCGGCAAGACGCGGCCGGGTGAGCCCGATCGCCCACAGCGGCGCGAGCTGAGGCAGGCGGGAGTTCGCCAGCGTCAGCAGGCTCGTGAGCAGAGCGATGCCGGCGACGCCGAGGGTGAAGGCATTCAGCGCGGAGGTCACCGCAAAAGTGCGGTTGAAGATGCGGATCGATTCCGCCTTCACCGTGGCCTGGTCGGCGACGCTGCGATCGTCGAGCGCAAACTGCGTCTGCAGGGCCGCGATCAGGCCGGAGATATTCTCCTTCGCGACGATGAGCCCGATCCGCGTCTGCGGCGTCTGCGGAAAATGCCGGATCAGCGCCGCGACGTTGACCGCGAGCTGCCCCTTGGGGTTGCCGTAATCGGCATAGATGCCGACGATGTCGAGCTCCCAGGTGCCGCCCGGTGCCGGTACCTCTAAGACGTCGCCGACGCGGACGTTGAGGCGGCGGCTCAGCTGCTCGCTGATGAAGGCGGCATTGCCCGGCACCAGCCGGGTCCAGGCACGCGGCGCGGCTTCCAAGAGCGGCCAGCGCTCGCGATAGAGCGCGTGATCGGGCAGGCCAAGCAATTCCACCGATTGCCCCTGAACTTGCGCCTCCGCACGTCCGCCCGAGAGGATCGCCTGGACATCGCTACGCTCGCGCAGCCAGTTGCGGATCGCAACACCTTGCGCATTGTCGGACGCGCTGATGTAGACGTCGGCCGCCAGCCGTCCATTGAGCCAGCCGATGAAGGTCCGGCTGAACGTCTCCACCATGGTGGACACCCCGACATTGACGGCGAGCGCGAGCAGCAGCGCCATCAGCGCCAGCGATAATCCGGAGAGTTGCTGCCGGCTGTCGGCCCAGAACCACAGTGCGAGCGGCCTTCGTGCGAGGCGCTGGCCGAGGAGCAGGATGATCTCGAGAAATGCCGGCAGGATCAGCGCCGCGCCGAACATCAGCGCCGCCAGCACGCCAAAGCCGGCGATCAGCGATTGCCCATAGTGAAGCAGCAGCAGCGCGACCGCGAACACCATGCACGCCGCAGCACTTTGCAGGATCAGCCAGCGGCGTTGCCGCTGCTGCCAGGCGCGCGGCTGCGCCGTTGCCAGCACCGGCATCCTGATCGCCTTGATCAGGCTGGTTGCCGCCGCCACCAGCGCGCCGGCAACGCTGATGCCGATACCGGCCAGCCACCATTCGGGACGCAGCGTCAGCTGCCCCGGGATCTGCGCGCCATAGAGCCCGCGCAGCGACGCCGCGACGTCGGGCAACAGCGCTGCCGCGATGAAATAGCCGCAGACGAGCCCGATCAGCCCGGCGACCAGCGCCAATACGACCAACTCGACCACCAGCACCGTGTTGACCAGCCGCGCCGAGGCGCCGCAGGCGCGCAACGTGCGCAGCATCGGCAGCCGCTGCTCGAAGGCGAGGCCGACGGCTGAGTTGACGATGAAGAGCCCGACGAAGAACGACAGCAGACCGAAGGCGGTGAGATTGAGGTGAAAACTGTCGGTGAGGCGCTCCAGCTCCGTCTCCGCATTCGGCTCGACCCGCTGCAATTGATCGCCGACGACGCTTTGCAGTGGCGCGGGCTTGCCCTTCGCCTTGCCGAGCAGGAGCCGCGACACCTGGGCCGGCTTGTTGAGCAGCTGCTGCGCCACGCCGATATCGACCACGAGCACGTCGGGCACGAGCTGCGGCAGCACGCGCAGTGGCGGCAACTTCGCGCCGCTGCTGATCGCCGGCGCCGCGCCTTCCGGCTCCTGCAAATCGGTCAGCGTCTCCCGCGCCACCAGCGTCTGGCCTGGCGGCGCAACAAAGCTGCTCAAATCAGATGCACCAAGGCGCGGTGCATTGCCGACGTCGGCCGGCAGCGTCACCGGCTCGATGCCGAGCAGCCGCATTGTGTGTCCATTGATCTGGACCCTTCCCTCCAGCACCGGGGAGACCGGCCAGCCCGCGCGGCGGAGTCTTATGAACAGCTCCTGGGAAAAGGTCGCGGTACCAGGCGCCACCAGCATCGCTGTGCGCGCGCCGCCGAATGTCGCGGCGGCGCGGTCATAGGCGCTGCGGGCCTGCTGGTTGATCGCCTGCACGCCGCTCCACAGCGCGGTCGCCGCGATCAGCCCGATCAGCAGCGTTGCGAACTGCATCCTGTGGCGTCGCCAGTGGCTCAGCAGTACGGCGAGGACCCACAGTACGCGCCTCATGCGATGCGCCCCCCATGCAAAGTGAGGTGGCGGTCGAGCGTCGCTGCCAGATGCAGGCTGTGCGTCACCATCAGGAAGCCGCAGCCGGTGCGCGCCACGAGATCGCGCGTCAGCGCCAGCACGTCCTCGGCGGTGGTTTCGTCCAGATTGCCGGTCGGCTCGTCCGCCAGCAGCAGCGAGGGCTTTGTCGCCAAGGCCCGGCCGATCGCGACCCGCTGCTGCTGTCCGCCTGATAATTGCTCTGGATAACGCTTGAGCAGGCTGCCAAGTCCGAGCCGTTCGATCAGCTCTTTCGTCCACGCTGCATCATGCCGGCCCGCGATCCGGGCCTGGAAGGCGAGATTGTCCGCGACCGACAGGCTCGGGATCAGGTTGAACTGCTGGAACACCAGGCCTATCCGGTCGCGTCGCAGCTCCGCGCGTCCCGCATCCGACAGCTTGGTGACCTCGATATCCGCCAGCCGGATCGAACCGCCATCGGCAGCATCGAGCCCGGCGATCAGGTGCAGCAGCGTGCTCTTGCCGCTGCCTGATTCTCCCGTCAACGCGACGCGCTCGCCGGCCCGGAGGTCGAGATCGACGCCACGCAGCACGTGGACCGGCTCGCCGGCCGAGAAGAAGGTCTTGGATAGATTTTTGATGCTCAGCACGATGAATGGCGCCGGACGGAATTAACGGAAATGCTGCGTAGCACACTTGCTGCGGAAATGCCGGGTTGCGTTGGTCTCGAACCCGTTGTTAGCTCCCAAGACGGCCAAATCAAAAAACTGCCGAAAAGACATAAACGGGGAGATTCATGAGCGCTCAGGGAACGCCGTCCGCGGCGAGCAAGCCGACCGGGACGCCGAAGGGCGCCTGGACCATCACTTTTCTCCTGTTCCTGTTCATGCTGGTGAACTTCGCCGACAAGATCGTCGTCGGCCTCGCCGGCGTACCGATCATGGCGGACCTCAAGCTCACGCCGGAGCAATTCGGCCTGCTCGGCTCCTCGTTCTTCTTCCTGTTCTCGATCTCGGCCATCGTGGTCGGCTTCATCGTCAACAAGGTGCCGACGCGCTGGGTGCTGTTGGCGCTCGCGGTGGTCTGGGCGTTGGCGCAGTTTCCGATGGTCGGCACCGTCTCCTTCACCACGCTCCTGATCTGCCGCATCGTGCTGGGCGCCGGCGAAGGCCCGGCCTTCTCGGTCGCCGCGCACGCCATCTACAAATGGTTCCCCGACGAGAAGCGCACGCTGCCGACCGCGATCCTGTCGCAAGGCTCGGCCTTCGGCGTGATCATCGCGGTGCCGACGCTGAACTGGATCATCGTCAACCATTCCTGGCACTATGCCTTCGGCGCGCTCGGCGTCATCGGCCTGATCTGGGTCTGTGCCTGGCTCGCGCTCGGCAAGGAAGGCCCGCTGGAGGACACGCAGACCCTCGCCGCCACCGAAACGAAGATTCCCTACATTCAGCTTCTCACCTCGCGCACCTTCCTCGGCTGCGTCGCCGCCACCTTCGGCGCCTATTGGGCGCTGTCGCTCGGGCTGACCTGGTTCACACCGTTCATCATCAAGGGCCTCGGCTTCTCGCAGAGCCAGGCTGGCTGGATCTCGACCCTGCCCTGGATCTTCGGCGCCACCATCGTGATCCTGACCGGCTGGATCTCGCAGCTGATGATGGCCCGCGGCTCGACCACGCGCGTCGCCCGCGGCGTGCTCGGCTCCGTGCCGCTGGTCGTCGGCGGCCTGATCCTGGCATCGATGCCGCATGTCCAGGGCGCCGGCCTTCAGCTCGCGCTGCTCGTGATGGGAACGGGCCTGTGCGGCGCGATCTATGTCGTCTGCCCGCCCATGCTCGGCGAGTTCACGCCGACCTCGCAGCGCGGCGCCATCCTCGCGATCTACGGCGCGCTCTATACGCTCTCGGGCATCATCGCACCCGCCGTGATGGGCACCGTGATCCAGCATGCCGGCAGCATGCTCGACGGCTACATGACCGGCTTCACCATCAACGCCGCGATCATGGTCGGCTCCGGCCTGCTCGGTCTGCTCCTGTTGTGGCCGAACACCGAACGCGCCAGGCTGACCGGTGGAGCCCCGCAGGCGGGCGCGCTGAAGAGCGCGGTGTCGCCGACGTAAGGGGTACGCTGCCTGTCAACCAAGGCTGTCGTCCTGGACAAGCGAGCGTAGCGAGCGCTGATCCAGGACCCATTACCCCAGGAAGCAGTTTTGCGAAGAATTGTGGTCACCAGCTTCGTGCCACAACTTCTTCTTGGGGTAATGGGTCCTGGCTTTCGCCAGGACGACACGGAGATTGAGGCGCGGTCTTCGCGTCTCAGATGCAGTCTCCGCTAACTCACCACCCCCTGCGCGCCCCGAATCAGCTTCCCCGGCCGGCGCCCGGTCGCCTCGCCCTGCCGCCGCGTCACCACGCCGGACACGATCGTCGCCTCATAGCCGTCGACATCCTGCAACAAGCGTCGGCCGCCGACCGGCAGGTCGTAATGCACCTTCGGCGGATGCAGATGCAGGCGGTCGTAGTCGATCACATTGACGTCGGCCTTGTAGCCGGGCGCAATCAATCCGCGATCGGTGAGGCCGACCGAGAGCGCGGTCTTGCGCGACTGCGCCGCGACCACGAACGGGATCGACAGTTTCTCGCCGCGCTTGCGGTCCCGCGTCCAGTGCGTCAGCAGATAGGTCGGGAAGCTGGCATCGCAGATGATGCCGCAATGCGCGCCGCCGTCGGACAGGCCGGGCACCGATTGCGGATCGATCAGCATCTCGCGCGTCGCATCCAAGTTGCCGTCGGAATAGTTGAGGAAGGGCACGTAGAGCATGCCGCGGCCCTCGTCCGACAGCATCGCATCGTAAGCGAGCTCCTCCGGCTGCCGGCCCTGCCTGCGCGCCTGCGGCCCAAGCGCGTTCTCCGGCGGCTGCTCGTAGTCGGGGGGATCGCCGAGCAAGAACATCTTGTCGTAGTTGGGCCGGAAGAACAGCGGATCGTCGGTCGCGGTCGCCGTCTCGCTCAGGATCGCCTTGCGCACATCGGACTGATGCAGCCGCGCGAGGCGCTCCTGCAGCGGCAGATGCGCGATCGCCTTGTAGCTCGGATGGGTCTGGAACGGGTTGCGCGACAGCTCGAGCCCGAGCAACAGGCCCACCGGGCGCGCCGCGATCTGCGCGGTGATGGAGAGGCCGCGCTGTGCGGCCGCATTGATCTCGTCCAGCGTCTGGCGCCAGCGCTGCGGCGCCTTGTCGTTCTGGGTGATCGAGAACGAGATCGGGCATTTGGTGGCATCCGCCACCCGCAGCATCATCGGCAGGTCCTCGTGGATGGTGGAGAGATCGAGCACGAATTGCAGCACGCTGCGGCCCTGCCGATGCATCGCGCCGGCGATCGCGGTGAGCTCGTCCTCGCCCGCCTTCAGGGTCGGCGTGAAATCGCCGGTCGAGGTGCGATGATTGAGCGTGCGCGAGGTCGAGAAGCCGAGCGCGCCGGAGCGCACGGCCTCGCCCGCGAGCCTCGCCATCGCCGCGTTGTCCTCGGCGGTCGAGGGATCGCGGCGCGCGCCGCGCTCGCCCATGACATAGACGCGCAGCGCCGCATGCGGCAGTTGCGCGCCGACGTCGATGTCGAAATCGCGCTTGGAGAGCCAGTCCATGTAGTCCGGAAAGCTCTCCCAGGCCCAGGGAATCCCGGCGCTCAGCACGGGCTCGGGAATGTCTTCGACACCTTCCATCAGCTGGATCAGGCGGGTGTGGTCGGCAGGCCTGCACGGCGCAAAACCGACGCCGCAATTGCCCATGATCGCGGTGGTGACGCCGTTCTGCGAGGATGGCGTGATGTCCTGGCTCCAGGTCACCTGCCCGTCGTAATGGGTGTGCACGTCGACGAAACCCGGCGTCACCAGTTTGCCGCGCGCGTCGATCTCCTCCTTGCCCTTGGCCGAAACCTTTCCGACCTCGCTGATCCTGCCGCCGGTGATGGCAACGTCGGCCTCGAACAATTCGCCCCCGCGCCCATCCGCAACGGTGCCGCCGCGGATCACGAGATCAGGATTGGTCATGCGTTTCTTCCCGTCTGTTTTGTTGTTGTTTGCGCAATTCTCTCTACTCGTCGTCCCGGACAAGCGCGCATCAAGCGCGCGCAGATCCGGGACCCATAACCACCGAATTGTGTTTGGCGAAGACTCGGAGTGACCAGTCTCGCGCGACGACTCCTTCCTGGGGTAATGGGTCCTGGCGTTCGCCAGGACGACAGATGAATTCGTGGCTACACCGCGGCTTGCCGCTTCCGCTCCGTGAACGGTGACAGCACCACCGTCGCCACCATGAAGATCACGGAGGCGCCGAACACCCAATGCGGCGCGCTCTGGTCCATGATCCAGCCGAACAGCAGCGGGCTGACGATGCCGCCGAGATTGAATCCGGTGGAGACGATGCCGAAGGCGCGGCCGGCAGCGCCCGGAGGTGCGGCATTGCGGACCAGCATGTCACGCGAGGGTGCGATCACGCCGCTGAGGAAGCCGGCGGCCGTCATGGCAGTGGTGAGAGCCCAGCCGGGCAGCGTGGCGAGTGCGATCAGCAGCACGATCGCCGCATTCGCGGCAAAGCAGGCCGCGGCGGCCTGGCCGTGGCGCTCAGTCCGGTCGGCGAGGAAGCCGCCCGCGAGCACGCCGATGGCGCTGGCGCCGAGGAACGCCGTCAGCGCGACATTGGCGGCGGAGTAGGAGGCGCCGTAGCCGCTCATCAGCGCTACCACGCCGAAATTGTTGATGCCGGCGACCGACAGGCTCAGCAGCATGAACAGCGCGGTCAGCGTGATCAGCGCCGGCGTGATGACGGCCTGTTTTGGCGCGTTCGCGCTGCCCGGCTTCTTCTTATGCGCGCCGGCGTCGGGAATGTTCATGGCGATCAGCAGCAGCGCCACCGCGACACCGATCGCGCCCGAGGCGATCAGCGCCCCAGTGCCGCCGGACAAGGTGACGAGCGCCGCCACGATGGCCGGTGCGACGGCGCCGCCGAGAAAGCCGGCAAAGGTATGGATCGAAAAGGCGCGGCCCATCCGCGCCTCGTCCATGTGCTCGGCCAGGATCGCGTAATCGGCCGGATGATAGACGCTGTTGGCGAGGCCCAGCAGCACGGCGCAGGCGATCAGCGAGGCGTAGCTGAGGTGCAGGCCAAGCAAGATCAGCGCGACGCCGCCGAGCGCGAGTCCGGCCAGCAGAATTCGCCGCGCGCCAAAATGATCGACGAGATAGCCGGTCGGCGCCTGCGTCAATCCCGATACCACCGCAAACACGGTGAGGGCGAAGCCGAGCTCGATATAGCCGACGCCGAGCTGGCTCTTGAGGAACGGGAACAGCATCGGCAGCACCAGCAGGTGGAAATGGCTGACCCAATGCGCGATCGAAATCCCCGTCAGCGTGCGCAGCGCGCTGTCCGCCTTGCCTTGCTGCGCTGCGGCGAGAACGTCGACCATTACAGTTCCGTCTTGCGTCCGAAAGGGAGGCGCAAACTATCGGGCACAGCGGTTATTTGTCCATGAACGCAGGCGCATGGCAGGTAGCGCGGGCGGTGGACGTGAGAACGCCTCCTACGTCGTCCTGGACAAGCGCAGCCCCAGACAACGCGCAGCGTTGTCTGGAGCGGAGCGCCGATCCAGGACCCATTACCCCAGGGAGCAGTTTGGCGAAGATTCGGAGTTGCTTCCTCGCCCCACCATTCCGCGCTGGGGTAATGGGTCCTGGCTTTCGCCAGGACGACGGCGGAGGGTGAGGCGCCAATGCGCGCTCAAACTCAGCCCGCCGGCACCGCCTCACAACGGCTCGTCGTCCGGCCCGTAGCGGTCGCGCTTCGGCGTTGCGATGTCGCCGTCTTCATAGTCGTCGTCGATCTCGCGCGGCGGCAGGGGCTTTTTTGCCTTGTCGCTCGGCGCTCTGTTGTCCGCGATTTTGGGCGGCTGGCTCGGCTTGCCGGTCTTGGCCATGGCTGGTTCCGGATGGTGATGCTGCACCCGATCCTATCCGGACAATATGTGCGGTACCTGACCTATCGCAAGAAGGGGGCCGTTCAGTGCATCACCGGGCCGCCCGCCTTCTTCCAGGCATCCAGGCCGCCGGCGATATGGGCGGTGTTGGAAAGGCCGGCCTCCTTGGCGGCGGCCACCGCCATCGCCGAGCGTTCGCCGAAGGCGCAGAAAAACACGACGCGGCGGCCGGTGGCGGCCGCGACTTCGCGCAGCATGCCGCCGGGCTTGAGGCTCTCCTCCACGGATTGATAGGGCGTGTGCAGCGCGCCTTCGAGCATGCCGTGCTTCATCCGCTCGTTGCTCTCGCGCAGATCGACCAGCAGGACGTCGGGACGGCCAAGGATGCGGATCGCTTCGATCGCGCTGAGCGCGCGGCCCTCTTTCTCGAGCTCCTCCTGATGCAGGCCGACATGCATGTTGGCGGGGACCGCCACATCCATCATCTTCGGATTGGGCAGCTTCAGATTGGCCATCAGCTCGATATATTCATCGACCGACCGCACCTGGAGCCGCGGATTGTAGCGCTTCTCCTCGCCGATGGTGGAGACGGTATCGCCCTTGTAGTCGTGCGCCGGGAACACCATCGTCTCGTCCGGCAGCTTGAGCAGGCGATTGAAGATCGACTCGTATTGCGCGCGCGAAGAACCGTTCTGGAAATCGGTGCGGCCGGTGCCGCGGATCAGAAGCGTGTCGCCGGTGAAAACGCGGTCGCCCATCAGATAGGAGTAGGAATCGTCGGTGTGGCCGGGCGTGTACATCACGTCGAGCGACAGGCCCTCGATCGTCACCTTGTCGCCGTCGGCGACCCGCATCGCCACGACGTCGGCCTTGGTCTGGTCGCCCATCACGGTCATGCAATGGGTGCGGTCGCGCAGCTCGCCGAGACCGGTGACGTGGTCAGCGTGCAGATGGGTGTCGACCGCCTTGACCAGCTTGAGGTCGAGCTCGCGCAGCAGCTGGCAGTAGCGATCGACCTTCTCCAGCACGGGATCGAGGATCAGCGCCTCGCCGCCTGGACGGCTCGCAACGAGATAGCTGTAGGTGCCCGAAACGCTGTCGAAGAGCTGGCGGAAGATCATGGCAGGACCCGGCGTGGAACTGATTTCGAGGATTCTACTACGTCGGGGACCAGGAAGAGAAGCAATTCACTGTGTAGAGAAGAAAATTTGGAAGATTTTTATTGCGGGTGCGGGCAACCCTACGCTCGCTGTCATCGCCCGCGAAGGCGGGCGATCCAGTACTCCGAGACGGCGAAGGGTACGGAGGGGCCGCGGCATACTGGATTCCCCGCCTGCGCAGGGAATGACAGCGAGGGCGCGCGGCGGCGTGCCACAAACTCCGGACAGCCGCCCCTACGGCCGCACCACCGTGTACCCGTTCTCCGCCAAAAACAGGATCTGCCCGACTCCGACCTGCACCGGCGTGGCAGCTTGGATGAACTCCGGCCGCTTGCCGGTCTCCCGCTCGAGCGTGTCGACAGTGTTGAGGCAGATGTCGAAGCGCACGCCCTGTGCGATCAGGCTCTCGACCTGCCTGCGGCGCTCGCTGCCGGATAGCAGCAAATCGATGCCGGGACCGAACGCCACCACCTCGATCGCGATCTTGTCGGGATCGTAAGCCTTCAGCAAGTTATTGGCGACGCTCAAGACCAGCGCCTGCTTCCTCGCATCGCCGTCGGAGAGCTGGAGCACGACCTTGTGCTCGGCGAACGGCTTGTCCTGCAGCGGCACCTGCTGGGCAGAAGCCTGTGGGATCGCTGCCCAGACGAGCACTGCCAGCAGCATCGCGGATAAGTGTTGCGACCGCATCATCCCTTTGCTGCAATGCCTGGATTGCCCTCGACCCCTTTCAGCGCGACGCCGGAGCCGAGCCGCTCCTGAAACATCCGGCCCGAGCGCAGATATTTGCCGACGACGTCCCACACCGGCGCACCCTGCTGGCCGTTGATCGAGGCCCAGCCTGCGACCTTGTAGCGATGGCTGGCGCTGAGCGCCGCGCCGCTACTGAGCTTCAGCTCGGAGATCCGGCTGCCGATCGCGGCGTCCGGCGTGCAGGTGTAGCTGAGCCCGCCGGCGCGCACCATGTCGCCACCCTGCTGGTAATAGGGATCGGCGTTGAAGAGGTTGTCGCAGATGTCCTCCAGCACGTCCTTGATCTGTGCGCCGGTCATCTCCTGCACATAGGTCTCGGGATAGCTGATCGCGGTTTCCGCGAGCAGATCCTCCATGGTCAGCGCCTGGCCTGACAGCGCGGTGACGCCCCAGCGGAAGCCCGGCGACAGCGCGATCTCGGCATCGAGCTCAGTGCGCAGCGCCGTGCAGATCAGCTCGTCGACGGGCCCGGAGAAATTGCCGCGGCGGTAGAGCAGGCGATCCGGCGTTGCAATCTTCTCCGACCAGTCGGTCACGTGCGGCGCGCGCAGCCGGCCGATCAGCTCGGCCATCCCAGGATCCGGCTTCAGCAGCTCGGAGAAGACCGGCAGCAGGTGATAATGAACGTCGCTGACCTTGCCCTTGCCGATCGCGAGATCGAGCACGGCCAGAAATTTTCCGTTGGAGCCGGCATTGGTGACGAGCGTGGTGCCACCGGCGTTCTTCACGGGAATCGGCTGCGGCACCGCGTCATGGGTATGGCCGCCGAGGATGACATCGATGCCGGTGACGCGGCTTGCGAGCTTGAGGTCGACGTCCATGCCGTTGTGCGACAGCAGGATGACGGCATCGACCTTGTCGGTGCCGCGCAAGGCATCGACATGCTTCTGCAACTCCTCCTCGCGGATGCCAAAGGTCCAGTCCGGCGTGAACCGCTTGGGATGCGCGATCGGCACATAGGGGAAAGCCTGGCCGACGATTGCGACGCGATGGCCACCGAGCTCTTTGATGATCGACGGCTTGAACACGCGCCCGCTGGCCTTGTCGAAGGCGGGGGCGTCGTTGAACGCGGCCTCTTCGCTCAGGAACACGTTCTGCGCCAGAAACTCGCCCTTGAAGCGCTCGAGATTGTCGCGCAGCGCCTGCTCGCCATAGGTGAATTCCCAATGCCCGGTCATCGCCTCGATGCCGAGCAGATTGGCGACCTCGACCATGTCGCGGCCCTGCATGACGTTGGCGAGCCCCGTGCCTTGCCAGAGGTCGCCGCCGTCGACGAGCACCGAATGCTTTTCCCCGGCGTCGGCGCGCAAGCGGTCGACCAGCGTCTTCAGATAGGCAAAGCCGCCGAGCTTGCCGAAGCGGCCCGCGGATTTCTCAAACTCGAAGCAGGTGAAGGCATAGGCATCCGCACTGTCGGACCGAATGCCGAAGCGCTCCAGGAAGGCGCGCCCGACCAGATGCGGCGGCCGCCCCGCCATCTCGCCGATGCCGATATTGACGCTGGGCTCGCGAAAAAAGACTGGGTTGAGCTGCGCATGCGTGTCGGTGATGTGCAGAATGCGCGCATTGCCGAAGCGCTCGATGTCATAGATGCTCGCGGTGTCGGCGCCGCGCGCGAGCCGCGGCAGTCCAACAGATGCGACGGCAAGACCTGCGCTCTTCAGGAAATCGCGGCGCCGGATAGCCATCTCAAATTCTCCGCGCCCCCGACGCTGTCGACTGTTCCACAAGCATGATCCGCTTTAGCGCAAAGTGTGGTGCGGCTTTCCGACAAGATCGTGCTCAAAGAATGATCTGGAGCACGATGTTCTCGCGCGCCAGGCCCAGTCTAGCGGATTTCCATCGCCTTCCAGGCTTCTTTTTCGGAATTTGCCTGAAAGATCGACGCCTTGGCCAGCGCCTCGGCCTCTTTCGCTGCGGCGAATGCGCGGTCGTAATCGCCGCCCTCAGCCGCCTTCTTCGCCGCCGCCAGGGTCGAGACCGTCGTGGTCCATTGGTGACGCAGGCTGGCCGCCTCCTTGGCTGCGGCTTCCGCGGCGGCATAGGCGGCCTTGTAGTCCGCTTCCGTTGCCGCGTGCGCCGAGGGCAGCGCGATGGTTAACGCAAGCAATATGGCGAGGAGACCTGTCCGCTTCATGGCCGCGCTCCCGGCCCCGAGATCGGCAGGCCGTTGGCGACGTAGGAGAGAAAATATTCGACGTCGCGATATTCGTCCGATTGCGGCTCCAGCGGAACCGCGCGGGTCTGGCTGTTGCAAGTGACGAAGCGGCGGCTGGTCGTGCCCATGCCGCTCCATTCGGACCGGTAGATCGGCATCGCGTTGAGGATGCCGAGCGCCGGCGCCAGGGTCTCGGCACGGATGCGCTCGCCCGGGCTCTGCACGTGGCAGCTCGCACAGGAGAAGTTCATCTGGCCGCGGCGGGTGTAGAAGTAGCGCTTGCCGTTCTCGAACGCGGCGAGCGCGCGGGGGTCGTCGGGGATCTTGATGTCCATCGGCTTGCCGCGCGAGGTGAAGGCCATGTAGGCCGTCAGCGAAGCCATCTCGTCCTTGACGTAGGAATAGGGCGCCTCGCCATTGGCCTCGCGGCAGCGGTTGAGCGCGAGCTCCAGCGTGACGACCTTGCCTTCCTTCGTGTCGAAATAGGGATAGTTCTGACGGATGCCGATGCCGCCATTCGGGAAGCAATCGGCATAGGTCTTGCCGTTCTTGAACGGGGTGGCGAACATTTCCTTGCCGGCGTCGAGCGCGAACTCATAAGGAGGAAATTCCTCCTTCTCCTGCCACTGCCGCTTCATGTCCTCGTTCATGGAATAAGGACCGTTGACGAAGTCCTCGTGCTTCACGTTCGGAAACTTCTGGAAGAAGAAGTTCTGGAACGCCTTGGCATCGGCGACGGGATCGACCTTGTCGGCCGCGACGACGCGCGGAGAGGTGAGGGCGAACGCAACGAGCGCGGCGCTGAGCGAGCCAAGCAGGAGGGCAGATCGGGTCTTCATCACGAAATCTTCGCGGTGGTCGTATCCGACGCACCCTTGTTGTCGCTCCAGGAGATCTTGAGCTCGTCGCCCTTCTTGGCGCCCTTGAAGCTGAATTTGACGTAAGGGTCCTTGGAGACCGCAGTGCCCCAATTGGCGACGAAGACGTCCTTGCCGTTACATTCGAACTTCAGCTCCTGGATGAAGTGCGCCGGGATCAGCTCACCCTTGGAATCCTTGACCAGGCCGGTATCCATGGGGTGCTGAATCAGCGCCTGCACCTCGGTGATGTCGCCGTTGGCGGTGGCGCGTACGCGAATGCTGGATGCCATCTCAGTTCTCCTTAGCCGCCGCAGCCACCGACGGTGACCTTCACTTCCTTGGTCGCGCTGTAGAGCTTGCCGTCGGCCTCGACGATGGCGACCAATTTGGTGGTCTTGGCCATCTTCAGCCGGTTGGCGACGCCTGGAATCGTGCCATCGGCGATCTTGTAGGACGCTGCGAGCGCAAACGGGTTCTCGGCCACGAAGAACGAGATCGAGGTGACCTTATCGAGCGTCGTCGTCACCGAGACCGGCACCACGCCGCCGTTCTCGGCGATCTCCGGCGCATCCAGCTTGACCTTGTCGGACGGCTCGGCCGCCTTGCCGTAGAGCGCCTTGATCGCGTCGGCCTCGCTCTTCTGCTTGAAGGCCTCTTCCGGATATTTGTCGTTCGCCGCCGCGCGCGCAGGGCTGGCTGCGAACGGCAGGTTGCCAAGCCCGATCAGCGCGACAGAGGCCGCGCCCTGAAGGATCAGGCGCCGCGTCGGGTGAGGGCCGGTGCTCGTGGTCATCTCAGGTTCTCCTGGCCGGCCATTACAGCGTTTGCAGGAAATCAACGATCGCGTTGATTTCCTGTTCGGTCAAAATCCGGTTCCGGCCGAACGGCGGCATCATGGTCTGCGGATTGCGCTTGGTCTCGTCGAAGATGATCGCGGCCAGCTCGTTGCGGTCGGGGTACTTTGCCTTGATGTCCTTCAGCTCCGGCCCGATCGTTCCCGGCAGGTCGCCGCCCTGGATGACGTGGCAGGTCAGACAATTGCCCTTGCCGCGCTCGAAGGCGAGCTTCCGGCCCTCGGCCACGGCGGACTGCGCCCGCGCCGGGCTGGCGAGGCCGGCGGCAATGGCCAGCAGGAGGAACAGGACGGACGTCCGGGACAAGGCAGTCAAGGCGGTATTCCGAGGCGTTATGGCGATGATCTGATCGCAGAAATAAAGGCGTTCCAAAGCATAAAGGGCATCGCCTGACAATCGAGACTATGCACCGAGCAAAATGGAGTTAATATCTTCCGCATTGTAATTAAAGAGATTATTGGTTCGGCCGATTTGGCCCCAACAATTGGGACAATGGGCGCGGGCCGGCTTTTTCCAGGGCGCTTTGGTGCCCATCCTGTTTTCAACGCGTTCTCGTGTTTTCAAGGGGACCTCACTTGACCGAATATCTCGTCGAATTTGGCAGGGACGGCGGACGGGTCGAACCGGATGGCCGGCTCGATGCGCCGGCGTTCCATCGCAATCACGAGCCGATCTGGGCGGCATTGGAAAAACATCTCGCCGGCTTGACTGGGAACGTGGTCGAGCTCGGCAGCGGAACCGGGCAGCACGTGGTTCATTTCGCCCGTCACACGCCCGGCCTGATCTGGTGGCCGAGCGACCTCAACCAGCGCCATCTTAAGAGTATCGAGGCCTGGCGCGTTCATTCGGGGCTCGCAAACATCCGCTCGCCCTTACGGATCGATCTGACCGATCCCGATTGGTGTCCGGAGATGAAAAGCGGGCAGGGGCCGACCAGCCTCGCCGCCGTGTTCTGCGCCAACGTGATTCACATCGCGCCATGGAGCGTGGCCGAGGGCCTGTTCGCCGGCGCCGGCCGCTATCTGCGGGCCGACGGCAAGCTGTTCCTCTACGGTCCGTTCAAGCGCCACGGCAAGCACACCGCGCTCAGCAACGCCGTGTTTGACACGTCCTTGCGCGAGGGCAATCCCGAATGGGGTGTGCGCGACATCGGCGACGTCGAGGTGCTGGCGCAAGGCGCAGGCCTCCGCCTCGTCGATACCATCGATATGCCCGCGAACAATCTCACGCTGGTGTTTTCGCGGGACTGAGCGCGAGGCCGTCAGGCCTCGCCATCTTTCCACCCGATCTTCTCCTTCAAGAACCGGAAACCCAGCACCTCGAAGCCGGCGCGCTCCTTGTTGTCCTTGCCGTAGCCGTGGCCGCCCGCCGCGGGCTCGTACAACCAGGCCTCATAGCCCATCGCCTGGAGCTTGGCGGCCATCTTGCGCGCGTGGCCGGGATGGACGCGGTCGTCGCGCCGCGTGGTGGCGATCAGGATCGGCGGATAGGTCTGGCTGGCCCTCACATTGTGATAGGCCGAATAGGTCTTCAGCCACGCCCATTCGTCCGGCTTGTCGGGGTCGCCATATTCCGCGATCCAGCTCGCGCCCGCGAGCAACTTCGTGTAGCGGCGCATGTCGATCAGCGGGATGGTGCAGAACAGCGCGCCGAAACGCTCGGGGTAGCGCACCAGCATGTTGGTGATGAGGATGCCGCCGTTCGATCCACCCTGTGCGGCGATGCGCTTGGCCGTCGTCACGCCGCGCCGGACGAGATCGGCGGCAACGGCTGCGAAATCGTCATGCGACAGCTTCTTGCCGGCGAGCCGGCCGGCATCGTGCCAGCGCGTGCCGAACTCGCCGCCACCGCGCAAATTGGCCTGCACCGTCGTGCCGCCGCGCTCCAGCCACAGCTTGCCGAGCGGGGGGTTGTAATACGGCTTCACCGAGTGTCCGAAGCCGCCATAGGCGCTCATATAGACCGGCGCATCGCCGGCCTCCGCCGCGGGGCCGGTCTGGACATAGGGAATGCGCTCGCCGTCGATCGAGATGGCCTCGTGCTGCGTCACCACGAGACCATCGGCGGTGAACGTCCTCGGCGCTTGCTTCAGCACGGTCGGGCTGGTGACGCCGCGTGCGATCAGCAGCAGCGACGGCGGCGTCAGCGGATCCTGCACATTGGCGAGCAGGTCGCCATTGCTTTCGGACGGATGGCGATCGAGCGGCCAGACGTCGACGACGCCGATCTGCGGCAGGCCGGGAAGTGTGTCGCGGCTCCAGCCGGCAGCGGACGGCGTGCAGATCTCGAAGCGCGGGCGCAGCTCGTCGAGGATTGACAGCACGAGCTTGCCCGCCGCCCAGAACAGACCTTGCAACGCGCGCCGCGGCGCCGGTTCGAACAGCACCGAAAAATCGCGGCTGCCGGCGAGGAACGCCGACAGCGGGATGCCGAGCACCGTGTCAGCGGTGTAGGTCCGGCCTTCGATGGACCAGTCCTTGCGCAGCTTGATCGCGAACCAGTCGCCATGCGCCTGCATCCAGATGCCGGTCGGCAGGTCGAGCTTCGTCGTCGTGCCGGCGGCATCGCGCAGCCAGATGGCGTGATTGAAGAAGTCGATCTGATCGACGAGCCAGGCCCGCGGCTCCTCTCCGGTGTCATCGGCGCTGCCATAGATCATCATGTGATCGGCGGCGGTCTCGATGATTGTTTGCGCCTGATCGACAGGCTGCCCGCGCCGCCACAGCCGCACGGTCCTCGCATATCCCGAGCTCGTGGCCATGCCCTCGCCATGGACGCTCGACAGCAGCAGCGTGTCCGTATCGAGCCAATCCACGCCGCCCTTCGCTTCCGGCAGCGTGAACCCGTCGGCGACGAAGCTCTTGGTGTCCATGTCGAACTCGCGCAACGTCACGGCATCGCTGCCGCCGCGCGACAGGCTCAGAATCGCCCGCGAGCGTCCCGGCATCGTGACGATCTGGCTCAGCAGCCAGTCCTCGCCTTCGCTCGCCGCAAGCTGGTCGATATCCAGCATGGTCTCCCACGCTGGGTTCGCTTTGCGAAACTCCGCCAGCGTCGTCCGTCGCCACAGGCCGCGCGGATTGGTGGCGTCCTTCCAGAGATTGTGCAGATCGCTGCCGCGCCGGCTGACATAGGGAATGTTGTCCGGCCGATCGTAGATCGCCGCGAGGATGTCGCGATCGTGCTCGAAGGCTTTGCCGCCGAACGCGTTGAGCGTCAGCTGATTCTGCCGTTCGACGAAATCGAGCGCCTGCGTGCCCTCGATCTCCTCCAGCCACAGCCAGGGGTCGTCGTCGGGAGCGCTGAGCGTAGGCCTGTCGTCGACGGTCATGAGCAAAACTCCAGAAAGATCGCGGCGGATAGGATTTGATCGAGCGCAAGCCGTCAAGGGCGCGGCCCGCTATCATCCGTCCGATTGCGTCACGGGCATGGCCCGCGTCCGTTTGCGCCGGTTGCCCGCCCATCAGCGCCCCTCCATAGTGCCGGGAATCAACAGAGCGCCTTGAGCCTTTTGGGGCGGAAATACCGATGTTAGATGTGACCGCAACCGCCGAAATCGCCGACGACACGCGCGCGCGTGCCAATGTGGTGCGCCTTGCTGCCGCGCAGGCGCTGACCGGCGCCAATTCGGCGGTGATCTTCGCCACCGGCTCGATCGTCGGCGCCACGCTCGCACCCGACATGTCGCTCGCGACCGTGCCGCTGTCGATGTACGTGCTGGGGCTCGCCGCCGGCACGCTGCCCACCGGCGCGATCTCGCGCCGCTTCGGCCGCCGCGCCGCCTTCGTCATCGGCACGGGCCTCGGCACGCTCACCGGCCTGCTCGGCTCCTTCGCGATCCTGCACGCCTCCTTCGCGCTGTTCTGCATTGCGACCTTCCTCGGCGGCCTCTATGGCGCGGTGGCGCAATCCTATCGCTTCGCCGCCGCAGATGGCGCCAGCGCGGCGTATCGGCCCAAGGCGGTGTCCTGGGTGATGGCGGGCGGCGTGTTCGCCGGCGTGCTCGGTCCGCAGCTCGTGCAGTGGAGCATGGACGTCTGGCAGCCTTATCTGTTCGCCTTCAGCTTCCTGGTGCAGGCGGCGGTGGCGCTGGTCGCGATGGGCATCGTCGCCGGTGTCGACATGCCCAAGCCCGCGGCGGCCGATCTGCATGGCGGACGGCCGCTGCTCGACATCGTGACCCAGCCGCGCTTCATCGCGGCCGCTTTGTGCGGCGTCATCGCCTATCCCATGATGAACCTGGTGATGACCTCGGCGCCGCTCGCCATGAAGCTGTGCGGCCTCAGCGTGTCCGATTCCAATTTCGGCATTCAATGGCACATCGTCGCCATGTACGGACCGAGCTTCTTCACGGGTGCGCTGATCGCGCGCTTCGGTGCTCCGAAGGTCGTTGCGGCCGGCCTGCTGCTCGAGGCAGGCGCCGCCGGCATCGGCCTTTCCGGAATCACCGCGATGCATTTCTGGGCGACGCTCATCGTGCTCGGCGTCGGCTGGAATTTCTCCTTCATCGGCGCCTCCGCGCTGGTGCTGGAGACGCACCGTCCGCAGGAGCGCAACAAGGTGCAGGCGTTCAACGATTTCCTGGTGTTCGGCATGATGGCGATCGGCTCGTTCTCCTCCGGCCAGCTGCTCGCCAATTACGGCTGGTCCGCGGTGAACATGGTGGTGTTCCCGCCGGTGGTGCTCGGCCTCGCCGTGTTGTCGCTGGCGTCCTGGGCGCGCCGCCGCAAGGCGCGCCTGGACGCTGCGATGGGCGAGTTCCCGGACGCGATCTGACTTGGCAGGAGGCTGTCAGCAGCGTTGATGTTTCGATCGCCGTCGAAGTGATTTTCGGAGCCAGTATCGTTACATGATGCTCGTCATCGATTGGACGAGCGTAGCCAGGCAAGCGCTCGCGGGGGAAACCAAGGAGAAGCGCGAATGCTCGACAACCCCCGTCACACCGCTCCCGTCGACGAATCCACCCTCCGCTACGAAGGCTGGCGTATCGTCGCGGTCTGCTTCCTGCTCGCGACCTTCGGCTGGGGGCTCGGCTTCTACGGCCAGAGCGTCTATGTCGCCGAGCTCCAACGCGCGCACGGCTGGTCGGCTTCACTGATCTCGTCGGGCACGACCTTCTTCTACCTGTTCGGCGCGCTGCTGGTCGTCTTCGTCGGAGAAGCCGTCCACAAATACGGCCCGCGGCTCTGCCTGATTGCGGGCACGCTGGCGATGGCAGCGGCCGCAGTCGCGATCGGCGCGGTGCGCGAGCCCTGGCAGCTCTACCTCGCCAATGCGGTGCTCGCCTTCGGCTGGGCCGGCACCAGTCTCGCCATGATCACCAACACGATCAGCCTGTGGTTCGATGCCAAGCGCGGCATGGCGATCAGCCTCGCGCTGAACGGTGCCAGTTTTGGCGGCATCGTCGGCGTGCCGCTGCTGGTAGCGTTGATCGGCCATGTCGGCTTCGCCAGCGCGATGTACGCCGCCGCCGGCGCCATGCTGGTGCTGCTCCTGCCGGTCATCCTCATTCTCGTCGGCCGGCCGCCCGATCTTCACGGCTGGCATGCGGCGGCGAAGCCGAAGCTGCAATCGTCGACGCAGATCCGCGCGCAGGCGCTGCGTGACGTCGGCTTCCTCTCGGTGACGATCGCCTTCGCGCTGGTGCTGTTCGCGCAGGTCGGCTTCATCGTGCACCTGATCTCGTTCCTCGATCCCGTGATCGGCCGCGAGCGCGCGGCGGTCGCCGTCGCCGTGCTGACCGCGATGGCCGTGGTCGGCCGCGTGCTGTTCTCGCTGGTGATCGACCGCCTCAACCAGCGGCTGGCCTCGGCACTGTCGTTCCTCAGCCAGGCCGCGGCGTTGTGTGTCGTCATCAACCTGCACAACGACTATGTGCTGATCGCGGCCTGCGCGGTGTTCGGCTTCTCCGTCGGCAACCTCATCACGCTGCCGTCGCTGATCGTGCAGCAGGAGTTCGATTCCGCCTCGTTCGGCGTGCTGATCAGCCTCAACACCGCAATCAATCAGGTGACCTATGCGTTCGGCCCGGGCGTCGTCGGTTTTTTGCGCGACCTCTCCGGCGGCTACGCGCTGCCGTTCTATCTCTGCATCGCGCTGGAGGTGGCGGCAGCAGCGCTGATCATGGTGCGTGGGAGAACCTCGTAGGGTGGGCAAAGGCGCATAGCGCCGTGCCCACCATCTGTCTCTCCACGCGTGCCGCAAGAATCGGTGGGCACGCTTCCGCTTTGCCCACCCTACGGGACCTATGTCCCAATAACGCGACGCCGCTTCAACATACTCCGTCATTGCGAGGAGCTCGCGACAAAATTGCGGAGCAATTTTGCGCTGATGCGGCGAAGCAATCCAGACTGCCGCCGCGGTGACAGTCTGGATTGCTTCGCTGCGCTCGCAATGACGGTGTTTGAGGATGCAGCGGAGCTCACGCCTCCCGCTGCTTCAGCAAATCATCCACGTCCAGCCGCTTCGTGAACATCGCGAGCTTCCCGTCCGGCCCGAACGGCCATTGCTCCCTCGGCTTGTCCCAATACAGCTCGACGCCATTCTGGTCGGGGTCGCGCAAGTACAGCGCCTCGCTGACGCCGTGGTCGCTGGCGCCGTCCAGCGCGATGCCGGCCGTGAGCACCCGGTGCAGCGCATCCGCCAGTGCCGGCCGCGTCGGATACAGGATCGCGGTGTGATAGAGCCCAGTCGTGCCGGGCGGCGGCGGCGAGCCGCCCTTGCTCTCCCAGGTGTTGAGCCCGATGTGGTGGTGATAGCCGCCGGCCGAGATGAAGGCCGCGCCGGAGCCCATGCGCTGCATCAGCTCGAAGCCGAGCACGCCGCAATAGAAGCCGAGCGCGCGATCGAGATCGGCGACCTTGAGGTGAACGTGGCCGATCCTGGTGCCGGCGGCGACGGCTGGGCTTTGCGACATCTGAATGCTCCGTTGTCGAACTCCACATAAGCCGGGTCCCGGGACAGTGCTATTGGCCGATCTCGAAACCTATCGTTTCCGAATGGGAAACTAAGCCAGCTCCGACACCTCGCCCTCCGGCAGGCCAAACTCGAACGTGTTCAGCGTCATCGACACCAGCGTGTAATAGCCGCACAGCCCGATGACCTCGACCACGCCGCGTTCGCTAAGCACCTTCACCGCCTCGTCATACAAACCCTTCTCGACGCCGTGTCCCTCATGCAGCGACTTTGCGACGTCGTAGATCATCTTTCCCTTGGGATCATCGAACCCAGGCGTGCGGCGGTCGCGGATCGCCTCGATGATCTTGAGTTTCATGCCGCCCGCAAGCGCCAGGCGCTTATGCGCATACCATTCGTAATGCGCGGTCCAGTGCCGCGCCGTCACCAGGATCGCGATCTCCGAGAGCTTTGCGGGAAAGATCGTGTCGAAGCGCAGGACCTCGCCGAGCCGCGTGGCGTGGCGCGCCATCTCCGGGCTGTTGAGCCAGGCCATCATCGGCGCCGGCGGCTTGCCGCGCTTGCCGGCAATCGACTCGTCATAGGTCTGGCGCTGGCTCTCATTCATTTCGCCAGGCGAAAGAAGCTTTAGGCGCATTGTCGTTTCCTCTTTGTTTTCAAGCTCGCCGTAAGGGCACTATAGCCGAATGCGGGCTGCGGAAGTGGTTGAATTCCACGGAGCGATGGCTCAGAGTCGGCGGCAACAAGTCGATTTTGATTGATGGAAACGACCATGAGCGACATTGAGACTGCCGATCTCGAAACATTCCGCAACGAGACGCGCGCCTGGCTGGAAGCCAATTGCCCGCCGGAGATGCGCAAGCCCGCGACGTCGGACGCCGATGTGTTCTGGGGTGGGCGCAACGCAAAATTCTCGTCCGAGCCGCAGCGCATCTGGTTCGAACGCATGCGCGACAAGGGCTGGACGGTGCCTGATTGGCCGAAGGAGTATGGCGGCGGTGGCCTCAGTGCCGCCGAGCACAAGGTGCTGCGCGCGGAGATGGCCAGAATCGGCGCGCGTCCGCCGCTGTCGAGCTTCGGCATCTGGATGCTCGGGCCGGCGCTGCTGAAATACGGCAACGAGGCGCAGAAGAAGGAGCATCTGCCGAAGATCGCCGCGGGCGAGATCCGCTGGTGCCAGGGTTATTCGGAGCCGAACGCCGGCTCCGATCTCGCCTCGCTGCAGACCCGCGCCGAAAGCGACGGCGATGACTTCATCATTACCGGCCAGAAGATCTGGACGTCCTACGCCAACTATGCCGACTGGATCTTCTGCCTGGTCCGCACCGATCCCGCGGCCAAGAAGCACGACGGCATCAGCTTCATCCTGTTCGACATGACCTCGAAGGGCGTCTCGACCAAGCCGATTCTGTTGATCTCCGGCTATTCGCCGTTCTGCGAAACCTTCTTCGACAATGTCCGCGTGCCGAAGTCGCACGTGGTCGGCACCGTCAACCGCGGCTGGGACGTCGCAAAATATCTGCTCCAGCACGAGCGCGCGATGATCTCGGGCATGGGCGAGCGCGGCGTCGGCCGTCCGCTCGGCCAGATAGCGGCCGACTCCGTCGGCACCGACGCGCTGGGGCGGCTCGACGATGCCATGCTGCGCGGCCAGATCGCGCGCTTCGACGTGGATGAGGCCGCGCTTGCGGCCTGTGCCGAGCGCGCAGTCGATCTCGCCAAGGCGGGGCAAGCGCATCCGGCGTTCTCCTCCGCGATGAAATATTACGGCACCGAGCTCAACAAGCGCCGCTACGAGATCTTGATGTCGGCCGGCGGCGTCGATGCGCTGGAATGGGAGAGCGAGCGGTCCAAGCAGGGCGCCCGCCCGCGCGCCTGGTTGCGCACCAAGGCCAACTCGATCGAGGGCGGCACGTCCGAGGTCATGCTCGGCATCGTCGCCAAGCGCATCCTGGATCTGCCGGGGGCGTGAGGCACATTGTCACCACGCGTCATTCCGGGGCGCGCAACGCGCGAGCTACGATGGGCAATTGCGCATCTGAGAATCCATCTCACGGCATACGTGCGGCCTGATGGATTCCGGGCCTGGCCCTTCGGGCAATCCCGGAATGACGAACATAGATAGACTTCGAATTCGGAAACAACACCATGGCCCTCGTCCTCACCGAAGAACAATCGATGCTCCGCGACAGCGCGCGCGGGCTGATCAGCGACAAGGCGCCAGTGTCGCACCTGCGGCACTTGCGCGACAGCAAGGATCCCGCCGGCTTCTCCAAGGAATTTTGGCATTCCTTCGCCGAGATGGGGTTTGCCGGCCTCTTGGTGCCTGAAGAGTTCGGCGGCTCTGGCCTCGGCTATGTCGAAGCCGGAATCGTCATGGAGGAGATCGGCCGGACGCTGATGCCCTCGCCCTTCCTCGCCACCAGCGTGGTCGGGGCCTCTGCGCTGAACCGTTGCGGTAACGCCGCGCAGAAATCGGAATATCTGCCGAAGATCGCGAGCGGCTCGCTGCTTGCGACGCTCGCGATCGACGAGGGCGCGAAACATCGCCCGCTGCAGACCAGTCTCCAGGCCGTGCGCGCCGGTAACGGCTTCAAGCTTTCCGGCGCCAAGGCGCTGGTCATCGACGGCCACATTGCTGATCTGCTCATCGTCGCCGCGCGCACCGCGGGTGCTGCCGGCGAGCGTGAGGGCCTGACGCTGTTCCTGGTCGACCCCAAGGCGAAGGGCGTCGCGGTCGAGCGCACCATCATGGTCGACGCGCATAACGCGGCGCGGATCGAATTCGCCAATGTCGAGCTCACTGCCGACAGCGTGCTCGGCGAGGTCGATCAGGCCGCAAGCCAGCTCGACGGCGTGCTCGATATCGGCCGCGGCGCGGTGGCTGCCGAGATGGTCGGCCTCAGCGACGAGGTGTTCAATCGCACCGTCGAGTACCTGAAGAGCCGCAAGCAATTCGGCAAGCTGATCGGCGAATTCCAGGCGCTGCAGCACCGCGCCGCCGAGCTCTATGTCGACATCGAGATCACCCGCGCCGCCGTGATGAAGGCGCTCCAGGCCCTGGATGCTGATGTCGCCAAGGCTGCATCAAGCGTCGCCGTGGCAAAAGCCCGCGCCGGCACCACCGCCACGCGCGCGGTGCAGGAGGGCGTGCAGATGCACGGCGGCATGGGCATGACCGACCAGTTCGACATCGGCTTTTTCATGAAGCGCGCGCGCGTGTGCGAGGAATTGTTCGGCGACGCCAACTATCACACCGAGCAGCTGGCGCGGGCGCGGGGGTATTGAGACGGGGCAGCCGCCTCGTTCTCCGCTGTCATCGCCCGCGAAGGAGGGCGATCCAGTACGCCGCGGCTTCTCCGCATACGATTGGCGTCTCGGAATACTGGATCGCCCGGTCAAGCCGGGCGAAGACAGTTGAGAGGGTGGACGGCGCTTGCCCCAAGCTCGTCATTGCGAGGAGCTCTTGCGACGAAGCAATCCAGACTGCCGCCGTGGAAAGATTCTGGATTGCTTCGCTTCGCTCGCAATGACGCGGCGAGACCGCCGCCTACCGCATCGGCGGTGCGTACTGCACACCACCCGCGTTCCACAGCTGGTTCATGCCGCGCGGGATCTTCAGCTTCGACTTCTCGCCGATATTGCGCTCGTACATCTCGCCGTAATTGCCGACGTGTCGGATGATGCGGACGGCCCAGTCCTTGGTGAGGCCGAGCTGTTCGCCGTAATTGCCCTCGGTGCCGACGAGGCGCATCACTTCCGGCTTCTTCGACTTCAGGGCCTCATCGATGTTCTCCGAGGTGACGCCGAGCTCCTCGGCGTTGATCATCGCATACAGCGTCCACTTCACGATCATCATCCAGTCGTCGTCGCGCTGGCGCACGACCGGGGCGAGCGGCTCCTTGGAGATCATGTCCGGCAGGATCATTTGGTCGCCGGGTTTTGCGAGGTTCAGCCGCAGCGCATAGAGCTGGGAAACGTCGGCGCTCAGCGTGTCGCACTTGCCGGTGTCGTAGGCCTTCACGACGTCGTCGAGCTTGTCGAACTTCACCTCGTCATACTTCATGTTGTTGGCACGGAAGTAATCGGCGACGTTGAGTGCCGTCGTAGTGCCGGACTGGACGCAGACCTTGCTGCCGGTCAGGTCCAGCGAGGTCTCCTTGTTGCGCGAACGCGGCAGCATGAAACCTGCGCCGTCATAATAGGCGACGGCCGGGAAATAGAGGTCGTAGTCGAGCTCGCGCGCCATGCTCCAGGTCGAGTTGCGCGAGAGGATGTCGACCTTCCGGCTCTGCAATTCCTTGAAGCGCTCGCTGGCGTCGAGTGCGACGAACTTCGCCTTGGCCGGATCGTTGAAGATCGCCGCGGCCACCGCGCGGCAGAAATCGACGTCGAAGCCGGTCCAGTTGCCCTTGTCGTCGGGGATCGAGAAGCCGGGCAGGCCCTTGTTGACGCCGCACAGCACCTCGCCGCGGCGCACGGTGCGCTTCAGCGTGCGGGTGTCGTAGAATTCATAGACAATGGCCAGAACGGCGACCAGCACGGCGACCGCGAGCCCGATCAGCAGGCCGCCTCGAAAAGTGCGCATCATGTTGCTCTCTCGAAAAATCGGGAAATGGAATATTCGCGAAGGCGAGGAAGATTAGAGCTCGGGCTTCTGCCGGATGACGACCTTGGTCCCGACCGGGACCCGATCGTAGAGATCGGCGACGTCGTTGTTGACAAGACGGAAGCAGCCCGAGGACACCTTGGTGCCGATCGTATCAGGACGGTTGGTGCCGTGGATGCGGTAGACGGTGGTGCCGAGATACATGGCGCGGGCCCCTAACGGATTGCCGGGGCCGCCGGCCATGAAGCGCGGCAGATAGGGCTGGCGCTGGATCATCTCCGGCGGCGGCGTCCAGTCCGGCCACTCCTTCTTGTTGGTGATGTTCACCAGCCCCTGCCACTGAAAACCATCGCGGCCGACGCCGATGCCGTAGCGGATCGCGCGCCCGCCGGGCTGCACCAGGTAAAGATGACGTTCGGCGGTCGAGATGATGATGGTGCCGGGCGCCTCGGTGGTGCGGAAGTACACCACCTGCTTCTGCCATTCCGGATCGAGCTGGTAGGCATCGTCGGCGATCAGGCCCGGCTCGTCGCCGCGATCAGGCTGCTGGGCGAAGGCTTGGGGCGCCCAAAGGATCAGACCGATCGCAGCCACAAGCATCCCGGTCAGACGACGAAAATCCGTCATGTAAAGCTCTCCCCGCTGCCACAGCGCAAATCATTCAGAACCATCAAACCTGAGGGGCAAGTTCATGGCAAGTTGATGGCGCGCCGCCCTAGTATGTCACGACAATGCTTTGGTTTTTTGACGCGCCGCGCAATGCCACAAACAGGGGATGGCGCGAAAAGCAGTGATCGTGGCGCCCCGGCTCGGTGCGCTCCCTCCCCCGCTTGCGGGGGAGGGCCGGGGAGAGGGTGTCGCCGCGGTGGGATTCCCCAAGAGGAGAGAGCCCTCACCCGAACTCGCTGGTGAGATCAACTTCGACAACTGGCGCTAGACGCCAATCAGATCCGGTTGCTCTCCGCCGCGATTCCAAGCCGCCGAACGATCTCGGTCGCCACGGCGCGGGCCTCGAGCCGCGATCCGATGCGGGGGCTGCGAAAGCGCCGTCCGGAGTGCAGCCGGATCACCACGATGCAATGCTCGTCCTCGGACCGGCCGCGGCGCTCGACCGTGATCGTCTTCACGTCGTGCCCCTCGATATGGTCGGCGCGCGGCGTGCCGTCGCCCCACAGGCGTTCGACGCGAATGTCCCCTTGCCGGATGATCCAGAAGGCACCGGTCACGAGATTGGCATATCTGTGCACGGCGAACGCGGCGATCGCGCCAACCGGCAGCAGCATGATGTCGATCGGGCCGGGCGGCAGACCGCGCCAGAGCTTGTAGGCGTAGGGAACGGCGCACAGTGCGACGGCGATCAATGCAACGATGCGGATGTCGCGCGCGGGAAACGGCTCGAGAGGTTCGCCGAGATGCATCTCGGAATTGCTGGCATCGAGTGGATTGCTGGGTGCCTCGACATTGGGAACGCCGAATTGCGCGGCGATCCGGGCGACGGTGTCGCGCACATGCGTGACGTCGGAGATCGGCGGAGACGTCAAGCGTTCCCCGGAGGCCAGCGTGAAGGCCAGCTGGAAACGGGCTTTCGCCCGCTTGCTGCCGGGAACCTGCAATTCCCTGATGTCGTCCTTGGCGACGACCCGCGTACGAAGCTTTCCGAAGGGACGCTGTTGCCCGATCAGGATCTCGTTCGGGGTGATGATCCACACTACCGCCGGCGCCAGCATGATGCCGCAGACGAATGCCGCACCCAGGAGGAGAGCGGCTACCGAGATGATCACTTCCAGCGTGTCGTGCGTGAACAGGCCGGGCGTAAAGCACAGCGCCACCGCGGCCGCAGAGCCGGCCATGATCAGCCGCTGCGCGATCGAGGAGCCTTCACGAAGGCGGATGTCGTTGCTGGTGGTCGCGTCGTCCATCACGGGCGGCTGATTTCGTCGATGCGAAACTCCACGGACAGGTCCGTGGAGTCAAGCAACAAGGACGACAGATGAATCCGGCCGCGCGATGTCGGCGCGGCATCAGCTGTTCACGTTCAGGAGCCGCGCCACCGTTCCGTCGATCTGGTCGTAGCTGCCTTCGCCTTCGTGCCGGAACACGATCTTGCCGGTCTGGTCGATGATGTACTGCGCCGGCCAATATCGGTTGCGGTAGGCGTTCCAGGTTTTGGAATCATTGTCCTGCGCCACGGGATAGGTGATGCCGTGGCGTTTCAGCGCAGCCTGCACGTTAGAGGCGGAACGCTCGAACGGGAATTCCGGCGTGTGCACGCCGACCACGACGAAGCCCTTGTCCTTGTACTTGGCGTAGAGGTCAGTGACGTGCGGCAGTGTGTTGACGCAGTTGACGCAGCCATAGGTCCAGAAGTCGACCAGCACGACCTTGCCGCGCAGGTCGGCCATGCTCAGAGGTTTCGAGTTGAACCAGTTGCTGATGCCGGTGAAGTCGGGCGCGGTCTGCTGGCTCGCGGCGGCGGTGACGATGGGTGCAGCGCGCGCCGCCTCGTCGCAGATGCCGGGGATGACGGCGCCTGATCCGGCCATGCCGATCAGGGCGGCGGCCACGGTGAGCAGTTTGAAAGTCATGAACGAGTCCTCCGGTTGCGATGCGCGATGATCACAGGCCGATCTGGCCGGTGGGATAGAAGCCGGTGAGCCACGCCACGAGCAGCGTGTCGTATTGGAAATAGGCGGCGACCGCGAACGCGATCACGACAATGCCAAAACCCTGCTGCAGCCGCGGCGAGATGCGGGCGAGGCCGCGCACCCGCGTGGTCGCGGCCTGGCCGCCATAGGCGATCGCCAGCATCGGAATTGCCGCACCGATGGCGTAGGCGACCAGCAGCGTCCCGGCCCAGCCTAAGTTCTTCGAGCTCGCAACCAGCGTCAGGATCGAGCCGAGCACGGGACCGGCGCAGGGCGTCCAGACCAGGCCGAGCGTGGTGCCGAGCACGAGCCCACCCAGCGCGCCCTCGCGCTGGGTGGCGCTGGAATTGCCAAGATCGAGCCAGCCATTGAGCCGGATCGACAGCCATTCGAACGGCGCCGGCCACAGCATCAACAGGCCGAAGCCGAGCAGCAGGATGGATGCCGCTTCGCGCAGCACGTTCGGATCGAAGTCGAACAGCCGCGTGATCGCACCGAGCAGCAGCGCGGTCGCCGAGAACGAGATAATGAAGCCGAGCGCGATCATCGCCGGCCGTAAGTGCCCCGCGCGCCCGATCGAAGCGCCGAGCAGGATCGGCAGCATCGGCAGCGTGCACGGCGCGGCGATGGTGAGGATGCCGGCAAGGACGGCGAAGAGAAGTTCGAGCATAGGGCACTCGTGGAGAGGGGTACGAGGCCAGTTCGCGAGGAGGCGCGAGGTCGTTACGCAGCGTCACGCGTTCGTGACGGGCGAGCTGCGTGCCACGGCAGCGGTGTGCCCCCCCCCCCGCTTGCGGGGGAGGGTTGGGGAGAGGGTGCCTCCGCAATGGGGACACCCCCAAGAGGAAAGAACCCTCACCCGCCGCGCGCGGGACGATGCTTCGCATCGCCCGAGGCGCGTCGGCCTCTCCCGCAAGCGGGAGAGGCGGGAGCCTGCCGCCGCACCTTCCGCCAAACACAAAACGACCCGGAGGGGGGCATCCCGTCCGGGTCGTTGGAGGTCCTTGGGAGGTTTAACCAAAACCGTATGCGAACTTTATAGGAGGGAAGTTTTTCCGCCTGATGTTGTGCTTTGTTTCAATTGTTTCGTCGGCGGTAACACTTCCGTGTCCGGGGACAGGGCCAAAGGCGCGGCCCTATCCCATTGAATCCGTTGGGTTTACGCGGCGAAGCGATCGATGCCGGCGCCCTTAAGCAAATCGGCCAGCTGCTTGCGGGCGTAAAACATCCGCGTTTTCACCGTGCTCTGGGGGATGCCGATGATCTGCCCGACCTCCTCGACCGACTTCTCGTGATAGTAGACGAGGTTGATGATCTCGCGATGCGCAGGCGACAGCTTCTGCACGCAGGCGCGCAGGATGGCGCTGGTGTCGCTGCGGTCGAGCGAGGTCTCCGGCGTGTCGGAATCGTCGGGGATCTGACGCACATCCTCCTGGTCGATGTCCTCGAAACGGCGCTGGCGCATCGCGGTCAGCGCCTTGAAGCGGGCGATCGAGAGCAGCCAGGTCGAGACCTGCGAGCGGCCCTGGAATTGGCCGGCGGTCCGCCACACGTCCAAAAACACCTGGCTGACGAGGTCTTCCGCCGTGGTGGCATCGCGCACGATGCGCAAGATGAAGCGGTAAACCCGCACATTGTGCCGGCAATAGAGGATGTGCATGGCCGTCCGGTTGCCGCCGGCAATGCTTTCGAGAAGCATGTCGTCCGAAGTCGCCTGAACGGCAATGATGCTTTGGCTGGCCTGGGCGTTGATGGCAATGACGTTCGGCATGAAATTAGCTCCCCGTAGCGCCGCGACCGAGCGGCGTTTCCTTGAGGGAAAGTGTTAATCAGCCAACGTTTCGGGACGTCTGCACGAAAAGCGGAAAATGGTTTCATGCGCCGCCAAATTGTTTCGTCGAAAGGGGGGCGACGAAACATTCGGAGCAAAAAAGCGTGGAATTTCAATGTACGGGAAATACGGGGTGGGGATTGGCGGAGTGAGGAACGAATTTGGGGGTGTTGCGTTCGCTGCCGCCTCAAGCGTCGTCCTGGCGAAAGCCAGGACCCATAGCCACAGGATTGGGTTTGGCGAAGACTCGTGGTTACCAGTTCGGTCGCGCCAAACACACTGCCGCCGTCGGCGCTCCGCTTACCCGGACGATCATCATCGTAGGGTGGGCAAAGGCGCGAAGCGCCGTGCCCACCCTCTTTCTGCAAGCGCTGTGAGAATGGTGGGCACGCTTCGCTTTGCCCACCCTACGGCACCTAGCTCTTCCGCGCTGCCTACGCCTTCTCGCCGGCCGGCGAGAACAGATAGCCGCCGCCGCGGATGGTGCGGATCACGGCGGGCTTGGCGGGGTCGGGCTCGATCTTGCGGCGGATGCGCATGATGCGGAGGTCGACGGCGCGATCGAAGGCTTCGGCGTCGCGCGCATTGGCGAGCTCCAGCAGGCGCTCGCGCGACAGCACGCGCTTCGGATTGGCCGCGAACACCTTGAGCAGACCGAACTCGGACGCGGTCAGCGGATGCTCGTTGCCCTCGTCGTCGCGCAACGCCTGCGCTTCGAGATCGAGCCATTTGGTGCCGAAGCGCACCAATTGATCCTTGTCGGACTTCGCGGCGGCGTCCGGCGCGGCAGCCTTGGCCGGCCCGCTCCGCCGCAGCACCGAACGGATGCGCGCCATCAGCTCGCGCAGCTCGCAGGGTTTTGCCACGTAATCATCGGCGCCGAGCTCGAGCCCGACGACGCGGTCGATCGGGCTCGCGGTCGCCGTCAGCATGATCACGGGCACGTTGATGCGGCTCTTGAGGTCGCGGATGATCGAGAGCCCATCTTCCTCGGGCATGTTGAGATCGAGCACGACGAGGTCGGGCATGCTGCCCTGGATCGCGGCGCGCAAGGACTTGCCGCCGTCGCACAGCGTCACGGTGAAGCCGTGCATCTTGAGATAATCGCCGACCATCTCCCGGGCCGGAGCCTCATCGTCGACGATCATGATGTGCTGGCTTTGGGTCATGGTCCTGAGATCACGGCATTTCAGTCGCGGGAAGCGTGATGGTGAAGGTCGAGCCCGTGCCGGGCCCGTCGCTGTCGGCCGTCACCTCGCCGCCATGCATGTCGATAATACGCTTCACGATGGATAACCCAAGCCCTGTCGAGCTCTCGCCGGCGGTCGGCTTTGCCGACAGCCGCTGGAACCGGCCGAACAGGCGGCCGAGATCCTCCGGCGACAGGCCGGCCCCCTCGTCGCTGACGCGGACGATGGTTTCGCTGCCCTCATGGGTCACGGCCACGGCGATCTTGCCGCCGATCGGAGAGTATTTGATGGCGTTGCTGATGAGGTTGTCGATCGCCTCGCGGATGCGGTCGGTGTCGCACATGGTGACGATGTTGGGCGGCGCGGTGACGCTGATCGTCTGCTGCTTGTTGACGGCGAGCGGCTGGTTGGCTTCGGCGACCTCCTTGACCAGGCCCGCGACGTCGACCGGTTCGCGGCGGATGGTGATGTCGAAGGCATCGGCCATCGCGTCCGAGATCAAATGATCGACCATCGTGGTCAGCCGCTTGGTGGCGTCGCGGATGTGGTCGACCTGGGCGATCACGCCGCCCATCGATGCGCCGGTCGAGATCAGCTCCTTCAGCATCTCGGTGCGGCCGAGGATGACGCCGAGCGGATTCTTCAGATCGTGCGCGACGGTGCCCAAAATCTCGTTCTTGAAGCCGTTGGCGCGCTGCAGCCGCAGCCATTGCGCGGAGAGGCGGCGGTTGGCCTGCATCAGCGCGCGGGTGCGCTGGGCGACGCGGTCTTCCAGCTGCGTGTTGGCGTCCTGGAGCTGCTGGTAGAGGATGACATTGTCGAAGGCGATCGAGAGCCGGCTGGAGAAGATCTCGACCAGCGAGCGGTCGGTCTCCGACAGCTCGCGCTCGGCCTGCAGCAGCACCACCACCTCACGCCCGCTTCCGGTGCGCAAATAGATCACGCTGCGGTGGTCGGCGAATTCGTTCTTGCGGCGCTGGAACGCGGCCTCCACCATCTCGCGCAATTCGGGGTCGAGTGCCTTCGACGAGGTGGTGCCGATGAAGCGGCTGTAGCAGCCGCTGCCGGCGAGCACCGAGAGCTCGGGGTCGACCCCGCCATTGTCGCGCAGGACCAGGATGCCGGCGCAGTCGACATTGAGCAGCGAGGCGAGCTGGGTCAGCACGCCCTCGGCGAGCCGCTGCATCGACTTGAAGTCGTAAAGCGTCGAGGCGGCGTCGATGATGATCTCGAGCCCGCGGCGTGTCTGCACCATGCGCTCGAGCTGCTGATAGGAGCGCAGCGCGGCGGTCAGCGAGGTGAACAGCTTGTCGGCGGTGAGCTCGGTCTTGGCCTTGTAGTCGTTGATGTCGTACTGCACGATCACGCGCCGCTCCGGCGCCTGGCCGGGCTGACCGGTGCGCAGGATGATGCGGACGGTCTCGTTCTTGATCTCGTTGCGGATGAATTCGACGAGCTCGAGGCCGGCGACGTCGGTCTCCATGATGACGTCGAGCAGCACGGCGGCGATGTCGCCGTGCTCGGCCATCAGCTTGCGACCTTCCGCCGCCGAATAGGCCGACAGGATCTCCAGGCTCTGGCCGTTGAGGCTGTAGTCGGACAGCGCGAAACGGGTGCCGTCATGCACGGCCGGATCGTCGTCGATGACGGCGATCTTCCATTTCCGGGCGTTGGCATCCTCCGACGCGGTACCGGTGTCGTCGATCAGGTGGAGGACATCGTCCTGTTCGGCCATTGAGAAGTCCCGTCACTTTCTGTGCTTTGCGCGCCCTTGGCGATGCGGGGCATGATAATGCGAAAAGTAGTGCCTTGTCCCAGCTTGGATTCCAGCATCATGCGGCCGCCGAGCTGCTGGGTGACGAGGTTATAGACGATATGCAGGCCAAGTCCCGTGCCACCTTCATTGCGCCGGGTGGTAAAGAAAGGGTCAAAGGCCTGGCGCTGCACGTCCGGGGTCATGCCGGCCCCGTCATCGGCGAAGCTGATCTCGATGTCGTCGGCCCCGCGCGGCCGGGCCGAGATCGCGATCGTGCCTGCGCGGCCGTCGGCGAAGGCGTGGTTGGCGGCGTTGAGGAAGAGGTTGGTCAGGATCTGGCCGTAGGAGCCGGGATAGCCGTCGAGCAGCAGCCCTTCGGGCACGTCGACCTGAAGCGTGATCGGCGAGCGCTTCAGCACCGGGCGCAGGCTGGCGATGATCTGGTCGGTGGCTTCACTGAGCGAGAACTGCCGCCGCTCGGCATGGGAGCGATCGACCGCGACCTGCTTGAACGACTGGATCAACTCGCCGGCGCGCTGCAGGTTGGCGACGAGCTGCTGCGAGGCGTCGCGCGAGGACTGCACGAATTCCTCGAGCTGCGAACGGCGCAAGCCCCCGTCGCCCTTGAGCTGAGCCTCGAAGATCTCGCTGCGCCGGGCAAAGCTCGATGCAACGGTCAGGCTGATGCCGATCGGGTTGTTGACCTCGTGGGCGACGCCGGCAACGAGGCCGCCGAGCGCGGCGAGCCGTTCGGCGTCGATCAGATTCTGCTGCGCGGTATTGAGCTCGAGCAGCGCGCTCTCGGCCTTCTCCTTCGACGCGCGCAGCTCGTCCTCGGTCTGGCGCTTGGCGATCGCGTTCTCGCGGAACACTTCCACGGCGCGCGCCATGGCGCCGACCTCGTCGCGTGCCTTGGTGCCCTGCACCTCGCGGTCGAGATCGCCGAGCGTGATCGCGCGCATCGCCGCCATGAGCTGCTGGAGCGGCAGGCGGATCGACAGTGCGATCATCACGCCGGCGGTGAGGATGACGCCGAGGAAGATCACCGCGATCGACAGCACGCGGCGGGAAATATCGGCCAGCGTGCGATCAAAAGTCGCCTGCGCCTTCTGCTCGCGCTGGCGCATCTTGGTCGAGAGGTCGTCGATGGCGCCGATCGCTTCGGCCTGACTGGCGTCGATGGTGTTGCGCAACAGATCGGTGCGGCTCGCCAGCTGCTCGGAGAGCTTTGCAAAGCCCTCGCGCAACGACGCGGTGCGGTCCGCGAGCCGCCGCAAGGCCATGCGCTGGAGGTCGTTGTCGGCGAGATCGATCATGACCGGGATGGTCTTCTCGATCGTCTCGGTGTTGCGGCGTGCGTCGTCGGCGGCGCCCGGTGACAGCGACAGATAGTAGGAATTGGCCGCGACCAGCATCGCGGTGAAGGCTTCGCGGGACTTTCCAAGCGAAGGCCAGATCAGCGCGTCGCGATGGCCGGTGGCGCCTTCGATGATGGAATAGAGGCCCGCCATGTCCTTGGCCGGGCCCTGCACCTGCTCCTCGTAGGTCTTGGCGATGGTGGCCTGCACGCTGCGCAGCTCGCCAAAGCCGTTGAGGAAGCGGTCGGTGGTGCGCTCGAGCTCCTCCACCGAGCCTGACAGCATCGGATCCTTGGTGGCGCGGTTGGTCAGCGTGCCCAGCACCGCCTCGCGCAGCAGCAGGATCTCGGCGAACAGGTCCGGGCTCGGCTGGTTGATGTAGCGGTGGATCAGGTTTTGCAGACGCCCGGTCTCGCTTTCGAGCAGCGCCAGGATCCGGTCGGACTCGCGCACCTGGCGCACGTCGTCCCAGGCCGAGCCCAGCACCTGCGCGCCGTTCCAGATCATCGCCACCAGCACCACGACGACGGCGGAGTTCAGCGCTGCGATCGACAGGATGCGCCAGCGGATCGGCACCGCCCGCAGCGCGCCGACGAGGCGCGCGCGCAGGCGCCCGATCGGGCCGGGCGGCCTCTCTGTGGTCTCGCTGTGTCCAAGCCCGGCCAAGAGGCTCTACTCCACCTTGCGAATGCGTTCGATCAGCGCGGCCGCGGCCGGATCGCGCCCGGCCTTGGCATAGATTGGAGCCATCGCCTCCTCGAACGGCTTGCGGTCGATGTCCTTGATGATGGTGACGCCGGCTTCCTGGGCCTTGCGCTGCGACTGCTCCTCGAGGTCGCGCCATTTCTCGCGCATGAACAGGCTGGAGCGCTGTGCGGCCTCCTTGAAGATCGTCTGCTCCTCCGCCGAGAGGCTTTTCCAGGCCTTCAGCGAGATCACCAGCACTTCCGGGCTCATCGTGTGCTCGGTGAGCGCGTAGTGGCCGGCAAGTTTGTAATGGTCTGTCGTCACGAAGGATGGCCAGTTGTTTTCGGCGCCGTCGATCAGGTGATTGGCAAGCCCGGTGAGCACTTGTCCGTAAGGTAGCTCGACCGGTTCGGCGCCGAGCGCGCGCATCATCTGGCTCATCAACTCCGACTGCTGCACCCGGATCCGCAATCCCCTGAGATCCGCGACACTCCTCACGGGCCGGACGCTGTTGTAGATCGACCTCGCGCCGGAATCGTAGAAGGCGAGCCCGACGAAGCCATAGGGCTCGAAGCTGTTCAAGATCTCGCTGCCGATCGGCCCGTCAAGCACCTTCTGCATGTGCTCGATGGACCGGAACAGGAACGGCATCGCCAGCACGTTCATCGCCGGGACGAAATTGCCGATCAGGGCGACGTTGGTCCGGTTGAGGTCGATGGCGCCGGCCCGGGTCTGCTCGATCGTCTCCTTCTCCTCACCGAGCTGGCGGGAGTGGAACACCTTGATCTCGTGCCGGCCGCCGGTGCGCTCGGCGATCAAGGCGCCCATGTAGCGCAGCGCCTGGACGGTCGGGTAATCCTCGGTCTGGGTGTCGGCGGCGCGAAATTCGCGTGCAACCGCGTCCGTCGTACAGACGGCAAGCAGAAGCGCGACGAAGATCACCCCGGTCCGCGAGAGTTCGGCACGGCTCAACACTGGCACACTCAACCCCTCAGTGGTGGAGTCTATGGCGGAAGGAAAAGGTTCAACGCAATCTAGCAAATGGTAAAGGGAAGGCCATCCCGCTCCGGGCGTCGGGTCGATTGTGCGGCGCGGCCGCCGCGCATTCCCGGTTGAAACTGCCAATGCCGCGCCTTAAGCAAGGCAGCCGCCCTTTAGTCGTGCGACACGGGAAGAGCTATCGTGATTTCAGCATTGCGCTTTTTGCAGGCCGTCGCCGTCCTTGCGGCTGTCACCATGGCCACACCAGTGCGTGCCGCCACCGACATCGCGCTGTGGCACGCCATGTCCGGCGAGCTCGGCCGGCAGCTCGACAAGCTCGCTGCCGACTTCAACGCCTCGCAGTCCGACTACCGCATCGTGCCCAGCTACAAGGGCAACTACACCGAGACGGTGACGGCGGCGATCTTCGCCTTCCGCTCTCGCAGCCAGCCTGCCATCGTCCAGGTCAACGAGGTCGCCACCGCCACCATGACCGCGGCCAAGGGCGCTATCTATCCGGTGTTCAGCCTGATGCGGGACCAGGGCGAGCCATTTTCGCTGGGCGATTACCTTCCCGCCGTCTCCGGCTACTACACCGATGCGGCCGGCAACCTGTTGTCGTTCCCGTTCAATTCCTCGACGCCGATCCTGTACTACAACAAGACCATGTTCCGCGATGCCGGCCTCGATCCGGAGACGCCGCCGAAGACCTGGCCGGCATTGGGGCTAGCGGCCAAGCGCCTGCGCGAACGCGGTGCGGTCTGCGGCTTCACCACCTCCTGGCCGTCCTGGATCCACGTCGAGAATTTCTCCGCCTTCCACAATTTAGTCCTGGCGACGCGGGCGAACGGCTTTGCCGGGCTGGACGCGGAATTGACCATCAACAATCCGGTTCTCGTCAAACACATCGCTCAGCTCAGCGAGTGGCAAAAGACAAAACTGTTCGACTATAGCGGCCGCGGACAAGCGGCCGAGCCGCGTTTCCAGAAAGGCGAATGCGGCATCTTCATCGGCTCCTCGGCGACGCGGGCCGACATCAAGGCGAACTCGAAATTCGAGATCGGCTACGGCATGATGCCGTATTGGCCCGACGTGAAGGGCGCGCCGCAGAATTCGATCATCGGCGGCGCCACGCTGTGGGTACTGCGCGACCGGCCGCGCGAGGAGTACAAGGGCGTGGCGCGGTTCTTCGCCTATCTGTCGCAGCCGGGCGTGCAGGCTGCCTGGCACCAGAACACCGGCTATCTGCCTGTTACCCGCGCCGCCTTTGAGCTGACACGGTCGCAGGGATTCTACGAGCGCAATCCTGGTTCGGCGATCTCGTTCGAGGAGATCACGCTGCATCCGCCGACGGAGAACTCCAAGGGCGTCCGGCTCGGCTCTTTCGTGCTGATTCGCGGCGCGATCGAGGACGAGTTGGAGCAGGCCTTCGCCGGCCACAAAAGCGCGCAAGCAGCGCTGGATTCCGCCGTCGAGCGCGGCAACAAGCTGCTGCGCCAGTTCGAGCGCGCCAGTCCCGAGCGGTAGAATGTCGCGATTAGACATCGCTGCGACCGCGCGTGAGGTGCGCTCACTCCCCCGCGTGCGGGGGAGTGTCGGGGAGAGGGTGTCTCCGCATCGGGACAATCACCTAGAGGAGAAAGCCCTCACCCGGCACTATGTGCCGACCTCTCCCGCAAGCGGGAGAGGTGCATCGCCTCTTTGGCTTGCACAGAACCAACCAAAGCTGACCCTGCTTTCGATACGCGAATGCAGATGACCATCACGCCGTCGCAACGACTGCCTCACTTCGCCGACGCTAAAAGCTTTCGCGCTTGGCGCGCCGACCCGGCGCAATGGCTGGGAATCGCGCTCGACATCGCGCGCGGCCACGGTCTCGATGTCAGCGCGCTGCACGTGTTCGCGACCGGCACCAATCTCGTCGTGGGGTTCGGCGACAAGCTGATCCTGAAAATCTTCCCGCCGCTGCTGCGTACGCAATTCGTGTCCGAGCGTGGGTCGCTGGCGCAACTGAAAGGCCATCTCGATCTACCGATTCCCGAGATCGTCGCCGAAGGGGAGCGCAACGGCTGGCCTTATCTGATCATCACCCGCCTTGCCGGCATGCTCGGCTCGGAGGTGTGGCCGCAATTGGCGGAAGACCAGAAGGAGCGCGTGCTGCGCCAGATCGGCGAGACCATCGCGGCCGTGCAGCGCGCGCCGCTCGGAGAGCGCGCGCACATCGAGCCGCGCTGGGACGGCTTCATGCGCCAGCAGATGCAGGGCTGCAAGGCGCGGCACGCGCGTCTCGGCCTTGCGCCGAAATTCCTCAAAGGCCTCGATGATCTCCTGCGCGACGCCGCAAAGCTCATTCCGATGGATGCGCCGCCGGTGATCCTGATCGGCGAATACATTCCGGAAAACTTCCTGCTCGCCTGCCGGAACGATCAATGGTCGCTCGCCGGCCTGTTCGATTTCGGCGACGTGCTGGCGGGATGGCGCGACTACGATCTGCTCGGCCCCAGCGCCTTCATGGCGGCGGGCCGGCCGGGCCGGGTGCACAGCCTGCTCGAAGGCTTCGGCTATGCAAAGCTGGATTTCGAGCTGAAGCGCCGCCTGATGGCCCTGATGCTGCTGCACCGCGCCAGCGACCTCAACGGCCACATCTGCATCGAGGGCTGGCAGGACATGGCGGGCGATCTGGTCGAGTTGCAGGAGCTGATCTGGCCGGGGTGATCGCCGGTCGTCCACCACTGGTGTCGTCCTGGACAAGCGCAGCGCCGATCCAGGACCCATTACCCCAGGGAGAAGTTTGACGAAGACTCGTTGTTACCAGCTTCGCGCTGCAACTCCTCCCTGGGGTAATGGGTCCTGGCTTTCGCCAGGACGACAGCGGAGAGGGAGGCGTGCCCGCCAAATGAGCCGCTATATCGAATAGCCTACATAATAAGCAAATGCCACGCTTTGTATGCAATGACAATGATTTGGGCTGTCGTCCTTCAGGCCGCAAATCGGACCTTTCGCCCGCGATTTCAGCGGATTAGCGCGCTGGGCGACGCTCCACTAACCCTTGGCACGAACCTTGCGAATCCGGTTCCAACCAAAAACTTTGTGTTGGAGCGATTTCATGAAGCGCCGCGATTTCCTTAAGTCCGTTTCCGGATTGGCCGCTGGCGCGGCGCTTCCGGCCGTGCCGTCCGTGATCTCCTCCGCTTATGCCGATGCCCGCTCGGAGACACTGCTGATCGTCTCGGAAGGCGGCCCCAATAATCTCGACATCCACGGCGTCGGCACCAACGTGCCCGGCTATGAGGTGTCCTGGAATTGCTACGACCGCCTGATCAGCCACGAGATGAAGAGCGGCCCCGGCGGCGTGCCCTATTACGACCGCGACAAGTTCAAGGGCGAGCTCGCCGAGGACTTCAGGATCGACGACATGTCGGTCACCTTCAAGCTGCGCAAGAACGCCAAATTCCACGATGGCACGCCGGTCACTGCGAAGGACGTGAAATGGTCGCTCGACCGCGCCGTCAGCGTCGGCGGCTTCCCGACCTTCCAGATGAGTGCGGGCTCACTGACCAAGCCCGAGCAGTTCGTCGTGATCGACGATTACACCGTGCGCGTCGATTTCCTGAAGAAGGACAGGCTGACGATTCCCGATCTCGCGGTCATCGTGCCCTGCATCGTCAATTCCGAACTGGTGAAGAAGAACGCCAGCGAGAAGGACCCCTGGGGTCTCGAATTCACCAAGCAGCAGACCGCCGGCTCCGGTGCCTACAAGGTGACGAAGTGGACCGCCGGCACCGAAGTGGTGATGGAGCGCAACGAGGATTGGGTCGGCGGTCCCCTGCCCAAGATCAAGCGCGTGATCTGGCGCATGGTGCCGCAGGCCGGCAACCGCCGCGCGCTCTTGGAACGCGGCGATGCCGACATCTCCTATGAGCTGCCGTTCAGGGATTTCCAGGAGATGAAGGCGAATGGCAAGCTCAACGTGGTGTCGCTGCCGTTCTCCAACGGCATCCAGTATATCGGCATGAACGTGACCAAGCCGCCGTTCGACAATCCGAAGGTGCGGCAGGCCATCGCCTACGCGATGCCGTACCAAAAGATCATGGACGCCGTGCTGTTCGGCCTCGGCAATCCCATGTTCGGCGCTGCCAAAGACAAGCCGACCGAAGTCGCCTGGCCGCAGCCGCACAAATACAACACCGACATGGACAAGGCGAAGGCGCTGCTCACTGAAGCCGGCTATGCCAACGGCTTCGAGACCACGATCTCGTTCGACCTCAACTTTGCCGGCGTCAACGAGCCGCTCTGTGTGCTGGTGCAGGAGAGCCTCGCGCAGCTCGGCATCAAGACCACCATCAACAAGGTACCCGGCGCCAACTGGCGCACCGAGCTCAACAAGAAGGAGATGCCGCTCTTCACCAACGTGTTCTCGGGCTGGCTCGATTACCCCGAGTACTTCTTCTACTGGTGCTATCACGGCAACAATTCCGTCTTCAACACCATGAGCTACAAGTCGGCGGAGATGGACAAGCTCATCGACGGCGCGCGCAATGCTGCGGCTGTTGGCGACAAAGCAGCTTACGATGCCGACGTGAAGGGCTTCGTCGATCTCGCCTACGCCGATATCCCGCGCATCCCGCTGTACCAGCCCTTCGTCAACGTCGCGATGCAGAAGAACATCAGCGGCTACCAATACTGGTTCCACCGCCGCCTGGATTATCGCGCGATGGCGAAGGGGTGAGAGGGCATGCTGGTCGTCAGCGACGCATCGGCATCGGCACTGGGCTCCCTCTCCCGCTTGCGGGAGAGGGTTGGGGAGAGGGTGTCTCCGCTTTGGGATTGGCAGGGATTGCGGAGGGTGTCCCCGCGCGGCCAGAGCCCTCACCCGCCGCGCTCTGCGAGCGCGTCGGCCTCTCCCGCAAGCGGGAGAGGCGAAGCAAGCCCGCGGAGCACCCCATGCTGACCATGATCGGCAAGCGCCTGATGTTCGCGATTCCCTCGATGATCGGCGTCGTCATCGTCACCTTCCTGCTGACGCGCGCGCTGCCCGGGGACCCCGCGGCCTACTTCGCCGGTCCCGCCGCAACCAAGGAAGCCGTCGAGCAGATCCGGAAAAAACTTGGCCTCGACCGGCCGCTGATCGAGCAGTTCTTCCGCTATACCAACGACCTCGCCCATGGCGATTTCGGCAACTCGCTCACCACGGGCCAGCCGGTCGCAACCGAGATCCGCAACCGCCTGCCGGCCTCCGCCGAGCTGACGCTGCTCGGCCTCATCGTCTCGATCGTGATCGCTATCCCGCTCGGCGTGCTGGCGGCGACGCGGCCGGGCTCATGGGTCGACCATCTCTGCCGGGTCACGACCACGGCCGGCGTGTCGCTGCCGGTGTTCTTCACCGGCCTCGTGCTGGTCTATGTCTTCTATTTCCGGCTCGGCTGGTCGCCGGCGCCGCTCGGCCGCCTTGACGTGTTCTACAGCGCGCCGCCAACGGTGACGGGCTTCTATCTCATCGACACTTTGCTGGCCCGCGATGTCGAGGCGTTCCGTTCGGCGCTGAGCCAGCTCATCCTGCCGGCGACGACGCTCGCGATCTTCTCGCTGGCGCCGATCGCGCGCATGACGCGCGCCTCGATGCTGGCGGTGCTCGCCTCGGAGTTCGTCCGCACCGCGCGCGCCAGCGGCCTGTCGCCGTCGACGGTCATCGTCACCTACGCCTTCCGCAACGCCATGCTGCCCGTCATCACCACGCTCAGCATGGTGTTCTCGTTCCTCTTGGGCGCCAACGTGCTGGTCGAAAAAGTGTTCGCATGGCCCGGCATCGGCTCCTATGCGGTGGAAGCGCTGATCTCGTCCGACTTCGCGCCGGTGCAGGGCTTCGTGCTGACCATGGCTGTCATGTACGTGCTGCTCAATCTCGTGATCGATATCCTCTATGGCGTGATCGATCCGCGTGTGCGGTTGGAGGGCTGAACCATGATGAGGTTTCGTCCTATGCAAACTCCGACGAAGGTCCGCCCCCTCTCCCGCTTGCGGGGGAGGGTTGGGGGGGGGGTATCTCCGCGGGCGAGAGCCCCGATGTGGAGAGAGCCCCCACCCGGCGCGTTGCGCCGACCTCCCCCGCAAGCGGGAGAGGTAAGGCGCCCCGCGGCTTGCTGGTTTGGTCAAACAACACCCGGGTGATCTCATGAGCTCCGTTGCGCCTGCTGTTGAACCGGTCGGTCCCGCGCGTACCTCGGGGCTATCGGCAATCCTCGAACAGACGCGCTATGTCCTCAGCGAAAACAAGGTCACGGGCTTTGCCTTTGCGCTGCTGATCCTGATCCTGGCCGCCGCGATCTTCGGTCCCTATGTGGTGCCCTACGATCCACTGGCCTCCGACACCGCGGCGACGTTGCAGCCGCCGTCGGCGGCGCACTGGTTCGGCACCGATCAGTTGGGACGCGACATTTTCAGCCGGGTCATCGTCGCGACCCGGCTCGACACCTTCATCGCGATCGCCTCCGTCGCGCTGGTGTTTTTGATGGGCGGCCTCGCCGGCATCGCGGCCGGCTATTTCGGCGGCTGGACCGACCGCATCGTCGGTCGCATCGCCGACACCATCATGGCGTTCCCGCTGTTCGTGCTGGCGATGGGCATCGTCGCCGCGCTCGGCAACACCGTGCAGAACATCATCCTGGCCACGGCCATCGTGAACTTCCCGCTCTATGCCCGCGTCGCGCGCGCCGAGGCCAATGTCCGCCGCAACGCCGGCTTCGTGCAGGCCGCGCGGCTATCAGGCAACGGCGAATCCCGCATCCTCTTGGTGCATATCCTCCCCAACATCATGCCGATCATGATCGTGCAGATGTCGCTGACCATGGGCTACGCCATCCTCAATGCTGCGGGCCTCTCCTTCATCGGTCTCGGCGTCCGCCCGCCCACGGCCGAATGGGGCATCATGGTCGCGGAAGGCGCGGGCTTCATGGTCTCAGGCGAATGGTGGATCGCGCTATTCCCCGGCCTCGCGCTGATGATCGCCGTGTTCTGCTTCAACCTCCTCGGCGACGGCCTGCGCGACATCGTCGATCCCCAGCGGAGGACGTGATGGCTAGCGTAGGTCCAAATTTGCCGCAGAAATTCCCCAATGAAATCAATCCCGTTCTACTGTGCATGGGGTTGTTTTTGCCATTTTTGTTTGGGAGGCACCCCTGACCGCCCAGCCCCTGCTCGACATCCAGGACCTCACCGTCGAATTCACGACCCGCCGCGGCATCGTGAAGGCGGTGCAGCACGTCGACATCACCGTCGCCAAGGGCGAGACGCTGGCGATCGTCGGCGAGTCCGGCTCCGGCAAATCGGTGACTTCCTATGCGGTGATGCGCATCCTCGATCGCGCGGGACGGATCGCCGAGGGCTCGGTGATGTTCTCGGGCATCGACGTCAAAGCCGCGACCGAGGACCAGATGCGCGATCTGCGCGGCCGCGAAGTCTCGATGATCTTCCAGAACCCGCGCGCAGCGCTCAATCCCATCCGCAAGGTCGGCGACCAGATCGAGGACGTCTTGCGCACCCATGTGCAGCAGGCCCAGGTCGCCGATCACGGCGAGAAGGCGATCGAGGCGCTGGAGCAGGTCAAGATCGCCCGCCCGCGCGAGCGCTACCACGCCTATCCGTTCGAGCTATCAGGCGGCATGTGCCAGCGCGTCGTCATCGCGCTGGCGCTCGCCTGCAATCCGCAACTGCTGATCGCGGACGAGCCGACGACCGGCCTGGACGTCACCACGCAGAAGGCGGTGATGGATCTGATCGTCGAGCTGACCAAGCGCCGCGCGATGTCGACCATCCTGATCACCCACGACCTCGGCTTGGCCGCCGCCTATTGCGATCGCGTCGTGGTGATGGAGAAGGGAAGGGTGGTCGAGACCGCGAAAGCTGCCGACATCTTCGCAAGCCCCCAGCACCCCTACACCAAGAAGCTGATGCGCGCGACGCCGCGGCTCGGCGTGAGCTTGCGGGATCTGTTGCCGGAAGAGGATGGCGCGGCGGCGGCGTCCTTCGCCTCTCCCCGCGTGCGGGGAGAGGCCGACACGCTCGGCAGCGCAATTGCGCGCCAGAGCGTGGCGGGTGAGGGGGACTCTCCCAGCACCGTGCTCGCGGATACAGCCCCTCACCCCGACCCTCTCCCCGTGAAGAACGAGGAGAGGGAGAAGAAGCCCCTCCTCCTCGTCGACAGGCTCGTCAAGGAATACCCCCGCCAGGGCGCGACCGCCCTGCTCGGAAAACTGTTCGGCCGCAAGCCGCCCGTGGAGCCGGACGTGTTCCGCGCCGTCGATGGCATCAGCTTCTCGATTGGCGTCGGCGAGAGCGTTGGCCTCGTCGGCGAGTCCGGTTGCGGCAAATCGACGACGTCGATGATGGTGATGCGCCTCCTGGACCAAACCTCGGGCCTGATCCAGTTCGACGGCGAGAACATCGGCGGCATCGCGCCTGCCAGCTTCGCCCGGCTGCCGCAGCGCAGCCGGATCCAGATGGTGTTCCAGGACCCGACCGACAGCCTCAACCCGCGCTTCACCGCCGCGCGCGCCATCGCCGATCCCATTCTGCAGCTCGGCGACATCAGGGGCCGCGACGCGCTCCGCGCCCGCTGCGAGGAGCTGGCCACCATGGTCGGCCTGCCGCACAACCTGCTCGACCGCTTCCCGCATCAATTGTCCGGCGGCCAGAAAGCCCGAATCGGCATCGCCCGCGCCATCGCGCTGCATCCCAAGCTCGTCATCCTCGACGAGCCGACGGCGGCGCTGGACGTCTCGGTGCAGGCCGTCGTGCTGAACCTGCTTCAGGACCTCAAGGCGCGACTAGGTATGAGCTATCTGTTCGTCTCGCATGATTTGAATGTGGTGCGCTTGTTGTGCGATCGTGTCATTGTGATGCGGACGGGTCGGATCGTCGAAGAGGGCTCTTCCGAGAATGTCTTGAGCGATCCGCAGGACGACTACACCAAAGAGCTGCTGACGGCGATCCCGCATCCGCCGTTGCAGATACACTAAGAGTGCACTGATTGTTCGAGAGAGCGATGGCCGAACCGCTGGACGACTATATCGACGCCGTATCGAAAGCGCTGGCACTGCCGGTTGAGGAGGCCTGGAGGCCGGCGGTGCGCGCCAACCTCGAAGTTTCGCTGCGGCTTGGCCGCCTCGTCGACGAATTCGCGCTGCCGGACGAGACCGAGCCGGCGCCGATTTTCACGGCCTGACGTCGCCATGACCATCAAGCCAGAGATGACGGCCTCGGGAATCGCGAGCGCGGTTGCGGGCGGCAGGATGTCGGCGCTCGCTGCCACGGAAGCAGCTCTCGCGCGCATCAAGCAGCACGACACCATCCTCAATTCCTTCACCGACGTCACCGCCGATCGCGCCTGTGCCAAGGCGCGCGCGATCGATGCCGACATCGCCGCGGGCAAGAAAGTCGGCCCGCTCGCCGGCGTGCCCTTCGCGGTGAAGAACTTGTTCGATGTCGCGGGCGTCGTCACGCGCGCCGGCTCGAAGATCAACCGCGACCTCGCGCCCGCCAGGCGCGACGCCACGCTGATCGAGCGGATGGAAGCGGCCGGCGCCGTGCTGGTCGGCGCCCTCAACATGGGCGAATACGCCTATGACTTCACCGGCGAAAACATCCATGACGGTCCCTCGCGCAATCCACATGACACCACGCGGATGACCGGCGGCTCGTCGGGCGGCTCCGGCAGCGCCGTCGGCGGCGCGCTGGTGCCGATCGCGCTCGGCTCGGACACCAATGGGTCGATCCGCGTGCCGTCCTCGTTCTGCGGCATCTTTGGCTTGAAGCCGACCTATGGTCGGCTGTCGCGGGCGCGCTCGTTCCCGTTCGTGGCGAGTCTCGATCATCTCGGTCCACTCGCACGCTCGGTCACCGACCTCGCACTCGCCTATGACGTCATGCAGGGCCCGGATGCCGATGATGGCGCCTGCACCACCCGTGGTGTCGAACAGGTGGCGCCGCTGCTCGGCGAGTCCATCTCAGGCTTGCGCGTCGCGATCGCCGGCGGTCACTTCCAGAAGAACGTGTTTCCGGAAGCGGTCGAAGCCGTCAGCCGCGTTGCCAAGGCGCTCGGCGCGACTGAGGTCGTCGACATCCCCGAAGCCTCGCGCGCCCGCGCGGCCGCCTATGTCATCACCACCGCCGAGGGCGCCTCGCTGCATCTCGACCGCCTGCGCAAGCGCCCGAACGATTTCGATCCGGCCGTGCGCGACCGCTTGATCGCCGGCGCCATGGTGCCGGCGCCGCTGATCGACCGCGCGCAAAAATTCCGCCGCTGGTATCGCGCTCAGCTGGCCGAAATCTTCAAGTCGGTCGACGTACTGCTTGCGCCGGCAACGCCGTGCACCGCGCCGAAGCTTGGTCAGGTGAATTTCACGCTCGACGGCGTCGAGCTGCCGGTGCGGGCCAATATCGGCATCCACACCCAGCCGATCTCCTTCATCGGCCTGCCGGTCGTCGCCGTGCCGGTGCCCCTCGAGCCGCTGCCGATCGGCGTGCAGATCATCGCCGCGCCTTGGCGCGAGGACATCGCGTTGCGCGTCGCGCACGCATTGGAGAAGATGGGCGTGGTATCCGCGCCGTCGCCGAGGGGACTTTAAGAGGAATTTGAGATGGAGATCGATCTCCCCGACGTGATCGCGGAAGTCAAAGCCGCATTCGAGCGCTATGAGCAGGCCCTCGTCAGCAACGACGTCGCCGTGCTCGGCGAGCTCTTCCGCAATGATTCCCGCACGCTGCGCTACGGCATCGGCGAGAATCTCTATGGCTATGAGGCGATCTCCGGCTTCCGCGCCGGCCGCTCGCCGGTCGGCCTGAACCGGCGCACCGCGAAGACCGTGATTACGAGCTATGGCCGCGAGGCGGCCGTGGCCTCCACCTTGTTCTATCGCGACACGGCGCCCGGCAAGGTCGGCCGGCAGATGCAGACGTGGATTCGTTTCCCCGAGGGCTGGCGCGTCGTCGCCGCCCATGTCAGCATCATCGACGAGCCGAAAGAGACCGTATGACGCTTGACGACTTTCCGCAGGGCACGCTGCCGGCCGAGCCGGTGGTGCCGCGCGTCGACCGTCCTTCGCCGTCGGTGCACAAGGTCACGCGCGCCGAGGAACTGCGCCTTCAGCTCGCCGATGAGATCGTGCGCGGAACCCTGGCTCCCGGTGCACCGTTGGACGAAACCGACATTGCGCGGCGGTTCAGCGTCTCGCGCACGCCGGTGCGCGAGGCGTTGCGCCAGCTGGTCGCGAGCGGTCTCGTCGAGGCGCGCGCCCATCGTGGCGCGGTGGTGGCGCAGCCCTCGATCGAGCGTCTCAAGAGCATGTTCGAGGCGATGGCTGAGCTCGAGGCGCTGTGCGCGGGCCTTGCCGCCGAGCGCATGTCCGCCGCCGAGCGGCATGGATTGGAGTCCATTCACGAAGAGCTGCGGGTGCTGAGCTATGCCGGCAATCCCGAGCGTTTCCACGAGGTCAATGAGCGCTTCCACAATGCGATCTATGCGGGATCGCAGAATGGCTACATCGCCGAGATCACGCTCGCCACCCGCGTCCGCGTGCAGCCGTTCCGCCGCGCCCAGTTCCGCAATCTCGGTCGCCTCGCCAAATCGCAAGCCGAGCACGACCGCGTCGTCGTCGCCATCATGCGCGGCGACAAGCAAGGCGCCGCCGCTGCCATGCGCGCACACATCGAGTTGGTGCGCGGCGAGTATGAGATCTACGCGGTGTCGGTGTAGGGCGGCGCGCGCGGTGCCGTAGCAACCATTAAACGCCGAGGAGTTTTTCAGTCCACGGCGTTCCGCGTTGCACGACGGTGTTGGCATAGATGAGCAGCTTGCGCGCGCATGCGATGAGAGCGGCATTGTGAGCCTTTCCGGCCGCAGTCAGGCGGGCATAGAGGGCCATGACGGCCTTATTCCAGCGGAAGGCCGCAGGCAGGGCTGCCGCAAACAGAGAGCGACGCAGGCGAGCGCGGCCGCCGGCGATACGGCGTTGGCCCTTGTACTGCCCGCTATCGTTGTCGAAGGGAGCCAGCCCGGCAAGGGCTGCGACTTCCTCCCGGCTGACACGGCCGAGTTCAGGCATGCGGACCAGGAGGGCCAGTGCCGTGCGCTCACCGATCCCGGGAATGCTCATCACGAGGTCAAGGCGGACAGCGAGATCGTGGTGAGCGCGTAGTTGCTTGGCGATGTGACGGATTTGGGAGAGCCGCCTTGCCTTCAACCGGGCAATGTCATCCAGCACGATGCGGCGTAGCCCAGGCTTATCGAGATGCTCGAGCCGGGTCTTGAAGCGCTTGATGTCGTCCTCGATCTGCTCGAGGAAGGTGAGCTGCTCGGCGAGCTCCGCCAAGCGCGGATCCGGCGCACTCCTCACCTCTTCGAGCGATGCCGCGCAGGCAGCAATCAGCGCGGCATCCAGCGTATCGTTCTTGGCGCGACGCAATCGGGAGCGGCCGAACGCCTTGACCTGGATCGGCTGCAGCACCAGCACGATGACGCCGGCCGCACGCAAATGCTCCACTACCCCACGCTCGTAACCGCCGGTCGCTTCGATCCCGACTCGCTTGACGCCAGCTTTGGTCAGCAGTTGCACCAGCTTCCGCCAACCGGGAAGGTCGTTGGCGACCTCCCAACCCTCGTCTCGACCATGAACTACAATGTCGAGCTTCGCCTTGGACGTATCGATTCCCGCTGTCGTCGTGCTAGTCTGTGCCATCTTCGTCGACCCTGCCTTGTGAAGCGAACCTGATTGTTCCGGCAACCATCCGGGTCCGATGAAGGTGCTGGCGCGATCCTGCTACGGGGCAGCCACAAACTGCTCAGGGTGGGCGCGATCCGATCGCCAGCGGCCTGCCGCGGGTTGCAGCCGCGGCAGGCCATTCCTCACGGAACACGCCGACAATATCTGATTGCGCTATTACAAGGGTGGGCAAAGGCGCAAAGCGCCGTGCCCACCGTCTTTCCTATTTGATGTTGATGGTGGGCACGCTTCGCTTTGCCCACCCTACGGCACCTAAGCCGTCGCGGCTTCCTTCATATACTTCCGCCAGCCACCATACGCCGTGATATCGCGCGCCTCGCCCAGCACCTCAGGCTCGACGAGAAAGCCCTTCACGCTGCGGCCATCAGCGAGCCGGATCGTGCCGATCGCCATCGGCGCGGGAATCGCATTGACGAACTTGCCGAAGGCGGACGACGACAGCGACCAGATCTCCAGCTCGATCGCGGCGCCCTTGCCGGCTTCGACGCGCAGCATGCCCGGCTTCGGCGGTGTGGTCTTGAGCGCGTAGAGCTTGTAGTCGGGCGCTGTCTTGGTCGCCTCGACCAGCTTCCCGTTCAGGGCCTTCAATTCGCGGTTCAGCGCCATGCCAGACAGATGGGCGCCGACGACGGCGATCGGAATCTCGTCGCCGCTGCTTGCGAGAAGCGGCGCGAGCGGTGCTTGCGCCACGCGCTGCGCGCCGAGACTCAGCTTCGTATCCGCATGGAACACACGGCCGATGCTCGCGAGCAGCGCGTCGCATCCTGCGGGGGCGAGCAGCGTGATGCCGAATGGAATGCCGTCCGCGCGCATCGAAGCCGGCACGGCGAGGCCACAGAGATCGAGCAGATTGACAAAATTGGTGTAGGTGCCGAGCCGACTGTTGAGCTCGATCGGATTGGCCAGCACTTGCGCGGTCGTATAAGCGGTCGGCGCCGTCGGCAGCACCAGGGCGTCGATATGCGCGAAAGTGCGCTCGGCGGCCTTGCGCAGGCCCTGGAGGCGGTAGAGCGCGGAGAAGGTCTCCGCCGCCGTCAGCCGCGCGCCGGCCGCCGTGATCTCGCGCGTCACCGGATGGATCGCATCGGGTGCGGACGCGAGCAGATTCTTGATCACGAGGTAACGCTCGGCGACCCACGGACCCTCATAGAGCAGCCGCGCCGTCTCGTAGAACGGCTCGAGGTCGAACTCAGTCAGTGTCGCGCCAAGGGCGGTCCAGCGCTTCAGCGCATCGCTGTAAGCGGCTTCCACTTTCTTGTCGCCGAAGAAGATCAGCTGTCCGTTGCGCGGCACGCCGAGGCGCAAATTCGCCGGCAACGGCGTGATCGGCTGAAGCGGCCGGTCGCGCGAGAACGGATCGGCCTGATCCGGCCCCGCCATCACGGAGAGCGCCAGCGCGGTGTCGTCGACCGTCAAGGCGAATACCGAGATGCAGTCGAGCGTGCGGCAGGCGGGCACCAGGCCCGCGGTCGAGATCATGCCGAGGCTCGGCTTCAGCCCGACGATGTTGTTGAGCATCGCCGGCACGCGGCCGCTGCCGGCGGTGTCGGTGCCGAGCGACAGCGGCACCAGCCCGGCGCCGACGGCGACCGCCGATCCCGAACTCGATCCGCCGGGAATGAGATCGTCGCGGATCGAATTCTTGGGAATGCCGTAGGGCGAGCGCACGCCGACGAGGCCGGTCGCGAACTGGTCGAGATTGGTCTTGCCGATGATGATGGCGCCGGCGGCGCGCAGGCGCTCGACCGCGGTGGAGTCGCGTGTCGGCGTATAGGAGAAGGCGGGGCAGGCCGCCGTGGTCGGAAATCCCAGCGCGTCGATATTGTCCTTGACCGCAACCGGCACGCCATAGAGCGGCAGGCTCGCGGCATCCTTCGTGGCAAGTCTCTCGGCTTCCGCGACTGCGTCCTTTTCGTCGCGCAGGCTGATGAACACGGCGGGATCGTTATGGTCGCGGATGCGCTGATAGGTCCGTGCGACCGTCTGCGCCGGCGTCAGGGTGCCCGCGCGATGCGCGGCCACAATCGCGGCGATCGTTTCAGGCTGCTCAGCCCCCATGGCGACAAAACTCCGGCAACTGGTTTCCCCGGCTTGAAGCAAGCGATGTGCCATTGTGTACAGTATCGGGGCCAGGCAGGTGCCGCGGATATTGTCGTGAGATCAGTAGCTTGCGGAGTTCTGGTGGTCGAGCGCAATTGCTCGGTTGCAGGCATCTGCTTAAACTGTGGGCAGCCGAGATCAGGTAAAGTCGGCGAGGATCCGGAGCAGGTGCTGCCGGTTCTCCCTGCCGAGCTTCGCCTCGACATGCCGCTCGTGTTCGGCCGCGAGGCGCTTGAACTTGGCCAGCGCCGCCGCGCCCGGCGCGGTGAGGTGTAGCGCGTGCGAGCGCCGGTCCGTCTTCGACTTGATCCGCTTCACGTATCTGCGCTGTTCGAGGCTGTCGAGCAGATGCACCAGCCGGGCGCGCTCGATGCCGAGGCGCTTGGCCACCGCCATCTGCGACAGGCCCGGATTGGCGCCGATCACCGTCAGCACCGAATATTGCGTCGGCCGGATATCGACCTCGCCGAGCGTCTTGATGAAGTCCTGGAAGATCCAGATCTGGAAGCGCCGCACCGCATAACCGGCGTGGCCGACCAGCGCGTCCAGGCCGACCTCGTCGGCGTCGTTCCGCTGCACGGCGCCGTTGCCGGCGCGTTGGCGTGGGGACGTCTGGGCTGCGCTGGTTGTCACATCGTGTCTCCCTCTGCCGAACCTTAGCGCTTCGACGCTCGGGGTGAAAGATTGTTGTTGACGACAACAATTGTCGTGCCCAACATTGTGGCCAAGGCAGCCCGGAACGAGGCTGCGGCCGATCCCGGATCCGGGGCGAGGAGGAAACCCGATGACAGCCGCCTCACGCGGTGATGCTGCGAGCCTGTTCGCAACACCCAGAACCGTTGCCGAGCATCGCGCCGACGGCAGCATCGTGCTGCGCTCGCCCGAGCCGCTTGGCGAAAGCGCGCGCTGCACCGGCGACTGGCTGGAGCAGTGGGCGCGGCAAACGCCCGATACGATCTTCCTCGCCGAGCGCGGCAGCGCCGAACGGCCCTGGACCACCGTCACCTACGCGCAGGCGCTGCGGCAGGTACGGGCGGCCGCGTCCTGGATCCTGGCGCAGGGCCTCAGTGCCGAGCGCCCGCTCGCCATCCTCTCCGACAACAGCATTGATCATGCGCTGCTCGCGCTCGCCGCGCAGCATGTCGGCGTGCCCTCGGCGGCGATCTCGCCTGCCTATTCGCTGATGTCGAAAGATTTCGACAAGCTCAGGAGCATGATCGCGCTGCTCGAGCCAGGCGCGATCTATGTCTCCGCGATGAAGCCATTTGCGGCGGCGCTAGATGCGATCGGGCCGCTGCACACGGCGCAGATCATCAGCGGCAATGCCGACGATGTCGACGCGCTGTCGTTCCGCACCATCGCGGCGACGCCCGAAACGTCCGACGTCGCAAAAGCCTTCGCCGCGGTGACGCCAGACACGATCGCAAAATTGCTGTTCACCTCGGGCTCGACCGGTACGCCCAAGGCGGTCATCAACACCCAGCGCATGCTGACATCGAGCCAGCAGGCCAAGGCGCAGACATGGACATTCCTCGAACCGGGCTGCGGCGATCTCGTGATTCTCGATTGGCTGCCCTGGAGCCACACCTTCGGCGCCAATCACAATTTCAACCTCGTGCTGCGCAACGGCGGCTCGCTCTACATCGACGGCGGCAAACCGGCTCCGGGCCTGTTTGCGATCTCGCTCGCCAATCTAAGAAGCGTGATTCCGACGGTCTATTTCAACGTGCCACGCGGCTTCGACATGCTGATCGCGGCGCTCCGCGGCGATGAGGAGCTGCGCCGCCGCTTCTTCGGCGAGGTGAAGTTCGCGTTCTATGCTGGCGCCGCGCTGCCGCAGAATCTCTGGGATGCGCTGGAGCAGCTTTCCATCGAGACCGTCGGTCGTGCGTTGCCGATGGTCTCGGCCTGGGGCTCGACCGAAACTTCCCCGCTCGCGACCGATTGCCATTTCCTCGCAGAACGCTCGGGCAATATCGGCGTGCCCATTCCCGGCACCGAGCTCAAGCTCGTCGCCTCCGGCGATAAGCTGGAGGTGCGCGTACGCGGTCCCAACGTCACGCCGGGCTATTGGAAGGCGCCCGAGCTGACGAAGCAGGCGTTCGACGAAGAGGGCTTCTATCTCATTGGCGACGCCGTGAAGTTTGCCGATGCGAAGCGGCCTGAGCGCGGCCTGTTCTTCGATGGTCGCGTCGCGGAAGATTTCAAGCTCAATTCCGGCACCTGGGTCAGCGTCGGCACGCTGCGCGTCGCCGGCATCGCCGCATTGGCGCCGCTCGCGCAGGACATCGTCGTCACCGGCCATGGCGGCGACGAGGTGCGCTTCCTGGTGTTCCCGAATATCGCTGCCTGCCGCGCCCATGCCGGGCTGGGCGAGACGGCAACTGTGAACGACGTGCTGGCGCATGACAAGGTCAGGACCGCGATCGCGCAAGGTCTGGCACGGCTGAAACAGCAGAGCGGCAACTCCTCCGGCCATGCCACGCGCGCGTTGCTGCTCGCCGAGCCGCCGTCGGTCGACGGCGGCGAGATCACCGACAAGGGCTACATCAACCAGCGCGCCGTGCTGACGCGCCGCGCGGATGCGGTGGCGCGGTTGAATGATGATGCGTCGGCGGAGTGGATTGGCTGTGCTTGACCGGGCGCTCTCCTCACACCTTCTTCGCTTCCACCGCCATTCGCACCGCGAGCCCGGCCAGCACCGTGCCCATCAGCCAGCGCTGCAACAGCATCCAGCTCGGCCGGCTCGCCAGGAACAGCGCGATCGATCCGGCCGCGAGCGCGATCATCGCATTGACGCTGACGCTGATCGCGATCTGGATCGCCCCTAACACCACCGACTGTGTCAGCACGCTGCCGGCGGTCGGATCGATGAACTGCGGCAGCAGCGCCAGATACAGCATCGCGATCTTCGGGTTGAGCAGGTTGGTGACGAAGCCCATCGCGAACAATTTGCGCGGGCTGTCGATCGCGAGCTTCCTGACCTGGAACGGCGAGCGCCCGCCCGGCTTCACCGCCTGCCAGGCGAGCCACAGCAGATAGCCGGCGCCAGCGAAGCGCAGCGCGTCATAGGCGAAGGGAATGGCGAGCAGCAGCGCCGTGATGCCGAACGCCGCGCACAGCATGTAGAACACGAAGCCCAGCGCCACGCCGCCGAGCGAGACGATGCCCGCCGCCGGCCCCTGCGTGATCGAGCGCGAGATCAGGTAGATCATGTTCGGCCCGGGCGTGAGCACGAGGCCGAGGCAGACGAGGGCAAAGCCGAGCAGGGCAGGAGTGTGGGGCATGGGTGAACCGGTGCGGAGGACGCGATGGTTCTAATATGCGCGGCGAAGTGGGGCCATCGCGCAATTGCACGGAGGACAATTGAGTTTCTGGGCGCGCGCTCGCTGCGCTCCCTCGCCCCGTTCTTACGGGGAGAGGGTTGGGATGAGGGGCTTCTCTCCACGGATGAGATCGCCGAGAGGCCTGTACCCTCACCCGGATCGCGCCGGACGATGCTCCGCATCGCCGGCGGCGATCCGACCTCTCCCCGCAAGCGGGAAGAAGCGAAGAGACAGCTTCAATGCGCCTCGTCCCAGTTCGTCGCGGCACGCGCATCGACATGCAGCGGCACCGACAGCAGCACGGCCGGGAACGGGGCGTCCTGCATCACGTGCTGCACCACGGGCAGCGTCGCCTCGACTTCGGCGTCCGGCACCTCGAAGATCAATTCGTCATGCACCTGGAGCAGCATCTGCGCCGACAGCTTCTTCTTGACCAGCGCATCTTCCACGCGCGTCATGGCGCGCCGGATGATATCGGCGGCGGTGCCCTGGAGACGGGCGTTGATCGCGGCGCGCTCGTTGAAAGCGCGCACCGAGGCGTTGGAGGCCTTGATATCGGGGTAGTGGCATTTGCGGCCGAACAGCGTGGTGACGTAGCCGTAGCTGCGGCAGAAGTCGCGCGTCTCGTCCATATAGGCGCGGATGCCGGGGAAGCGCTCGAAGTATTTCTTGATGTAGGCCGAGGCCTCCTCGCGCGCGATGCCGAGCTGGTTGGCGAGTCCGAACGCCGAGATGCCGTAGATGATGCCGAAATTGATCGCTTTGGCGCGGCGGCGGATTTCGCTGGGCATGCCCTTGATCGGGACGCCGAACATTTCCGACGCGGTCATGGCGTGAATGTCGAGCCCGTCGCGGAACGCCTGCTTCAGCACAGGAATGTCGGCGATCTCCGCCAGCAGCCGCAGCTCGATCTGCGAATAGTCGGCGGAGACCAGCTTGTGCCCGGGCGTCGCGACGAAGGCCCGGCGGATCTTGCGGCCGTCCTCGGTGCGCACCGGGATGTTCTGCAAGTTCGGCTCGTTCGACGACAGCCGGCCGGTCGTGGTCGCGGCCAGCGCGTAAGTGGTGTGTACGCGGTGGGTCTGCGGATTGACGTAAGTCGGCAGCGCGTCGGTATAGGTCGATTTCAGCTTCGAGACCTGGCGCCACTCCAAAATCTTCTTCGGGAAGTCGTGGCCCTGCTCGGCGAGCTCATCGAGCACCTGGGCGGTGGTCGACCATGCGCCGGTTTTTGTCTTGCTGCCCCCCGGCAATCCCATCTTGCCGAACAGGATGTCGCCGATCTGCTTGGGGCTGCCGACATTGACCGGCTCGCCTGCGATCTCCTGGATCTCGGCTTCGACCCGCGCCGCGGTCTGGGCGAATTCGCCCGACAACCGCGACAGCACCTGACGGTCGATCGAGATGCCGCGCCGCTCCATGCGTGCCAGCACGGATACCAGCGGCCGTTCCAGCGTCTCGTAGATGGTGGTCATGTGCTCGGCGACGAGGCGCGGCATCAGCACGCGCCAGACGCGCAGGGCAATGTCGGCGCCTTCCGCCGATAAGGGGGCGGCCTTGTCGATCGGCACCTGGTCGAAGGTGATCCTGCCCTTGCCGCTGCCGAGCAGCCCGTTCTCCTTCAGCATGGCATGGCCGAACCAGCGCTCGGACAGCGATTCGATCGCATGCGAGCCGCGGCCGGCATCGAGCACGTAGGAGATCAGTTGCGCGTCGTCGATGTTGCGCAAGGTGATGCCGTGCTGTGCCAGCATCACCGCGGTGAACTTGACGTCGAAGCCGATCTTGAGGATGCCTGACGATTCCAGCACCGGCCGCAGCGCTTGGATCGCGTCGTCGTGCTTGACCTGGTCGGGTGCCAGGCCCGCGTCGAACAGGCCGGCGCCGCCGCCGGATTGCTTGTGCGCCAGCGGCACATAGCAGGCCTCGTTTGGCGCCACCGCCAGTGCGATGCCGCAGAGATCGGCCTGCATGGGATTGATCGAATTCGCTCTCGTCTCGATCGCGACATGGCCGGCATCATGGATGAGCGCAATGAAAGCGTTGAGCTCTTTGAGCGTCTTGATCGCCTGATACTTGCCGCGCTCGACTGGAAGCTTGCGCAGCGCCTCTTCGCGCGCGGCGGCGAGCGAAATCGGCGCACCCTTCGGGCTCGCGGCCTTGTCCTCCTTGCTTGCCGATTTGTTGCGCTCGCGCGGAGCAGCTTGCGCCGGCGTGCCGGTTCCCGGCGCGGGCACCACATCCGAGGGCGGCAGCGGCGAGAATACGCTGGCGCCCTTGGCATAGCCGGGATCGGCATCGACGTTGGCGGGATCGATCTGCGAATAGTCGGCGACGCGCCGCGTCAGCGTCGTGAATTCCATCGCCTTCAAGAAGGCGATCAGCTTGCGTGCATCCGGCTCGTGGACGGCGAGGTCGTCGAGAGGCACCTCGAGCTCGACCTTGTCATCGAGCAGCACGAGCTGCCGCGAGATCCGCGCCTTCTCCGCGTTCTCGAGCAGCGCCTCGCGCCGCTTCGGCTGTTTGATCTCGCCGGCACGGAACAACAATTGATCGAGGTCGCCGTATTCGGTGATCAGCTGCGCCGCGGTCTTGACGCCGATACCGGGCACCCCAGGCACGTTGTCGGTGGAATCGCCGGCGAGCGCCTGCACCTCCGCCACCTTCTCCGGCGGCACGCCGAATTTCTCGATCACCTCGGGGATGCCGATGCGGCGGTCCTTCATGGTGTCGTACATGGTGACGCAATCGGTGACGAGCTGCATCAGGTCCTTGTCGGAGGACACGATGGTCGCGCTCGCGCCGCGCTCGCAGGCCTGCCGCACATAGGTCGCGATCAGATCGTCCGCCTCGAACCCGACCTGTTCCAGGCAGGGCAGGTCGAAGGCGCGCACGGCCTCGCGGATCAGCGCGAATTGCGGGATCAGATCGTCAGGCGCCGGTGGCCGGTGCGCCTTGTAGTCGGGATAGATCTTGTTGCGGAAAGTGATTTCCGACTTGTCGAAGATGATCGCCAGATGCGTCGGCCGGTTGTCCTCGGGCATGTCGCGCAACAGCTTCCACAGCATGTTGCAGAAGCCGAGCACGGCGTTGACCTGGAGGCCGTCGGACTTGCGGTTCAGCGGCGGCAGCGCGTGATAGGCGCGGAAGATGTAGGAGGAACCGTCGACCAGGAAGACATGGTCGCCCTTGCCGGCCGCCTTCGCCGCGACCGGCTTGGCAGTAGCTTTGGCAGCAGCGGATTTGCTCTCGGCGGCCGCCTTGGGCGCGGCAGCCTTGGTTTCAGCTTTGGCGGTGGTCTTCGGGGACGTTTTGGGTGCGGTTTTGGGCATGGCCGCAATGTATGAATTTTTGCGGGCTTTGACAGCCTTGGAAGGCGGATTTTTGGCTCGCTGGCGCCACTATCCCCACTGTCATTCCCCGCGAATGCGGGGAATCCAGTAACGCCGCGGCCTATCGGTCGATGACGACTGTCTCTGGGATACTGGGTCGCCCGGTCAAGCCGGGCGACGACAGCGATCTCGGTCACTCCGCCGCCTGCAACACCGCCCCCGCCTTCTTCGGCGCGATCCAGAACGCGTCCGGCCGCTCGAACAGGAAGCTGGCGTTGAGCCGCAGCGCGACCTGCCAGATCGCGAGCGCTCCGAGCACGCCGAGAACCGTGACGACCAGCGACACCGTGCCGATATCGGCGATGACGCCCGTGCGTAGCAGCAGCGTCCGCGTCGCCGCCATCGGCAGGAAGAAGGCGAGGTAGATCACGATCGAATGCTCGCCGCAGAAGCGGAGGAAATTCAGCCATTGCGCGCGCGCGAGCAGCGTGCCCATCGTGATGATGGCGCAGGCACCGGCGAAGCCCAGCACGAGCGAGACGATCTTCCATTCGCTGGCGCCGAATGTGACCAGTCCGGCATTGACCAATACCCAGGTCGCGAGCGCTGCAAGCGCAAAGGCCGGATGCTTCCGTGCGCGATCCGACAGGGCGAACACGTAAGGCGCGAACAGATAGCCTGAATAGAAATAAACGAAACGCGCGCAGAACTCGTCGATGACGGTCCAGCCCGTCGTGACGCGCGCCGTCTCCAGCGCGGCGGCGACGAGCCAGATCGCGAGCGGCGGGATTTTGCGTGTCAGTTTTGTGACGACGAAGAAGATCGGCAGCAGATAGATGAACCACAGCGTGCCGAACGGCTCGATGAAGGATTCGAGGTACAACAGCCCAACGTCGCGCCAGCTCGTTTCCGCCGCGAAGGCCGGCGCCTTGAAGCCGAATTGGATTGTCACCCAGACGACATAGAAATAGGCGAAATGCACCACCTTGCGGTCGAGATAGGTTCGCCAGTCTCGGTCGATCACCAGGGACAGGAACAGGCCCGAAATCAGGAAGAAATCCGGCATCCGGAATGGCTTTGCGAAGGCCACGGCGACGTGCATGAAGCCGGTCTGTCCGGCGGCGAGTTCGACCCCGAGGACCGAATGCATCATCACGACCATGACGATGCAGATGCCCTTGGCGTAGTCGACCCAGTCGACACGCACGGCAGAAGGGGCCTTGGAACGCCCGCCCGCAGCGATTGTGCCTGATCGTGCCATGATGTCCCTTCTTGAGGCGTGTTCCGCCAGTCCCTGTCCGTCAGCGGGGCAGTGTGGCGCCTTGCGGTTTCAGACTTCTTTACCGGTTCAATTTCCGTACCGCTTTTTTGTATGCGCCACTGTTCCCTCCCCTCAGGAAAATGCTAAACCGCCTCACGTCGGGGTTTCTTAACCAATCTAAAACAGGGATTTTCATGCGCATCGCGATGATCGGCACGGGCTATGTGGGACTGGTGTCCGGGGCCTGCTTTGCGGATTTCGGTCACGACGTCACCTGCGTCGACAAGGACGAGAAGAAGATCGCTGGCCTTCATCGCGGCGAAATCCCGATCTACGAGCCCGGGCTGGACGAGCTGGTCGCGAACAATGTGAAAGCCAAGCGGCTGGACTTCACCACCGACCTGTCCAAGCCGGTCGCGGAGGCCGATGCCGTCTTCATCGCGGTCGGCACGCCCTCGCGCCGCGGCGATGGTCACGCCGACCTCTCCTATGTCTACGCGGCCGCCCGTGAGATCGCGCAATCGCTCACCGGCTTCACCGTCGTGGTGACGAAGTCGACCGTGCCGGTCGGCACCGGCGACGAGGTCGAGCGCATCATCCGCGAGACCAATCCGTCGGCCGACGTCGTCGTCGCCTCCAACCCCGAATTCCTGCGCGAAGGCGCCGCGATCCGCGACTTCAAATTCCCCGACCGCATCGTGGTCGGCACCTCCGACGAGCGCGGCCGCAAGGTGATGGGCGACATCTATCGTCCGTTGTCGCTGAACCAGGCGCCGTTGATGTTCACGGCGCGCCGCACCGCCGAGATGATCAAGTACGCCGCCAACGCGTTCCTGGCGACCAAGATTACCTTCATCAACGAGATCGCCGATCTCTCGGAAAAAGCCGGCGCCAACGTCCAGGAAGTCGCGCGGGGCATTGGCCTCGACAACCGCATCGGCACCAAATTCCTGCACGCGGGTCCCGGCTTCGGCGGCTCGTGCTTCCCGAAGGACACCAAGGCGCTGATCAAGATCGCGCAGGACTACGACGTCTCCTTGCGCATCGTCGAATCCGTGCTCGCCGTCAACGAGAACCGCAAGCGCGCGATGGCGCGCAAAGTGAGCCAGGCGCTCGGCGGCTCGCTGCGCGGCAAGACCATCGCGGTGCTCGGCCTCACCTTCAAGCCCGACACCGACGACATGCGCGATGCGCCGTCGATCCCGCTGGTGACCGGCCTGATCGACATGGGCGCAAATGTGAAGGCGTTCGATCCCGTCGGCATGGAGCAGGCCAGGAGCGAGCTGCCCAACATCACCTATTGCGAGGATGCCTATACCTGCGCGCAAGGTGCCGACGCGCTCGTCATCGTCACCGAATGGGTGCAGTTCCGTGCGCTCGATCTCGACCGGCTGAAGGCGACCATGGCAAAGCCCGTCGTCGTCGACCTCCGCAACATCTACCGCCCCGAGGACATGGAAGCCGCCGGCTTCGTCTACGAGAGCATCGGCCGCCCGTCGGTGCAGGGCTGATAGCTACACATGATTGTCAGACCCCGCGAAGGCGGGGTATCCAGTAGCCCGTGACCTTCGTAATAACTGGGATCCGAGTTACTGGATCGCCGGCCCCAGTGCGCAATTGCGTACAGGGCAGACGATGACGGACCGAGACTTTTGCCCCGCAGCTTCGACACGCCCCTCCCGATCGATGCCGTGCTCGACGATTTGTCGCGCACGCTGGAGGCGCACAACGCGGCCGTGCTGGTGGCGCCGCCGGGTGCGGGCAAGACCACGCGGGTGCCGCTGGCGCTGCTGGATGCGCCCTGGGCCAAGGGTAAGAAGATCATCGTGCTGGAGCCGCGCCGCATCGCGGCGCGCGCCAGTGCCGATCGCATGGCAAAATCGCTCGGCGAGCGTACTGGCGAGACCGTCGGCTATCGCGTCCGCTTCGGTTCCAAGATCTCGCGCGCGACGCGCATCGAAGTGGTGACCGAAGGTATTTTCACCCGCCAGATCCTCGACGATCCCGAACTCTCCGGCATCGCCGCCGTTCTGTTCGACGAATTCCACGAGCGCTCGCTCGATGCCGACATGGGGTTGGCGCTGGCGCGCGACGCGCAAACCGGCCTGCGCGAGGATCTCCGCATCCTCGTGATGTCGGCCACGCTCGATGGCGCGCGCGTGGCAAGATTGCTCGGCGAGGCGCCCGTCGTCGAGAGCGAGGGCCGCGCCTATCCGGTCGAGACGCGTTATCTCGGCCGCAAGGCAGACGCGCCGGTGGAGCGGCAGATGGCCGACGCCATCGCATCCGCGCTGCGCGCCGAGAGCGGCTCGGTGCTGGCGTTCCTCCCCGGCGCCGCCGAGATCCGCCGTACCGAGAACTTCCTGGGCGAACGCGTCCAGGACGCTTCCATCGAGATCGTGCCGCTGTTCGGCGCGCTCGATGCCGCCGTGCAGGACCGCGCCATCGCGCCGGCGCCCAAGGGCACACGCAAGGTGGTGCTGGCAACATCGATCGCCGAGACCTCGCTCACCATCGAAGGCGTGCGTATCGTCGTCGATTCCGGTCTTGCCCGCGTGCCGCGCTACGAGCCTGACATCGGGCTGACCCGGCTCGAGACCGTGCGCGCCTCGCGCGCGGCGGTGGACCAGCGCCGCGGCCGCGCCGGCCGCACCGAGCCTGGTGTCTGCTATAGGCTCTGGGACGAGCCACAGACGGCTTCGCTCGCGCCTTACACCCAGCCGGAAATCCTCAGCGCCGATTTATCGTCGCTGGTGCTCGATCTTGCGCAATGGGGCGTCGCCGAGCCCACTGCGCTGTCGTTCCTCGATCCGCCGCCGCAGCCGGCCTGGAAGGAAGCCAAGAGCCTGCTTGCCGAGCTCAACGCCCTCGATGGCGACGGCCGCATCACCGCGGAGGGCAAGAGCCTGCGCGCGCTGGCGCTGCCGCCGCGGCTGGCGCGCATGATCGTGGATTCGCATCGTGCAGGCGGCGGCGAGGCTGCGGCCGAGATCGCGGCGATCATCACCGAGCGTGGGCTCGGCGGCGACAGCGTCGATCTCGAACACAGGCGCGACCAGTTCCGCCGTGATCGCTCGCCGCGCGCGGCGAGCGCGCGTGACCTGGCGCGGCGCTGGGCCTCGCAGGTCGCGGCCTCGGAGACGGCGGGGCAGCAGGAGGATCTCTCCACCGGCCTGATGCTCGCCTATGCCTTTCCGGACCGTGTCGCGCGCAACCGCGGCAATGGCAGCTTCGTGCTGGCCAATGGCCGCGGTGCTTCCGTCGAGCAGACCTCCTCGCTCGCCCGCGCGCCCTACATCGCGATCGGCGAAATGACGGGAACGGCGGCGAGCGGACGCATCCTGCTCGCCGCGCAAATCACGCAGGACGAGATCGAGCGGCATTTCGCCGAGCATATCGAGAGTGCCGACGAGATCTCGTTCGATCGAGGCGCGATGGCGTTGCGGGCGCGGCGCAAGCGCGCGCTGCATGCGATCACGCTCGCCGAGGCGACACTTGCCGTGTCGCCCTCGGAGGATACGGCGCGCATCTTCGCGGATGGCCTGATCGCCGCGGGCCTTGACCGGCTGCCCTGGTCGAAGGCCGCCAAGCAATGGCGCGACCGCGTGATGTTCCTGCGCAAGGCCGAAGGCGACAGCTGGCCCGATCTCTCCGACAACGGACTGATCGCGCGCCGCGACGACTGGCTGGTCCCCGCGCTCTACGACAAGATCGCGCTCAAGGACATCTCCGCCGGCGATCTCTCCGATGCGCTGATGGCGCTGCTGCCGTGGGAGATGCGTGCGCGCCTCGACCGCGAGGCGCCGACGCATTTCGAGGCGCCGACCGGAAGCATGCTCGCGATCGACTACGAAGCCGAGCAGGGGCCGACTATCGCGGTGCGGCTGCAGGAGTTGTTCGGCCTCAACACCCATCCCTCGATCGCCGCCGGCAAGGTGCCGCTGGTGCTGGAATTGCTGTCGCCGGCCCAGCGCCCGGTGCAGGTGACGCGCGATCTGCCCGGCTTCTGGCGCGGCAGCTACAGCGCGGTACGCTCCGATCTGCGCGGCCGCTATCCGCGCCATCCCTGGCCCGACGATCCCGCCAGCGCGCTGCCGACCCGGCGAGCGAAGCCGCGGGGGACGTGAATCCCTCGCCCCGCTCTTGCGGGGAGAAGTTCAAGCGACCGCATTAACCATCCGCTCATCCTTTTCGTCAAAATGACACGCGCCCCGGCGTGCCTTCGCTCGCGGACGGGCGCGCCGCGTGGTGAAATCGAGCTTTCGGCTCGGAAGTGGTGTGATGCGTAACATAGTGATCTTCGCGGCCGTCATGATCGGCCTCGGCACCTTCATGGCCCAGATGGCGGACAAGATGAGCTCCGCCTCCGCCACCTCGGTGCCGCGCACGACGGTGGCAGTCGCCTCCACCGCGCCTGCCGGCGGCCGCAGCCTGGCCATTTCCCGCGACGGTCGCGGTCATTTCCAGGCTGAGGGCCGGATCGAGGGCCAGCGTATCGGCTTCATGGTCGATACCGGCGCCTCCGTGGTCGCGCTGAACGAGACCTCGGCCGCACGCTTTGGCCTGCGTCCCTCGCGCAGCGAGTACACTGCCACCGTCTCGACCGCCAACGGCACCATCAAGGCCGCGCGCACCCGCATCGCCATGTTAGAGGTCGGCGGCCTTATCGTGCGTGACGTCGATGCCATGGTGCTGCCGGACGCAGCGCTGTCGGAGAACCTGCTCGGCCTCTCCTTCCTGTCCCGTCTGAAGCGCTTCGAATACGCCAACGGCCAGATGGTGCTCGAGCAGTAGGCGCAGTCCGCGCGATCACGCGGCCGTCCATTTCAAGAAAATCTCTTTGCTTTCACCGCCCTCGCGGTAACGTTTCTTCGTTACCAAACTGCCGCAATTATCGGCCACAAGCCTTCATTCCCGCCTTCCGCTGCGGCCCGGCATTCGCTAAGGCTGCAGCAAATCCTGCCCCCTTTTCACGAGACCGTCTCAATGTTCCCGAAGCCGAAATCCGTATTGTTGCCCAACACCTATGCCTTCGAATCCGAGCCGATGGTGAAGCCGACGGGCTTTCGCGAGTACGACGCGCGCTGGTTGTTCCAGAAGGAAATCAACCTGATGGGTGTGCAGGCGCTCGGCATGGGGCTGGGCGCGTTGATCGCCGAGCTCGGTGTCAAGCAGGAGATCGTCACCGGCCACGATTTCCGCGGCTATTCGGCCTCGATCAAATACGCGCTGATCTCCGGCCTGATGGCGGCAGGTTGCAAGGTGCACGACATCGGGCTTGCGGTGACGCCGATGGCCTATTTCGCGCAGTTCGATCTCGACGTGCCCTGCGTCGCCATGGTGACAGCCTCGCACAACGACAATGGCTGGACCGGCGTGAAGATGGGCGCCAATCGCCCGCTGACCTTCGGTCCCGACGAGATGACGCGGCTGAAAGAGATCGTGCTCAATGCCGAGTTCAAGAACAAGGCCGGCGGCTCCTATCAATTCCACGAGAATTATCCGGCGCGCTATATCGCCGACCTCACCTCTCGTCCGAAGCTGACGCGCAAGCTGAAGGTCGTCGCAGCCTGCGGCAACGGCACCGCCGGCGCGTTCGCGCCGCAGGTGCTGGAGGCGATCGGCTGCGAGGTGATCCCGCTCGACACCGAGCTCGACCACACCTTCCCGAAATACAATCCGAACCCTGAGGACATGGAGATGCTGCACGCGATCCGCGACGCGGTGCTGCATCACAAGGCCGATGTCGGCCTCGGCTTCGACGGCGACGGTGACCGCTGCGGCGTTGTCGACAACACCGGCGAGGAGATCTTCGCCGACAAGGTCGGCGTGATGCTGGCGCGCGACATGTCGGCGATCCACAAGGAGGCGCAGTTCGTCGTCGACGTGAAGTCGACCGGCCTGTTCGTCACCGATCCCGTGCTGCAGAAGCAGGGCGCGAAGGTCGCCTATTGGAAGACCGGTCATTCCTACATGAAGCGTCGCACCAACGAGATGGGCGCGCTGGCGGGCTTCGAGAAGTCGGGCCACTTCTTCTTCAACAAGCCGTTCGGCCGCGGCTATGACGACGGCCTGGTCTCGGCGATCGCGATCTGCGACATGCTCGACCGCGCGCCGGGCAAGTCGATGGCGGACCTGAAGAACGCGCTGCCGAAGACCTGGTCGTCGCCGACCATGTCGCCGCATTGTGCCGACGAGGTCAAATACGGCGTCATCGACAAGGTGGTGAAGCACTTCGAAGGCTTGCAGGCGAAGGGCGCCAAGATCGGCGGCCAGTCGATTCGCGATCTCGTCACCGTCAACGGCGTGCGCGTCACGGTCGAGGACGGCAGCTGGGGCCTGATGCGCGCCTCTTCCAACAAGCCCGAGCTCGTCGTCGTGGTCGAGAGCCCGGTCTCCGAGCAGCGCATGCACGACATGTTTGAGATGGTGAACAGCGTGCTGCGCACCCATCCCGAAGTCGGCGAGTACAATCAGAAGATTTGAGGCGTAGCTGCAAGTCGCCACACGCACCGCTGTCATGCCCCGCGCAGGCGGGGCATCCAGTACGCCGCAGCTTCTCGATTCGATCGCAGGCGTCACGGAATACTGGATCGCCCGGTCAAGCCGGGCGATGATAGCCGTCGTGTGGTGAAAGCCCTAAGCCGCCACCACCGCCGGGATCGGCAGCGCGGTGACCGACTTGATCTTCTCCATCGCGAAGCGCGAGGTGACGTTCTTCAGCGGCACGGCGCTGATCAGCTTCTTGTAGAACACGTCATAGGCCTGCATGTCCGCCACCACGACGCGCAGCATGTAGTCGACGTCGCCGGCCATGCGATAGAACTCCATCACCTCCGGCATGGCGCTGACGGCTTCGGCGAACCGCTTCAGCCAGGCGTCGGAATGGTCGGAGCTCTCCACCGAGACGAACACGGAGATGCCGAGCCCGATCTTGTTCTGGTCGACGAGGGCGACGCGCTTGATGATCACGCCGTCGGCCTCCAGCCGCTGGATGCGCTTCCAGCAGGGGGTCGAGGACAGGCCGACGCGATCGCCGATCTCGGCGACGGAGAGGGAGGCATCCTCCTGGAGGACCATCAGGATCTTGCGGTCGATGGCATCGAGGCGGCGGCTGGTCTCGGGGATCTGGACGGCAAGGTCGGTCATTTGAAGAACTTTGTTCCATTTCAGGGGCGGATTTCCCTGATATAGAGAAAATCATTCTATAGCAAGTCTATAATGTTGGCGGCCGGCCGGGCATCGCCGCCGGCTGCTCGCTCAAAAACTCTTCAACTTCAACGCGTTGTGGGGCGGCTAGGCCACCACCATGACGGCCGCATTTCAGCGCTGCGGCGGCCGCGGCGAATCGCAGCGCCTGCCGCGCCCCCTTGCCCTCGGCGAGGCGAAGCGCGAAGGCGCCATGGAAGACGTCGCCGGCGCCGAGCGTATCGACCGCCTGGATCGGGAAGGCTGGCGTCTGCTCCAGCTCGCCTACCTCGTTCAGCCAGATCGTGCCGAGGGGGCCGCGGGTGGCGGCGAGGAAGGCCGGCGTCAACCCGGTCAGGCGCTTCAAGGCCTCGCCGTCGTCGGCAATGCCGGCGGTCTCCTGCGCCTGTTCGCTGGCGAACAGCAGATGCGAGGCTGTCGTGAGCAGGCCGTCCTGCAACGACATCGCGCGGTCGACGCCGACGATGACGGCAATGCCGCGCCGGCGCGCCTCAGTGCAGAGCGAGTTCGCGAACGAAGCGCAGCGGCTTTCGACGAGGACCGCGCGGCAATCGGCGAGCAATTCGTCCGCGTCCGCCAGCTTCACGGTCCACAAAGCGGGATCACGATAGATCGTGAGGGTCCGCTCGCCGGAGGGCTCGATCATGATCGCCGAGACCGGCGTGGCCAGGCCCGGCATGCGCACGATGTGCGTGGTCTCGATGCCCTCCTGCGCCATCCGTTCGAGGATGAAGCCGCTCGACGTCTCGCCGGCATCGCCCATCGGTCCGGCGAACGCGACGCGGCCGCCGAGACGGGCGATGGCGATCGCGGCATTGAGCGCGTTGCCGCCGCAGATCTCCGCAAGCTGGCTCGCGTTCGCCTTGCTGCCGCGTTCGGGCACGGCCTCGACGCGAAAGGTGAGGTCGCGCACGGGAATGCCGATGCAGAGGATGCGCGGCGCGAGTCCCGTTGCGGTCATCGGCGCTCTCAGCTCAAGCGCCGCTCTTGTCGTGCACCCAGCGGCCGAGCAGATGATGGGCGATCGCGAACGGATGCGGGCCGGCGAGCCCGTCCGGATGCGTCCGCGTCAACATCAGAGCGGCCTCCTCGCGCGTGAACCAGCGCGCGTCTTCCAGCTCCATGCGATCGACGACGATGTCCTCGTTCAGCGCCCGCGCGCTGCAGCCGATCATCAGCGACGACGGATAGGGCCAGGGCTGGGTCATGTAATACTGCACGTCGGTGCAGCGGATCCCGGACTCCTCCAGGATTTCGCGGTGCACCGCGTCCTCGATGGTCTCGGCTGCCTCGACGAAGCCGGCGAGGCACGAATACATGCCGGGCGGAAACTGCTTCTGACGGCCGAGCAGGCATTTGCCACCGGAGGCGACCAGCATGATCACGACGGGATCCGTGCGCGGAAAATGCTCGGCCTTGCAGGCGGGGCAGTCGCGTTTCCAGCCGCCTTCCTTCATGCTGGTGCGTGCGCCGCAATTGGCGCAATAGCCGTGGCGCTGATGCCAGCCCACCATCGACTTCGCCATCGCGATCGCCGACAACTCCTGTGGCGGCAGCGCGCCCTGCATCGCCATGCCGCGCAGCTCGGTCACGGTGTAGTCGTCGCGGCCGACCAGCTTCTCGGCCGCCGCCTGCGACATTCCCATGCCGAACATCGCCGCGCCATCGCGCAGCCCCAAGAAGACCGTGCCGGGATTGGCGCCGCATTTCAGCGCCTCGTCGATTCCCAGCAGCGCCCGAACCTTGTCGCCCTCGCGCTTCACCAGGAGCGAGTCGCGATAGACGACATAGGCGCGCGATGACGGCTTCTGCTCCATCGCGAACAGCTTCTCGTCGTCGCGGCGCAGATGCGCGGCGCGGTCGAGGACGTTGGTGACGAAGGCCGGCTGTCCCAGCGGAAACGCGTCGAATGCTGACATTATGATTCTTTCAACCCAACCAGATCTTGCGGCGGAGCGCGCTGATGAAATTCTGCACTTCAGTGGCGTCGTGCGCCAGCGGCGGCATCACGCCCCACACCGGCCGCGGCCAGGCCGCGTCACTGGTCCGGCGCGCGATGACGTGAACGTGAAGCTGCGGCACGAGATTGCCGAGCGCGGCGATGTTGAGCTTGTCGCATTTGGTGATCTCCTTCAGCGCGCGCGAGACGCGGGAGATCTCGGTCATCAGCTGTGCCTGTTGCACCTCGTCGAGATCGATGATCTCGACCGCGTCAGGCCGCCGCGGCACCAGCAGCAGCCAGGGATAATGCGCGTCCTTGATGACCAGCACCTTCGACAGCGGCAAATCGCCGATGTCGATAGTGTCCTCTTTCAGGCGGGAGTGCAGCGACCAGGCGGGTTCGGGCATGTGTCTTTCCGGATAGCCGGGGGGCGGGCGTGTTGGGGCCGACCATACGATACCGATTCCGATAGGGGAAGGATTGGGCCCCGCTGTCACCGCATACACGGTCGTCGTCCTGGACAAGCGAGCGGAGCGAGCGCTGATCCAGGACCCATTACCCCAGGAAGTAGTTTGGCGAAGATTTGTGGTGACCAGCTCGGACCACAACTGCTCCCTGGGGTAATGGGTCCTGGCTTTCGCCAGGACGACAGCGAGTTACGCCTCCGCCAGCACCCGCGCATTGGCACGGATCGATGCCTCGCTCACACGAATCCCGAGGCCGGGGCCGTCGGGCACCACGACATGGCCGCCGCGGTTGGCGATGCGTTCTTCCAGCACGTCCTCGGTGAGCACGTGATGCGGCATGTAGAACTCGCAGCCGAGCGAGATGCCCGGCGTCGCCGCGATCAGCTGCGTTCCGGCGGCGAGCCCAATGCCGCCCTCCCACAGCGTGCCGCCATAGCCGGGCAGGCCGGCGATGTCGGCGATCGCCATGATCGCCTGCGCCTCGAACAGGCCGCCGGCCTTCATCAGCTTGATCGAGACGGCATCGGCTGCCTCGCGGCGCACCACCTCCATCATGTCGCGGCGATCGAAACAGCTTTCGTCGGCGAGCACGGGCGTTTCCAGCGCCGCGGTGAGCTGTGCCATCACGTCGAGAAACTTGCGCGGCACCGGCTGCTCGATGAAGGTTGGCGCAAACTCTTCGACATCGCGCAAAATCTTGATGGCGCCGAACGGCGCCAGGGCCTGGTTGTAGTCGACGCGCAAATCGACCTTGTCGCCGAATTCTTTGCGGATCGCCGCGAGGTGGTCGAGATCCTCGCGATGCGGCTTCACGCCGGTCTTGACCTTGTAGATGACATTGCCGTCCGGCACCATCTTTCGCATGCGGTCGAGATCGGCGGCGAAATCCGGATCGGCGATCGAGAAGGAGAGGGGAATCGTGTCGCGCACCCGGCCGCCGAGGAGGTCGGCGACCGACAAGCCGGACGACTTGCCGACGATGTCGAGCAGCGCCATCTCGATGGCGACCTTGGCCTCGGCATGTCCGACCAGCGCACGGTCGAGCTCTGCCATCAGCGCGCGGATACGGCGCACCGGCTTGCCGAGCACGATCGGCCTTAAGTAAATGTCGAGCGCTGAGAACGCCGCTTCCGGCGTTCCCGTGAACACCTCCCACGGCGCTGCCTCGCCCCAGCCGATCACGCCGTCGCTCGCGGTGAGCTCGATCAGCACGCGCTTCACCGTGCCCTTGACGTTGCCTACGCCCTGCAGGCGCGCCATCTTGATCGGGCTCTCGATCAGGAACAGCCTGAGACGTTCGATGGTCGCTTCGGTCATGTCAGGCCTCCATTGACGTGCCAGATCTGGCCGGTGACGTAAGATGCTTTTGGGGATGCCAGGAAGGCGATGATCTCGGCGACCTCCTCCGGCCGTCCGCGCCGGCGCATCGGGATCAGCGCTTCGGTCGCAGCGATCTGCTCGGGCGACAGCCGGCTCTCGCTCGGCTTGTCCTTGACGATCAGGCCCGGCGCAACTGCGTTGACGGTGATACCGTCTTTCGCAAGCTCGATCGCGGTCAGCCGCACCAAGGCTTCGAGTGCGGAGCGGCTCGCGGCGGTCGCGGCGAACGGCGCGAATTCGGGCCGGATCGCATGCGCAACGAAGGACGATACCGCGACGATCCGCGCATCGCGCCCAGCACGGAGTTGCGGAAGCGCAAGCTTCACGAAACGCGTGAAGGCGAGAGCGGATTCGTCCATCGCCTGCATGAATTGATCGGCCGGCGTGCCGATCGCGCTGCCGCGGCGGGCGTGGCCTCCAATCAGGATCAATCCGTCAAGCCGGCCGAAATCGAGATGCGCAGTCGCGCATGCCAGCGTCAGGGCGACTTCATTGGCGAGATCACCGAGGCATGTTGCAACGGCCGCACCGCGGGCTTGCGCCTCCGCCGCGGTAACCTTGAGTCCGTCCTCGTTCGATCGCGTGTGCAGCACGAGCCCGATGCCGGGCGCTGCGAGCAGCTTTGCGGTGGCGCGGCCGATGCCGCTGGCAGCGCCGGTGACGAGATACACGCGTTCAATATCGGACATCACGATGCCGTTGTGGCCGGCGGCAGCGCGCCGGTGCGGTGGAAATGGCTGAGGAAGGCGCGCGTCGCGGCCTCCTGCGGATTGTCGATCACCTGCCGCGCCGGGCCTTCCTCGATCACGATTCCGTCGCGCATGAACATGACACGCTCGGCGACCTCGCGGGCAAACGCGATCTCGTGGGTCACGATCACCATGGTCATGCCCTCGGACGCCAGCTGCTGCATCACGCTCAAGACCTCGCCGACCAATTCAGGGTCGAGCGCCGAGGTGGCCTCGTCGAACAGCATCACATCAGGCTCCATCGCGAGCGCGCGCGCGATCGCGACGCGCTGCTTCTGGCCGCCGGAGAGTGTCGCCGGATATTGGTCGGCCTTCTCGGCTAGGCCCACCTTGGCGAGCTGCGCACGGGCGAGCTTCTCGGCGTCAGCCTTGGTCATCCGCCGCACCGTGACCGGCCCCTCCATCACGTTCTGGAGCGTCGTCATGTGCGGGAACAGATTAAAGTGCTGGAAGACCATGCCGGTGGTGGCGCGGAATCTTGCCAGCGTCTTCACGTCGGGGAGCTTCGAACCGTCGCCAAATGAAAAGCGCGTGTCGCCGACGCGCACGCTGCCGCCGTCGGGCACGACCAGGAGATTGATGCAGCGGAGCAGCGTCGATTTGCCCGAGCCGGACGGGCCAATCAGCGCGACCACGCCGCCCTTGGCGACGTCAAGATTGATGTTCTTCAGGACCTCGTTGCTGCCAAAGCTCTTGCGCAGGCCGCGGATTTCGATTTTTGAGGTGTTATTGGACGTCTCGCTCATTCACTCACCGCCAATCGCTTCTCGCCGCGCCGGACGATGATGGTGAGCGGAATCAGGATCGCCGCATAGGCGACCGCGACGGCGGTGTAGGTTTCCAGCGGCCGGTAGCTGTCATGGGCGGCGACCTGGCTCTGATAGACGAGGTCGGGCACCGCCAGCACCGAAACCAGCGAGGTGTTCTTGAACTGGATGATGGACTGGTTCATCAGCGCCGGGATCATGCGCTTGATCGCCTGCGGCAGCACGATGCGGCGCATGGTCTGGATCGGCGTCATGCCGAGCGCGGCGCCGGCTTCGGACTGGCCGCTGTCGATCGAGACGATGCCGCCGCGGATGATCTCCGAATAGAACGAGCCGCCATAGAGCGAGAGCGCCAGCGCCGAGGCGGTGATCGGCGTCATCTCGACGCCGGCGAGGATCGGCAGCGCGTAATAGAACCAGATCAGCTGCACCAGGATCGGCGTGCAGCGGAACGCCTCGATGAAGGCGAGCGCAGCAAGGCGCAGCGCCCTGAAGCGCGACAGGCTGCCGAACGCACCAAGCAGGCCGAACAGCAGCCCGCACACGACGATGACCACGGTGAAGCCGACGGTGACGCCGAGCCCGTTGAGAAAGAGCCAGCGATAGCCCCAGAGGATGCCGAAGTCCCACTGATACATGCGTGCTTTCTTGCTTCACCTCTCCCGCTTGCGGGAGAGGTCGTGCCGCATCGAAGATGCGGCACGGGTGAGGGTTCTTTCCTCTGGGGGAGTCTTGCCAGCTGAGCCACCCTCTCCCCAACCCTCTCCCGCAAGCGGGAGAGGGGGCGCAGCGAGATTGCCGATGCAGCGGCGCCCAATCATACGCTACAGCGACACGCCCGGCGGAATGTCCGCCTCGGTCACGCCCACCAGCTCCATGTTGGTGATGATTGCATTGCGGATGAAGCCGAGGCCCTTGTTGAAGTCGATCCAGGTGTTGACGTAATCGCGCCAGGTCTTGTCGGTCTCGCGGCGGAAGCCGGCATTGGAGGTGGTGGCGAAGATCGGCGTCGGCAGCACGAGCTGGCAGAGCGAGGGATTCTTCTTCAGCACGGTCAGCGACAGCATGGTGATCAGGCACTGCGCGTCGACGCGGCCGGTCTGGAGTGCGGCGGTGGCATCGTCCGCGGTCTTCAGCCGCGTGATCTGCGCCTTCGGCGTCAGGCGGCTGACGACCTGGTCGTGCGAGGAGCCCTGGTCGACCGCGATCTTGATGTCGGGCGAGTTCAGCTCGGCCCAGCTCTTCGGCTTGAAGTCCTTCTTGCAGAGGATGGCGAAGGCGTTGTTGAAAACCGGCACCGAGAAGTCCACGACCAGCGCGCGTTTCGGCGTCGGGTTGAGGCCGAAGAAGATGTCGATCTTGTTGGCCTGCAGATCGAGCACCGAATTGCCCCAGGTGGTTTCGGTGATCTCAAGCTCGGCCTCCATGTCGTCGGCGAGCCCCTTGGCGATGTCGATGTAAAAACCCTTCCACTGGCCGGATGCGAGATCCTTCATGTAGTAGGGCGCGCCGCCGCCGACCGCGCCGATCCGCATCTTCTTGGTCCGGCGGATGCGGGCGAAGGTCGATTCGTTCGGATCGGCCGCCTGCGCCACGGCCGGGGAGGCCAGCGCCCCCGCGGCCGCTGCACCAATGGCACCAAGTCCGACAATCGATGCAACATCACGACGTGTAACCATTGGGATCAATCGCTTTTCTGGTTGGATGGAGTTCCGCCAATCGTTCTTAGCAAGGTGGTCCCAGCAGCGAAAGCACAGCCTATCGGCTGGGCAGATCTGGAATTGCCCGGATGCTGGGCAAACTCAACCGGTTCAAGCCGATACCCGCTTGCTTTCCGCTCCCTTTGGCCCCAAATAGGGACCGGGAGATTGGCGGTGGACGAGCCACTCGCCAACCGGGTCAGGTCCGGAAGGAAGCAGCCCTAACGAGGTCTGGATCGGGTCGCTCGTCAGTCTCCTACCTGTTTTTCCGAGCGAATTGCGCCGGCGGCCTCCCGCTGGCGCGCTCCTTTCCGCAAAAGCCGGCCGAGAGAGATTTCATTGCGGATCGACCGATGACCGACGCTGGCGCCCCTCCCAATTCCGACAGCGCCAGCCAGGCTGGCTTCGCACTCGGCGCCGAGCCGGGCACGCCCTACCGGGTGCTGGCGCGCAAATACCGTCCTTCCTCTTTCGATGATCTGATCGGCCAGGAGGCCGTGGTCCGCACCGTCTCCAACGCGTTCGAGACAGGGCGCATTCCGCAGGCCTGGATTCTCACCGGCGTCCGCGGGGTCGGCAAGACCACCACTGCGCGTATTCTGGCCCGTGCGCTCAACTATGAGATGCCGGATGGTTCGGTGAAGGGCCCGACCATCCACATGCCGACGTTAGGGGTGCACTGCCAGGCGATCATGGAAAGCCGGCACATGGACGTGCTGGAGATGGACGCCGCGTCGCATACCGGCGTCGACGACGTCCGCCAGATCAATGACAGCGTGCGTTATGCCCCCGCCAGCGCCCGCTACAAGGTCTACATCATCGACGAAGTCCACATGCTGTCGACGGCGGCGTTCAACGCCTTCCTGAAGACGCTGGAGGAGCCGCCGGAGCACGCCAAGTTCGTGTTCGCCACGACGGAGATTCGTAAGGTTCCAGTCACGGTGCTGTCGCGCTGCCAGCGCTTTGACCTGCGCCGGGTCGAGGCCGACGTGCTGATGAAGCACCTCGCCAACATCGCGGCCAAGGAAAGCGTCGAGATCGAGCCGGAGGCGCTCGGCATCATCGCGCGTGCCGCCGAAGGCTCGGTGCGCGATTCGCTGTCGCTGCTCGACCAGGCGATCGCGCATGCGGCGGGGCAGGTGCAGGCCGATGCCGTCAGGCAGATGCTGGGCCTCGCCGATCGCACCCGTGTCATCGATCTCTTCGATTCGCTGACGCGCGGCGACATCGCGGCCGCCTTTAAGGAGTTCCGCGACCAGTACGACGTCGGCGCCGATCCCATCGTCGTGCTTTCGGACCTCGCCGAATTCGTCAATTTCGTCACCCGCGTGAAGATAGTGCCGGCAACCGCCGACAACGTCGCCTATGGCGAGACCGAGCGGGTGCGCGCGAAGGATTTCGCTTCGAAGATCTCGATGCGCGTGCTGTCGCGGATGTGGCAGATGCTGCTCAAGGGCATCACCGAGGTGCAGGCCGCGACGCGTCCCGCCGCGGCCGCCGAAATGGTGCTGGTGCGCATTGCCTATGTCGCCGACCTGCCGACGCCGGACGAAGCGATCCGGATGCTGGAGCAGAACGGCGGCGGCTCGCCGATCGTGAGCGGCGCCAGCGCCGCGCGCAGCGCGCCTTCGGCGCCGGTTGCTTCCACGGCCCCAGTTCGCATGCCGACATCCTCGCCGTCCTCGTTCGGCGGTGGCGCTGCCCGGCCGCAGATGGCGGCGCCCGCGCCCGATCCGCAAGGCGCAACGCCGGTGCTGCGCGTCACCAGTTTCACCCAGCTCGTTGCGCTGGCGGGGCAGAAGCGCGACCTCCTCACCAAGGGCGCGCTCGAAGGCGACATGCGCCTCGTCCGCTTCGAGGAAGGTAGGCTGGAGGTCGCGCTCGAGCCTAACGCCTCCAAGACCATGATCTCCGAGCTCGCGAAGAAGTTCGAGCTGTGGACCGGTCGCCGCTGGACCGTGATCGTCTCCAACGAGCAGGGCCAGCCGACGCTGCGCTCGGTGAACCAGGCCGCGAAGCAGGAGCATGCGCGCACCGCCGAGGCCGACCCGCGCGTGCAGGAGGTGCTGTCGCGTTTCCCCGGTGCGAAGGTCGTCGAGGTCCGCAGGCTTGCCCCCGAGACGCCGGAAACCAATATTAACTCGGACTATGGCAGTGACGATCCGCTAGAGGGTTCCGACGGCGACGATCTCTAGCGCATGATCCGGACCCGAAGGGCCGCGTAGCGAAAAGTGCGAAGCGGTTTTCCGATAAGATCATGCGCAAACAATATGCTAAGGCACGATGATGATTCATAGCGCCTTAGCCTCTTTCAAGGACACGCGAGCTATGGCTGATTTTCTCGGCATGATGAAGCAGGCGGCGCAGCTGCAATCCAAGATGCAGGAGATGCAGGACCAGCTCGCCAACGTCGAGGTTGAAGGCATCTCCGGCGGCGGCCTCGTCGCCGTGCGCATGACCGCGAAGATGGACGTCAAGGGCATCAAGATCGATCCCTCGCTGATGAAGGCGGAAGAGCGCGAGGTGCTGGAAGACCTGCTCGTCACCGCCTTCGGTGATGCCCGCCGCAAGGCGGAGACTGCGATGCAGGAGAAGATGCAGGCCCTCACCGGCGGGCTCGGCCTGCCGCCGGGGCTGTTCGGCCAGTAAGATGGGCGCTGTTGCAGGTCCTGAAATCGAGCGGCTGGTCCAGCTGCTCGCGCGGCTGCCGGGCCTCGGCCCGCGCTCGGCGCGACGTGCGGCGCTGCATCTGATCAAGAAGCGCGAGGCGCTGATGATGCCGCTGTCGTCGGCATTGCAGGTCGCGCTCGACAAGGTCGAGGTATGCAAGACCTGCGGCAACATCGACACGCAAAACCCCTGTACCGTCTGCACCGATCCAAAGCGCGATCCCTCCATCATCGTCGTCGTCGCCGACGTCGCCGACCTCTGGGCGCTGGAGCGGGCCAATGCCACCCAGGGGCGCTATCACGTGCTCGGCGCGACATTGTCGCCGCTCGACGGCGTCGGCCCGCAGGATCTCACCATCGACGCGCTGGTGGCGCGCGCGCATGATTCGCAGGTGCAGGAGATCATCCTGGCGCTGAATGCGACGGTGGACGGCCAGACCACGGCGCATTACATCACCGACCTGCTTCAGGACGCCAATGTGAAGGTGACGCGGCTCGCCCATGGTGTTCCTGTCGGCGGCGAGCTTGATTATCTCGATGAAGGTACGCTATCGGCTGCGATGCGGCAGCGCACCCTGTTCTAGCCATCCAGACTTTACGGAACGGACGACATGACGAAACTTTTCGCCACACGATTGGCTTTGGTCGCGACGATGATGGTGCTGGTGAGCCCGGCCATCTCCGCGCAGCAGGGCGACGAGACGCCGCCGCCGTCCAAGCCCGGCAAGCCGATCAACACCGGCGACGTGCTCTCCGGCGAGCTGAATGCGATGAAGGTGCGCGACGTCAAGAACGGCAAGCGCGTCGCGACTTATCAGATCACCTCCGAGCCGCGCCGCCTGCCGCCGCCGAACGGGCTATGCAATCTCGAGACCGCCCCCGAAACCTTCCAGCTCGTCACCTCCAGCGACGCGCAGGCCGCGCAGTTGAAATCGTTCGTCGGCAAGGAGATCTCGGTCAAGGTCGACGAGATCGCCTGCGCCAGCGATGCCGGCCAGATGAGCGAGGCCGTGATCACGAAGTGGAGTTTGATCAAGAAGCAGTAGGCTCGCGACGCTTTCTCCGTCATCATTGCGAGGAGCAAGCTGCCGTAGGGTGGGCAAAGGCGCAAAGCGCCGTGCCCACCATCTTTCGTCAATCGCGCTGAAGGTTGGTGGGCACGCTTTGCTTTGCCCATCCTACGGCATCGCGGGCGTGGCGCTCGCGGTATCAAACCCTCACCGGCCCCAGCGTCTCGAAATGCCCGCGCTTCTGCAGCCAGGCCAGCAGCACCAGGCTCGGGATCGCCACCAGCACGCAGATCACGAAGAACAGCGCCCAGCCGGTCGTATCAGCCACGAAGCCGGCGCCTGATGACAGATACGTTCGTCCCACCGCCGCAAGCGCGGTGAGCAGCGCGTATTGCGTCGCCGTGTGCAGCGGGTTCCTGCACAGGGCGGAGAGGTAGGCGACGAAGATCACGGTGCCGATGGCGCTGGTGAAGTTCTCGGCCGTGATGGCGAAGGCGAGCGCCCATTGGCTGGTGCCGACGAACGCCAGCCAGGAGAACGAAAGATTGGCGAGCGCCTGCACCACGCCGCCGATCCAGAGGCTGGTCGCCAGCGAATAACGCCGCGCGACAAAACCGCCGGCAAAGCCGCCGATCAGCGTCGCGGCGAGCCCGACGCCCTTCACGATCGCCGCATAGTCGTTGCGGGAGAAGCCGAGGTCGATCACGAACGGCGCCGTCATCGTGCCGGAGAAGGCATCGGTGAACTTGAACAGCACCACGAAAGCGAGCGCGGCGAGCGCGTCCTTGCGGGAGAGGAATTCGGCGAAGGCGCCGATCGCGGCCTGAACGACGCGAGCGAAGGCCGGCTCTGCGTGCGTCGCCGCTTCCGCCTTTGTCGATTGCTCAGGCTCGGTTGCGACGAGCGCCGTGAGCGTCCCGATCAGCACCATCGCGGCCATCACCACGTAGCCCCACATCCAGGCCGAGTGTCGCGTAATGCCGGTGCCCTCGAAGCCGGAGACGATGAACAGCGCGCCCGCGGTCGACACCAGCATGCCGATACGATAGGCCGCGACATAAGCGGCCATTCCGGCCGCCTGCTCGCTCTCCGGCAGGCTCTCGACGCGGAAGGCATCGACCACGATGTCCTGGGTCGAGGACGTGGTCGCGACCAGCAGCGCGCCGAGCGCGACGTAGAACGGCGAGCGCGCAGGATCGGTCATCGCCAGCAGCAGGATGGCGATGATTAGCAGCAGCTGCGAGAACAAGAGCCAGCCACGCCGCCGCCCGAAGATGCGGGTGAACAGCGGCACATGGATCGCATCCACCAGCGGCGCCCACAAAAATTTCAGCGTGTAGGGCGTGCCGACCAGCGCAAACAGCCCGATAGTCTTGAGATCGACCCCGACCTCCCGCATCCACACCAGCAACGTCGAACCCGACAGCGCCAGCGGCAGGCCTGAGGAGAAGCCGAGGAACAGCACGATCAGCACCCGCGGTTGCAGGTACACGGCAAGGCTGTCACGCCAGGAGGCAGCGGTGGCGCCAGCGGAGGAGGTCGCGTCGGGTGCGGTCATGGGGTGGTATTAGCAGATTCTAGGGGCGCTGCCTCTTCTCCCTCTCCCCCGTTCTTACGGGGAGAGGGTTGGGGTAAGGGGCCTCTCGCCACATTTGAACTCGTCGAGGGACCTGTACCCCTCACCCGGATTGCGCCGGACGATGCTTCGCATCGCCGGTGGCAATCCGACCTCTCCCCGCAAGCGGGGAGAGGTGAAGACGTCACTCCCCCGCCTGGAGCTTCCTCGGAAACAGCTCCGGCGCACCGGTGGCCACCAAATGTGGGCCTTCGGGCGCATCCGCCTTGCTGAAATCGAGCTCCTCGATTCGCCCGGCGCGCTTCTCGATCTTGTCGGCGGAGATCAGCACCTGCCGCACGTCCTCGTTGACGTCGGCAAAATGCTTTTGCAGCTTCAGCACGCGGTCGCGCAGGCGGCCCAAATCGTCGCCCAGCTTGATCACCTCGGTGCGGATCTGGTCGGCGGCATCGCGCATGCGCGCGTCCTTCATGATCTGCTGCATGACTTGGATCGCGAGCATCAGCAACGAGGGCGACACCAGCACGACGCGGGCGCGATAGGCCTTCTGGATCACGTCGTCGAAGCCGTCATGGATCTCGGCGTAGACCGATTCCGACGGCACGAACATCAGCGCCATCTCCTGGGTCTCGCCGGTGACGAGATATTTTTCGGCGATGTCGCTGACGTGCTTCATCACGTCGCCGCGCAGCCGCTGCGTGGCGAAGCGCCGCTCCTCGTCGGTGCGGGCGTCGTGCAGCGCGGTCATCGCCTCCAGCGGAAATTTCGCATCGATGCAGAGCGGGCGTTGGTCCGGCAGGAACACGACGCAATCGGGCCGCCTGCCGGTCGAGAGCGTGAACTGGAACTCGTACGAGCCCTTGGGCAATCCGTCCTGGACGATTGCTTCCATTCGCGCCTGGCCGAAGGCCCCGCGCGACTGCTTGTTGGCGAGCACGTCGCGCAGGGTCGTCACCTGCGTGGTGAGGTCGGTGAGGTTCTTGTGCGCACTGTCGATGATGCCGAGCCGCTCATGCAGCGCGCGCAGGCTCTCCATGGTGTTGCGGGTCGAATGTTCCATGGACTGGCCGACGCGATGCGTCACCGAATCCAGCCGCTCGTTGACCGCCCGCGCCATCTCGGCCTGGCGGCCGGCCAGCGCCTGGGTCATGGCGTCGACCCGGCCCGAGGCCTCGCTCTGGGCCCGCAGCACCTCGCTCAGGCGCTCCTCGAGCTCGTCGGCCCGGATCGCATGCGCCATCGCGAGTTCCGCGCCGCGCCGCCCGGAGCGCGCGATCACGACGGCAATCACTACCAGCAGGATGAGGATAAGGGCGCCGAAGCCGATCAGCGCATCGATCGTGCGCACCGGCCAGTCGCCCAGCATGACAATGATCTCGTTCATGCGTCCCCTTCTACCCGATTCGCCGGAATGCGCGAACGAAGAGGGAACGTCGGTGGTTAACGACCCACTAATTTTTATGGTTAACGAAAGCTGAAGTTTTATGGTTAGCGGAGGGTTAACGAAGTTCCTGGCCGGATTGACCGCATCCGGCGCGCAGCTTAAATCGCCGCCATGGCCCTCAGAGAAATCATCATCCTGCCCGACAAGCAGCTGCGTCTGATCTCCAAGCCGATCGAGAAGGTCACGCCGGAGATCCGCAAGCTTGCCGACGACATGTTCGAGACCATGTATGACGCGCCCGGCATCGGCCTCGCGGCGATCCAGGTCGCGCAGCCGCTGCGGCTGATCACCATGGACCTCGCCAAGCGCGACGAGAACGGCGAGACCAAGCACGAGCCGCGTGTCTTCATCAACCCGGAGATTCTCTCCTCTTCGGAGGAACTTTCGGTGTACGAGGAAGGCTGCCTGTCGATCCCCGAATATTACGAGGAGGTCGAGCGTCCCGCGAAGGTGCGTGTGCGCTTCACCGACCTCGACGGCAAGGTGCACGAGGAGGATGCCGAAGGCCTCTATGCCACCTGCATCCAGCACGAGATCGATCATCTCAACGGCGTGTTGTTCGTCGACTATCTGTCGAAGCTCAAGCGCGACCGCGTGATGAAGAAGTTCGAGAAAGCCGCTAAGCGCGCGGGGGAGTAACCACGTCCTCCGCCGTCATGCCCGGCCAAAAGCGCGAAGCGCGTCTTCAAGCCCAAAAGCGCGAAGCGCGTCTTCAAGCTAACGTGCCGGACATCCGCGTTCTTCGTCCGTCGAGTGAGAAAGAACGTGGATGGCCGGGACAAGCCCGGCCATGACGAGTACTCTGTTCCTTTCCGAGGATTGTCTCGTCCCATGCCCCTCCGCCTGATCTTCATGGGCACGCCCGATTTCTCCGTGCCGACGCTGCTCGAGCTGGTCGCGCATGGCCACGAGATCGCGGCCGTCTACACCCGCGCGCCGAAGCCCGGCGGGCGCCGCGGCCTGCAATTGCAGCCCACGCCGGTCGAGGAAGCTGCGCGAAAACTCGGCGTTCCCGTGCTGACGCCGAAGACGTTGAAGACGCCGGAAGCGCTCGACGAATTTCGCGCCTACGATGCCGATGCTGCGGTCGTCGTCGCCTACGGCATGATCCTGCCGCAGGCCATCCTCGATGCACCAAAACTCGGCTGCTACAATCTGCACGCTTCGCTGTTGCCGCGCTGGCGCGGCGCCGCGCCGATCAATCGCGCCATCATGGCAGGCGATGCCGAGAGCGGCGTGATGGTGATGAAGATGGATGTCGGCCTCGACACCGGCGACGTCGCCATGGCCGAACGGCTAGCGATCACGGACAGCATGACCGCGGCCGATCTGCACGATCGCCTCTCCCGGCTCGGTGCCGATTTGATGGTCCGCGCCATGGCCGCGCTCGGACGCGGCGGGCTTCAGCTCAAAAAGCAGAGCGAGGACGGCGTCACCTATGCCGCCAAGATCGACAAGGCCGAGGCGCGGATCGACTGGACGAAACCTGCACGCGCGGTGCTGCGCCACATCCACGGCCTGTCGCCGTTCCCCGGTGCCTGGGCCGAGCTCGCGGACGTCAGCGAGAATGCGCGCGTCAAAATCCTGCGATGTGAATTGGCGAACGGCTCAGCTGCGCCCGGCGAGGTGCTCGACGACCACCTCACCATCGCCTGCGGCGAGGGTGCGATCCGCATCATCGAGCTCCAGCGCGAAGGCAAGGCCCGGATGCAGGCCGCTGACTTTTTGCGGGGCGTGCCGCTGAAGGCGGGATCGAAGTTCAGCTGACGCTGTCATACCCGGCGAAAGCGGAGTATCCAGTACGCCGAGGCGTCTCGGTCGAACGGAGCTGTCTCAGAGTACTGGATCATCCGCCTTCGCGGATGATGACACCACCCGGATTGAGATGCCCCGCTACAAGCTCACCATCGAATATGACGGCGCGCCGTTCTGCGGCTGGCAGGTGCAGGAAACGCTGCCCTCGGTGCAGGGCGCGCTGGAAGCTGCCGTCAAGGCGATGACCGGCGCGGACGCGCGGGTGCATGGGGCCGGCCGCACCGATGCCGGCGTGCACGCGCTTGGCCAAGTCGCGCATGTCGACATCGCGAAGCAATTTGCGCCGGATCGTTTTCGCGACGGGCTCAATGCGCATCTGCGCCCGCATCCGGTCGCGGTGCTCGAGGCCGAGATCGTCCCCGAGACCTTCGAGGCGCGCTTCTCGGCCATCAAGCGCCATTACCGCTACCGCATCGTCAACACCCGCGCCAATCTCACTCTCGACGTCGGCCACGCCTGGCGCGTGCCGCGCCGGCTCGACGCCGACGCGATGCATGCGGCTGCACAACGCCTGCTCGGCAAGCACGATTTCACCACGTTCCGCGATACCGAGTGCCAGGCCAAGTCGCCGGAGAAGACGCTCGACCAGCTCGACGTCGCGCGCGATGGCCGCGAGATCACGATTCTCACCTCGGCGCGCTCGTTCCTGCACAGCCAGGTGCGCTCGATGGTGGGCTCGCTGGTCTGGGTCGGGGAGGGGCGCTGGACCGCGGACGATCTCTCCGCAGCCTTAGCTGCCCGCAACCGCGCCGCCTGCGGCATCGTCGCCCCGCCGGAGGGGCTGTATCTGGTGAAGGTGGATTATTGACTCTGATGCCGCCACTGGCGTCATGGCCGGGCTTGTCCAGGCCATCCACGATCTTTCTTGTCCGAGGCGCCGAAGAACGTGGATGCCCGGGACAAGCCCGGGCATGACGGTAGAGGGTTTGGCGAGAATTAGCACCTCACCCAAAATACCGCGCCAAAATCCCCCGATACACCTGCGTCAGCTTCTCCAGATCCGTCACCGGCACGCGCTCGTCGATCTGGTGCATGGTCTGGCCGACCAGGCCGAACTCGATCACCGGGCAGTAGCTGGAGATGAACCGCGCATCCGACGTACCCCCGCTCGTCGACAGCTCCGGCTTGCGGCCGGTCACCTCCTCGATCGCGGAGACCGCGAGATCGGTGAATGGCCCGGGCTTGGTCACGAACACGTTGGAGTTCGAGGGCTCCCAGACGATGCGGGCGCGGATGCGGTTGCCGCAGGCTTTGGCGAGGCGCGTCTCGACCAATTCGCGCAGGCTCGCCTGGGTGTGGTTGTCGTTGTAGCGGATGTTGAATTTCGCGCGGGCCTCGCCGGGGATGACGTTGCTGGCCTTGTTGCCGACGTCGACCGAGGTGAACTCGAGGTTGGAAGCCTGGAACTGGGCGCTGCCATGGTCGAGCGGCTCGTCGGAGATCGCCACGATCAGTCGCGCGATATCAGGCACCGGGTTGGAGGCGCGATGTGGATAGGCGACATGGCCCTGCACGCCGTCGACATAGAGCGTGCCCGATTGTGAGCCACGGCGGCCGACCTTGATGGTGTCGCCGAGCGTCTCGACGTTGGAGGGCTCGCCCAGCACGCAATGGTCGAACTTTTCGCCGCGCTCGGCGGCCCATTTCAGCAGCTTGATGGTGCCATTGATGGAGACGTCCTCCTCATCGCCGGTGATCAGGAAGGAGATTGAACCCGAGCCCGATTTTTGGCCGTCGGCGCGCGGCTTGCCGCCATTGGCGGCGAGATGCTCCAGCACCGCGGCGACCGAGCAAGCGATGCCGCCCTTCATGTCGACCGCGCCGCGGCCGTGCAGGAAACCGTCCTTCACCTCGCCCGAGAATGCGCCGACGCTCCAGGCGCTCTCGTCGCCGGGCGGCACCACGTCGGTGTGGCCGGCAAAGGTGATGTGCGGGCCCTCGCTGCCGATCCGCGCATAGAGATTGTCGACGTCGGCGGTGCCGGGTTCGCTGAACGTCACGCGGTGACAAATGAAGCCGGCGGCGCTGAGAGCTTTTTCAAGCACCCCGAGTGCACCGGCATCGGCCGGGGTTACCGAGGGGCAGCGGATAAGATCGCGGGCAATGGAGAGAGCATCGGTCATGCGCGTCCGATCAATCCCGCAGCAGCTCGTTGATGCTGGTCTTGGACCGCGTGCGCTCGTCGACGCGCTTGACGATGACGGCGCAGGCGGCGCTTGGGCCGGGCTGGCCGTTCTTCATCGGCTTGCCGGGCAGGGCGCCGGGCACCACGACCGAATATTCAGGCACTTCGCCCATGAAGATTTCGCCGGTCTCGCGATCGACGATCTTGGTCGAGGCGCCCAGGAACACGCCCATCGCCAGCACCGCGCCCTTGCGCACGATCACGCCTTCGGCGACCTCGCTGCGCGCGCCGATGAAGCAGTCGTCCTCGATGATCACGGGCTCGGCCTGGAGCGGCTCGAGCACGCCGCCGATGCCGGCGCCGCCGGAGATGTGCACGCGCTTGCCGATCTGGGCGCAGGAGCCGACGGTGGCCCAGGTGTCGACCATGGTGCTCTCATCGACATAGGCGCCGAGATTGACGAAGGACGGCATCAGCACGACGTTCTTGGCAATGAAGGCCGAGCGGCGCACGATGGAGCCGGGGACGGCACGGAAACCGGCATCGCGAAAACGGTTCTCGCCCCAGCCTTCGAACTTCGAGGGCACCTTGTCCCACCAGGTCGCCTTGCCCGATCCGCCGGGAATGACGCCCATGTCGTTGAGGCGGAAGGACAGCAGCACGGCCTTCTTCAGCCATTGATTGACCTTCCACTTGCCGTCGCTGCCGCGCTCGGCAACACGCGCCTCGCCCTTGTCCAGAATCTCCAGCGCCTGATCCACGGCCTCGCGCACCTCGCCCTTGGTCGTGGTCGAGATGCCGTCACGCGCATCGAAGGCGCTGTTGATGGTGGATTCCAGGGCGGACAGGGACATCGGAGGCTTCCTCAAAACCGGAGTTATCTGCGGGAAATCGAGGGGGCTTTTTCGGGATTTGGACGAGGAGAGTCAAGAAGGCTCTCGGCCTTGTTCCGGATGGCGCCGACGCACCCGGAACGTGAGCGGGGGCCTGCCCCTCAGGGATCGAGGCCGGCGACGATGCTCTCGCAAACGTCGGCCAGTTCGTCGCCAAGCGCAGCAAGCGCCGGCGATCGATATCGCGCAAAGGCTTTGCCGGGATCGAGCCAGCGCAGTTCGGTTCGTCCTTCGCGGAAGCCGATAACTGCGAACTTCAGGGGGACTTCGAGCAAGGCCGCCGAATCGGCCGCCAGCAGACGCGACATCAGGCGCGGGTGAAAGAACAGGATCTGCCGAGCCGGGCCGATGTCGTATCCGCCGCGATGCAGCAGCATCTGCGGATTGATCTCGTGCAGCACCCAGAGATCGGCAGCGAGGATTCTGTCTTTGAGGCGCGTCACGATCTCCTCGACCGGCAGCGTCGAGGAGAGGGCGCGTTGGAAAGAAGTTGCCGCGGTGCCGCTCTCGGAAAAGGCGACAGTCTGAAGGGCCGCCTTCGTCATCGGACCGCCGCTGGGCTCGCCGCATGGTTCGCCTCGAATGCATCGAGCGTGCGGGCGGAATACACCAGCGCGGCGCCCGCTCCGATCGCGATCGCGACGCCAAGTGCTTCCGCGAGCTCTTCGCGGCTCGCGCCGTGCCGGGTCGCAGCTTCGGCATGGACGGCGATACAGCCATCGCAGCGTGCGGTCACCGCGGCGGCGAGCGCGATCAGCTCGCGGGTCTTGTCGCCGAGCCGGCTGCTCTGTGCGCCCGCGGCGCTGAGCGCGCGATAACCCTTCACCGTCTCCGGGTTGAGCTTGCCGACGTCACCGATGCGCGCCAGCAGTTCGCCTTGATAGGTCTTCCAGTCCAACATTGCAGATCTCCTCGATTGCGGGGGCTCGGGAGACGACATAGGCGGCAGCTGCGCCGATGCCCATCGGCTGCCGGCGTATGATCCCTATACGCGGACCGGAGATCGTCAGCGGAGCCGACGCGTGCGCTCGGCGAGGAAGTCCACAACACCGCGCACCCGGGGAATCCCGCGCGTGTCGCGGTGGAATCCGAGCCACACATCGCGGCTCGGAACAGGGGCCGGCGTCTCGATTGCGCGCAGCTGCGGATATGCGCCGGCGAGACGTGCCGGCAGACAAACCAGGCCGGCGCCGGCAACGGCCGCCGCCGCCTGGCCGTCGCGGCTGTTGCTGCGAAAGGCAATGTGGGCGTGTGCCAAATGGTGGCGGAGCCACTTTGTCTCGGCGACGCTTTCGGCAAGCGCCGCGTTCATGGCGATGACCGTGGCGCCGGCGCCGCCTTGCCGAAAATCCGGGAGACCTTTCGCTTTGAGGTAGCCGGGCGCCGCATAGAGGCCGAACGGAAGGCTGCCGATCTTGCGTTGCATCAGCCCCTCCTGCTCGAAGCGTCCGAAACGCACGGCAATATCGGTCTCGCGTCGGGTCAGGCTTAGCGCCTCGGTGTCGGTGACGAGCTCAATGTTCATTTCGGGATGCAGGGTGCAGAACTCGGCAAGCAGGGGCGACAGAACCCGCGCGCCCAGCCATTCGGCGGAGGTCACGCGGATCGTTCCACTGAGCCCGGCGCTGCTACCGGTCGCTATCCGCTCGGCAGCAAGAGCTGCGTCTTCCATCCTGTCGGCATAGTCGAGGATTTGCCGCCCGGTGTCGGTGAGCTCGAGGCCGGACGGCCTTCGTTGAAACAGCACGGCGCCAAGCTTCTTCTCGAACAGTTCGAGTCGGCGGCTCATGGTCGGCTGCGTCGTGCCGAGGCTGCGCGCCGCGCCGGACAGGCTCTTCTCGCGAGCCAGGGTCAGGAAATAGCGCAGATCGTCCCATTCGATGGCGGGTAGGCCTGGCGGTTTCCGGGACACGTTCGCTCCTTGCATGGTCGCGCTCAGGCGGCGGCGAGCGATTGCAAAAACCCCGTCAGATCATCCGTGACGTGGTCGACATGGACGGCGTCTCGGCCCTCCAGCTCCCAGTCCTCGCGCACCACCTCCTTGGTGCCGTCGGGCACCACCAGCACCGTGGTCATGCCGAGTTCGTGCGGTACGGCGAGGTTGCGCGCGAGGTCCTCGAACATCGCGGCGCGGGTCGGATCGACTGCATGGTCGCTCAGGAACTTCCGGTAGGTCTGCGGCGCCGGCTTTGGCTCGAACTCGGCGGCGATGATGTCGAATACGCCGTCGAAATGCGTTGCGAAGCCGAGCCGCGCCAGCACTGCATCGACATGGTCGACCGAGCCGTTGGTCAGGATCAGCTTGCGCCCCGGCAGCCCGGCGATGGCTGCACCGAGCGCCGGGTTCGGCTCCAGCGGCGAATGGTCGATCTTGTGGACGTAGGCAAGGTAGTCGTCGGCGGAGACGCCGTGCAGGGTCATCATGCCGCGCATGGTGGTGCCGAAGCGCAGGTAATAGTCCTTCTGGATCTTGCGCGCCTCCTCGGGCGTCACGTTCAGCCAGCTCGACACGAACTCGCCGATCCGCGCATCGACCTGCTGCCACAGATTGACGTGATGCGGATAGAGCGTGTTGTCGAGATCGAACACCCAGGTGTCGACATGGGCGAAGGTGCGGGGAGTCGTCACAATGATTCTCTCAACTCGTCGTCCCGGCGAAGGCCGGGACCCATACTCCGTGACCCATCAATCGGGTACTCTCGTCGTCGTTCTTCGCCAAACGCAATTCGGTGGTTATGGGTCCTGGCCCCCCGTGCGCAATGGCGCACTAGGCCAGGACGACGACGGAGTGTGTAGCGCCGTCGTCATCCCCACCCATCACGGCAGCGCAAACCGCAGCGTCTTGCCTCCGCTCGACATGTCCACCGCGCCAAAACCGGTCGCGGCGAAGCCGCGCGCGCCGCAATCGGTCTGCTCGCTCGTCTCGAACTTGGTCTCGCGCGTGCAGAGCTGCTTGTCGCCGCCCCAGTTCAGCGGCCGGTCCTTCAGCTTGATGACGCGGTTGTCGGCGTCGACCGCTTCCGCGAAGCTGAAGATCTGCCTGGGCTGGCCGGTCACATCAGGATGCAGGCACGTCTTGGGATCGATGCGATACCAGCCGCGGCTCGTCACCGACTTGCCGTCGTCGCTCGCGACTGCCGCCATCACCTTGTGCGGCGTGTCGTTGCACCAGGTGAGGCCGGTCGCGGAGGGCGTCTGCACCGCATCGACCATGGTCTTGAACACATTCGGCGACGAGACGACGTCGGACGACAGCCCGCGGCTCTTCAGGAAGGCGGCCAGCGCTGCTTGCGTCTTCGGCCCGTCGACGCCGTCGATCGCGCCGACATCGTAACCCGCGATCACCAGCAGCCGCTGGATGCCGGCAAGGCGCGCCTGCTCGTCGTCATATTCGGAATCCTCGGCGAGATAGGCAATGAGGTTGCCGTCCGCGCCTTGTGTCGGCGTCACCTGCGTAAAGGCGGCCTGGGCCTGGCCGCTGCGGCATTGCCGTGCCGCCGCAATGACGAAATTATCCTGCGCCACGCACAGCATGTCGCGGCCGTTCTGCGGGATCGGGGAGGCGCCATAGACGCCGAGCGCGCGGGCGTTGAGCAGGATGCGGTCGGCCGTCAGCGTGCCCTGCACCACCACGCGGCAGGTGGCGGGATCGATCCTGAACCAGCCCCGCGTCGCGGTCGCCGCCTTGTCGTCGATGCCGATCGCGGCCTCGACGACATAGGACATGCGGTTGCAGATCTTGAGGTCGGCGAGAGCTGGCGCGGAGGAGAAGAAGAACGAGACGGCTGCGGCGGGCAGCGTCATCAGGAAGCGGGTCAGGGGAGGACGGCGAGGCTGCCGCTCTCTCCGCTCGTCATGCCCGGCCTTGTGCCGGGCATCCACGTTCTTGGCGCGCAACGAAAGATCGTGGATGGCCGGGACATCTTCGCGAAGACGCGCTTCGCGCTCTTGCCCGGCCATGACGGCTTTCTTTGTCCGCTCCCGCTTCACTTGTGGATCAGCGTTCCCGTGCCCTGGTTGGTGAAGAGCTCGAGCAGTACCGCATGCTGCATCTTGCCGTCGATGATGACGACGCCCTGCACGCCCTGTTCGAGCGCGTAGATGCAGGTCTCGACCTTCGGGATCATGCCGCCGGAAATGGTGCCGTCGGCGATCAGCTTTCGCGCGTCCTTGACGGACAATTGCGGGATCAGCTTCTTGGACTTGTCGAGCACGCCTGGCACGTCGGTGAGCAGCAGGAGACGCTTGGCCTTCAGCGCGCCGGCAACGGCACCGGCAAACGTGTCGGCGTTGACGTTCAGGGTCTGGCCTTCTTTGGAGGTTGCGAGTGGTGCCAGCACCGGGATCAGCTCGTAGCCGATCAGCTGGTTGAGCAAAGTGAGGTCGACCTTCTCGGGGTCGCCGACGAAGCCGAGATCGATCGCCTTCTCGATGTTCGAGCCCGGATCGATGATGGTCCGCGTCGTCTTCGACGCTTTCACCATGTTACCGTCCTTGCCCGACAGGCCCACGGCCTTGCCGCCGGCTTCGTTGATGTAGCCGACGATCTGCTTGTTGACGGAGCCGGCGAGCACCATCTCGACGATCTCGATGGTCGCGGCATCGGTGATGCGCAGGCCTGCGGCGAATTCCGAGGCGATGCCGAGGCGCTTGAGCATGGTCGCGATCTGCGGCCCACCGCCATGCACCACCACCGGATTGATCGCGGTCTGCTCCAGCAGCACGATGTCGCGGGCAAAGTTCCTGGCGGTCTCCTCGTCGCCCATGGCATGGCCGCCATATTTGATGACGATGGTTTCCTCGTCATACTGCTGCATGTGCGGCAGCGCTTCGGACAGGATGCGGGCCTGGTCGAGCGGGGAGATGTCGGTCATGAGGCGGATCTCGCTGGCGGGACTAACGCGGCCTGCGTTCTATCTGATTGGCGGGCGCGGCGCAAAGTGTGGCGTTCGCTCTTACCCTCCCCTGGAGGGGGAGGGTCGATCGCGCGTAGCGCGAGCGGGGTGGGGTGATCTCTCCGCGAAGAGCAGTGCCCGAGTGGAGAGATCACCCCACCCCGGCTCACATTTCGCTTCGCTCAATATGAGCCGACCCTCCCCCTCCAGGGGAGGGTAAGAGCGAGCGTCACTTCTTCGCCACCGCCGCCGCCACACTCACCGCCAACCAGCCCAAGATCATTATCGTCCCACCCGTCGGCGCCGCGTAGGGAAACAGCGCGTGCCCTGCATATTGCCGCAAGGTCAGGTCACCCGCGAACAATGCGGCGCCAGCTGCGAAGCCGAACGCGGCGGCAAGTCCAATTCCGCCGTGCAGAAGGCCGCGCGCGAGCAGCGCGACGGTCGCAAGTATGGCAGTTGCATGAAACAGCAGCATGGCGCTGGCCGTTGCCAGCCGGCTCGCATCGGCGCCATGCGCGGAGGCGGCCGCCAGCGCGACGCCGGCGGCGCCCATCAAACCGGCAAGCCCAATCAGCAGGCGTTGCGCCGCCATCACGAGGCCCGCTCCTCCAAGAGCTTCGCCATCGCGGCGCGCAAGCCCTCCATGCCGGTCGAGCTCCGCGACGAGGTCGCGAGCACGTTCGGGAACGCGGCTGGGTGCTTGGCCAGCGCAGCCTCGGTCTCGGCGATGCGCGCCTGCAGCTCGGAGGCCTTCACCTGGTCGGCCTTGGTCAGCACGATCTGGTAGCTGACCGCGGAGCGGTCGAGCGTCTTCAGGACTTCGAGATCGACGTCCTTGATTCCATGCCGCGCGTCGATCAGCACATAGACGCGCGCGAGTGAGGCACGTCCCAGCAGGAATTTGTGGATCAGCTCGGTCCAGGACGCGACCTGGCTCTTGGGCGCCTTGGCATAGCCGTAGCCGGGCATGTCGACGAGGCGCAGGTCACTCTTCCCGGGGACCTCGAAGAAGATCAGCTCCTGGGTGCGGCCGGGCGTATGCGAGGTGCGCGCCAGCGCATTGCGGCCGGTCAGCGCGTTGATGAGACTGGACTTGCCGACATTGGAGCGTCCCGCAAAGGCGATCTCCAGCCCGGCCATCGGCGGCAGCGTGGCAATCGAGGGCGAGGCCCAGATGAACTGCCAGTCGCGGGCGAACAGTTTTCGCCCGGCCTCGATCAGTCGCTCGTCGGTCTTGTCGTTCATGCGAGCGGTCTATCCTCTCGTCATGGCCGGGCTCGTCCCGGCCATCCACGTCTTAGTCACGAAACGAGCCTCCAAAAACGTGGATGCCCGGGACAAGCCCGGGCATGACGATGTGGAGGCATTTGCGCCCGGCAACGGCGCCTACGTCGCCTTTCTCGCGAACGTCGCCTTGAGATTGTCGAACAGCTCCACCTTCACGCCGTTGCGACGCATGATGAAGCTCTGCTGGACCACCGAGAGCAGATTGTTCCAGGCCCAGTAGATCACGAGGCCCGCCGGGAAGCCGGCCAGCATGAAGGTGAAGATCAGCGGCATCCAGTTGAAGATGATCTGCTGCGTCGGATCCGGCGGCGTCGGGTTCAGCTTCATCTGGAACCACATCGTGATGCCCATGATGATCGGCCAGATGCCGAGTGCGAGGTAGTGGCCGAACACGGGGATCGTGGTCGGGTCGACCGGGATCAGTCCGAACAGGTTGAACAAATTGGTCGGGTCGGGCGCCGAGAGGTCCTTGATCCAGCCATAGAACGGCGCGTGCCGCATCTCGATGGTGACGAACAGCACCTTATAGAGCGAGAAGAACACCGGGATCTGGATCACCACGGGAAGACAGCCGGCGACCGGATTGATCTTCTCCTTGCGATAGATCTCCATCATCTCCTGCTGCTGCTTCACCTTGTCGTCGGGATAGCGCTCCTTCAGCGCCTGTAGCTGCGGCTGAATCGACTTCATCTTCGCCATCGAGGCGTAGGACTTGTTCGCCAGCGGGAAGAACAGCAGCTTCACGATCACGGTCACGAGCAGGATCGAGATGCCGAAATTGCCGAAGAAGCGGTAGAAGAAGTCGAGGCCGAGGAACATCGGCTTGGTGATGAAGTAGAACCAGCCCCAGTCGATCAAGAGATCGAAGTGGTTGAGCCCCAGCGCCTTGTTGTAGCCGCCGAGGCCGGCGAACGGGAACACGCCGACGACGCCGGCTTCCTTGGCGCCCGCGAACAGCCGCGCGTTTGCAGTGGCCGTGCCGCCGATCGCGACGGTGACGGGATCGAGCAGATAGTCGGTCTGGTAGGTGTGGACGTTGCCGACCGGGTTCGACGAGAAGCGCGCCTGAAGCTGCGCATTGGTGTCGGGCAGCAGCGCCGAGGCCCAGTACTTGTCGGTGATGCCGAGCCAGCCATTGGTGGCCTTGAAGTTGACCGTCTTGGCTTCGTCGATCTTCTTGTAGGCGTATTCCTGCAAGCCCTGGTCACCGAGATAGCCGATCAGGCCTTCATGCAGGATGTAGTAGCCCGAGACCTGCGGCGCGCCGTGGCGCGAGATCAGCGCGAACGGATAGAGCGTGACCGGCGCGTTGCCGACATTGCTCACCTCGTCCTTGATGGTGAAGAGATAATGGTCGTCGACCGCAATGGTGCGGCGGAAGGTGAGGCCCTCGCCATTGTCCCATTTCAGCACCACCGGCGTCGATGGCGTCAGGCTGCCGCTGCCGTCCTGCTGCCAGACGGTCTGGGCATCAGGCATCTTCGCCGTCACGCCCGTCGCCGCCACCCAGCCGAACTCGGCGTAATAGGGCTCCGCCGTGCCCGAGGGCGAATAGAGGATGATCGGCGGCGACTTCGGGTCGACGGTTTCGCGGAATTGCACCAGCGCGATGTCGTCGATGCGGCCGCCCTTCAGCGCGATGCTGCCGGCAATCCGCGGCGTGTCGATCTTCACGCGCGGGCTGGCCGCAATCGCGGCGTCCCGGGCAACGACCGGCTGGGCCTGCTGCTGGTTCGCGGCCGGTGTCGAGGGCTGAGTCGCGCCGCCCGCCTGCGGCGTGGTACCCGGCGTTGCGGACGCCGTCGGCTGCGGCGTGGATTTCTGGAGCTCGGTCTGTGCCTGCTGCTGGGCGCGTTGCTTCTCCATCTGCGGCACGTTGTAGAAATACTGCCAGGCGATCAGCACCAGGCCGGATAGAATGACGGCGAGGATGGTATTGCGATTGTCGGTCATCTCGATTGTCTCGTCATCAATCCGGTTTGCGGCTGGTCGCTGTGGCGCGATCCGGCCTCTGGCCGCGCGCCTTGGCCGGTCCTTTGGCCGTATGCCGCGCCGGCCTCGTGAATGCTATGCGCAGATCGTCGAGCATGGTCGCGAAGTCGCACGAGAGCGCGTCCCTTCGTCCGACCAGCACATAATCATGATGGGGTTGCATCGACACCGGATCGAGCCGCTTCACCAATTCGCGAAGCCGGCGCCGGATACGATTGCGCTCGGGGGCGTTGCCGTTCTTTTTGGAAACGGTGAAGCCGATCCGGATCGGGCCGCCGTCGTCCCGGCGGCGGCTTTGCAGGACGAACGCGGGATTATTCACCCGCGCGCCATTGGCAACGGCGAGGAAATCCGCCCGCTGCCTCAGCCGATCCATGATGAAATCCCAAAAAGGGGGTCCGGCTCAGGCGCTCAGACGCTTGCGGCCGCGGGCGCGGCGGGCGGCGAGAACCTTGCGGCCGCCGGCAGTGGCGAGACGGGCACGGAAGCCGTGACGGCGCTTGCGCACCAGTTTGCTGGGTTGATAAGTCCGCTTCACGGGTTTTTCTCCGCTGACCGGGCAATTTGCCTGTAGAATTGATGGTAAAGTCCCGAAGATGCGGCCCAAAACGGGCCGTTTCCGGCCCCAAAAGAGCCGCTCCCGGTGTCGCACCGGGTCATCGCGGACAATTCGCGCGGCTTATAAGGGAGCGCCTTGTTTTCGTCAACGCCGCACAAGCGCGCGTTTCCGGTGAATATCGCTGTTTGTGCGGGGTTTTTAACCCTTGAGGTGGCGACTCGCTTTACCAGGGCTTACATCTCACCTTGGCAGATTAGCGATCCGTAATTTGACCGGACCCGGGACGGGTCGCATCCTGCATCAGCCAAGGTCAACAGGGGCGAATTTCGTGGCAGCCACAGATCGCCAGCCGATCCAAGATCTGGATCAGCCGGACCAGCCGGCGATGCGGCCGCGCGGGTCGGGCGGGCTCGGGCTGTCAGGCAAGCTGCTGCTGCTTACCGTCCCTCTGGTGATGATCGCGGCCAGCCTGCTTTACGTGCCCGCCATCGCCAACTTCTGGGTCAACCGGCTCAACGACCGGGTGGCGGCGGCCAATACGGCAGCGCTGGTGCTGGATGCCGCGCCGCTTGGCATGGTTCCCGATTCGCTGTCGCGGCAGATCTTGAAAAGCATCAATGCCCGCGCCGTCGCCATCAAGATGGGTCAGCAGCGCCGGCTGCTCGCCAGCGATAACCTTCCGACAGCCATCGAGCACGACATCGATCTGCGCGACATGACGGCCTGGGACGCGATCACTGGCTCGTTCCGGATGATGCTGGAGACGGGCAACCAGGCCATCCGCATCGTCGGGCCCGGCGTCGGCAATGCCCAATTCATCGAGATCGTGACCGACGAGCTGCCGCTGCGGCAGCAGATGTACCGCTTCTCGCGCAACGTCGTGGTGGTCGCGCTGATCATCGCGGCGCTGACCGCGGGCCTCGTCTATCTCGCCCTGCATTACCTGTTCGTGCGCCCGATGCGGCGGCTCACCGCGAGCCTGGTCGGCTTCCACGAGAACCCGGAGAGCGCGGCGCGGATCATCGTGCCGAGCCAGCGCAGCGACGAGATCGGGGTGGCCGAGCGCGAATTGTCGGACATGCAGCGCGATCTGATGTCGATGCTGAATCAGAAGAGCCGGCTCGCTGCCCTCGGCCTCGCCGTCTCCAAGATCAACCATGATCTGCGCAACCTGCTGGCCTCGGCGCAGCTTTTGTCGGACCAGCTCGCCAGCGTGCCGGATCCGCGGGTGCAGCGCTTTGCGCCGAAGCTGGTGCGCTCGCTCGAGCGCGCCATCGCCTTCTGCCAGTCGACGCTGTCCTATGGCCGCGCCCAGGAGGCCGCGCCCGACCGCCGCATGATTCTGATCGAGCCGGTGGTGCTGGAGGTGCGCGAGACCGCGGGGCTGGCCAGCGATGCCACCATCGCCTGGGTCGCCGCGATCGAACGCGGGCTTGCGGTCGATGCCGATCCAGACCAGCTGTTCCGCGTGCTGCTCAACCTCGTCCGCAATGCCGCCCAGGCGCTGGAAACCCATGCCCAGTCCGGCGATGGCGGCGTGCAGCAGATCCGGATCACCGGAAAACGCGAGGGCGCCGTCGCCATCCTGGAGGTTTCCGATACCGGTCCAGGCGTTCCCCAGAAGACCCGGGAGCACCTGTTCGAGGCGTTCCAGACCTCCGGCCGCCCCGGCGGCAGCGGCCTTGGCCTTGCCATCGCGGCCGAGCTCGTCCGCGCCCATGGCGGCGACATCCACCTCGTCGAAGGCACCATCGGCGCCACCTTCCGCATCGTCATCCCCGATCGCCCCGTGGAACTGCTCTCCATCCGCAACGAGCGGGCGCGGGCGTAAGTCGGCCAGCGGCCGAGCTGCGTCCGCCATTCCGGGGCGGCGCAAAGCGCCGAACCCGGAATCCAGAGGTTTTGGGCGCGAGATTCCGCACTTCTCGCTCCGCGAGTTCGGGAATGACAGGGAAGAGGCCGTCATCTCCTTGCAAAATCTCCCCATCCCGGACCTTGCCAACGCCGGCAAGAGCGGCTAGTCAGAGCGCTCTTTCGCACCCCTCCCGGCCCTCCGGGAGATGCGTCGCGGGTCACCCCCGCCATCGCTGTTTGCGAAAAACGCGCCCGTAGCTCAGCTGGATAGAGCATCAGACTACGAATCTGAGGGTCGGACGTTCGAATCGTTCCGGGCGCGCCAGCTAACTCCTTAAAATAACACGGGTTTCGAGATTGGCCTGGAGCAACCCCGGACTAGAATTTCCATTTAGTCTGGGATTTAGTCTGGGGATTTTATTGCGATTGCGGACCCCGTGACGGAGAACTTAAGAGGAGCGCTGGATTTCCCGAGTCGCGTAACCGACCATCGAAGATCGTGCGGCGGCGCCATCAGAAAATATGGCTGGGTCGGTCTGCGAGAAGGTCCACCGGCTGAAAGTTGCTAGTACCTCGCCACTCAAGCCGCCAGCGGTTGCTTTTCACTTTCGGAAAGCCACTTCGCATCGTCGATTCCATTGCTGAGAAAGGACAGAATGACGAAGTCGAGGATTACAGCCGGAAGAGCCTCGATGATGAACATCCATTGCCAGCCGTGCATTTCCTCAGCCTGCGAGAAGACATCCATAATCCAACCGGAGAGCGGTGCGCCAAGTATGAGGGAGATCGGCTGCGCAACGAATAGCAGGGCGGCGACGCGTCCCGGACGTTGCGAGGGATGCCAATAGTTGACGATGGGCGGGTGCCGTTGTCGATCATCGGCCGTGACAATGCTTGTATTTCCGGCCTGACTGGCACGGGCACCGCTCGTTTCGGCCGACCTTGGTTCGACGCTGCTGGGGTGGCGCCGCTGGCCCGTTGCGCGCTGCAAGAAGCTTCTGCATTGCCGGAGGAATAACAACCTTTCTCTGCGGCGGCGGGCCGGACCGGCGAAGGCGTGTAATGAGGCGGCGCTGATCCTGTAGCTCACCCTTGCCGGCGGGACTAAGGCCCGCCTCATACGGTGCGAGCCGGCGCATTTCATTGTCGGCGGCGTCAAACTTCCCTGAATAGGCAAGGACGACCGCGTATTGGCTGCGGACCGGCACCACCCAGGAAACAAGGTTCAACGCCTGGACGGTCGGCAATAGCGTCTTCTCGATGACGTCCCGCGCGCTCTCAAAGTCGTAGTGAATGCAAAAGTCGTCTACGAGATCCTGGCCCACGCGGATAACCGACTGCGGGGCGTGGGCAAGTTCGTAGAACTTCATCGCGTGTATGCGTGCGAACGGCGATGATCGACCGGATCGCTGTAGCGCCTGTGCGTGGAGGTCCAACGTGTCGGCGAGATGTTTCAGGTCATCTCTGTTGTCCCGACCCTTGGGGAGCAGCGGGCGGATGGCTGGCGGGTTTCTGCCAATGACCTGCTCTGGCGATAGGCCAAGGAGGTCATAATACTCTTCACCGAGCCGTTCCGTTTCCTGGAGCGTGAGGTCGTAGGCCCCGAGCTTGAACATCGCCAGTGCTCGGTTGTGGCGAAAGATGCGATGGTGCTGGTCGCTTTTTGGAAGGCGCTCCTCAACCTCGGCAAGCATGTCCCGCATTCAATACATAATAGGGCAGCCCGCCGGTGAGACGCGACAGACGCTCGCAATCCGCGTAGTCGGCCACGCAGCCGGCCTCGGCGACCGCCGCCGCAATGGTGTCATCGTCCCAACCACCCAGCGTTTCATGCTCGACGCCGACGAGTGCCGCGATCTCCTGTGTCACGATGCCCGGCTGGCACAGCAGAAGAAAGCGGACGTTCTGCGCCTGGTCGACAATCGGTTTCAGGTCCGCCGGCGTCAGGCGATGGGCATTGTCGATCACGACATCGACACTCAGCGCGTCCTGACCGAGCTTGATGTTCAACGCGCCAAGCGTCTCCATGCCCGACGCGCCCGGGAGGAGCCCTTGATGTCGCCAGCTTCCAGGAGTCCCTGGCGCGTCTTCACCTGCACATAGAAGCAGTCGGCCGCCCGATGCGTTCTACGTCCTCGTCTCCTTCGACGACGATTTTGTCGACGCCGGCTGATCCGGCGCGCAGCAGGCAGTTCGCCAGATAGAGGTGCTGATACAGGAAGCCACGATGCACCGCTTCGATACGCACCAGTTGGCGCGGATCGAGCACGTTTGGTTTTGCCTCCTCGTTCTGCTGGGGCATTCCAACGCCTATTTCGATAGCGGCGCAATCGCGGCTGCTTGCTCGAACTCTGTAATGGAGCGCGCAGGCGGCCGACCGTAGGCGTCCATCAAAGCATTCCAGAATCGGAACAGGAGCGCCCGCCGTTCGTTCGGCGTCCAGGACTCAAGTTCTTCGCCCACATCCGCACGCCCGCTGACAGCCGGGAAGCGTTGCGATTGGTATTGGCCAGGCAAGACAGTGTCGGTCAGATCGCCAGCACCCAGCTTGATCCCGATCGGGCCTTTACCGCCCATGGCTCTGATGGCGGCAATGCCCTTACGAAGAAACTCATCCAGCGGTGTGAACGGCAGCGCGGACGCGAAACACAGGCCGCCGCTGTTTTCAGCGAAGCAGTTGCTGTTGACCCCCCAAAGCTCGCCGTTCGACTGGAACCATTGCGTCGCATTCGTGACGTCCGTGTCGTCAGCGTTCCCCGCGATCCGCCCCCAGACTGACAGCGCGCCATCGCCATTGAGGCCCCAATCACCGTCCCGCCCCCGAATGTTCAGTCCCACGTCGGAGATGCGCTGTTCAAGCTCGACCCGGGCCGGCGCTGACCATTCGCTAGGCGCGATGCGTGCGAAGATCCGCGTCCCTTTTCCCAGTTGAACATTCCGGCGCTGCTCCTCCATTGCATTGTTGCGAAATTCGAGCTTCTTCTCAGCCGCCGGCCAAATGGTCGGATCGCTACTGCTCGACGGTTGCCAGGAAATTGGGGGTGGTGGTGCCTTTAGCGGAGCCTGCTCAGCCAGGATGGGCATGATGCAGCTCTTCAGCACCTCCGCGAAGCGCTTCTGCTCGGCCTTGATCTCCTCCTTCGTGGCTCCATCCTTGAGGGTGTAGACCTTCGCGCCGCTTCGGTGACGCCAATCAAAGGGAAGCGCCACGGGACCGGGATAGTGCGCGCCGTTCGCTACGAGAATAATGCGGCCCTGTGAGAGCGCATGCTCGGCGTAGCCGAGTTCGGACATGACGTTCGGGTTCTGGAGGTATTTGGGCTCGGAACGCTTTTCGGCAGGTATGTTGGGCTGAAGTGCTACAGGGGCCGTCATGCCCACCGGGGTCATGTCCGCGACAAAGACGTTCGCGCCGGCGATCTTCTCCAGGATGGTCTTCGTGATGTCCGGGGTTCCAGCGACATTCTTGGTATCGTGATCGACCTCGGGACGCTCCGCCTCCTCATAGTCGGGATCGATGGCGATGAGCTTGCAGGCGTCCTTCAGCGCATCGCGCACAAAGTAGTGATGCAACTTCGGATCGCGATCACTCTGCCATGACCAAAATATCTTCATTGAAAAACATCACCTTCTACTATCAGCGAGCTTTGTCCCGAGCGCTCGCATTGTGTATTAATCAGGAATACCGGCAGCCATGCAAAGTGCTCTGGCGTGGCGCCGCTCAATACGAGCACGCCGTCAAGAGGGAGCAGTATCCTCCCAGCGGATAGCTCGAAGAAACTCATCGCGGGTCAGGGCGCAGAGAGCGAATTCGCCGCGCTTCAAGGGGCCTCCAAGACGAGACGCTACGCCGGGGCCTGCAAGGTAGAAGATGTAAGGCCCTGCATTGAAGAAGACGTGGGCTACCGCACGCTTCCACTTCTCGATGAACTGCTTGTTCGGGCCCACCCAGCGCATGATCGCGAATTCCTTGCCGTCGAGATTTACGACCCGTGATCCGAAATCGAGCGACATGTTGAAATACGTCCCAAGGAACGAGCTTTCGCTGTGAATGTGGACCAGCCAGAACATCCGGTGTCCGCGCCGATAGAAGGCCTCCCGCGCGTTTCGCTCGTCCTCGCTGATCGAGGAGTGCTGCAGCTCAAGGACGGTCGCGCGCGGGGTGCCGCTGCCGACGAGGACGTCTGCGCGGTGCAGCTCTCCTGTCGTCGGGTCGCGGAGAGCGATCTCGCGGCAGGACATATCGAAGAGTTCTTTCCAGCCGAGGTGCCAGGCTCCCTCCGGCTCGCTCCAGGGATCGCAATCACCCGCCTTGTGCCGCCAGTGGGACGTGTTCTCGACGGGCATGACGGCGGTGAGCAAGCCGCCGCAGTCGCGACACGTGGTCCGTTCACCCTTCGCGACGGGGGCGCGCTTCTGGTCGCCGACCCAGGCATAGAGCACGTTTATGGCTCCCCTTTACGCATCGCTAAACCCAACAAGCACGACAATGGCGCTGCCGCCAGCCGATCGGCCGAGCCTTTGGTCAAAATGCATCCTCCCCCAGCAGACATCCTATCTCGCCGTCATTAGTCGACAGGCGAGCTCCTGCTCGCCCCAACGCGCAGCGAAAGTATCGGATACCTCGAACCAACTGCCGTCATTTCCGGCGCCGTGATAGAGGCCCATGCAGGAGCACTGGCACTCATGCCCAGTCGCATTCTGGCACGCAGGAGAGCATTTCTCCTGCTCACGGTAGGGCTGAATAACGTAGACTTTGCCATATTCGGCCAACGAGCGTTCGACGAGATCGTTGAACCAAGCTTTCGGCAGTTCCCAGTATTTCTTGCCGGCAATCCAAATAGGCGACGTTCGTCTACCATTCTGAAGCCACTGGCAATTCGTTTCCGCGAAGGGAAGTCGAACGCGCAAGCGCTGCCCTCTTCCCGTCCGCCGCAGTACGACCGGTATCCGCTCCTGCCCCCAGACGTAGTTCAGCGTCAGTTTGTCCATGTTCTATCGAATTTGTTTGACCGCCCGCATGACGCTCTCGGCTGTCGTCAAGCTAAGCCCCATGTCGAGGCAAAGTTTAAAGAACTCTTCTGGTGCATCCGTCTTGTCCAGACGATATTGGCGGGTGAGATCCCGAGCAAACTTGCCGATCGGAATGACCTCACTAGAGGAAACCCACTGTGGGTTACCGACTTTCTCCTCAAATGCTGCAATGACGTCGTCGGGAAGATCGGCACCAAACAGAAAATATCGAAGATAACGGATAAAATGTGGATGCGTGTAAATGTCCGTACCTCTGCAACCATTTCTCTCGAATAGACCCTTGCGCGACGCTTTGATCCTCCCCTGATGGTATCGGGGGTCATTCCAGTAATTCAGCCTTTCTTGGGGAACTGCGGACCTGTCGCTCAGAGATTGGAGCAAGGTAAGGATCGGCTGCGCATTGGCTTTATAAGCTGCGTGGCCCTCATCATGATTGCAATGAGATTCCCTGAGATCGATCTTCGCGAGTGTCGCGGCCTCGCTCTCAGTCAGCTTGATATGATATTTCTCCATGTATCCCCTCTTCCGGCCTGAACACTCCGAGGCCGCTTCGCCTGATATTATTGTGCGCTACTCGTCGCAGGCCACGCGGCTCCCATGCCATCAGAAACTCTAATCTCGGATCGACCTGCACCGCGCTTTTCCACGCGCACCTGCACGGCAATCCGCTCGATCATGGCAGCGACGTGCGTGATGACGCCAACCTTCTGACCTCTACCCTGTAAGGTCTCCAGCGCATCTACTGCTAAGTCGAGGGTCTCCGCATCGAGCGAGCCAAAGCCTTCATCGATAAACAGCGTGTCGACAAAGGACGATCGACCCTCAAGACCTGACAGCGCCAACGCCAGCGCAAGGGAGACGAGGAAACGTTCACCGCCTGACAGGCTTCGGGTGCCGCGGACCTCGTCGCCCATGTCGCGATCAATAATATGCAGCGTGAGATCGGACGCAGCCCCCCGCGCGAGCCTGTAGCGGGGTGTCAATGCATGGAGATGATCATTCGCCAATTGCACCATGTGGTCGAGCGTGATGCCCTGCACAAAGCGACGGAAACGATCACCGCTAGCCGAGCCGATGGCATCGTCGACTGCTTGCCAGATTACGAGTTCCGCTTTCGCAGTTTCGATTTGCGCGGATAGATTTGTAGCGGCGCCGCGCGCCTCGTCGTCTCGCGCGAGCGTAGCGGCAAGTGCACCTGTCCGTTGTTGCAAGTCTCCGATTTCGGTTCCCAACGCCGCGACGACTGCGGCCAACTCCTCGACATCGGTGGTCTCGTCGAACCCTTCTAACGCCCGGTGTAAGTCATTCTGACGCGTCAGCACTGCGGTGCCCGCATCGTTCACGCCTCGATCGATCTCCCGAATTCGGACCCGTAACGCTCCGCTCAATGCTGGCTCGGTTGCGATCAGCGCCGCAACCTGATCTGGCGGGCGAGCAATATCCATGCAGGCCGCGTTGAATGCCTTTTCGGCTAAAGCGTTACGGCCTTTGGCGGCCTCCAATCCAGCGGCGGCCTCGTCGCAACGAGCGCCGGCCGCCTGGAACGCTGCATCTGTAGTGGATTTTGTCTCGCGCGCGCGAGCAAGAGCTTCACGAGTGATCTGGCAAGCCTCGGCGATCCGAGCCCGATGACTTGCTGTCGCCTCGCCATCGAGGAGTTCCGCTCTGGCACGCGCCTTCTCTCCCTCGGCCAGGCGACGCTGATCGAGAAGAAGCGCCGCTGCCGTTACGTGGGCCTGGGCGTGCCGAAGCGAGGCGTCCGCCGCCGCACGCTCGGGCGCCAAGCGCTGGAGCGTCATTTCAAGCTGGCCAACCTGCTCGCGCAGGGCGGCATACTCCGTCGCAACTCTCGACAGCGTGACGCCAACACCGGCGGGATCGACATCGAGGTCGTCGACGGCCAGACCAGCGGCAGCAAGAAACGGCGTGATTTCACGGCTAATTGAAATGAGGCGCTCAGCAAGGCCCGCCGCCTGGACCGTGTACTCAGTTGCCTTCAATTGCGCAGCGTGGAAATCAGAACGTCTTTGGTCGATGGAGCGCGCGGTCGTCTCGATCACCTCACCGAGCGCGTCATGCTCCCGCTGCAAACTGTCGATCTCTGTCCGAAGACGCCGGGCGCTTGCGAGCGGAGACGCAATGGCTGATCGTTCTGCGATCGCGACTGAGATGAGGGCCGCCAGTTTCAACGCAGCCTGGTCATCGAGAACGGGAGGTATGTTCCCCTCGATCCCAGCCTTCGTGCAGAGATCGTCCAACGACGACCACTGTTCGCCAAAAGCGCTGTTGGCAGCCAGAACTTGTCCGCGCGCCACATCGATGCCGCGATTTGTCTCCGCCTGGCGCGCTTCTCCAGCGGAGAGCGCGCGCGTTGCGGCATCCAAACGTTGGCCTGTCGCGGTCAACGCGGTATCAAGTTCTTCGCGCCGACGGCGAAGCCTAGCAGCTATTTCGTTCAGCGCGCTTGGATGCGCAAGATGGGGATGGTCGGTGCTGCCGCACACCGGGCAGGCCAAATTTGGAGCCAGCAGGCTGCGCAGATGAATGGCCTCAGATGAGACCGCCTCGTCGGCGAGCTCTGCGATCGGAACAATTTCCGCACGCGCAGTCCGATCGCGGAGCTGGTCCGCTTCAGCTTCAACGATCTGCCCTTTTGCTGTGCTTACCGCCTGCGCCGCCAGCGTGTGTTCCGATGCTCGTCGTGCTAGATCTGCCGATGCCCGAGTATACTGGTCGGAGACGGTACTAGCCTCGCGCAGAGCCTCGAGCGCGCGTTGCAGGTCGATGTCTCGTTCGTGGAGCGTCGCCTCATCGATGCCGGCGAGACTGGCTCTACGATCAGCGATTTCACGACTTAAGCCATCCTTTCGCTCGCGATCCTGGGTGAGCTTCTCCAGCAGCGCAGTTATTTCATTTTGCGACAGCGTAGCTGTTTCTTCCGTTGCAGCGGCCGCCTGCCTGGCTGCAGCGTGCTCCTGTTGGAGCGCTCCTCGCTTCGCTAACAAGTCCATCGCATCGCCAAGACGATCAGCAAGAAGAACGCGATCCGATCGGCTGTTTAATTGCGCCGCAGTGGTGCGGTACGATTCTGATGTTTGACCGAGAGTCTCATCAATCGTTGCCAGCGCATCGGCCTTCTCGCGCAGTGTCGCTTCCGCCTGCTGTGATTTTTCCAGCGTATCAATAAACTCAGTCCGAGCTGCCGCCAGCTCGGTGTCGAGCCTTTCGGCTTCGCTCCACAGGGGACCAAAATTCTTGAGGACCTCTTCTGCCGCTGCGTTGGCGGTTATCGCGTCCGCCAGTTGCGTTGTAGATTCCGAGTGTAGTTTCTGCGCTTCCTCGCGTGCAACAAGCAAACCGTCGAGGCGGGTTTGGGCCTCCGCTGCCGTCCGCCGTGCATTTTGCAAATCGCCTGCTAGGGAACGAAGCGGCTCGACAAGATCGAGTTCGGCAAGAGATTGATACTCATCAGCGGCTGCCTCGCGCGCCGCGTGCGCTGCGACCGCTTGAGCCTCAGCCCGTGCGAGGTCGCTGCGGGCGGCGGCGACGCGCTTGAAATGATCTAACCGCCCGCTGTGTTGATCGCGCTCCGCGCCTTTCTGTGCAATGGTTGAAGCAAGCTGCCTCTGCTCGTCCAGCAGCGCCTGCCTGGCTTCGTCATCAAGAAGCCCGATGTGGTCTCGACGCCGCTCCAAGTGCTCGACAATTCTTCGTCGTGCGTCCGTTCCATCGTGAACGCGGACCGAGATCGCTGCGTAGATTTCAGTACCGGTGATCTTCTCCAGCAATTCTGCGCGCTCGCTCTCGGCGGCGAGCAGGAAAGCGTCGAACTCGCCCTGTGCGAGGAGCACCGTTCGCCGGAACTGGTCGAATGTGAGGTCGGTTCTCCTCTCCACCGCCTCACGGACCTGAGTCTTACCAGTCGCCACCGCGCTGCCGTCGTCGAGTCGATACAACGAACGCTGCTCATTCTGCAGCCGCCCATTTGCACGCCCTCGCGCCCGATTGGCCTCCCAGCGGACGCGATAGCGCTCGCCGTCCTGCCCAACGAAATCCACCTCGGCATATCCGCTGCCGGCGCCTCGGCGCAGGATCGCCCGGCCATCATGAATTGAAATCGCCTCCCCACTGGGATCGGGCGCATTCTCCCGTCGACCGACGGAGACTCGTGGATACTCGCCATAGAGCGCGAGGCAGAGCGCGTCGAGGATGGTCGATTTCCCGGCACCGGTCTCGCCAGTGATGGCAAAGAGGCCGGAACCTGCAAGAGGTTCTGCGGCAAGATCGATCTCGAAAGGAGCACCAAGACTTGCCAGATTCTCGCCGCGGATAGCTAAGATCCGCATGGCTATGTCTCCGCCTGTGCGCGGTGGAAGACATCGAGATGCGTGGCATCCGGGGCTACGCCGAAGGTGCGCTCAAATGCGAGCTTGAACAGATCCTCCGGATCTCTTTCCGCAAGGCGGATCATAGGATCGGCGGAAGTCACGTCGTTTGACGCCTCGGGTATTGCCGCGACACGGGTGTCGACGATGCGCGCCGGAAAGCTCTCCGCAATGCGGTCGACCTCCTCTCTGAACCCGGGCGATAACCCTTCTCTGGCAAGCCTGATCTGGACGAATGGCTGTTCATGAAGCGGCAGGTCCGATGAGAGGTTCATTGCCGTCAGATGATCACCAAGTTCGCTCAAGCGCATATCTTCCGCCTCAGGAAGGCGGACGAAGGCAACTGGCCGGTCGATCGGGATATGTTCGGATAGAACCGTTGTTCCGTCGAGGCTCACAAGAGTGACCCCGTGCGCGTAAGGCATCTCCGTCGCCGACAAGGGGATCAGTGAACCAGAATAGCGGACGGTATCACGACCGATGGCCTGAGCCTTATGCAAGTGGCCAAGCGCCACGTAGCTCGCTTCCGCCGGGAACACGTCGTGCGGCACAGCATGCTGGCCACCAACTAGAATTCTGCGCTCCGCGCCTTCCGACTCAATGCCGCCCGCAACATGGAGGTGTCCCGTCAGGACGAACGGTAGACCATCCATCGGTCCCCGTAACGTGTCGACCAATTCGGCATAGAGGCTCCGCACGCCAGCGATGACGGGCGAGCCTACTTCACCATCGAGCCGCGTCAAATTCGGAAGGCAGGCTGCGGTTGGGTAGGAGACTGCAAGCACATGAGCAGCCACCGAACCGCTTGCATCAGCGATGGGAACGAGATGACGGGCCGCCTCGACTCGCCCTTCGCGCCGCCGCACATTGCCCACGACACGGATGTTGAATGCCTCCAACAGAGGCCGCGGCGCTTCCAACCGACCAGCTGCATCATGGTTGCCAGCAGCGATCACCATAGCCATGCGCGGATGCGCGCGGCTGAGCCGCACGAGCGTATTGTAGAAGAGCTGTTGCGCTTCCCCGGAGGGGTTTTGGCTGTCAAACACGTCGCCGGCGATGACGAGGGCATCGACATCCCGCTCCACAACGATCTCTTCGAGCCGCTCAAACACCCTGCGGTGCTCGTGCTCCCGAGAGAACCCGCGTAGAGTTTGACCGATATGCCAATCAGCCGTGTGAAGGATACGGATCATTGTCTTTATTCCGCCGGATCTTGCACCGGAGGAGCGCCCGACCATTCTTCAGAGATTGCGCCCCAATCGACGCCACGCTCTTCGGTCAGCGTCCACACCTTCCAGAAATCCGGGTCCGCCGACTGCGGTCGCTGCGCATCGGGCAATTCATCGACCTCAACTAGCACCGGGATCGGCGCTGCCCAGCCCAAAAGAACCGCCTGGCGGGACGGAAGACTCGGCAGTTCGCGCAGCAGTCCCCCGACGTTGTCTGGGACAAGACGGGCTACGAGGTTCTGGTCGGAATCGTTGACGATTCGATGCAACAGAAATGTGTTGCACTGTGCGAGAACCGTTGGAGAAAGCTCCGACGGTCGCTGCGACGACAGGACTAAGCCCAATCCAAATTTTCGACCTTCGCGAGCGATCCGCTCGAACGCTTCGCGGCAGAGCCGGGATGCTGAAACAATATTTGCGTCATCCCCACCACCCCCGCCGCGCACGAACGTGTGCGCCTCTTCAAGCACTAAAACCGTTGGAAGTGCCTTGCCCTGAGCATGTTGCTTTCGATATCTCTGAGATGCCTCGAAAACCAGTCTCGCGAGGACGGCAATTACGATGTGAGTGGTTTCCGAGGGTACCAGCGACAGATCTACAATCGCAACTTGACCGTTTTCAGCGTTAGAAATTCCGAGCAAGCCCGAGAGCCAATTCTCGAGAGTCGGCGGGTTCTCGGGCGCTATCACTTGCGCGAGCTGCCGATCGGCCAGCATTGAGCGTATTCGCAATGTTAGTGTAGCAATAAAGTTCGCGACGTTCGGGTTTGCTGAAGTGTCCGCCGAAAGGGCTTCGACATGGTCGGCAATTTGCCGAACATCAAATGGCGAGGGAGCGTCTTCGCTGATTTCTTCTTCAGCCGCTACCGGTGGCAGAGCCTGCTCGATAAGATCAAATAAGGGAAGAAAAGCGCCAAATTCCGCGGCATTTGGCGCGTTGTAGTAGAAGCGTTGGTTTTGATTATTCCAAACCGCGTGTGCGTCGAAGAAGGCCTTTGCGGCGGTCGCCAAGGTATCAAGATGTGCGCTTGCCAAATCTGCGGCCGGGATACGCCCATGAAAGTCCCGCATCACTTCCGATAGGTTCTTGTACGCTTGGCAGCAGCCGAGCAGCCCAACATAATCTGTGTAAGATGCGCCCGTACCATCGGCGATATATGCGAGAATGCGAGACCGATAGAGACGAACTTGCCTTACTATACCAACGTGGATGGGCTCCCGGAGTGTTCGCCCTGCACGCAAATTTCTCAGAGCTTGCATAAGCAGCGGTCGCTGCGCTCCCGGCTGGGCTTGGGTGACTGCGCCCCATTCATGGCTGTTCCACATCCACGCCGGCAGTGTTAGTGGGTTGTGCTGGTCTCCAGGCTTGAAGACACGCACCCTATCGGGCAGATCGGTAAACGCCCGAGCATATTCACCATTGGGATCTAACACGATGAAACGCATGTTCGGCACTTTGGTCGAATCACCAATTGCCTTGCTAGCTGCTTCCATCGACCACCGAATGAGTCCGGCAACCGTGCAGGACTTTCCACTGCCGGTGTTGCCCAACACGGCGAGGTGGCGCCCAAACAACTTATCTGGGTCCACCATGATCGCCGCATTTGCTGCCATTGGCGACGAGCCAATTCTAACTCTCTTGTCGTCGCCTCGCGCTCCGACAATGGCTTCGATCTGTGCCGACGTCGGTATTAAGACCTGATCCCCGACCGATGGAAATGCGACGACGCCGCGGGTGAGTTCGTATTTGGTCGTTCCCGAGCTGCGTTCGCGCCGGAAGGTGAGGGTTCCGACCGGGGATAGCGACATTTTCCGAAGCGGAAACGGCAGATCGATCAGGCCGAAATCTTTGAGCCCAGCGCGCTTCGGATAGGGAGAGCGCTCGATGCCAATCCAAGTGATGTAAGCAACCGTCGCTCCAGCTTCGTTAGGGATAAGTACGTATCCGTTCAGACGTGGAAACCCGGCCGGTACGCCGGTATTCAACGCCGTGGAGTGCGGAGCATCCAGCTCGAGAATCGCCCGAACCTCGTCAGGCGCGACCGACTCGACCACACCTACCACAAGACCCGACAAACGTTCGATAGGAGTCGTCATGATCGCCTCACGCCAAGCCAATTGAGGACGCCGGAGGCGGTACCGCTGGCGGATCGCTGGCTTTCGGATCGCCCGGACGATGCTTCAACAGTTCGGTCATGCGGCCGGATATGTAGTCGAGCGCCGGTTTTGGCAGGTAGTTTGCGACCAACGTTGCAAGATCCGAGAAATGCGGCCCGATCAACAGCGAGACCTGTGCATCGCGCGTCTTTTCAACGAATGCTTTGAGGCGATCGTCGGCCGAGTAGGCCATGATCACCAAATGGGTCGACGGGATCGTGAGCATATCGAGCAGCACTCGATTGACATGATCGTCGCCGAACCCATAGCCGTAGGTCACGACAACGGCGTTAGGTCGGCAAGCTGCGGCCGCAAAATCGCGAAACAGCTCCGCATATGGATATTGCGTTGTTTCGACGTCCTTCGCAGGATTGGGATAGATCATGACCGTATCGACGGGTTCTTTGGGAATGTCGGTATGATCCGCAGGCGCTCCGAATGGGATGCCCTTGCGATAGATCCGCCGTTCGTCCTTATCAAAAAACCAGTCCAGTGAACCATGGAGCTTAGTCAGGCGAATGACGCCCTCCATGAACCGCGGCTCTCCCCGAATGCCGGGCGGATTGTAGTGGACATCAACTTCAACGCGCGACGCTCGGAAGACCGGGTTCAGGGCACCGACAAATCTATCGATGATCCGAAGACCTGCAAAATCGCAACCATGTTCGATCAGGCGGTCGTAGTTTGTTGTGAAGACGTGCAAACGTTCACGAGATGCAGCGCGGCTCGCAAAACTCAGCAGGAATGATTGCAGAGCACCTTGGGCAGCATCTTTTGAAGCGGGATCCTTTCCAGCAACAATCCCGCTTTCCGTCTTCAATAATGAAGTGAGAAAGCCAGATATCTGGGTGTCGATGCCCTTCTTGAGGGTTTTTTCTGCTGTCTTGTCGATGACCCCCAGCCCCTCGAGCAGAGCAAGCGCACTTCGAAACTGATCTTCGATGTTTGCCGCACCTCTTTTCATCGCCGTTGCTCCGGCCTGGGCGTGCGCATCGATCGCGGCGTCATATGACGTGCCAAATGTAATCTTGGCCATGCCTGTGGCCCCTACACCCGCCAGGTAACCAACCGCTGTGGTGAACCCACTGCCGAGCAGCAGGTTGAGGTGCTCTGCTTGGAAGACAGCAGAGAGCCACGGCTCGATATGCTTTCGAGCACTATTGGTCAGGGTGTCCAGTTCATCTGGGTCAGCGGGCAGATCGTCCCAGGCGCCTGAGTGACTGCCTACGCGATAAAAGTGCTTCTTATCCATACTTCCCCCAACCGCGTCTGCGGCTCTATTCTTCGCCAATCGCGCGCCATTCGGAATGGAGTAAATTTATCATCCCGCTATGCCTCATCGATTGCTGCTCCCGGCGACCATGGCCCGCTCGGCGGCCAAATTCGTTCTTCTTTCGATCCGACAACCAGCGGCATCAAGAAGAGGCGGAGATCGGCGACGGTAACGGCAAAAGCATCCGGTGCGGCTGCCATCCGATCGCGCCCGAGGAAGGCGTGCCACTGAGCAGCCCATGCTTCCGCAAATTCATCGGTCAGACCGATCGGGGCAACGGATGGGAGGACCGTTCCGCGACGCTCGAAGGTCCGCTGAATTGCCTCGGCAACAGCGGCCCGGCGAAGTTCGAATGTTCGGGAGATTACCCAGAGATCATAGAAATCCTTGAGCCGACTGTTGGCGACGCCGAGCGTCACGAGCGCTTCGAATTTCTCAGCCACCACTGTTTCGACCGGATATGCGCGAAGGTGCGGCGTTGGGGCGTCCAGCAGGGTGGGATAGTCGATCTCGACGGCCGCGGGTGTAATGGCGTCGCCGAAACCGATGTCGACCTGGATCGGAATTCGCGCCCCGGCGATAGTTGCCGTTGTGCGGACCCGCACGCCACCATATTCCAGCTCCTCACGAATCGGGGTCGCCATCAGCGCTGCGGCATCAAACGTCACACCGTCATCGACGACCGGCTGCGCACAAACGGCCCGGAAGGTTTCGGCAATGGTTTCGGAGTCGCGGTCGCCGTGGCCAAGCAGATCCAGATCGCGCGTAGGCCGAAACGGATCGGCTATCCAGGTCACGAAGAGCATCGCACCTTTGAGGATGAAGCGGTCGCGGTGCGGCGACGCGCTTAGCCGGTAGAGCAGACGCTCGAGCGCATATCGCGTCAGGAGAATCTGGAAATCCGATCGCTCGGCACGTGCCCGATCGAGGAGCCGCGCTCGCACTGATGCGCCGATGTTGCGAGGCTCACGCGCCATCGGACGCCATTGCTTCGACGTAGGGACGCAGGACCGACCAGACCCGCGCCTTGCGTGCGTAGTGCCAGAGTTGATCCGGCTTGCATCGGCGACGGCGGAGGCCTTCGCGCAGCCCCTCCATCGCGACGTCAAGGCCGATCTTGGTCCGGTAGCGAAAGCAATCGACAATTGTCCTCGCCGGATCCGTGATAGGAACGTCGACATTCTCAATGCGGTGACGCTCGATCCCTTCGGTAAGCGCCGATCCGGTGAATCGCACGAACCGGATAGGTGGATAATCGATCTTGGGTCGCCAGGCGGAGCGATCGATCGCCATCCATACAGCCGACGGCATCTGCAGCGTCAGTTCGTGGTATTGGAGGGCCGAGGTAAGACAGACCACACCCTTTGGAACCAGAACTGCTGCCTCGGCGAGGGTATGGGCAGCCTCGAGGTGGGCGTCGGGGAGTTGATAGAGGCCACGTGCTGGGCGGACGACTGCCTCCTCCCGAACAAGACGGGCAAGCGTCTCCGGGCCGATGCCTTCGGCGACGAAATCCTTCAGCCGGAGCATTCCTCGGGTCTTCAGGAGGTCGAGCGCGCGAAGTCGTTGGGCGCTGGTGGACGGCATGGAGTGTGACGTTTCCTCTGGTCTGAAAAGATATAGCAGAGTTTTTATCACAAGGTCGTTGGCTTGGAAATCCCCGAATCCTCGCCCGTCCCCGTCCTTACTCGAAGCTTGACCGAGAGGTGTCGGACGACGACGACACCGTCGCCGACCTAATATTTTCTTAGTGCCCGAGGAGACGGGAACGCGCGGGGAAACTCTCATGACCGGCGGTCGCTATCCTGTCAGCGTAATCCGGCCGTCCTTCAGCCGATGCCGACTGGCTTGTGCCAGATTGACCGTATTCCGCACGAAATCGAGCCGCGCAATCCCAGCGTGGTAGGCTCGAAACGCCTCGCTCAGGGCGTTATCCGTCACCTCAGGCGAGACTTGATCATCCTTGCCTGTCGTGAGCGGCACATCGTCGAGTGATAGCCCGCGCCCGCAAAGAAACGTCGTCACGATGACCTCGAAGGTCATCGGTGGACGGTGATCCATATGCGCCTCGTCCCGCGCGATGCGTTCGCCTGTCACGGCGCAGGAAACCAAACCGTCAGAACCGCTGTGGGTGGCGAAGAAATTATCGCGGGCCTTGTAGAGATCGAAGCGCACCGCACGTCGAAAGGCTTGGGCGACCTCCTGCTTACGGCTGGGTGGTCGCTGGGAGATGCAGTGCGGATAGGAGAAATCGGTGCCGCTGCCGTCGGTGCGGATGATCCGGAAGCATTGCGTCCCATGCTCGGTCATCATGACCTGAAAATGGCTGACGCCACAGCCCACCTTGGCAACATATTCGGTGTGGCGTTCGAGAAGAGCGGCAACGTCGAGGCCATCCTCGTCGCTCACTCGCTCACCGGGCTGGTAGCGGTTCAGCATGGCCTTGAAGAACGCCGTTGCGTCGCCTTGCTTCTCGAAGCTGCGTGTCGCCAGCTCGACGGGTTTCGAACGCCCCGCCATTCAAGCCACCCTTGCCGGTGCTGCCGCAAACTCGAACTGCGCCTCGCAGCCATTATGCGCGCATACCGGCTTTTTGAGAGTAAAGGGTCGCTGGAATTTCGTTCGACTGCACTTCTTGCAGGCAAACTGGCTGCGGAAAGTCTTAAACTCCTCCCAGCGCGCTTTCTCGTCACCAATCGAACCGTCGCCATAGGGCCCGTCCTGGAAGTGGCTGCCGAAATTTTCGATCTCGCCCTTCACCAAACTGTCGAGGAAGCGATTGTTGACGCCCGGCACCAGCGCAGGCACCAGCTTGGCATCCTTGAGCAGGCCGGCGAGCGCAGAGGCCAATTCGCTGCGTTCGTAGGAATAGGCCCTCTCCAGCGGTCGGATGCGGACGCTGACCCCGAAATCCCGACAGATGCCGAGAAGCCATTCCTCCTCCGCCTGGCGCATTTCGTTGGCCGCCGACTGGCCAGCCGCCCAACGCGCCTCGATCATCTCATCGCTGACCTTGTGATCAGCGAAGCGCGGCCCGTAGGCCGGATCGAGGCCAATGATCCGGGTGAAGTGCCACGCTTTCGCCTCGAGCTGATCCTTCAAATAATTGAAGAACCGCTCGTCGTGCGTGGTGATCAGGATCTGGCAGTCTCCGAACATGGTGGCGATGAGTCCGGCAATGGTGCGCCTATGATCCGCATCGTAGGAGGTCACGATGTCGTCGAGCGCGATGATGGGCGCGCCAGCATTAAATTGCTTGATTGCCGCCATGCGCAACGCCAGCGCCACCGAATGGATCTGGGAATCGCTCAAATAGCCACCCGGCTGCACGCCCGTGCGGTTCTTGGCGAAATCGATCAGGAGGTTGAGCCGCTGCTGGTTCGTGTCATCTTCCGCCGGCAGCTCCAACCGGATTGGCGCGGCGCCCGCGCCCTGGATCAGCTTGTAGATGTCGTTCATCGGCGTCTGAAGCTTGTCGAGCAGGGCCTGCACCTTCTTGCGGATCTCGGCCGAGATTATCGTCGCCTGCGCCGTCAACGCCTCGGAGAGTTTCCCCAGCTGAGTTCGCGTCCGCAGGGCGAGGTCCCGCTCGCTCAGTAGCTCCAGCAGCCGATCGATCTTCGTCTTGGCTTTGATATAGGTGTGGTCGCCTTGCTTCGACTCGATGTCGACGATGGCCTGATCGAGCATAGCGAGCAGCTTGGCGATCGAGGCAACGATATCGGCCGACGCTGGCACGGCAGCTTGAGGCCAGCCGGCAATGCCAGTTTGATATGCGATGAGATTGGCTTTTAGTTCCGCTTGATCGTCTCCGAGGAGGCCAATAAGCCCCGGTAACGCCGCCACCAATTGGGTATGAGCTTTGGTCGCCGCAGTATTGGCTGCGTCGAGCGTCTTCTTGGCGGCGGCATAATCGGCCAGCTCTTCCAGATGCTTGGCGATATGTCGTCGGATGGCCCCGGCATTGCCCGCCGCCGTGTCGGCTACGGGCGTTTCACAGACTGGGCATACAGCAGGCGCCGGTACACCTTCGGCGAAAAGCGGCTCTGCGGCTTTCCACAAAGCCTGAAACATAGTGCTCGCCGCCTTGCCGCGCTCCTCCGCTTCCTCCGCGACTGCGGCCGACAGCGCCCCCAAGGCCGCATCAAAGGTCGGAATCGCGCCACTGACGACGGTCTTGCCGCTCTCCGCGTCCGTTACCTCCGACCACAAAGCGGCCGCGGCGTTGCTGATCTGACGCAGGCCTGCAAGCCCTATCTTGTTCTCTTCGGCCTTGGCTCGCACTTTCAGCTCGATATAGGCCGGATCACCAGCCGTCAGCGCCACCAGCACTAGCGCCGCGTCGAGCGGAGCCAGGACCGACGTGTTGGCGTAAGCGAGGATCGCCACCGAATCCCAGGCTTTCACCATCTGGGCCGTCTCCCGAGCAAGCTGGGTGTCTGCACGCTGCAGTGCCGTGCCGTCCTCCGAGGCAGCCTTCACCTGCGTGCGCAGCGCGCGAATATTCTTCTGCACCTCGACCAGCGGGCCAAGCTGCAGCCAATTTGCGACATCCGTGTAGCGCTGTTCGGGCGTATGGATTTCGACGAACGTGCGCAGCGCATGCCCGCGGATGATCGGCGGCACCGCGAAGCAGGCGTTCAAAGTCGTGGCCACCGCCGGTATCGGTCGCTTCGCCCCCGCCGCCGCTCGGCTACCGTTGGTGGCATCCTTGCCCGAAACGACGCCAATCGTGACCGCCGGAGCGATCTTCGCTTCCTCCGACAGATTGTGCGCCATTGCGACGGGGCCGGCCTGGTTGTTGATAGTGCGCTGCCCGAGCCTTTCGAGTGTGCCATCCTTGGAGAACATGAATTCCAGCGCATCGATGACACTGGACTTGCCGCTGCCATTCGGCGCGAAGATCGCTAGGCAACGCTTCTTGCTGAAATCGAATGTCTTTGGTTGGAGATACGCGCGGAATCCAGAAAGTCCCAGGGACTGGAGGAAGTAAGGATCAGCCATTGGCCACCTCCGGTTTCGGAGGATTGGCACGTTCGCCTGCGAGTTTTAGGATGGCATCCTTGGCCTGAGCGACGGCGTTCTGTGCGGGCGCCGCTTTCAGGATGTACGTCCTCAGGATCTCCGCTAGGCCGGTATCGACACCTTCTCTCTGCTTCAGGCTCTCTCCCAATGTCATAAGAAATACCTCCGGCGAATCTGCCGGTTCTGCTTCACCTTCCACGCATTTAGCCCCCAGTTGTTTGTTTCTGACAATACACCGCGATTCACCAAAGGAGAATGACGCTTCGCTTGAAACTACGTGCCTTTATGGGGAAAGCTTTCCCCTGCGCCCGAGCCTATGGTCTCGGCCGACCCCTTCTGCGGGGAAACCCCGCAACGCCCCTTTAGAGTGAGAGGGCGGGCCGGCTTCGCCATGACGGGTTGGAGAACGGAGGAGAGGCCTCCGGCGCCTGTCGTGGAGATGAACCATGACCCAAGTCGAAGTTCTGAGCGCTGGCCGCGACCACGTCGGCGGCTACAAGGTGGACGTGACCCGCGGCGAGCGCGTCGGCCGAGTATCGTCGGAGTGGTTCTCGCGACCAGCGGATGAGCGTTATCTCTCGCTGTCAGACCTCTACGCCGCCGTGCACCGCCGGACCGAGCGTAGCCGGATCCGAACGGTCGACAGCGCTGCGATCGGGGTTGAGGCCAACCGCGACAACGCCGAGCGCCTGGCGCTGACTCTGCCCGGCTCCGATGCGCCGATCGCGCCGACCCACTGGAGCTTCGGCCAACTTGCCAGCCTGGTTGGAGCGCCGGCGGCTTACCTCCGTCAGCTTCCGGCGCCGCTGGCCGGTATTAACCTGCAATACGGCTTGACCTCTCATTCCGCGGAGCAGATGAAGACGCTCGAGATCGAAGACGGTCGAGTCGAGCTACGCGCAGTCACCGGGCCCACCTACGGGCGTATATTTGACCACGAACTTGTGGCGGCCGTGCAACGCATCGCCGGCAATGGCACAGGAGATACGCGCTGGAAGGTGCCGGGCGTGCTCAACTGGTCAACCGGAGTCTACAACCCGCGCGTCGACATCACCCAGGACACCACGACGCTCTACGCCTCCGATCGGGACGTTTTCCTCTTCCTGGTCGACGACCTCAACCCGATCGAGGCCGGCAGGCTGCGCGATGGCTCGCCGGACCTCTACTTTCGCGGCTTCTACTGCTGGAATTCCGAGGTGGGCGCGAAGACGCTCGGGATGGCGAGCTTCTATCTTCGCGCCGTCTGCCAGAACCGCAATCTTTGGGGCGTCGAGGATTTCGAGGAGATCACCATCCGCCACTCCAAATACGCCGCCTCACGGTTTGCCCACGAGGCGGCCCCGGCGCTGGCCAGCTTTGCCAGTTCCTCACCGATGCCCTTCGTCAACGGCATCAAGGCCGCACGGCAAAAGATCGTCGCCCGCACCGACGACGACCGCAACGAATTCCTGCGCAAGCGCGGGTTCTCGAAGACCGAGACAGCGAAGATCATCGAAAAGGTGCTATCCGAGGAAGGGCGCAAGCCTGAGAGCGTGTTTGATTTCGTGCAGGGCATCACAGCGGTTGCGCGCGGCAAGACCCATCAGGACGCACGACTCGATCTGGAGGCGCGCGCGAAGAAGCTGCTCGATCGCGCAGCCTGATACCGGAAAGCCGGAGATACGGAATGGCGTGTCTGGCGGCTTCGTGCCTTTCCGTTTCTCCTGATCGTCCATTTGCGGCGCGGCCCTTGAGAGGAAGAGGGCCGCGCTGCGCTTCGTGACGGGTTGGAGGACCAAAGAGAGTCTTTGGACCGCCCGTCGCGGAGTATCACCTATGGCTAACGCCGTTCAGAAGATCACCCTGTCGTCCTCGCGCGACATTCCCTTTAATAAGCTGGTGCTCAGCCAGTCGAACGTCCGGCGCGTGAAGGCCGGCATCTCCATCGAGGAGTTGGCCGAGGACATCGCCCGGCGTACCTTGCTCCAAAGCCTCAACGTTCGGCCGGTCCTCGACGCCGAGGGGGCCGAGACCGGCATGTTCGAGATCCCGGCTGGCGGACGGCGCTACCGTGCGCTGGAGCTGCTCGTGAAGCAGAAGCGCCTGGCCAAGACCGCGCCGGTGCCCTGCGTCGTACGCGATCCAGCAACCACCATTCTCGCCGAGGACGACTCGCTTGCGGAGAATATTCAGCGCGCGCCGCTACATCCGCTTGACCAATTCCGGGCATTCCTGGCTTTGCGCGAGAAGGGGCAGTCCGAGGAGGACATCGCCGCTGCCTTCTTCACGTCGGTTAATGTCGTGAAGCAGCGGCTGCGCCTCGCCGCGGTGTCGCCAGCGCTGCTCGACATCTATGCCGACGATGGCATGTCGCTCGAGCAGTTGATGGCTTTCACCGTCAGCGCAGATCATGGACGCCAGGAGCAGGTCTGGCAGGCCATCTCCGGCTCTTGGCAGAAGGAGCCCTATCAGATCCGCCGCATGTTGACGGAGAAAACCGTGCGCGCCTCCGAGCGGCGCGCTATATTTGTCGGCCTCGACGTTTACGAGGCGGCTGGTGGCGTAATGCTGCGCGACCTATTCCAGTCCGACGATGGCGGCTGGCTTGAGGACGTCGCTCTGCTCGACCGTCTGGTCGCTGAGAAGTTGAAGGCGGAGGCGGAAGCGATCGCTGCCGAAGGCTGGAAGTGGATCGAGGTCGCGATCGACTTCCCTTACGGCCATACGCGCGGCTTGCGCGAGCTGGACGGCGTATCCGCCGATCTCACCACCGAAGAACAGGCGACCATTGAGGCGCTCGAGGCCGAATATGCCAAACTCGAAGCCGAGCATGACGGCGCGGATGAGCTACCCGACGAGGTCGACCAGCGACTTGGCGAAATTGAGACGGCTCTCGGCGCCTTCAACGATCGATCCGTCATCTATCAGCCGGCCGACATCGCCCGCGCGGGCGTGTTCGTCGGCATCGACGCCGACGGCAAGCTCTTGGTCGATCGCGGCTACGTCCGACCCGAGGACGAAGTGCCCGTGACCGAACCAGAGCAGGGCGGGGGCAGCGAACCCGATGCCGCGGCCCTCGACGGCGCCGAACCATCACCGCCCGTTGTCCAGCGCGCAGTCATCACCATCGGCGGGCAGGTTGCGGAGCCCGAGGACGAGGATGACGATGCGGTGAAGCCGCTGCCGGACCGCCTGCTGACCGAGCTCACGGCGGAGCGGACGCTGGCGCTGCGCGACAAGCTGGCGATCACGCCTTCGGTCGCTTTCCAGGCGGTGCTGCACAAATTCTGCCTGGACGTGTTCTCCCGCTATTCCTCCTACGGAACGGCGATGGAGGTCTCCGTGCGCAGCGCGAGTTTCCCGGTGCAGGCGCAAGGGTTGAAGGACACCCCGGCGGCCAAGGCGATCGACGCGCGCCACAAGACATGGGAGGAGCGCCTGCCCAAGGACAAAGCCGGTCTCTGGGACTGGCTCACCGGGCTGACGGGCGACGAGCAGGCGGCGCTCTTTGCGCACTGCGCCTCATTCGGCGTCAACGCGCTCTACGAGAAGGGCAACCCCTACGGCGGCGCCACCCCGCACGCCGTCGAGCAGCGGATCGCGGATGCCGATCGCATCGCCCTTGCCGTCGACCTCGACATGGTGGCGTCCGGTTGGCGCCCGACCGTCGAGAACTATCTCGGCCGCGTGCCGAAGCGCCGCATCCTGGAGGCGGTGCGCGAGGGCGCCGGCGAGCGGCCCGCCCAGCTCATCAACCATCTGAAGAAGGGCGACATGGCCAAGGAGGCCGAACGCCTCCTGGCCGAGACCGGCTGGCTGCCCGAGCCCCTGCGAATGGCCGATGCCGACCAGGCGGCGACCGTCGACGCCGCGGAGTCCCAGGGCGATGACGAAGCGCTACCGGAATTCCTCGCCGGCGACGACGACGAAACCCCGGCTGACGAAGCGGACGAACCGCACATGATCGCGGCCGAATAGCTCGAGCACGCGGGACGGCTTCCGCCGTCCCGCGTCTCTTCACTGTCCCTCCCCCAAAGTCCGGCCCGTGCCGGGCGTTTTATATTATTATGGAGGCTCTCGTGCCCCTCTTTACCATCGAGACTACCTATCGTCTGCCGATCCATCGGCAGCGAACTTACGAAGCCGAAACGCTAGACCAAGCCTGCGATCTCGCGATCACCGACGAGGGCTGGGACGACAGCAAGCTGGACGTTGAAACGTCCGGCGATACCTATGTCACTGGTGCCTGGGAAGGCCGCGACGCCGCCTATATCGGCCGGCCCCTGTCGTTTCCCTCACGTTTTGACGAGCAGGTCCAGCGCAAGGCCGATCATTTCGAGGTGCTGCTCGGTCTGCTCAAGGTACTCACCCACGCTCCGGAGGGAGGCTCAGCGGATGTCAAGCTTTGGCGCCGGCGGGCGGACGCCGCCATCGCGAAGGCCGAGACCATTCTCGCGCGCGAAAACGATCCGATCGAGGGAGCTGCGTCATGAGCCAATACATCGTCACCGTCGTCGAGCACGATGCAAGCTACCTCGCAGAAGCGGCCGCCGAGGCTGACGACGGCTAAGGTTGGCTTCTTGGCAGTTCGGATACTGACGAACGCTCTGTGCGCGGCGCGCCGCCATCCGGTGGGGCGCCGTTTCTCATGTCGGGCACCGCCTTGATGCTGAGAGGGAGAGGGCGGCCGGAACGGGTTTGAGCCGGCGCGGTCAGAGAGAGCGCCGATCGGCTCGCCCGTTCCCGCTCTCCTTAAGGCTCCCCTCATGAACCACCTTTTCTCGATTGCGGCCGACGAGGCTGCCCCGATCTCGCCTGTGCGCGCTCCCGAGGGTGCCAGCGTCATCATCGCTGCGGCTGAGCAGCTTCTCCCGCATCTCGAGCGTGGCCGACGCATCGACCCCGCCATCCTGCGCGTCGCCATGGAAGTGACCTTCGGCGCATCCGATGCGACGGGCGCCTGGGATTGGAAGACGGCCTATGACGCTTGTGAGGTCGCCACCGTCCTGTTCCTGCGCAAATACGGGAAGGCGCTCTTCCGCAAGGCCGCTTCTCCGGCTTCACGACTTTCCGCCTTGGACAAGATCGCAAAGCTTCTGCCGACCCACACGCGCCGCTCTGCCGAGAGTGAGGCTTTCCAGCAATTCTCGACGCCGATTCCGCTCGGCCTGGCTGCGCTGACCGCGGCCGCCATTACGCCGGCGGATCGCGTGCTGGAGCCGTCCGCAGGCACAGGGCTGCTCGCCATCCTCGCCGAGATCGCCGGCAGCGAACTCGTGCTAAACGAGCTGGCCGAGAGCCGGGCCATGTTGCTCTCTTCCCTCTTTCCGGCCACTTCCGTCACGCGTTTCGACGCGGCCCAGATCGACGACCACCTCGATCCCACGGTGGTCCCGAGTGTCGTGCTGATGAACCCGCCGTTCTCGGCGATGGCGAACATTTCCGGCCGCGTGGCTGACACGGCGTACCGTCACATCGCCTCGGCCCTGGCGCGTCTCGCCGATGGCGGCCGGCTGGTCACGATATCAGGCGCAAACTTTTCGCCCGAAGCCTCGGCTTGGCGTGACGCCTTCGGCCGGTTGCAGGAACGCGGCCGCGTGGTGTTCACCGCCGCGATCGCCGGCGCGGTCTATGCCAAGCACGGCACAACGATCGAAACGCGGCTAACGATCATCGACAAGGCGCCGGCCGATGACCCGAACGCGTTCCCGGAATCGCCGGGAATAGCGCCCGATGTTGCGACGTTGCTCCGCTGGATCGACGAACACGTTCCACGTCGTTTGCCAGTCGCCTCGACTGGTGTGCTTCCCGTGTCAGCCTCGTCAGCGCCTCGCACCGTGCGCGGCTATCTCGCACGGGCCGCCGCACAGTCGGTCAACGCGTCGGTCGCCGACCCCGAAGCGGTTGATCTCGTCTATGAGACGATCGATTGGACGCCGCCCGAGGGCGCACGCCTCAGCGACGCCATCTACGAAGAATACCGGCTGCAATCGATCCGGATCCCCGGCGCGCAGGCGCACCCTACCAAGTTGGCGCAGTCGGCCGCGATGGCCTCGGTCGCGCCGCCGAAGCCGAGCTATCGGCCGCGCCTACCGGCCAACCTCGTCAGCGACGGCATTCTGTCTGACGCCCAGCTCGAGACCGTCATCTATGCTGGGGAGGCGCATGGCAACTATCTCGCCGGCGCCTGGACAGTTGACGAGACCTTCGATCTCGTCACGGCTGCCCGCGATGATGCACCGAACGCCGTCCGCTTCCGTCGAGGTTTTATGCTCGGCGACGGGACCGGCGCCGGCAAGGGCCGCCAGTCCGCCGGCATCATTCTCGACAACTGGCTGCGGGGCCGGCGCAAGGCAGTCTGGATCTCGAAGTCCGACAAGCTGCTCGAAGACGCCCAGCGCGACTGGTCGGCGCTCGGCATGGAGCGTCTCTTGGTTACGCCGCTCTCGCGCTTCCCTCAGGGGCGCGACATCCGGCTGGCCGAAGGCATCCTATTTTTAACCTACGCTACGCTGCGGTCCGACGACCGCGGCGAGAAGCTTTCGCGCGTCCGGCAGATTGTTCAATGGTTGGGCTCCGACTTTGACGGCGTCATCATTTTCGACGAGAGTCATGCCATGCAGAATGCCGGTGGCGGCAAGGGCGAGCGGGGCGACGTCTCGCCCTCGCAGCAGGGGCGTGCGGGCCTGCGCCTGCAGCATGCGCTGCCCAATGCCCGCATCGTCTATGTCTCGGCGACCGGCGCCACCACGGTCCACAATCTTGCCTACGCCCAGCGCCTCGGCCTGTGGGGCGGTGAGGATTTTCCGTTCGCCACCCGCGCCGAGTTCGTCGAGGCGATCGAGGACGGCGGCGTCGCGGCGATGGAGGTACTCTCGCGCGACCTTCGCTCGCTCGGGCTCTACACCGCCCGCTCGCTTTCCTACGACGGGGTCGAATACGAACTCCTTGAGCACCAGCTCACCGACGAGCAGCGGCGCATCTATGACGCCTACGCCGGTGCCTTCAGCGTCATTCACAATCATCTCGACGCGGCGATGCAGGCCGCCAATATCACGGGCGCAACCGGCACGCTCCATCGCCAGGCGAAGTCGGCCGCGCGCTCGGCCTTCGAGTCCGCCAAGCAGCGCTTCTTCGGCCATCTGCTCACCAGCATGAAGACGCCGACCCTGGTCCGCTCCATCGAGCGGGACCTCGCCGAGAGCCATGTCGCCGTGATCCAGATCGTGTCGACTGGCGAGGCGCTGATGGAGCGCCGCCTCGCCGAGATCCCACCTGAGGAATGGAATGACGTGCGCGTGGATATCACGCCGCGCGAGTACGTGCTGGATTACCTCACCCATTCCTTCCCTGTGCAGCTCTATGAGCCCTTCACCGACACCGACGGCAATCTCTCGTCCCGGCCTGTCTTCCGTGATGGCCAACCGGTCGAGAGCCGCGAGGCCGTCGCCCGCCGCAATGAGCTGATCGAGCGACTCGCTTCGCTCCCGCCCGTTCCCGGCGCGCTCGACCAGATCGTGCAGCGTTTTGGCACGGACCTCGTGGCCGAAGTGACGGGACGTTCGCGGCGCGTGGTGCGCAAGGGGGCCCGCCTTGCCGTCGAGAACCGTTCGGCCTCCGCCAATCTCGCAGAGACCGCCGCCTTCATGGATGACCTGAAGCGCGTGCTTGTCTTCTCCGAGGCGGGCGGCACCGGCCGCAGCTACCACGCCGAACTCTCGGCGCGTAATCGCCGGCTTCGGGTCCATTATCTGCTCGAGCCGGGCTGGAAGGCCGACGCCGCGATCCAGGGTCTCGGTCGAACGAACCGCACCAACCAGGCGCAGCCACCTCTGTTCCGCCCCATTGCGACCGACGTCAAGGCGGAGAAGCGCTTCCTCTCGACCATTGCCCGCCGGCTCGACACGCTCGGTGCCATCACGCGCGGCCAGCGCCAGACCGGCGGCCAAGGCCTGTTCCGACCCGAGGACAATCTTGAGAGCCACTACGCCCGAGATGCGCTGCGCCAGCTTTATCTCCTGCTCGTGCGCGGTAAGGTCGAAGGCTGCTCCCTCCAGACCTTCGAGGACGCCACGGGCCTGAAGCTCGTCGACGAAAACGGCATCAAGGACGAGCTGCCGCCGATCACGACGTTCCTGAACCGGCTGCTCGCGCTCACCATCGACCTGCAAGGTCTGCTGTTCACGGCCTTCGAGCAGCTCCTCAATGCCAAGGTCGAGGGCGCCATTGCCAGTGGCGTCTACGACATCGGCCTGGAGACGCTGCAGGCCGACAGCTTCGTCGTCGCCGATCGGCACCCGATCTACACGCACCCCGCGACCGGCGCGGAAACCCGGCTGCTCACGATCACCGAACGCCGGCGTAATCACCCCATGACGCTGGATCAAGCGCTCGATTATCTCGCCGATGCTCGGGCGGTGCTGTTGGTCAACGAGCGCTCGGGGCGTGCTGCGGTGCAGATTCCGGCGCCGAGCTTCATGCTCGATGACGGCGAGATCGAACGCCGCGTGCGGCTAATCCGCCCCATGGAGCACCATCATGCTTCGATGAAGATGATGGACGAAAGCCACTGGCAGCCTGCGGATCGCCAGGCGTTCGCCGCAGCATGGAACGGCGAAGTCGTCGACGTGCCCGAGTTCGCTGAGAGCACCCTCCACATCGTCGCCGGTCTGCTGCTGCCGATCTGGAAGCGGCTGCCGAACGAGTCGACCCGAGTCTATCGGCTCCAGACCGACGATGGCGAACGCATCATCGGTCGCAGGGTCTCGCCGGCCTGGGCGGCGAATGCTTGCGCGACCGCGACCTGCAGCTTGACCCCACACGAAGCGTTCTTCGCGCTGATGGAGGGACGCACCATCCTCGACCTCGCCGAGGATCTGCAGCTCCGTCGTGTCCGCGTGATGGGCGCCCATCGCATCGAGCTGTCCGGCTTCAGCGACGCGATGCGTGACCGGCTGCGCACCTATGGCCTCTTCAGCGAGATCATCTCGTGGAAGCTGCGCATGTTCGTGCCGACAGACGAGACCGGCGCCGGGGTGCTGACGAAGGTGCTCGACCACTACCCGGTCGTGCGCATCGGCAAGCGGGAGGCCGCCTGATGGCCCGCGATAACGCTTCCGAACTGGCCCGCCGTCTCGCGCGTGACGCGGAGGCGGTGTGCCGCCATTACCTGTCCAACGGGCGGCGCCAGGGCCGCTACTGGATGGTGGGCGACGTCCGTAATACGCCGGGCCGGTCGATGTTCGTCCGGCTCAGCGGACCGGAATCCGGTCCTGGCGCCGCCGGGCACTGGCGAGATGCCGCCTCGGCTGAACATGGCGATCTCCTCGACGTGATCCGTGAGAGCTGTGGTTTCACCAACTTTCGCGATGTCGCCAAGGAGGCCCGACGCTTTCTGAATCTGTCGCGTCCAGAACTGGACGTAGAGCTAAATCGGCCCCCGTCACGAAAATCGCCCGTGCCCCTCGGATCGCCGGAGGCGGCGCGGCGACTCTTCGGCATGTCTCAGTCGATCGCGGGCACACTCGTAGAAGCGTATCTCCGCAATCGCGGCATTACGGCTTTGCACGAAACCGGCTGTCTGCGTTTTCACCCACGTTGCTACTACCGGCCCGATGACCACAGCCCGACCGAGACCTGGCCGGCGATGATCGCCGCCGTCACCGATCTGAACGGCCATCTGACCGGCGCGCATCGCACCTGGCTTGATCCCGACGGCTTCGGTGAGACGACGCTCGGCAAAGCGCGGATCGACACGCCGAAACGGGCGATGGGCGACCTGCTTGGTCACGCCGTTCGATTTGGCGTCGCTGGCGAAGTCATGGCGGCCGGCGAGGGCATCGAGACGATGCTGTCGCTCCGCAGCGTCCTGCCGGCCATGCCGATGGTCGCGGCCCTCTCAGCGGCGCATCTCTCCGCCATCCTCTTCCCGGACACGCTCCGCCGGCTCTACATCGCTCGCGACGACGATCCTGCAGGTAGCGGCGCCATGGCGACCTTGATCGATCGGGCGCAGGAGGCCGGGATCGAAGCAATCGTGATCTCGCCACGGCTCGGCGACTTCAACGAGGATCTTCGCCTGCTCGGATTTGACGCCCTTCGGGCCGCGAGCCGCGTGCAGATCGCGGTGCAGGACGTCGCGCGCTTTATGGAGCTGGCGGCATAGCCGGAACGGGGAGGGGTGACGCGGCCGCTTCGTTACCGCGAGGCCGGTGGCCATGCTTCCCTCGGCGCCGGAGAGGACCGCCCCACGGCCTTCTGAGAGGGCGATCGGGCGGCAAGCGGCCCGGACCGGCAACCTCGTGGGCCGACTATTTTCCGTCGGCGGCAGAGCCGCCTTTACATCGCGAGGCAAAATAGTCGGCCCCCTTCGGTCCTCCGCTCCGCTTCGGCCCTTCGCTTCGCTGCGGGTGCAAGTCCGTTCCGCCTGCCGCCGTCGTCGCCATGAAGGCCGCGATGGGCGCGGTCGATCCCGGCGAGGAAAGCCGCAATGACCACCGACCACGACAACGATTTCGAGCCGCACCACAGCTCATCCCCGACCGACCAGATCCTCCAGGAACTGCAGCTCTATGGCTACCGTGCCTTCCAGGACGAGCCTGATCCGAGGCCGCTCCCCGAAGGTCACATCCTCGCCGGCAGCGTCGCCGACATCTTCGAGGCCTTGGTGGTGGCGCTGTCCGACACCCGTCTCGAGCCCGACCTCGAAGACCTGCTCTGGTCGACGGTGAACGTCTTCCATCGTGCCATCGACAGGATCGAGCGAGAGCTCGACGACAACGAGCTGGCGCAGCAGCGCTCACAGCGGGAGCAGGACGGCAGCGAGGTCAAATCCGTCGAGCTGGAGCGACTGACGGCGGAAGGGCAGACGCTGATCGAGCGACGAGGCGCCTTCGAGCTGATGCGCGACCAGGCCGCCGACGAATTCGAACGCCACACCCGTACCGCATGGCGGCCTCGCAACGGGTCGAAGGTCAATCACCACAATCTGACCTCCGCGATGATTGACAGCCGCGATTTCTTGGCCGCGAAGAAGCGAGCCGACAATCAGGTGCTCATGCCGCCCGGCCCCAAAGTCGCGCTGACCGGCGGTCTCGAATTCAACGATCACCGGCTAGTCTGGGCCAAGCTTGATCAGGTTCACGCGAAGCACCCGGACATGGTGCTGTTGCACGGCGGATCGCCCAAGGGGGCCGAGCTGATCGCCGCCAAATGGGCCGACAACCGCAAGGTGCCGCAGATTGCCTTCAAGCCCGACTGGACGAAGCATGCTAAAGCGGCTCCGTTCAAGCGCAACGATGCAATGCTGGAGACGCTACCGATCGGCGTGATGCACTTCCCCGGCACGGGAATCCAGGACAATCTCGCCGACAAGGCAAAGAAGCTCGGCATCCCGGTCTGGAGGTTCGGCGGCGCGTGAGCGCTGCCGCAAATTCTAAGCCCCCAACTCGCTCAATGCCGCTGGTTGTTCGACGGGCTGCGGCCCCCACGGGCGGCCCGCCCGGTATAGGGTTCGCTCAAACCTTCATTCAGATCACAATTTCGAGCGAGGCTCCGACTCTCGTCCTCGCGCGCAGCCTTTATTACGTCTCTGACGTCGAGGGCGGTGTTGGTGATGGTCCATCCTTGCAAGCCGGAGGTCTGCCGTACCTCCTCATCGCTCGAGGCAAGGATTTCCTCGCCCAGTGCTTCGAGCAGGCGGGCCAGATCGCGGCTTGGATGCCAGCGAGTCATCACTTGCTCCAGTTCCGTTGGTCGCGCAGCAGGGGGCGTCGCATTCGTCGTCGCGTCGTGTCGTAGTCGAGCTCAGATACCCCGTTGCTCTTGCAGATCTCCCTGGCCGCCAGGCCATCGGCCATGCCCGCGATGATCTTCAGCGCCAGCAGGTCGGATTCGAACAGCCGATAGACGTTGGCCAGTGTCTGTGCGGCGGCTAGGATCCGCTCCTGATCGGGCGCCGCATCGGCCTCGTGATCGGGCCCGCTGCGCTGGTCCGGATCATCGCGGCTTACAAGTAGCCTTCGCTCGAGTCGCGCACGCCGCCAATGGTCGTTGCAGATGCTGCGCATCACGCCCGACAGGAACGCTAGAATGGGGACGTAGGCTGGCCGGGGGCGGGAGCCGTCGAGGACGCGGGCAATCGCCTCGTGGAGGATGTCGCTCCAGCCGAGGCCGAGCTGGTGCGGCTAAAAGCGCTGGCGCGGTTGCTGAGCCGTGACCTGCGCTGCATCGGCCGCGTCATTATAACGTTTAAGCGCTTCAGGTTTTGAATTATCCTGAGCCGCAGAATGAGTAATCACGCTATCGATAAGGTTTCGGTCCCCTGTAGACAAATAGGGGCTGCTCAAATTGCACGGCCTCGTCCGTCTGCGGCGCTTCGGAGACCGCGTGCTGCACCTGCGACGAAGCTGGTGCATTGAATGGATCAAACTTTTGCGGGTCCACGTTCGCCTCATGTTCAAGCTCGCCTGAGCAGGTCTCCTACTGTGCGCAAGCTCTCGAGAACCTAACGTGGTCGATGGTGCGCAGGACGCGCCGGTTGTCGCGACATAGGCGCAGCGCTCGTCGCGAAACCATTTCTGATCGCAGCCGACATAGCCTGCCGCCTTGCGCCAGACCTTGCGATACATCTCGCCCGATCCGGCGAACGCATCGACCATCGCGCCCGGCGTCGTCGAGCACGTTCTGCCTGGTCAGGACCTTGGCGGGCTCGCCGTGCCGGTGGTTCGTCACCTTGGCGACGTTCCGCAATCCGCCGGACCAGCGCGCTATTACGGCTCAAGCCCGATGGTGCCGAGCTCTAGGTGGCGCCATGACCCAGCTTGAGCCGCATCCCATCGAGGGCGACGCCTATGCCGAGTTCTTGGCCGACATCCGCGAAAAAGGCGTGCGCGAACCGGTCAGCGTGTTCGAGAGAAGTTCCTCGACGGCCGCACGCCGTCGAGACCGGCACCGATTGCCCGACGCGCAACTATTACGGTGACGATCCGCTGGGATACGTCATCAGCTGAACTTGAAGCGTCGACACCTCGCCGAGAGCCAGCGCGCGATGTGTGCGGCGCGGGCAGTCTAACAGTTCAGGCAGCGACAGGGGGCGGCCGCGCAGACCAAGGGGGCGGTGGCACGGTGGGACCCGCGAGGAGGAAATCAGGCGGCTCCACGCGGATACGTCCCTGTCTTATGATGATCGTGCCGAAATGGTCGCGCAGCTTCGGGCAGGCGCAACCATCACCGCCTTTCCAACTCCGAGTCGCCACCTGGTGATAGCTTCTTCGTCAGCTTACCGACAGGTAAATGCTTCAGAGGTTACAACGTATCGTAGTGGACTGAGTCTACTGAGTCCTGGCAAGGGAGTATGGAATGGATTCTCTTGAGGCAGGACAGATTCTGCGCGGTCGAGGATGCCAAGGGAGAATTAGGTGCCGAGGTCCGTAAGGAAATTGCCCGCGAGATCAAGGGCGCTCTAAGGGATAGGGTACTCAATGATCACGGCCTCGGGCTGTGAAGCAGCCTTGACTGCAGGAGGCTGTTAATTCGCATGAGACGTAGTGCTGTACATCAGGCTGCGGAGCGCCGGCCTAGAGGCCGGCGCATTGCTCAGGTGAGCGGCTAAAATTCGTGCAAGTAGCGGTGAGAGTGGGACTCCCTTCCCCGATGCCACAACTGCGCGAAAACCGCCGGAAAACAAGGATTCCAAAAAGGCCGGGGTCAATTTTGTGACCCCCGCCATTTACCACCAATTCGGCCCGCAACGCGCGGCAAGCATCAGAACAGCGAGGCAGCCATGGTAAAGCCGTTCCCGTCGAAGACCCATATCGGCAACCATATGCTGCATCCGGAAACCCTGATGCTGACCTATGGCTATGATCCGCAATTGTCGGAAGGCGCCATCAAGCCGCCGGTGTTCCTGACCTCGACCTTCGTGTTCAAGACCGCCGAGGACGGGCAGGACTTCTTCGACTACGTCGCCGGCCGGCGCGAGCCGCCGGAAGGCATGGGCGCGGGCCTGGTCTATTCACGCTTCAACCATCCCAACAGCGAGATCGTCGAGGACAGGCTCGCGGTCTACGAGCGTACCGAGAGCTGCGCGCTGTTCTCCTCGGGCATGGCGGCGATCGCGACCACGATCCTCGCCTTCGTCCGCCCCGGCGATGTCATCCTGCACTCCCAGCCGCTCTATGGCGGCACGGAAACGCTGCTGACGAACACGCTGGCGCGCCTATCGATCGGCGCGGTCGGCTTTGCCGACGGCATCGATGAAGCATCGGTCAGGCAGGCCGCGGAGGAGGCGATGGGCAAGGGTCGGGTTTCGATGATCCTGATCGAGACCCCGGCCAATCCGACCAACGGCCTCGTCGACATCGCGATGATCCGCCGCATCGCCGATTCCGTCGGCAAGGCCCAGGGACACACGCCGATCATCGCCTGCGACAACACGCTGCTCGGCCCGGTGTTTCAGCAGCCGATCGAGCACGGCGCCGACCTGTCGCTGTATTCGCTGACCAAGTATGTCGGCGGCCATTCCGACCTGATCGCGGGCGCCGCGCTCGGGTCGAAGGCGATCATGAAGGGCATCAAGGCGCTGCGCGGCGCCATCGGCACCCAGCTCGATCCGCATTCGTGCTGGATGATCAACCGCTCGCTCGAGACCTTGAGCCTGCGCATGGAGAAGGCCAACAGCAACGCGCGGCTCGTTGCGGATTTCCTGCGCGACCACGCCAAGGTGGCGAAGGTGCATTATCTCGGCCATCACGAGGAAACCTCGCCCGCGGGGCGCGTGTTCGCGCGGCAAAGCCTGGGGGCGGGATCGACGTTCTCGTTCGACATCGTCGGCGGCAAGGACGCCGCGGTGAAATTCCTCAATGCGCTGCAGATCTTCAAGCTGGCGGTGAGCCTTGGCGGCACCGAGTCGCTCGCGAGCCTGCCCGCGACGATGACCCATTCCGGCGTTCCCGCCGACATCCGCCAAAAGATCGGCGTGCTCGATGCCACCATCCGGCTGTCGATCGGGATCGAGAACCCGTCGGATCTGATCGCGGACCTCGCGCAGGCGCTGAACGCGGCTTGAGCGAGGGAATCAAAGCGGATTGGACGCGCGGCACGCTGACATGATCGCCGCCGCGGCCTCATTGCTCTGCGCGCACGAGAGCTGCCGCACGAGGCAGACGTAATAGCCCTTGCTGGATGCGTTCAGCAGGAAATCGCCTGCAGGCCGTCAATCTCACTCGATTTCGAGCCATTCGAAGACGGCGCGACCCGTGGGCCAACGAACGAAACCAACCGCAATCACCGCCTGATCCCGTGCCCGACCGCGATCACGGTGCTCCTGTTTTCCATCCAGTTGAAGCAGTTCAGCCTCGGCTCAGTTATGGTCCTCACCCTGATCGCCGTCGCGCAATCCAACGTCGCTGGCCAGATGAAGCGGCCACGGTCCAGCCGCTTGGCGTACAGCGATAGCCCGACTCCGTCGGCTGGCTTTCCACGTGGGCACAAAAGGGGATCTCTTAGGTTGCCACCATTGTTAGTGCGGCGATTTGCGATGAGAAGCCCACACCCGCTGCCTCCAATGCGGCGGACCACTACGCGGCACTAAATGGACACGATATGCTCAGGATGGACGGCTTGGTGCGAGCTTCACACGAAGAGTTGGCTTGAACTCCAGGCCGCGCTGGCCAAACTGAACATTTCACATTCCGATCACATTTCGATCATTCTCATCATCGGTCATGGCGACCGTCCACGTGCGTGCGAGGCATGAAGCGCCCGTTGGAGCGAAGGGCGTCAATGCCGTCAGGATTGCAAGGCTCCGACGTGGTCTGACACTACCTGATCTGGTAGCTGCTCAAGCCGCCTCGTCGGTGGTTGAGTAAGGCGATGATGGACGAAGTAGACAAAACCGAAACTGAACGACGAAGTTGTGGTCACCTCGTGCAGATTAGGAGGATGCAGAACCGCCTGCTCGAGGCGATCTCCATCTGACCGAACGTCCTCAGGCTATCTGCAGGGGTAGGATGTTTACGCGTGGAGACGCACTGAATGACCGAGCGGGATACGCACTCATCCTTGGCCGGCTGCCGACGGCTTGGCAACTCCATCATCAGGCCGGGCATTCCGCACCAATGCGTGCTCATCGGAGAGCGGGTCCGCCGTGCAGGCCGAAGTGCAGGTCCCTGCTGAGCGGCTATGCGTCTTGGATTCCCCAGCCGATCAGTCAGTGCCTCTGTGTCGATATTTGTTAGGATAAAGTCGAGAAGCAAAAATGTCTGGCGATGCGTTACCTCGCAGGGCGAATGTCACGGTCATCAAGACCTTTGATATTGATTATGGATTGTTCGCGTTTGCGATGGTCGCGCTGACGATTCTGTACATCAGCGCGCGTCTGTATCAGCAGGCTTTTGGTTTCTCCATGGGGCTCGATGCGAACTCGCCGGAATTTGACCGATACTGGATGACGCTCTTCAGAATCGAGTTGCCGGTTCTATACGGCGCGGGCGTGCTCTGCTGGTCGTATCTCTTCCTGACGCGTGACAGGAGCATTGAGACCGTCACGCCCGAGACCGAGTTGCGCAGGTACTTCTATCTGGCCATGTGGCTCGTCGTGTACAGCTTCTGCATCTTCTGGACGGGCAGCTTCTTCGCCGATGGAGATGGCGTCTGGCATCAGACAACCCTGAGGGACACGCCGCTCACCCCCAGTCACATCATTCTGTTCTATGCGACCATCCCGATCTATCTCTTCTTTGGGGTCGGCAGCTTTGTCTACGCGATGACCCGGATCCCGGCCTTCTGCAGGGGGGTCTCGCTTATGCATGTGATTGCTGTAGTGGGGCCTTTCCTCATATTGCCGAATCTCGGTTTCAACGAATGGGGACATGCTTACTGGCTGACTGAGGAAATCTTCTCGCATCCGCTGCATTGGGGTTTCGTCGTTCTTGGATGGTGTGCACTCGCGTTGGCGGGCGTTTTGATGCAGATCGTCGAACGGTTGAGAGAACTCATACCACTCGTGTTCAAGCAGGATGCTGCGGGAAGCCCGACGGACGCGAACCCGTTTCGCGACGCGTCGAAAAAGTGCGGTCCGGAAGCGCAGCGACAACGATACAAGCCAACGACCGTTTCTGGACGGCGATCTATCTCCGGGAAGAGTAAGTGAACCCCAGCGGCGAGGGAAGAGTGACCTCAACGGCCGACATCGATGCAGCGGCGAGTCCGAGAGAGAATACCCGCTTCAAGGATAAGAAGGATGAGACGGTCATTTCTGTCTCTGGTCTAACGCCCAGTGCAGCCAGATACTCTCGCCTGTTCGACGTCCTCGTCGTGGCGGCTGTGGTGACTATCTTTGCGGGAGCAATCCATCTGCATGTTATGCTCACGGTCGGCGATTGGGACATGTATGTCGACTGGAAAGACCGGCAGTATTGGCCCCTGGTCATGCCTGTCTCCATGATCATGTTTCCTGCTGCCCTGCAGGCGATCTTCTGGGTCAACTTTCGTTTGCCGATCGGTGCGACGGTTGGCGCAACGGTGTTGCTCATTGCCACCTGGATCGGTCGTTACGCGAATTGGTGGATATGGACAGGTTTTCCCTTCACGGAAGGCGTGCCGTCACAGGCGCTCGCGGGGGCATTGTTGATGGATATGACTTTAATCGTCCTTCGCAATAGCCTGTTCACATCCATCATCGGCGGCTTTGCGTTCGGTTTCGTATTTTGGCCATCGAACTATTCCGCATTGGCTCCGTTCTATCTCCCTGTCGAGCACCAGGGAATGGTCGCATCGTTGGCCGACATGATCGGTTACACATTTCCGCGTTCGAACATGCCAGAGTATCTGCGTATCATTGAGCGCGGCACCCTCCGCACTTTCGGTAGCTCGGTGAGTTGGGTATCGGCGGCATTCGCGGGCTTCATCTGCATATTCATGCACCAGCTTTGGTGGCGGCTTGGACTTTTTGCGTCCCAGGCAACGTTCCTCAAGAACAGCGATGTCGTCAAATCCTTCATGGGTATAAAAAGCAGCGTCGCGTCCTAAGGACATGAGCACGGGGACTATAGGCATGCTGCTGAAGCTTATCAAATTCGCTGCCGTTTGCGTCGCATTCATCGCCGGCGTGTCTCATGCGGCGGCTCATGGCGAACGCGCTCAGGAGCCATACCTGAGGACCAGAACAGTGCAGTTCTACGATGTTCATTTCTCCAAAACTGACGTGAAGGTGAACGAACGTTTCGAACTGACGGGAAAATTCAGGTTGATGCAGGACTGGCCGGATGCAGTGACCCCGCCGGACATCGTTTTCCTATCGAGCATATCGCCGGGGCCGACCATTGCCAGGGTCGAAACATACCTCAACGGGGAGCCAGCGAGGCAGTCTTTCGCGGGGCTGGAACTTGGCCGAGACTATGAGTTTCGAATGGTTCTTGAGGGACGCACACCGGGCAGTAGCCACATTCATCCCTCGATCTCGATCAAGGGCTCTGGTCCGCTGGTCGGACCGGGGCAATGGGTAAACATCTCGGGTGAGGCGCATTCGTTCGCATTTCCGATCAAGACGATGACAGGTCTGCAGATCGAGGACTTGCAGACGTTCGGGCTGGCTCATGCGGTCGGATGGCATTTGGCTTGGCTGGCTGTGGCTGCGGCTTGGTTGTCGTTCTGGTTGGCTCGACCGCTGATTCTACCTCGATGGCTTGTCCTGCAGAAGGGGCGGGAGGATTTGTTGATTTCGTTGAGAGACACTGGAGCTGGGATCATTGTGGCGGCGATTGTTCTCGTCATGGTCTTCGGTGGCTATGTCCGGGCGAGCGCGGAATATCCATACAATGTGCCCCTCCAGAGCGGCTTGAACAGGGTCGCGCCGCTTCCGGCAAGCCCTGCTTACGTAGAAATCAAGGTCATATCGGCCACCTATGACGTGCCAGGCCGTTCGATGAGGTTGGCGACCCAGATAACCAACAAAGGGTCAGAACCTCTCTCGATTGGCGAGCTTACGACCGCAAACATTCGTTTCCTCAATCAGAGCCTCCCAGTGGCAATGGCCGATGTCGATCCGTCCTACCCAAGAGACCTCATCGCACGCACGGGGCTTAAGCTCAGCAGTGATACCCCGATCAATCCCGGTGAAACGAAAGAGGTGCGCGTTGAGGCAACGGACGCCGTGTGGGAATTGGAGCGACTTGTCAGCTTCCTCACCGACGTGGACTCCAAGTTCGGCGGGTTGTTGCTGCTCTATGCCCCCAATGGGGAACGCGTCATAGCAGAGATGGGCGGACCAATCGTGCCCGTATTCACCGAACTCAAGTAGGGTTTGGGTGTGTGAATGTTGCGAAGACGCCAGGCGCGAACGGCTGCGAGCCGAAGAGGGGCGTTCCGGACCGCGCGGGTGATGGCACTGGTCGCTCACATTATTCCTGCCGTCGTCCGCGAAGGTCATGCGCACGGAGCGGTGTCCATGGAAGCTGACCAATGCAAGCTGAAAGTGGACAGCTATTTCATGCATTTTACTGGCTATCAGCCGCAGAGCTCGAGAGCCGAATTTTGTGAGGACATACCGGAGGTCGGGCGAACAATCATTGTTCTCGATTTCGTCGACCAGTCCCTTCGAGACATCCCGGTCAGCGTGAATCTGGCTCGAGATGATGGCGCCCGAACGGGGGACACGATGAACACGCCATCCAGCATCCTCTACATTCCACCGAAGAAGTATCCGAACGGAACGATCAAGATCGACGTCAATTTCGAGCAAGCCGGCAGATATATCGGGATGGTGGCGATCGAGAATGGCGAGCGAAACGTGGCGAAATTTCCGTTCGACGTGGGACGAGGCTGGAGTCTGATACGCCTTTTGGCCTGGTGTCTGGTCCTCGTATCAGCCGCCATCGGAACGTTTCTATGGGCCTTGCGACGAAGCGCGATAGCACAAAATCTACCTGCGGCGAGCGAGAAGTGAAGGCGAGTAGTTCAATGAAAAGGTTCGTGATTGTGCTGATGGCTGCGCTGATCGGAACGCCAAGTGCAGTCCTCGCTCATGCGCATCTCATGCGCTCGACGCCGCAAGATGGCAGTCGAATTTCAGCGCCGATCAAGGCAATCGTCCTCTCCTTCACCGAAGCGCTCGAGCCGCTGCTCATCAATGTCACCCTCTTTCGCGATGATAAAGCCGTGTCAGGGCTTTCGCAGCCCTTGCTAGCCGACAATGGACGAACCGTGACTATTTCGCTGCCCCATCTTTCTGCCGGGCTCTATACCGTCAGTTGGAACGTTGTCTCCATTGATGGGCATCGCACGGAAGGCAAGTTTAAGTTCGTCTACTGGGGACCTTGATGGAAACGGTCCTCTCACTTGCGCGAGGGACTGCTTTTGCCTCCACGGCAGCTTTCGGCGGGGTTTGCTCGGGTCTGGCGCTGTGGCGCGATGGACTTGAAAGCCGCACCCGGTCGCTTTTCACGACGATCGCTTCCACCGCAGCATTCGCAGGATTCGCCCTTGGTGTCCTGTTCTTAACGGTTCGGACCGTTGCGCTTCTTGGTAAGCCGCCCTCGGCTATCAACTTCAGCGACGTGCTCTTTATCATTCTTGGCACCCGGTTCGGGAGAGCTCAGCTTGCAGCGCTTGGATGTGTGCTCGTTGGTGCCGCGAGCTTGCGACTTCTGCACAAGCCAGGTCTTGCCGCGATTGTCAGCGTATTGTCGCTGCTGATGGGATTGTTCTCGAGTCACTCGGCGGCTGGCGGGACTATTGCAGACCTCGTGATCAATATAGCTCACGTTGTTGCAGCAGCGCTCTGGTTCGGAGGACTGTCAGCCCTCGTTGTCGCAATGGCTCACCAGTCAGTGGCGAGGCCTGAAGGGCCGTCGAGGCGGCTCAGCGGCTTTTCGAACATTGCGCTGCTATTGATGTTGCTCGTGGTCGCGACCGGCGTAACTCTAGCGATTGAAAACGTTGGGACTTGGCCGGGTTTGGTGGCGACTGAGTATGGCTGGCTCTTAATGGGGAAGCTCGCCTGTGTGGGCATAGCCCTGATCTGTGCGGCGTTTGTCCGGCTGAAGCTCTTGCCGTTGCTAAAGTCCGAGAAATCAGTTCCGCCGCTCGCGATGGTCTTGAAGACCGAGCTAGCCTTCGCATGTCTGGTCATACTACTTGCAGGGTGCCTGTCTCAGGCGATTCCATCGAGACATGTCGAGATAATCTGGCCGCTTTCGTTTCGTCTGGATCCAGCGGTTGCGTGGCGGACGATTCCGGGAAGTCGCCTTCTGGCCATTGGCGGCTGCGTTGCGCTGTCTGTGGGGAGTATGGCCGCCTTTGTGCTCGGCCGCGCGGGAATGTGGCGATGGGCGACGATTATTGCTGCCGCTGGAGTTGGCGTCGGAGGTGCTTTCGCGCTGCATGCGTTGTCAGTCCCGGCCTATCCATCGACCTACGCGACGGTTCCAGTGCCGTATGACGCGGAAGCGATCGGCCAGGGATACGATGTATTCCGCGCAAATTGCGTAGCATGCCACGGCCAAAGGGGCAGAGGCGATGGGCCGCTGGCAAATGATTTGAAGCCGCCGCCTGCCGATCTCACCGCGCCGCACACGACCGATCATACGATGGGAGACATGTACTGGTGGGTGAGCTATGGCTTCCCATCCTCGGCGATGCCGGGATTTGCCGACCGTCTCTCGGACATGGACCGTTGGCGGGTAGTCGAGTATGTGATGGCTCTATCACTTGGCTATGAAGCAAGAGTTCTGGGCCCCGAAATCGCGACGGGGCAGCCGTGGCTGCACGCGATCGACTTTCCGACCTGCAGCGGCGTTGCTCCGGCAGACAACTCGAAAGAGGGGAGCGATGGGTCCGCAAAGCTTGTGTCGATCTTCCGGGATGGCGCTCGAATGCAGCACCTGGATCAGTTGATGCAACATGAGCGCGACATCGCACGAGCAGGTGGAGTGATCGTCGCGGTGCTGCCATCTCCTTCCGAAAAGATCGCGTCTGCCGGCGTTCTGAGAAATGTCTGTGTCGTGTTCGACCTGGATCATCGTATTGCCGCTACATGGAATCTCTATCGGCGCACGATGAGTAACCCTGGCTTCCATGACGACGATTTGCCGCCATCGATCATCGAGTTTCTCATCGATAGATTCGGGTTCGTGCGCGCGCGCTGGCGTTCGGATGAGACGGATGGGTTGGCCTCGCCCTCCCAATTGGTCGAAGCCATGACGCAACTCCGAGCTGAACCAGAGATAAACAAGAGAGGCGTTCATGATCATTAGTGTGCAAGTAGATTATCATTTCGCATGCCGTCTGGCTCGTTTTTTGCTTCGGTGACTGAAGCTCGCGGTAAGCGTGACACTCACTCGGGACACCCCGTCGTTCACTTGTGACGGGAGCGCTCTGGGGCCGGCAAGATCTCAGGGCATGACAGGCCATGACAAAGGACCCGACAATCAACCTCCGCGCAGTCTGTGGTCCTGTTGGCATTTGGGTGGCAGCAAGGCATTCGAACCATCAGCTGATGCGCGCCACATCCGAAGGGGCCGGCTGGCGTCATACGGCGGATTGCAGGGCGACCAATCTCGGCGGTCTTCAGGAGCCCAGTCTGTCTACAAATCAGAACCGCAGATGGACTTGCGCTGATGATTCGTGCGCCAGCGTGCTGTCTCCCCGACCGTGCTTACAGACGTCTCGTGGCTACTCCATCCGCAAGCGTCCATCGGCGATCCCTAAACGGTCATATTGTCTGACGACCGAGGCTTTGAGGCGAGTGACAATGGTCGGATACAGCGATCACCTCTGCTCATGTGATCTGTCGGTCCGCAAGCAGGCGGAGAATGCCCAATTCGCAGAGAGCAGCTCCTGCATCGATAACCGGCCCCTCGGCTGTTTTGGTTGGCCCGGACGGCGCCCGTTGCATAGGAAGACTTCTCATTTCGAACGTCAGAAGAACAAAGTCGTAAGATGGTGACGAAAGAGGACCCTCAACTCCGTTGCGGAAATGTCCGATGCAGCGACCGGAAAGATCCAAAAAGGACAATTGCGACACAGGTTCCTGATCGCCTTCTCCGAACATGGGGTGGCAAGCGCAAACGCGAACAGAGGAGGCCCATGATGCGTTGGAAACCTGCGACGTTGATGGCAAGTGCAACGGCGTTGCTTCCGTTGATCCGTGTTGTTGCCATCCTGGCTTTGGTCAGCAGTGCCGCCGCCAGTCATGAGTTGGAGAGCGGAGCACTCCTGATCCAACATCCTTGGGTCGCGGCCAAGGATATGACCCACGCCGCAACGACAGCCTACGTGGTTGAAATCCAGAACAGAGGCGCGAAGCCAGATCGGTTGCTCGGGGCATCACTTTCCGGCAAGAAAGGAATCTTGCAGAAAGCCGTTGCAGGCGCTCGGCCAGCGAGGTTTGCCGCGCAAGATCAGGGCTTCCCAATCGAGCCCGGTGGTTTCGTTCGTCTTCAGCCCAATGGGGCGCGGATCCTGTTTGAGGGACTACACGGCGCACTTAAAGAGGGAGAGATGGTCAAAGGAACGCTGGAATTCGAGAAGGCCGGTACGATAGCGATCGACTTCATGATAGAGCCGGCGAGTCTGGCTGAAGAAGATGATAGGCCAATCCATCACCATCACGACTAAGGCGCCAGGAAAGGGGGGAGCAGCGCCGACAGCAAACGAGACAGGATGAGACTCCGCCGATTTGGTTGGCAATCGCGTCATCACACCTTGATCCTCGAGGTAGGCGATGAACAGCTTGGCTCACTCGACTCGACCGCGTCCTTGTTGAGGTCGCCGCGGAAGCGCGGCCGATGTCCCGCTTCGATCGAGGCGACCGAGGCGGCGTGCGCCTCACGGATCGCAGGAAGCGTGAACCTTCCCCGCGCGCCCAGTGCGTCCAACTTGCAAGCAGCCGCATCCTCTCGACGATGGTAAGTGGCGTATATCGGCGCCCACGGAGCCATTGAGCAAAGTCGGCCGCGTGGTCTGCGGCCATTCCCGCCTTCAATCGGTCGTAGACCGCGTTCTTACGGACATAAACACCTGTTGGCATGTCGCCCCCTTCGTAAGCGCTCAGCCCCTACCCTAGCTCCGGGATTGGATTAGATGTGCGAAGAAGCCTCCGGCTTGAACGGAGGTTTGGGATGGGATTGGACGGCAAAAAAGACGCCCATTTGGACAGCTCAACAGTTGGGTCTGGAGCAGTCAGCCGGCTTGAAGTGCTTGAGGGACCGTCCGGGCGTCGTGTGCGTTCAGATGCCGAGTGGGCTCGGATCGTCGGCGAAAGTCTGCTGCCCGGCGCTCAGGTGGCGGAGGTAGCGCGCAAGCACGGAGCGACGCGCTGGCAAATTTACGATTGGCGACGACGCTTCCGACAGCGCGGCGAATTACCGTCGTGCGAGGCTCCGCAGCCGCCGTTCGCGCCGCTGGTCGTGGACGGGCCGTTAGAGGAGCGTCACGTTCCGGCAGTCAAGCTCGAGATTGCGATTGGCGACGTCGTCGTGCGGACGGACGCGGCGATAGATGGGGAGCAGCTGTCTCGATTGATCCGCGCGGTGCGGGCGTCACGATGATTGTCCCCGGCTCCGAACTGAAGATTTACATCGCGACGCGGCCCGTCGACTTCCGCTGTGGGCACGATGGGCTTGCTGCGAAGGTGCAGGAGATGCTTGGTCTCGATCCGTTCAGCGGTGCAGCCTTCGTGTTCCGGTCGAAACGGGCGGACCGGATCAAGATTCTGGTGTGGGATCGAACGGGCCTGGTGCTGGTGCATAAACGCCTTGAGGGTTGCAAGTTCGTGTGGCCAAAGATTGCGGACGGCGTGATGCGGATATCGCCGGCGATGTTCGCCGCGCTGTTTGAGGGCCTGGATTGGCGGTTGGTCCGCCCGGAGGAAGCGCGGCGTCCACAGATCGCTGGATAAGTGCGGCAGAATGACTCTGTGCCGAGTTGGGCATGGCGCCGTCGGCGCAGATGTGCTCGACATGGCGCATGAGCACCGCGACGCTTCGCGACGAGAATGAACGCCTGAAGGCGCTTTTAGCGCAAACGCAGGCAGCATTGAGCGAACATCAAGCGGCGCTGGCAACGTCGGAAGAAGCGCGGCGCCGGTTGGAGGTCATTCTCGGGGAACTACGCCGAGAGAAGTTCGGAGCGAAGTCCGAGAAGCTGCGGCCAGATCAATATCATTTGCCGCTCGAAGACGTGGAGATCGCGCAAGGCGTCCTGGACGCGGCACAAGAGAAGGCTGCGGCGGTCATCAGGGGCCGATCGCATGCTGGATCGGATCAGGACCGTCATCGCAATCGGGGCTGCTTGCCCGCCCATTTGCCGCAGGTGGAGCGGATCCTCGAGCCTGCGAGCACGTTCTGTCCGTGCGGTTGCGGCGCGATGACGAAGATCGGCGAGGACGTCAGCAAACGCCTTGACGTGATCCCGGCACAATGGCGCGTGCTGGTCACGCGTCGCCCGAAATACATCTGCCGCCGCTGCTCCGGCCCTGTCGTGCAGGCGCACGCACCAGAGCATGTCGTGCCTGGTGGACTACCGACCGAAGCGGCGATTGCGCAGGTGATCGTCTCCAAGTTTGGCGACCATACGCCGTTTTACCGTCAGGCCGAGATCTATGCGCGCCAGGGGATTCGACTTGATCGGGCGACACTGGGCAACTGGTCCGGTCGCGCCTGCTTCCATCTGCAGCCCGTTGCCGACCGCATGCGCTGCCATCTGGCAGCGGCGGATCGCCTGTTCATGGATGAAACCGCGGCGCCGGTGCTCGATCCCGGGCGTGGTCAAACGAAGAAGGGTTACTTCTGGGCGATCGTCTCCGACGACCGCGGCCATAGCGGCCCAAGTCCGCCGATCGTGCTGTTCCGATATGCCCCCGGTCGCAGCGGCGCCTTCGCTGAGCAGTTCCTGGACGGCTTCACCGGACGCTTCCTGCAATGCGATGCCTACGACGGCTATGATCGGCTGATCGAAGTCGCTCGACCGCAAGGACCCTGGACGCTCGTACACTGCTGGAGCCATTTGCGCCGGCGCTTCGTCAAATTGGCCCGCAACAGTAAATCGCCGATCGCCGAGGCCGCCGTCCGGCAGATCGCACAGCTCTACGGCATCGAAGCCATGGCACGCGGTTCATCGCCGGACATCAGGCTGGCCGCGCGCAAGGAACGCTCGCTGCCCCTCGTCGAGGCGTTGAAGCCGTGGTTCGAGAAACAGCTGTCGATGATCTCCAGCGGCTCGACGCTCGCTGATGACATCCGCTACGCGCTCAATCATTGGCAGGGGCTGACGCGCTTCCTCGATGACGGGCGGCTCGAGCTCGACACCAATCCGGTTGAAAACGCGATCCGGCCGATCTGCTTGACCAGAAAAAACGCACTCTTCGCTGGTCATGAGGTCGGAGCCGAAAACTGGGCCTTGCTCGCATCCATCGTGGCGACCTGTAAGCTCAACGACGTCAACCCGGTCGCCTACATCGCCGAAACGCTCACGGCGATCATCGCCGGCCATCCCCAAAGCGAAATCGACGACTTAATGCCATGGCGATTCCGCAAAACGTCAAGCCAGCATCAATAGGGTGGCGGCTAAGCGCTTACCCCCCTTCTGCATGTGGAGGCTGGACTATGGTCGAGGTGGTTGCTGTTCTGACCTCAATCAGCGGTTGTGCCAGGCGCATTCGTGTCATGCGTGTCCGACTGGAGCCGGGGCGGTTTTCCGGGCGTGCCGTTTGGCCCGCGTCCATACCGGCCTTTTTCTGGCGGATCACGCGCCACAATACGCTCGCTGCGCTCGCCGACCTTTACCCGCAATGGCTTGTTCGCGATCTTCTTCCCCCTGCCGCTAAGCGGCGGCATTCCTCGCGAGGCAACAAGATCGCTCAGCCCGCCATCCTCCGCTGACGCTGGGGGCCAAGAGGCTGCGGGTCAGTCGTTGCGGCGCTCAGAGATCGCCATCAAGGCCGCGATGGTCGCGGGCTTGAACACAGCACAGGAGATCCACCATGTCCCAGATCGGTTCGTTCACCCGCACCAACGATGGCACCTATACCGGCACCATCAAGACGCTCGCGATCGATGCCAAGGCGCGCCTCGTCCCTAGTATGTTCATGAACAACTACTGAATGGCGGCGGGCAACATGGTAAGTTCATCCCGTCCTACAGCCACGATCTGATCAACCGAAAACCCGTTGAATCGCGCCATATCCGTATAAGCGCCCACATTCTGGAATTCAATCCAATCCCCTTCGCTCAAATCGCGTGGCAGTGAATACGAGAATCCAAGCCTGTCCATGCTGTCGCAAGTTGGGCCAAAGATGATGAAGTCCTGCCACTCCTCAGTCTGGATCGGCTGTCCCCCACGCCAAGCGCAGGCGGGGAGCAGAAAACATTGTCGGGAAGGTGAGAGCCCGCTGTAGATGCCCGCGCCGCAGTAGAGCGCCTCGCCTTTTCTTAAGATCACGCGGCAAAACAAAGAGATGCTATCATGAACCAGTGCTCGTCCGGGCTCACACAACAGTTCAACGCGCTTTAGTGCATCCGTTCCGCGCACCAGTTTCGTGATCTCGGAGAGCATGCGCAAGGGAGAGTGATAGGGAACGTTCAGATAATGGCCGGGAAAGCCGCCACCGATATCGAGCGCTGTGGGGGCCGGAGAAACAGCTTCTATCATGTCGACGGCCGCCCGAATGCCATCCAGATAGGGATCGACAACGATCGTTTGGGAACCTGGGTGAAAGGACAACCCCGTGGTCCAGCGCGATTGCGCGTTGACGAGATCCAGCAGACGGCTCGCTTCGGCGGGCGAGGCACCAAACTTGCCGTTTAGGTCTAAGATGGCGCACGTCCTGCTACACTTGAACCGGACGTAGATTCGTAGTTCCGGATCATGCGACGGCAAGACTTCGAGGAGCTTCCGCAGCTCGGCTTCGCAATCGATGACATAGTCGCGAACTCCCAGATCGCGGAACGTCCGTTCGATATCGCGACGAGATTTCACGGGATTCATGAACCATGAACGGGCCCCGGGAATAGTGGAATGGACAAGGTGGGCTTCGGCCAGCGACGCTACGTCGAATCCGGCCACTCCGGCGCGAGAGACCGCGTGAAGAATTTTGGGCAACGGATTCGCCTTCACCGCATACAGCACGCGTCCCGAGAAATGCTCAGTAAATTCGCGCGTGACGGATGCAAGACGCCCCTCATTGAGCGTATAGAAGGCGTCAACTTCCGCCCTTTCCAATGACCTTACCAAGCTCATATTGGACCATTCCTCTCGCGCCAGACGCGGAGTAGCCAGCGCCGTTGTTGCCTGCTGCGAGAGCAATGACTATGCCAGCGCTCCTCGCGCAGTAAACCGCCTGGTTACACTTTGAAACAGTTTGCCATGCGCAACGGCGCGCGATGTCTTGGATCTTACAGCTTTTGTACACGGCTGTGAAAAACCAGACAAAGATCGAGGAGCCGACGCATCCGGATCGTGCATCACGGCCTTAATCTCTGGTTGAAGTTCGCTCTGGCCTAAGACAAGGACCAGGCTATGAACCGGGGCAGCGGCCGTCAGTTTGAGGCCAACTAGACCAGGGTCGGACTCAATTGATCCGCCAAGTGGGGGCGGCTGCCGGTGAGGAGAGCCGAATGGATACCCACAAGAATGTGCCTCTGACGCCGAAAGGTCGAGAGGCAATGGTGCGGAGCGTGAGCGAAGGCGGCTCTTGCCCTTGGTGCGAACTCGATATGACGCCCAGGGCCCGCGGATGTCATCTGGGGTCGAAAGACAACACCGATTCACGAGCTCGGGCGGTCGATATGCTGCCGGCATTCTCTGAGCTACAACGCTATCCTTTCAACCGCAGGCATCTGGTGCGCTGCGCGCTAACAAAACACCGATCATCCAAAACCCGTCAGCGACGCCGAGCGCGATCGCTGGCGTTGTCCGCGGGGCTTCATGGACGACAAAGATTGTAATGGGCCCACGTACAGGTTCACGGCTGCGCCGTAGTGATCCAGCTTTTGAGATGGTGGGTCGCGCGAACCCGCTTCTGGTTCATGCGGAGCACAAGGTGCTCCACATAGTTGATCGAAATGTTCTAGTCAGACCGGATATTGCAAAGGCTTCGAAGCACTACCGGCGATCGATTTGGACGCAGACACAATCAGCATCATGGGACGCTCCAGTTCTTCGGTCAATTGCGGCACCCGCTGGATCTGCTCGCGTGTCGGGGCAAACTCCTCGACCTGCCGAATTTGAAAGCCCGCGCCGATCAGCGTGTTCAGCGTAGTGCCAAGTGTCCTGTGGTACTTCAGAACGCCCTTAGCGAACCAATCCGTCCGACGTTCACCCTCGACGGAATATCGATTGACCGGCCAAGTCTTGCGGCCCTCCTCATCGAAAATCCAGTGCGGATGTTCCGCTGCCGTGAAGATCGGATGCTCAATCGTAAAGACGAAATGCCCGTCAGGAACCAGTGCCTTGCGGATCACCCGCACGAGGCGGCCAAAATCCTGAACATAGTGAAAGGTCAGTGCGCTGTAGGCGAGGTCGAAAGCCGCCTCAGGTAGGTCCAGTGTGTCGAGATTGGCGATGCGATACTCGATGGCCGTGTCCGCTGTGTCCGCCCTGGCGCGCTCGATCATGTTCTGCGACAGATCGAGACCAAGAACCGAGGCCGCGCCCTGCTCGCGCATCCAGCGCGAGGCCCAGCCGAAGCCACATCCCAGATCGACGACAAGTTTTCCGCCCAGATCGGGCAGCATGGCCCGGATCGCGGGCCATTCAGGAGCGCCGTCCAGCCCATGCACCTGTCGGGGCAACTGGCTGTAGCCAGCGAAGAAATCGGGATCGTCGTAAATATTCTGCGCCATCTCTTCGGCCTTTCGCTCTGCCCCGGACGGTTCCTGCAGATCAAAACAGAATTGTCGCGGTGGGCTGCGACGCGTCATGACCCTACTCAAATCAAGCTGCACAAAAGGCATCTTGAATTGGCCGGACTTCTCGCGCCGAAAACGAAAAACCCCGGCATGAAAGCCGGGGCTCCCGTGATGCCACGGCGTACATCCGGCCGCGACAACCAAGCCACACTTAGCACGCGGTTTTCGAAGAAAATGTGACCTTTGCGTCGTCGTTCTTGAATATGGGCCGATTTCAAGGTGCTTGTACTTCGCACGACCATCACGCCGGGCATTGTCTTTCTGTCCAAGGCCTACGACCAGGCGAGACAACGGATCCCTTGCCACTTCGAGCAGAGACCTGCCGCAGGGTCGTTGATTGATTTAGATGAGAAGGTGTTTTTTCTTTTTGGAGCAAATGACCTGGCGTTAGGGACTGTTAAGTGGTTCAATCCGACGAAAGGCTATGGATTCATTGCGCCGGACGATGGTGGCAAAGATGTTTTCGTGCACATCTCTGCGGTAGAGAAGGCGGGCTATACCTCGCTTGTTGAAGGCGCGAAGGTCAGTTACGAGCTGGTGACGAACCGCAGCGGCAAGCAAGCCGCAGAAAATCTCCGCCTAGGATGAGGCGGAGCTCGACGTCCTGGCATTCTTTGAGCTAGTCCGAATCTCGCGCTTTTGAGACCTTTGGAAGATATCCCAGTTGGCGCTCGAGGGCGGCCAAAGTCGAGCGGGCTGAATCCAAACGTGCGGTCGCCTCAGTTAGGTTGGCCCACGCTTCGTTCTGCCGCGAGACAGCTGCCGAGCCGATCTTAATGCTATTCTTAAGACACCGCGTGTCTTGGCTGCGTAAGGCGCGCCCCAATTCAGGCAGTATCCTGGTCAGCGCTCGATGCGCGGAACGTTCTTTTCGCTCCAGGACGTCGACCACGGCGAGGGCCTCGCGATAGTGCCGTATCGCTTCGATGGTTCTGTCTTCGAGGTTGCTATTGTCGCTCATCCGATACTTTTCTTCCTCGAGCTCTTAACGGGGATCGTCCTGCATGAGATTCTCCCTGGGCTGCGCGGCTAATATGTCGTGACCTCTGCGCCGTCCGGGGAAAGGCCTGTCGACGGTCGATAGCGTCACATTGAAAGGGCGGATCAGGCATCCAGCGTGCTCGCGATTCTTGTCTTTGAGCTACACTCAGAGCGGCCGAGCGTCGAGGCTCGACCGATCATCGCAGAGTGGCAGTTTCGTGGCAGTCCTTGGGCGGCATAGACCAAACGGCGACGGATCACAGATGCGGCCAGCCGCCCTCGTCAGCGGGGCGTCCAGCCGACCCGCGATCGCGGAAGCGGAGACGCGGGCGCCGCTCTTTTTCGGCCACGTTGACGGTCCGTCGCCTGCCGCGCGAGTGACAGTCGATCGACCGGCGCACGACAGGTCGGCGGCTGTTCCCGTGCACGATCTCTCGGCGATCGCGCCGCAGTCGGAAGGTCTATTCGTCGCGCTCTCGACAAGGGGACGAGCGCAATGGATGCGCGGCGTCACCATCGTAGTTATGTCGATCGGCGCGCGTCCGTAAGCGCCGATGCTGCAAACATCTGGACTGTTGTCGCGCCACGGCGGCTTGCCACTGCCATGGGTGGGGAATTCGTCCTCGGGCGCATCATCAATTCACCGTTCGGTGAAGTCCTGAAGTCGATCCGCGAGAACGAGCAGCGCGCTATCTCGCTGGGCTACAAGACCGATGAGTACAAGCTGCTGGCGTTCATCCTCTCCGGCACGCTGGCCGGCTTTGCCGGCTCGCTGAAAGTGTTCGTGGCACAGAACGCCTCGCTCACCGACGTGCACTGGTCGATGTCCGGTGAAATCGTGCTGATGACGCTGGTCGGCGGTCTCGGCACCCTCTTCGGCCCCGTGGCCGGCGCGTTCGTGATCATCGCTATGCAGCAATATCTGGCGAGCTTCGGCCAGTGGGTGACGGTGATCCAGGGCGCGATCTTCGTAATCTGCGTGCTCACCTTCCGCCGCGGCATTATTGGTGAAATCGCGCAGCGCTACAGCTGTAAGCTCTGACGATCTGATCCAAGCTTGTCACGCGGAGCGTTCGTCAGCGGCTTATTCGTCGTACAGCTGACACAAGAGTGTTGACCTCTTCGAGCGTATTGTAATAGTGCGGCGAAGCCCGAACAACATGCGGGAGCCTTCTCCTCATTGCGTCCAATGGCGTACTTGTTGGAGGAGAGACTGAGACATTAATTTTTTCACTTTCTAGATAGCGCATGACTTCGCGCGCTTCCACGTCCTGAAGAGTGAATGAGACGATCGAAGCGCGATCTTCTCCGAGGTCGTGAATCGACAAACCGGGGATCGCGCTGAGTGCTGCGCGCAACTCGTTCGCAAGCAGGCGACAACGTCGTTCGATCTTGTTGATGCCTATTGAATGTGCGTAGTCGACCGCTATGCCAAGGCCGAGCCGCGCGGCGTAATTCGCCTCCCAGGTTTCAAACCGTCGAGCGTCGGACCTAAGTTCGTAGCGGTCAGGTCCAACCCAAGGTGCACCGAAGAGGTCTATCATGGCCGGTTCAATGTCCTTCAGAAAATCCTCGCGCATGTAGAGGAAGCCTGTTCCACGCGGACCGCGCAGGAATTTCCGTCCAGTCGCCGTAAGCATGTCGCAACCAAGTGCACGGACGTCGACGGGGATCTGCCCAACCGCCTGGCATGCATCCAGCAGGTAGGGAACATTATGAGCGCGCGCGATGCGTCCCACGGCTTCAGCTGGGTTCACCAAGCCGCCATTGGTCGGTATCCACGTGATGGCGATCAGCCGGACGCGCTCATCAATCATGCGCTCGAGCGCCTCAGGGTCTAAAACCTGATTTGCGTCGTCGGGTATAATTTCGACCCGTGCGCCCGTGCGGCGTGCGACCTGCAAAAACGCAACATAGTTTGCGGCAAATTCTGCGGAGGTGGTGAGAATTCGGTCTGAAGGTCCAAAGCGGAGCGAATAGAAGGCGCGCTGCCATGCCAGAGTGGCATTTTCGGCCAGCGCGATTTCTTCCCGCTTCGAGCCGACTAGTCGAGCTATGCCATCGTATACGCCTTCGAGGTGCTCCGTGCTTTCGGCGCACGCTTCGTAGCCGCCAATCTCGGCTTCGCGCCGGAGATAGGTCATCATGCCGTCCACGACGGGACGTGGCATCAGCGCGGCGCCCGCATTGTTGAGGTGGATTCGATGCGCAACACCCGGCGTATCGCTTCGCAAACGATCGACCTCGGACTCCGAAAGATCCTCCACTGCGGTTTGCTCCCGGATATCCTGCACCAGAGTTCCCCTCTTTCGCGACACGGTAGAATGCCAGATTGCGAGGCGTCAGCCGCCTTCGCAGCAAATCTTCTTGGAATATGCCTGCCAGACGAGCCCAAACCCGCCATTTTAGGGTCAACAATGCCGAATTCCGTCATGGATTGCGCCAAAGATTGCACTAACCGGCTTCGCGGCTCGGCACAGTACCGTCCGAAAAGATCGAACGAACTTGCCAGGAGGATGACCTTGGTACCCCCTTTTGAGGCCGCCGACTCCGCGACACAGACGCTTGCCACTCAACGATCTATCCTATTACGCAGCCGGTCATCGGGCCTGAAACAGGCGGCTTCCTGGTGCGACCGCAACGCAGGAGATGAGCCTCTGCGCCTTCTTCGAGCCTGCCCGCGCTACGCTCCGACCGATTTGATCTCGCTGCCGGGTGCTGCCGAACGACTAGGTCTTGGCGAAATATGGGTCAAGGACGAGACGCAGCGTCTTGGCATAGGCAGCTTCAAGGGGCTTGGCGGAGCCTACGCCGTGCTGAAGCTTGCTATGCGGCATGTCGAGAGGCGGACGGGGCGAGCAATTCTGCCGGCGGAACTGATGGAGCCCGGCGTTCGGGCCATGCTGTCCGAACTCACCTTTTCCTGTGCATCTGACGGCAATCACGGTCGTTCCGTATCAGCCGGAGCGCGGCTCATCGGGGCGCGAGCTGTGGTGTACCTTCACCAAGGCGTGAGTGAAGAGCGTGCCGCTCATATATCACGGCTCGATGCTGAGATCGTACGTGTGCCAGGAGATTATCACGACTCGGTGGAAGCTGCAGCCAAAGCTGCCTCGCAGGACGGTTGGATTGCGGTCCCAGATACCGTCGGTGAAGGAGAAGATGCCACGGCCTGCACGCTTGTGGTTCAGGGCTACTCGATCCTGACCGATGAAATTGTCGCAGCCACCACAGGACAGCAAAAGCCCTTTACACATGTTCTGGTTCAAGCGGGCGTCGGAGGTCTTGCCGCAAGCGTATTCGGGCATGGCTGGGCGCGAGGTCTATTCGGGCCCGATACCCATCTGTGGATCGTGGAGCCGGAACGATCGGCCTGCCTTTATGAAAGCGCGCGAGCCAAGATGCCCGTGCGCCTTCCGGCGGGGCCCGCGACCAACATGTCAATGCTCGAATGCCAAAGCCCGTCCTTGTTGGTTTGGCCGATCATCGAAGACCTGACCAGCGGCTACATCACGGTCGCCGACGAAGAGGCCGCTGACGCGGTACGTTTGCTCAATGAGGGCATTTCAGGCGACCAGCGTCTTCGCGTCGGAGAGTCGGGAGCGGCGGGATTGGCAGGCCTCTTCAGGGCAGCCGAAGAGAAGGACCGAAAGCGACTTGGACTGGATCAGTCCGCCAAGGTCCTGCTCTTTGCGACCGAAAGCCCCACCGACCTGTCGGTTTGGAGCGGCAACCAATAGGCGGGAGCAAGACGCTGCCAATCAGGATACGTCAAGATTGATGCGGGTGGTGAATTTCACCGTCTGCATCGACACATAGGTGTTGAACGACTTGACGTTCTTGTCGGGAAAGAATGCTCGCTCGGTGAAAGCCCCATATTCTTCCATCGAGCCAGTGTTGACGACCAGAATGAAATCAGCCGAACCCGTTACGTAGTAGCATTGCGTAACCTCAGGATAGGCGCTCATCCGATTCTTGAAGGTGTGGAGAAGATCGAGCTGCTCTTGCTCGAGCGCCACGAGCACGATCGAGGTGACCCGTTTCCCGGCGACCGAAGGCGATATGATCGAGACGTCAGACATGATCGCCCCGTTTTCACGCAATCGCCTGAGCCGACGCAGGCAAGACGTTGGGGAAAGTCCCACGCGCTCTGCCAATTCCTCAGAGGTCTGCAGATTATTCTCCTGCAGCAGCATCAGAAGCTTCAGATCGAGGCGGTCGAGGTCCGTGCGCGTGACAGCCATTTAAACTCTCAATTTGCAACTTTCCGGCATTTTGGGTCGCAAAACGGCGAATTCAGCCACTAGCTTGCCAGATTATATGCATGAAGCCGGGTCGAGCAAGTATTTGCCACTACCAACGGAGGCGAAGATGGTGGATGTAGTCAGGCGCAAGCTTCTTCAGGGAACCGCTTTGGCAGGGGGCTTGGCGGCCGCGCGCTCGCTGTTTCCCGCCCCGGCGATTGCGCAGATCCCGAAGGGCACCGGTGAAGTCGTGGTCTATGACGGCGGTGGGTCCTGGGGAGAAGCCAAGCGGATCGCCTATTTCGAGCCGTTCGAAAAGGAGACGGGCATCAAGGTCATAGCTCAACCGCGCACCGATACGGGAGCGGTGCGAGCGAGCGTGCTGGCCGGCGCTCCCCGATACGACGTGACGATTCTTCCTGGAGGCAAGGCCCCGACTTTCGAGCGCGACAATCTTCTGCTTCCGATCGACTATGGCTACTTCGACAAGGCCGATCTCGACGCATTCAGTCCGGTCAAGGTCGGCAAGTTCACCGTGCCCGCGATCATCTATTCGCTGTTCATTGCGTATGATGCATCGAAGTTTGCGTCCGACGCACCGAACTCCTGGGCAGATGTGTGGGACGCGCAAAAATTTGCAGGAAGGCGTTCGCTGATGGCCGGTACCTGGGCCTCGGACGGCGGCACGTTCGAAGCAGCTTTGATGGCCGATGGTGTTGATCCCTCGAAGCTCTATCCACTCGATTGGGATCGCGCTTTCAAGAGCCTCACCCGGGTCAAGCCGAACATCCTGAAATGGTGGAATAACGGTGCGGAAGCTCCGCAGATGATCATTGACAAGTTGATCACGGCGGGCAGCGCCTGGAATGGTCGAGTGTCGGCGGCCAACGAGCAGGGTGCCAAGATCGGCTACACCTGGAATCAGGGAATGCTGCAGTATGACACCTGGGTGGTACTGAAGGGCACGAAGAATGCGGACAATGCGTTCAAGTTTCTCGCGTTCTCCGCACGCGCCGAAAATCAGGCGAAATTCGTTCAGCACATTCTCTATGCGCCACCGAACTCGCGTGCGTTCGAGCATGTGCCGTCTGACAGGGCGAAACTCCTGCCGACCTCCCCCGATGCACGGAAGCTGCAATTCGTGCAGGACTACGAATTCTGGAACAGTGTGAGCTCCAACGGTAAGGCCAACAATGAGATTGCCGTCGCTCAATGGGAGCGTTGGATTTCCGGCGCACGGTAGATCACCCATGGCGGACGCGAGCGTGGCTATGCCGCAAAGGGCGCACATATTGAGACGGGAGGGCCTGGTGCCCATCCTGCTTCTCCTGCCGATCGTGATCCTGTTCTCGGTCGGCTACGTCGTGCCGCTTGCGCAACTCGTGCTCAAGAGCCTGCAGCTCGATGGTGGCTGGTCGCTCAAGAGCTATATCGAGATCGCGAACTCGCCGGCGTTTCTGTGGATCGTCCTGAGGACTCTCGCGCTCGCCGCAACCGTGACAATCGTCTGCCTGCTGATTGCCTATCCGCTCGCTTATGCCATATCAAAATGTCCACCGCGTCCGGCGGCGTTTCTTCTGCTTATTGTCACGCTCCCCTATTTGACGAGTGTCTTGATCAGAACCTACGCTTGGATCGTCCTGCTCAGCCCCAACGGGCCCATTAACCAGCTGCTCCTGCGGCTCGGAGTCATCTCCGAGCCATTGCAAATGGTGTTCAATTCGATCGGCGTCTATATCGGCATGGTCCAGGTCCAGCTGCCGCTTATGGTTTTTCCTCTTTACGCTGTGTTGGCACGGGTTAATCCAAGCCTTGCAAAAGCGGCACAAAGTCTCGGAAGTCCTCCGACCGACGCCTTCCTGAGGGTCACGCTGCCAGCCTCGATGCCGGGCGTGATTAGCGGCTGCACGCTCGTGTTTCTGTCCAGTCTCGGCTTCTATATCACGCCAGAGCTTCTTGGTGGTCCGGACAGCTATCTGATCGCTCAGGGCATCAGCCTGCGCGTGCTGATCCTCGGCAATTTTGATGAAGCCGCAGCCCAGTCATCGATCTTGATGCTCGCGGTCATCACAGTCTTCCTGATTTTTCGTCAGCGAATTGCGGAAGAACTCGACGATCGCCCGCACGACAACGTCTCACCAACCGGCACAACGACATCCGGACTCTCCACGCCGTGGCCGATCCTGGAACAGCTAACGGCGATCCTGCACGGGCCGTCGCTCAGGTTGCATGAGGCTTTCACGGTCGTCCGCCGGCCCTTGCTCTACTTGATGGCGGCGCTAACGCTGCTCCTACTCATATTGCCGTTCGCGGTCGTGATTCCTCTTGCATTCAGCGATGCACCGTATCTCACCTTCCCGCCACCCGGCTATTCACTGCGCTGGTTCTCAAGTCTGCTCAGAAATACGCAATGGCTCAATGCCTTGAGCTTCAGTCTCAAATGGGCAGGGCTGTCTGCCCTGTTAAGCGTGGGTATTGGTGTTCCCGCTGCCTTCGCCCTCGTGCGGTACCGGTTCTCTGCGCGCGTGCCCGTCTATCTCCTCTTGATTTCGCCGCTGATCGTTCCTCATGTCGTCATTGCAGTTTCCCTCTTCTTCGCTCTCGCCGGGTCCTCGCTGATCGGCAATCCGCTGGCATTTGCCCTTAGCTATACGATCATTGGCGCGCCATATACGGTCGTCGTCATGATCGCAGGGCTCAAGCGCTTCAACCGCACACTCGAATTGGCTGCCGCCAGCCTAGGTTCGAGCCCTCTCGTGACGCTGAGAACGGTGACGCTGCCATTGTTGTTGCCGACGCTGGCGAGCGCAGCGATTTTCGCCTTCATCGTGGGGTTCGATGATGTTGTGTTCGGCCTATTCCTGAGCGGACCCACCGCGACGCCTTTGCCCATGAGAATGTGGGACAACATCCGTCTGGAAATCAGTCCCCAGATCGCCGTCATCGCCGTTCTGTTTCTCATCGTGCTCGCGCTGCTGCTCCTTCTGCGCTTGTTCGTCAGCGCGGTCCTTCCAGGCCGTCGGCTGGAGGAGAGCGCCCATCCTTGATGGGGATATGAGTGAATTGCGCTTCCGAAATTGTTCAACACTAACGAGAAAGCCAATGACGACTTTCCTGAAGCTAGCCACTCGACACAATCTTGGCCGATGTTTCGCAATCCCAACGGAGCATCGATCATGAGCCGCGATCTCACATTCTCTGTCGAGGAGTATAAGCGCCGATGTGATGCCGTTCGCCGGCTGATGGCGGAGCGTCGCCTTGACTGCGTCATCTTCGACGAACCCGAGATGATGTCGTGGCTGTCGGGCTATACAGTCTCTGAGAATCTCTGGCGTGCGTGCATCGTGCCGGCATCCTCGGAGCCGTTCCTGCTGGTGCGTAAGCTTGACATGCCGCCGGCGCGGCAGCGCACGTGGATGGACAAACTCGTGGGGTTTGGGGATTGGGACGATCCGCTTGCGGTACTGGTCAGCACCTTGCGGGAAACGGATTCGGCGCCTGCCCGGATCGGCGCGGAGTTTCAATCGAACTCGTTCACCATCCAAAGACTAGAATCGCTTCGCAAGCTCTTGCCGGACACCGAGTTTTGTGACCTTGAGCGCTCGGGGTGGGATCTCAGGCGATGCAAGTCGGCCGAAGAGATCGCGCATATGTCCCGGGCGGGTTCACTTTTGGATGCGGCCTTTGAGGCGACCGTCAGGGAGGTGGCGAGCGGCAAGGGTCAACGTGATATCGCCGCAGCTGCCGCTGCAGCCTACTATCGGCTTGGGTTCGACGATGGGTTTGTTGGGCCTATCAATGTCGGATCAGGCTGGGATTCGTTGCATGGGTTCCTCACAGAGCGGCCGCTGGTCGATGGCGATATTGTTCATATCGAGCTCTTGCCGCGCTTGCGGTTCTATACGGTCCGGATCATGCGATCGGTCATCGTCGGACGAGCAAGCGCCGAGCAGCACGCCGCAGCCCAGGCTCTGATCGAGCTCCAAGATCGGCAAATCGCCGCGCTCCGGCCTGGCGCGATTGCCGCTGATGTCGACCGCATCGTGCGAGAAGGCGTTGTCGCGGCAGGATTGCGCGAGACCTACAACAATATCACGGGGTACACGCTTGGTACCGCTCCGCTCGTTTCCCAGCACACGAGTGACCTATATCGCTGTTTCACGCCTCGTTCGGACTGGGCTATCGAGGAAGGAATGGTCTTTCACATGTACACGTCCGCTGCCGGTCTTGCCTTTAGCGAGTCCGTCGTGGTGACCAGTTCGGGTGGGAAGCGATTGACCTCAATACCGCGCAAGATATTCGAGACGGGGCCGAAATGAGCGTCAGCATAGCAGGGGTGAGCGAAAAAGCGACAGCCGATGCCGCGACGGCCCACAATCAACGGGGTTCCGTGTCGGTCAAGTCGTTGACCAAAATGTTTGGGCCGGTCAAGGCGGTCGACGGCGTCTCATTGTCGATCGAGCCGGGAGAGTTCGTTGCCTTGCTTGGATCGAGCGGGTCAGGAAAATCAACTCTGCTGATGATGATCGCCGGGTTCGAAGCGTCGTCATCCGGCGATATCCTGCTCGACGGCGTACGGATCAATGATGTTCCGAGCTATCGTCGCGGCTTTGGCATGGTTTTCCAGAGCTATGCGTTGTTCCCCCATATGACCATCGCTGAGAACATCGCCTATCCGCTGCGACGCCGGGGCTTGCGTGGCGCAGATGTCGAACGTGAGGTCGCAAAAGCCCTGAAGCTCGTTGCGCTTGACGGATATGGTGCCCGACTTCCAAGCCAGTTGTCGGGTGGGCAGCAGCAGCGTGTCGCTCTGGCCCGCGCACTCGTCTTTCGTCCGCCGCTGCTGCTCATGGACGAACCGCTCGGGGCGCTTGATCGCAAGCTTAGGCAGCAACTCCAAATGGAAATCAAGCTGATCCATAAGGAGGTCGGCAGCACCATCATTTTCGTGACCCACGACCAGGAGGAAGCGCTGTCCATGGCCGATCGCGTTGCCGTTCTCGAGCGAGGCCGCTTGCAGCAGTGTGGGACACCGCGTCAGCTATACGAGCAGCCGACGACCGCCTTTGTCGCGGATTTCATCGGTGAGATGAACTTTCTGCCGGTCGAGTTGCGGCGGTCTGGTGGCGAAGCCTGTGCCCGCAGCGCTGATCTCGGGCTTGAGGTTGTGCAGAAAGCCACTCAGGTGCTCACGTCGGACGACCGAGGGTTGCTGGCCGTTCGCCCGGAGTATGTCGGCCTGACATCCGACGAGGGCGCCACCGCGATGGTTTTGGAATCTGCCTACACGGGCACGAACCAAAGCGTGCTCGTGCAGGTAGGGTCCATTCGATTGACCGCGCGGACTTCAGTGAGCCCCGGACGGCCGCTGTTCCAATCCGGTCAACGCGTCCGCATTGAGATCGAGGCTGCGCATACCCGCGTGTTTCCGGCCGCCCGTTGAGCTCCCTTTGGCGTGCAAGGAGCTAGCCGAAATGAGCCGGAACGCCGCAATCTCGCGTGCGAGAAGCCATTTGGATTGCGGAGACTTCGAGACCGTGCTCTCGCAGCTCGTCGCTATTCCTTCGGAGAGTCAAAACCCAGAGCGAAAGCTTCAGCTTGCCGAGTATCTCGACCAGCTCCGCTGCATGCTTGAACAGCTCGGCTGCGACTGCCAGGTTTTGGCCGCTGCAGGAGCCCAATTCCTTTATGCAGAACGCATAGAGGATCCATCATTGCTGACGGTGCTGGGATATGGGCACGGCGATGTGGTTCGAGGAATGGAAGGATCGTGGGCCGCGGGAAGGTCGCCTTGGCGCCTCGCAAAGCTCGATGATCGCTGGTACGGACGTGGTGCCGCCGACAACAAGGGACAGCATGCCATCAACATTGCCAGCCTCCGTGCTGTGCTCGAGACGAGAGGTCGTCTAGGCTTCAACCTGAAATACTTAATCGAAATGGGCGAAGAGGTCGATTCGCCTGGCCTGCGCGAACTCTGTACGACGCACAAGAAGCGCCTATGTGCCGATCTTTTCCTGGCCTCCGACGGACCGCGCTTGTCCGAGCATCGGCCCACGGTGTTCCTGGGGTCGCGCGGATGTCTCACCTTCGACATCTCGATCGACGCGCGCGAGAGCGCGCATCATTCCGGCAATTGGGGCGGTTTGCTTTCTGACCCTGCAATCCAGCTCGCGCATGCCCTGGGGACGATCGTCTCTCCGAACGGTCGCATTCTGATCCCTGAATGGTTTCCAAATGGGTTGCCCGATTCCGTTCGGAGCACGCTTGGCGATTGTGTCGTTGATGGGGGGCCCGGCGGACCCGAGATCGATCCGGATTGGGGTGAGCCGGGATTGACTCCGGCAGAGCAGGTGTACGGCTGGTGCTCGTTCGATGTTCTCGCTATGAGTTGCGGAAATCCGCAGGCGCCGGTCAACGCCATTCCCCCGACTGCCTGGGCGCGCTGTCAGCTCCGCTTTGTAGTCGGTGTTGATCACGAGGACATTTTGCCCGCGCTTCGGCGACACCTCGCGAAGTCCGGCCTCGACATGGTCCAGGTGGCACCAAGCCCCGACGATGGTGTTTTTCTTGCCACGCGCCTCGACCCTGAGGACCCGTGGGCTAAATGGGCCGAAGCCTCGATCATCCGGACGACGCAGAAAGCGCCGGCGATGTTGCCCAATTTCGCAGGGTCACTTCCGAACGATATCTTTGCCAACCTGCTGGACTTGCCCACGTTATGGGTGCCCCACGCCTATCCTGGATGCCGGCAGCACGCAGCCGACGAGCACCTGCCGACGGGGCTCGCGCGTGAAGCACTGGCTATCATGGCGGGGCTATATTGGGATCTTGGCGAGCCAGGCACTCTGCCGGGATTCCGACGAAGTTGAACTTATCGGTGAGGGGCCGATCGACGGCGTGAGCTTTCGTACCTATGTCGAGAAGGTTCTTCTGCCCGTCCTTCGACCCGGCGATATCGTCGTCTTGGATAACCTCGGCAGCCACAGGAGCAAAGCAGTTCGCCAGCTCATCCGTTCGGTCGGCGCCAAACTCTTCTTCCTGACAAAATACTCGCCCGACCTGAACCCGATCGAACAGGTCTTTGCCAAGCTCAAGCACCTGCTCCGCAAAGCTTCCGCACGAACCGTGGACGCGGTCTGCGCCGCAATCGGCCACGCACTCGATGCCTTCATCCGACGAATGCGCCAACTACCTCAAAAATTCAGGCTATCGAACTTAATGCCATCAGGCTTTAGCATGGACAATCCCATCGGCGGCATTCGCCGTGGCTGGTCCGCCATCCGTGACGGCTATGCAAAGCTGTTCGGAGGGAATGTAACTGTGACGGTGACGTTTTATGACTCTTCGTCCCAGGGCGGCGACGACTGGCACCTTTTCGTCGGGCGAGAGAAAGGCACCTGCGAGACGCCGTCTGCCACCCTCGACTTTGCGCTTCCGAACAACGCGCTGGTTCACGAAAGTAAACGGCGTCTGGAAACAGCTCCACCATCACGGATCGCTCAAAGAGCCGGCTCTGCTGGCCGATTATCAGCGTGTGATCTTCGGCGCTCCGTTGCAGCAGCCAGCGTGAGGCGCTTGGCTATATTCACGGAAACCGGACATAACGAGTCTGACGGCTGTGGGATCGTTGAACCTCAACTCTCCGAGCGATTGATCGCGGTCGAGGGCGACTAGCTTCCCGTTGCGTGTGTGGCATCAAGTTGCACGACGAGCAAATAGTAATGTCGCTCCCAGTCCGCACATGACGGCGCCCGACGCTTGTCGTGTCCTGGCAATGAACGACGGACGCTTTGCGAGTCCGGCCCTCGCTTTCGCGGCCCAATAGGTTACGACCAAGTCGACAGTTGTGTTCAGTGCGACCGAGATGAGCCCAAGTACGATGAACTGCGCGGCGACGTGAGCGGTAGGATCTACAAATTGTGGGATGAAGGCGAGAAAAAATGCGGCGGTCTTCGGGTTAAGCGCTTCGACCACGATGCCTTCGCGAAAGGCGCGATGCGCTCCTGTCGTTTGAACAGCAGTTGGATCCTCGACGCGAGCTTCGCGCCATGTCTTGATGCCGAGCCAGATGAGATATAGGGCTCCCGCGATTTTCAACAAAGTGAACGCCTCCGCGCTTGCCATGACGAGCGCAGATAGGCCGATAGCGCCTCCGAGAACGTGCACGAGCCCGCCGAGACCGAGGCCGACGCTTGATGCCAATCCTTCCGAGCGCCCGCCAGCAAGCGTGCGTGCTGCGATGTAGAAGATGCCTGGCCCGGGCGTGATCGCTACAACGAGGGCCGCTGCCAGGAATAGAAGTGAAGTCTGAAAGCTGAGCATAGTGTCTCCGATCGTGCTAATTGGAGGATCTCTCTCCGCCCTCAACCGGAATGAGCAGTCCCACTTCTCTATCTCGTGGGTCCTCGCTTGCCGTGAGGCCGGCGGCAACGCGCGTGCGGTCAGCTTCAGGACGGTTCTGGCTCATCTTGCGTTTGCCTTCGAACCTGGTGACGGGAATGCGCACCCCAACGATCCCGCGCAACTGTGCGGCGACGAAGTCGGCAGGAGCTTCGTCAACAGTCCAAGGTTTTGCGCGCGGCTTTTCCTGAATGTTTGTGAGGCGCGTGACAACCTCAAGCAAGCGTTCGGGATCGTGAAAAAATTCCACCGGACCATAGGCGTGGACGGCGATGTAATTCCATGTCGGCACCGCTTTGCCGGTTTCTTGCTTGGTGGCGTACCAGGAGGGCGTCACATAGGCGTCGGGCCCCGTGAAGATTGCGAGGGCTTCGCCGATCGGAGGCGAATTCCACTGCGGGTTTGCCCTTGCAACATGCCCGTACAGAACGCCCCGCTCGCCTTCAGTCTCTTCAAGAAAGAGCGGCAGCGGCGTCGCGAGTGGCCCATCTGCGGTGGCCGTGACCAAATTGGCCAGCCGGGCGGAGCGGACATTTGCTCGGATGTTGTCGAGGTCATCGTCTCTGAACGCGGGAGGCACATACAAGGCAGTTCTCCGTTCTGACGTGGGGTCGATTTGATTGTTGGGCGACTGAGCGAGGGTCTAGCTGAGCCTACTCATTTTGCCAACGCCCTTTCATGATAGTAAAGGGCAAGAACTCGACTTCGGGGGCAGATTGAATGGAGGCGCTCGGCGCGAACTATCCATCCTTGATATATACGCGCCAGGCCCGTTGGGCACCAGAATACGAGGCAACACGCGGGTCGCTCCAAAGAATTTCAACGCGTCCGCAAATGTGTACCAAATCGCCGGTCAGAAAATCGATGAAGAGCAGAGCGGCATATGGATGGACTGAAAAGTTGCCCAGCGTGTTGTAATAGAGGTTGCCAGAAAGTCTGGAATCGTGATCTCGCGATCGCCGACCAGGACGAAACCGGTCGGCCCCCACGATGAGATATATCGCAGTCATAGGTGTCTGGCTCCCCATTCTGCGTGCGAATGCAGGATGCCACGAAAACAGTGTCCGCGTTTTGAATGATCCGCTTAAGCGCCTCGTCGAGCTGCTTGAATTCGAATCTCTGCCTTTGATCAGACGAGAACTGATCCGAGGTTATGTTTTGGCGAACCTGAATGTATTTCGGACAATTGCCAAAGCTTTGATGCACATGCACCTCAAAACCCTCAGCGTCCGCGCTTGCAACTCGTCCTTGAGTCGATTTCGCCGCCGGTTGGCCAGGTCTAAGCCTAGCAACCCCAAGTTGGCCCCAACTACGAGATTATCGCTCAAGGGATCGTCCTTAGGTCGGCAAGCCCTGACCAGCAGGCGCCCGACGACATGAAGGCTGTCGGCCCAGTCAAAACCGATGCGCTCGGCAAGCCGTCCCGATCAGCGGATCCGACAAAGACGTAGCCCAAGTTCGCAAAAAACGCCCGGTGCTGTTCGGGCATCTCCTTTCGTATTGCCACTTGCGCACGCTTCCGGATGCCGTCGTCGACACCCGCCCGCTGCTGGACCTCGAGCTCACCTGGGTGAAACGGAGACGAACCGCGTTCCGATGTCATGATTTACCGCTCCAGAAGGCATCTATTGAGGTGCGGGCGGCATTGGCTCGAATCTTGGCAATGCTTCGATACGCTCGAGCCATCGAACGATGTTCGGGTAAGGCTCCAGCGACACGCCACCTTCCGGTGCGGCGCGCGTATAACTGTAGCATGCGACGTCAGCAACTGTCGGCACGTCGGTGGCGACGAACCCTCTCTGTGCCAAATGCTCGTTCATCACCTTGAAGAGCCGATCCGCGATCTCGGTTGACCGCTCACGATCGATCGATCGTCCAAACACGGTGCCGAGGCGAGCGGTTGCTGGTCCGGAGGCGAGAGGGCCGGCAGCGACTGGGAGCCATCGCTAAACCTGCGCGAGTTCAACGGCCTCCACAGGAAGCCAGGTCCTGGACGCATCGTAGCGACTGGCGAGATAGACAAGAATCGCATTCGAGTCAGCGATGATGATGCCATTGTCGTCGATGACCGGAATCTCGCCGAATGCGTTCATTGCCAGAAACGTCGGCGTCTTGCGATCAGGTGGCGGCGTAGCGGCAAACTCGAACGGCAGATCAAGAAGCCTGAGAAACAACTCCACACGATGGCTGTGACCCGACTACTTGCCACCGTAGAGCCGAATTTGCTGGTTCATCGAACTCCTCTCCTGTTTCAGCTTCCTAATAGTTCTGGTCGGATCAGCCGGGAATGCCGTCGCCCGGCAACATATTGTTGCAAAAAGCGCAATGATCGTGCGCATCCATCTTGGCGCACATTTTTTCACCTTTTCTAGCGTGCTCCGGCGAATTGGGCGACCGCTGGCGCCTGCAGCATGCTTCGTCGGCTCTGCCTCGGAGATTTAAACCGAGGAGAGTTCGAGTCATCTGAAGCCGTGATGATGGTCATCTGAATTTCGAATGCGTCCCTCCACCTGATGAAAAAGTTGCAACCGGTATTGCGCGTTTTCACGTGGCAAGATGCTGGTGGCGCATCGAAGAGTCGTGATTGCAATCTACGAGAGTGTGCTAGCGCGCTCGCCGAGAGCGCAAGTCCAAACCACGCGACCCAAACGTCGGTCGCACAAGGGGTTCTCAATGCCATTTCTTAGGTTTGATCTGATCGAGGGATGGAGCGATGGTGAGCTCCAGAAGCTGGTGGACGTCACTCATGAAGTGCTGGTTGAGACCCTGCACGTACCGGCCCGCGACCGCTATCAGGTCGTGCATCTTCATCCGCGGTCTCGCGTAGTTGCGTTCGACACTGGTCTTGGTTTCGAGCGTACCGAGAGGCTGGTCATTCTGCAGTTGACCAGCCGCCCACGGGAGAGGACATTGAAGGTCGAATTCTATCGAGTGCTGGCTGAGAGGTTGTCGTCGGTGCGGAATAGCGCCCACCGATCTCGTTATCAACTTCGTTATCAATGACGACGAGGACTGGTCGTTTGGTTTGGGGCGAGCGCAGTTCTTGACAGGCGAGTTGCATTAGACGGCCAGAGTTACGTCGAACACCGATCCCCATTCCTGTGAACACTTCCCGCGACGCGGCGTCAAATGCGATCTCCCCCGTGCTGGGCTCGTGGAATATGGCCTAATTTTCTGGCTCTGGAGCTTTGATCATGTACCGCACATTGCTGTTCTTCGTTTTGGCGCTGTCTCTGGACCTAATCGGCGTTGCCAGCGCTCAAACGTCTGCTCCACCTGCAAGGTAGGCCGGGTGGTGGGTGCAAGCGTGTCGGCACTGAGGCTTCAGAAGCCGGAAGCGACTCGATAGGCGTGTGGGGCTCGCACCGGCTGGCATTCTTTGCAAGCAAGCTGAGCTCTGCTCGATTCCGAGGTGCTCAACCATCATTATCCACGACGTCGGCGTCGCTGTTTGGCGCCGACGTCGATGCTTACGAGCAGGCCTGGATGGCTCGAGAAGTAGTCTCGAGCTGACCAAGATCAAGTCTTTGAATCGAACTTGTAAGAGGCCTGAAAGAATGTACCCCAGCGCTCCATGCTGTACTTCGCAAATGAGGGCGAGTGCTCGATGCAGCCGTTGCCGCAGTGCATAGACTCGGCGTCCCTTTTGGTCCACATGGCCCAATAGCGACCACCAACGCCGACGCTGATGTTATCCGTGATGAAGTACGACAGAACGCCTTCAAGCTGGACGCCGCCACCACCACTGCCGCGTTGTTCCGTGAAGGTAGTGGCGGGACGCAAGAGGTGATAGTCCCGACCGATGAAATCGGTCCAGGGCAGGTAAGCGATATCAGCGTTCAGCCGCCAGCGCTCGGTCAGCATGGTTTCGGCGCTCAGGCCGATTCGAGGCGCATTCCATTGCGTATCCTCGCTGCCAACGATCCTGTTGTCACCCGGCTTCAGACATCGATGCCGTGGATTGGCGAACTCGACGCAGCCGATCCGGTCCGAGCTCTGGCCGTAATAGGTCGCGCCCACAAATGCACCGACTTTATAGTTTGTACTTCGCAGGAAATCGTAACCGACGTCGGCCGTGTAATATGTGAACCTTCCGTTTGACTGACCTTCGAGGGTGTTTTGGTAGGGCCGTCCGTCGTCGGGCAGCCAATCTTCATTGTTCATTTTGCCTTTGTTGAAGCGCCCGGTACCAAGATTGCTCTTCAGGAAAACTCCCCACGGGCTATCGACACGGCCGAATAACTCCCCGGAGAATCCGTCCAGTCCATGATACGTGAGCCTTGATACCAGCAAACCGGGATCTTGGTCTTGGTCCGCTGCGCTGTGATCCCACTGGAATCTTCCCCGGCTGAGCCAAAGCCGCGAGCCGCCTTCGAATGACCAGCCGGGCGCGTAGGAGATGGGCTGCGCGCTGGCCGGTGCCTTCGTGTACAGTGGCGCATTAGACCACTCTGCGGCCTTTAGGTCGGCGTCGAAATGGTAGTTAAGGCCAATCCTTCCAATGTGGTAGTTGCTGGACAGGCTGGTTGTGTTCGCCGGCAGAATCGCAAACGGCGGAAACTGCACTGTCGAAGCCGTCGCTACGCCCGGTCCGCCAAAGTGCAGATAATCATACTCGACGCTCACCGACCATGCAGGCGTAATCACTTGCTCGATGCCCAGCCCGATGACGCCACCGAGACGACCATACTCGAAATGGGTCTTCTCCTGGGGCGCGTAGCCGGCTTCAAAGTTGTTGACGACATCGCCTCTATTGTTTTGCCAGGCTACGCCTCCCTTGAGATACGCCAGCGTGTGGCCGAGTGCGCCAAAAGCGTAGCCAATGCGGCCAGTCGCGGTGGCGAAGAGGTTGGGACCTGCGATGCAGTTTGCGCTCACAACCAGGCCCGAATGAGCGAGGCAGGTATTGGTGCCCTCGGAAATAACACCGCTGGCATCCAGTTCAACGCCAAACACCCAGCTGCTGTTCTGCCAATTGTAGCCGATCTGGCCACCCGCGAGAAATGCCGGGCTTTCCACGATACCGCCATGGATCGAGGGACCGTAGGGATTGCTGAAGGAGGTTCGGCCGTACCCACCGCCGATGTGCCCGCCGATATAGCCACCCGACCAGTTCCATACGACCAGCGGCAGCTTCGGTTCTGGCTCAACGCGCGCGTTGGCCGCACCGCTGGTCATGACTGCAATCGTCGTGGCACCCAACAGAAGAACTCTCGATTTCATCAAAGGCCCTGCACTTTTCCGGTCCACACCGGCTTCTTAAGATATCGCCAACGGTGAATCGCCGCGGCAGAACTGACACTCGCGACAACGCGTGCCAGATCTGCTCCGAAAGTCACCGCACTGCGATTGGTGATGATGCCCGAATGAAGCAATGCATGTGCCAAACTGAATTCGTATGTTTTGCCGGATCTTCGGAAGAGTTTGTCGTGTCAACTTGCCGACTATCGTCCCAAATTTGACAATCTGAGCTTCCGACAGTCTCTCCAAAGGGCAGATCCAATAGGCGACGTTTATAATTGCGTGAAATAGTTGCGCGCCAAGCGCCGCCAAACGGAAAACAAACAAGGCTTGGGAGTGAGTGGCGATTATGACCCCGGATGCTCAAAAGCAACACACACGATGGAGTGGCCCTCGAAATGGAGAAGAACACAGGACTTTCCTGAAACTGATTGCGCTAGGTGATTTCAAACGGCAGGTGCCCACTTGAAGATCACAAAGGGTCAAATGCCGATTGCAGGAGCCCTTTGAGCGCAAGCGCGCTAATGACAAAAATCGCGCAACTGGATTTGTGACGATCCGGTCGCTGCGCTTCCTGCTATAGTGTCGTTCGCACCGTGGTGGTGGAAGGCGCAGCCGTCAGACTTCTATCTCAGGGAGCCCACCGCCATGATCATCCTCGGATCACCACTCATTATCCTCGTCATGGGCTTGTTCTGTTGACTGGTGTTCATGCTTGCTGCCTCTGCGCTCCCGGTCTTCGTTGGCATGACGATCGCCATGTTGGGCTTCCATACCCGTGCCGGCTTGCTCGGAGGCGCCGCAACTAGCCTCGTGGCAGGCGGACTAACCTTCGTGCGTCGCCCGGCTTGCGCTCGCTCTCGCGCAATGGGCTTGGGTTCGCCTCCTGATCATCGTTCTTTACGTCGCGCCCGCTACCGTCGCGGGCTATAGCGCCACATATGGAATAGCCCTGATGGCGGTGCCTTCACCAATCTGGCAGACGATATTTGCTGTCGCAGGCGCGATTGCCGTCAGCATTAAGGCGTTCATCCGCTTCACGGGAATGGCCGCACCCGGACCTACCGGGCAATGGTAGCGCCTACTGAAGGCGTCGCGTCGACGGCGGGGACTGGACCAGATATCGGCAATGCTCGCGGTCCTCATCGCCGAAATTCGAACGAGAGCGGGCTGGCCGTTGAAGCTCCGATCAACAAGCTTGCGCCCCGGCTTCGTCACGGTGATCATAGCGACATGGACCAAGCGCTCGCATCTAAGGATACGGCGACAATAAATGTGAACGGGCCTCGCGGTCGACGCGTAATCACGGCACCAAACCCGTCCGTTGCTGAAGGGGGAGGGCGCGTGTCACCATCGAACTCACTAGCCGGCTCTCGGTGCGGTCGAACTCGCCACATTCTCCTTGACGTCAGTTCTGTAGGCCGAGCGCACCAACGGCCTCTTCGATGGATTGATCTGCCCGAAGGACGGCTAAGAAGCCTCGATCGCCTATGGCGCAACAGCGGCGTCACAACTTTCATCCCCTGCCGGCTGCGCCGTCATTCCTCGCGAAACAAGAAAGTTCCTCCTTTGCTGTCGAGCCCCTGCGGGGTGCGCCGTCGATCGCCTCCGGCCTGTCGATCACCATCGAGGCCGCAAGGTGCGGGCTCGGAAAACAGAGATCAAGGAGAACTACCATGGCGACCATCGGCACCTTCAAGAAGACTGGCAACAACGAGTTCAACGGCGAAATCGTCACCCTCTCGCTGCAGGCCAAGAACGTCCGGATCGTCCCCGAAACCAGCCGCTCGGGCGACAACGCTCCCAGCCACCGGGTTTACGTCGGCCGTGTGGAGATCGGGGCCGCCTGGTCCAAGCGCTCCAACGAGGGCCGCGACTATCTCGGTCTCAAGCTCGACGATCCGAGCTTCACCGCTCCGATCTTCGCCAACCTCTTCGACGACGAGGACGGTGAGGGCTTCAGTCTGATCTGGTCTCGTCCTAACCGTCGGAACGGCGACTGAGCCGGCCCACAATGCCTCGCCCGGCTGGTCCGGGCGGGGCATCTCTAAGTTTAAGACCAAGCCCGCAGAGTTTCGTGAGCCGGTGCGGATGGCGGATCGATCCCGATCAGCGACGGCGAACCTGGCCGGCCTTGATCGGCCGTCTTTGATTGGTCTCCAATACGGTTTCGACGATGTCTTCCCAGTCAGGACAGATTGCGACCAAGCGATCCAGCACCGTGGGATCTCGTTCGATCTGGCCGAGCGCCTGAGCGCGCCACTGGTCGTTGAAGCTGATGCTCATCAACCCCAAACATTCGACGACCGAACTGTCAGGCGGCAACTGTTCCAAGATCGCCGTCACTATGCCGGTCCATTGTTGAAGTAGACGCCAATGCTCAGCGGCGGGTCCGCTCTCCAACTTCTCTTGAAGGAGATCAATCAGCAAGAGGAAGCGAATCCGCCAAGGTTGGGGCCTGAGGTCCCCGACGTAAGCGTCCACGACTTCGCGGATGTCGGCTGGCAAGTGCTCGCACAGGGTCATAAAGCCCACTCCATCTCACTCAGCACGCCCTCCCATCCCTGGACAGGTATGCGTCTCTGGAGACAGACCAGATTTACGTAAAGTCGCCTATCAACTTATGCGTGACGGCAATGCCGAGTTGATTCATAACGTGCTAAGGCTGCGATGGAGCACAAATTCGTCACATCATCGAGCGCGATGAGGATGAACCGCCGTTCGTTTGATCAGATCGGTTGCTTCGACCCCTAGCGCCTCCGCGATTCGGCCGAGCACGGTTACGCTGGCCGACACATCGGCGCGTTCAATTGCGCCGACGTAACGGACACTTAGCCCGGCACCATCGGCCAACTCTTCCTGCGTCATCTCCTTCTTATGGCGTATCCGACGCAAATTGATCGCCATGACCTCCTTGAGATCCATGGCGACATGGGAACTCGCATCGGAACGATCGTTCCAGGAACGATCGTTCCGATTCGTACCGAGCCGTGCTATTCATATCGTCTGGCTTGGGCCTGGTTTGCCGCTTCCGGGGAGCGCCGCGATGCGATTTGCGCATCACGGCACAAATCGCGTACGACGATTTCCCGGCTTGCAAAGTTCCGGGGCTTAGATGAGTTCTAATCGCTGCATCCATGCTGAGGGGCAATTGCAATGAACGAGGCGCCATTCCAGGACAGCCCGCCAATAACTGATCGCGTCAACGCCTACGACGAGAAACATCTTGCGATCTACGTTAGGTTGTTAATTGCCGAGGAGGAGGGCGCCGACTGGCGTGAGGTGGTCAGCGTGATCTTCGGCCTCGACCCCGCACGCGAACCGGATCGTGCCAAAATCGTCCACGACAGCCATCTCGCCCGTGCGCGGTGGATGTCGGAAGCCGGATATCGGGACCTTTTGCTGCCGCGAATGCAGTGAATTTGCGTCCGATCACACAAATTGCGGCCTCGCGTGATGCAACCTAAGGGTCTAGTTTCTTGTAGCGTCTTTCTGGCTTCGTGGTGCGGGGCACAGAACGAAAGACGAGAAGACCATGCCGACCCAGTATTGGCGGGCGCCCGAGACCATTGAACGCCTGAATCGCCTTGAGCGTCCGGGTTTTGCCCTTGAGTTTCTGCGGCGCAATGCCGACTATCGCCGCGATTTCGTCCGTGCTGAACGCCAGATCGCGCGCGAGGGCGCTGATCCCGAAACCATCCGAACGAGTTTCGCACGTCGATGGAGGTTGCGGTGTCGCCCATGACCCCGCCTCTCCGGTTGGGCCCGAACCAGCCATTTGGCTGCCCGAGGCTTCACCGGGAACACTGATCCTCCAGTCCGCGCCGCCGGAGTTTGAGACCGTTCATCCGATTGATCGCAAGTCTTTCGGACTGGCGACCGTTGAGCAGACGGATGCTGACGGTCGCGAGCTGGTTGTCTCCGACGGCTCGGGCGAGCTCCATGTCCGGTTGCGCGACGAGCAGGCCATGCGCCGCCCCTCCGTGCTTGTGCCGCTCGACAGCATGGGCGAACTGCGCGCCGACGTGGCGCTGCACTTGGCCCGCCGCCTTGCTGGCCAGCGCACTGGTCTTCTGCCGGCGGCGCTGCGGCTGACGTCGTTTCAGAAACGTCGACTGATACAGCTCCTGCACGCCTTCGACGTCTACGACCTGGGCGGCGGCCCGCGAGACGTGGCGGCGAAGGTCCTGGCCTCCGATCACGCGCACCGTCGTTCGGTCGAGTGGAAGGATTCGCACGCCCGCCGTAAGGCGAACCGCCTCATTCATGACTCGATCGCTCTGGTCGAGCGCGGTTATCTGAAACTTCTACGCGGCCTGTGATCGGCCCAATCCCTCAAAAGCCATCGCCCCGATGACTTAACCCGCGCCCGCTGGTAGCGCCTGGCTTCGCCTGGTTGCGATGATGGGGGGACACAAACGTACGTCAATTTTCGTCCACCCCCAACGCCTGAACTCTCCGCCACTCTGGCCCCGACATGCCGCGATTTAGCCGCGGCGCTTCGAGGCAAGACGGAGAACTCCCATGCTCGACAGGGCCGCGCAACTCGCCATCCGCTACGTGCGCACCCCCGAGGCCGCGCGCCTCCTCGGCATCTCGCCGCGCACGCTGGAGAAGTACCGCTGCCATGGCAATGGCCCGACCTTTCGCAAGCTCGGCGGCCGCGTCGTCTACGCCATCGGCGATCTCGAAGCCTGGGCCGATCAGGCCGCCTGCAATTCAACGTCGGATCCTCGCTATCTCGAGGCCCGCGCTGCCGGCAACGCGCATCGCTGAGGCATCCCGCCCATGTCGTCGCGCCGCCTCATCACGCCCAGCGAGCGAAGCAAGCTCGACCCGTTCGTTGTCGCCACTGGCGACGCCAGTCCGCGCGATCAGCGCGACCTGATGGAGCGGCCGTTCTTTTCGCTCGCCAAGGCCAAGCGGACGAGGCCGATCCACTACCAGGCTGGCGACGTGTGTGTCGAAGTCTATGCAGTTCCTGAGCACGGTATGGCGACCATTTGGGATGCCGACGTGCTGATTTGGGCGGCGAGCCAGATTGTCGAGGCCGAGAACCTTGGCCTGAAGACTTCGCGTTTCCTGCGCTTCACACCCTACCAGCTTCTGACCGCAGTTGGTCGGCAGACCGGAGCCCGTGACTACAAGCTCTTGAAGGGAGGACTGGCCCGCCTGCAGGCGACCGTCATCCGCACCAGCATCCGGCAGGGCGAGCATTGGCGGCGCCACCAGTTCTCCTGGATCAACGAATGGGAGGAATGCGCGCGGCGCGACGGCCGCGTGGAAGGCATGGAATTCGTTCTCCCCGACTGGTTCTATCGCGGCGTCATCGATCGCTCGCTCGTTCTCACGATTGATCCGGCCTATTTCAGCCTGACCGGCGGGATCGAGCGCTGGCTGTACCGCGTCGCGCGCAAGCACGCTGGTCGCCAGCCGAGAGGATGGCTGTTTGAGGTCGCGCACCTCCATGCGAAGTCGGGCAGTCTGGTGCGTGTCTCTGATTTTGCGCTGCAGATCCGGCGCATCGCTGCGCGTCAGCCGCTTCCCGGCTATCAGTTGCGCATCGAGCGTGAAGCACGCCGCGAATTGCTGCGCATTGTTCCGGCCAAACTATCCACTCCCCCTGTGGACGGCGCTGTGGAAGCACTCGGGACTTCGCACGCAAACCATGTCGGGATTCCGCACGCAGCCCTATCGGGACTTCGCACGCGTGAACCGCAACCAACGCTTTGGCCGGAAACCGCGATTCCCGGCCTTAACTTAGAGTCTAACTTAGAATCTAACTGTTGTAGTGGGCCGGTACGTCCTGGGGATAATGCCGAGCCCGACGACACTGAACCGCCAACCGAGCACCCAAGCAAACCATCTCTGCCGCTTTCAGGTCGCAAGACGGGAGGCAAGCGATGATCGTCGCCGTACTCAACCAGAAAGGCGGTGTCGGCAAGACCACGCTCGCGCTGCACCTCGCCGGTGAATGGGCGCTCCGCGGAAAGCGTGTAACGCCGCTCGATGCCGATCCCCAAGGCTCGGCATTGGACTGGTCGCGGCAGCGGGCGCGGGAGAACGTCTCGCCGCTGTTCGGCGTCGTTGGCTTCGCCCGGGATACACTCCATCGCGAAGCGCCGGAGATCGCGCGCACTGCCGATCATGTCGTCATTGACGGGCCGCCGCGCATCGCCGGATTGATACGATCGGCACTACTGGCGGCTGACCTGGTGCTGATTCCCGTGCAGCCGTCGCCATTCGACGGCTGGGCGTCGGCCGAGATGCTGGCGCTGCTGCGCGAGGCTCGCATCTACCGTCCGCAGCTCGCCGCCCGCTTCGTGCTCAATCGCTGCGACACGCGCACGGGCATCGCCCGCGCGACAGCGGAGACACTCGCCGATCACGATCCGTCAGTGCTCGCCAGCACCATCGGGCAGCGTGTCGTCTTCGCCGACGCCGCACAGTCGGGTCGGCTCGTCTTCGAGCTTGCCGAGCAGAGCACGGCCTCCGGCGAGATCACCGCGCTCGCGGCTGAAGTTGCGAGGCTCGCGCCATGAGCGGGCGCTCCACCAAGCGCGGCTTCGCGTCGCGACCTGGCGATGCCGAAAGCTGGATCAAGTCCAGCGACGCGTCGCGGCGTCGCATCGATAACACAGCGGCATTGACCGCGCGCCTGACAATCGACGTCACGCCGGCACTGCGCGGCCGCATCAAGGTCGTCGCGTTCCAGCGCGGCGTCACCGTCGCCGACATGCTGCGCGAATTGCTGGCGCGAGAATTCCCACTGATACCGGAGATCCGTCATGAACGACAATGAGGCGTTGCCGCCACGTGCCGTGCCGCCCTCGCATCGACGGAGCGTTGCGCTCACCCATGTCGAACTGACCTGGATCGAGAAGCGGATCGAGCATTGGCTGCGCTTCGGTCATCGGGCCGAGGAGAAGATTCTCGATCGCCGCCGCAGCCTTTCAAGTTTTTCGCCCGGAAGTATTTTCGGCTTCGTTCGCTGGGCATCGAACGACTATGGCACCGTGGTATCGCGCATGGACATCGTGCGCGCCGTGGAGCCCGGCCAGCGCTACCAGACGCTGCCATTCGTTCGGCCCGGCGGTGAAATCCTGCTGCGTGTCGATAGCTGGCCGAAGGTCGAGCGCGTGTTGCAGGCCGTCGACGCCATTGAGGCGCTCTCCATCGATCCGGCTGACGCTGCGCCGGAATACTGGCGGCATCTCCACAACCGTCTCGCTGCCGACCATGTGCCGCGCGCCTACACGCGCGAGCAGCATGTGGCCTGGCTCAAGCGTCGGAGCGTCACGCCATGACCCGCTTCGGCTATCTCATATTGATCTACATTGCGGCGCTGGTCGCCGGCACCTTGGCGTTCCTTCATCCCGCGCCGCGGCTGATCTGGAACGCCACCGCGAGCGCGCCGATAGGGCTCTACGTGCTACATCCGCTCGGAGAGCTGCGCGACTTGGAACTGGTCGAGGTACGGCTGCCGGAGCCGATCGCGAGCTTCCTTGCCGATGGCGGCTTTCTTCCCAAAGGTGTGCCGCTGTTGAAGCACGTGATGGCGCTGCCCGGGCAGACTGTTTGCCGGTCAGGCGACACCGTTTCCGTCGATCATGTCGATGTCGGCACCGCACATGATCGGGACCATCGCGGCCGTCCGCTGCCACGTTGGAGCGGTTGCCATACCCTCGAGCCGGGCGAGGTCTTCCTCATGAACCCGACCGTCCCGGACAGCCTCGACGGCCGCTATTTCGGCGCGCTGCCCGTCACGTCGATCGTCGCGCGCGCGGTCCCGCTTTGGACGGACGAAGCCGCCGACGGCCGCTTCGTCTGGCGTGCCGCCACCCATTGACCCGCTTCCAACCCAGCAACCCAGGAGCTTTCCCATGGCACAAATCGGCCAGTTCACCCGCGATAAGTCCGGCTTCACCGGACGCGTTGAGACGCTGTTCTTCGAGCGGATTCTCACCCTCGTCCCGGCCGAATCCTCAGATGCCGAGAACGCGCCGGACTACCGTATCCGCCTCGGCGATGCCGACGGCCCGGAGATCGGGGCAGGCTGGAAGCGTACCGGCGAAAAGGCCGGCGATTACGTTTCGCTGATCATCGACGACCCGGCGCTGCCGCGGCCGATCCGCGCCAATCTCTTCCAGTCGGGCGACGACAAAGCGGCCTGGACGCTGAACTGGAATCGTCTGCCCCAACGCGCCGAGCGGGACTGACTGAATGCAGGATCCTGTCGCGCGTGCCGGCAACCAGGTGCACCAACGGTCCACCCCCCTGTTCGGGGAAAAGCCGTCTCATAACTCGGGTCCAGGCAACCGTCGGGCGGCCGCCACGCACAGCGGTGGTCAAACCGGCGGTCCGTGCGCGCCGCCGGTAGGCAGTACGACGCCTCGCCATGATGGTGGAGACACGGCGGGCCTTGCCGTTCTCCTCCTTATCGGCCTGCTGGTAATTGGCGGGCCAACGGCAGCAGTATCCGCGCCGAGAGAGCCGGCGCAAAGTCAACCGGCGAGCGTTCACTACGCAGCTCATGTGGCAGAAGCCGCGCAGCGTTTTGGCATTCCGGCTGCATGGATACGCGCCGTGATGCGGGTCGAGAGCAACGGCGATCGGCGTGCCGTCTCACCGAAAGGGGCACTCGGCCTGATGCAACTCATGCCCAAGACCTGGGCGGACATGCGTGCGCGCTATGGTCTCGGGCGCGATCCTTTCAATCCCCGTGACAACATCCTCGCCGGCGCCGCCTTCCTTCGCGAACTGCACGACCGCTACGGCTCGCCTGGTTTCCTTGCGGCCTATAATGCAGGTCCCGGCCGCTATGAGGAGTTTCGCGATAGACACCGTCCACTCCCCGCCGAGACGACAGCCTATGTCGCGGCCATCGTCCCTTTTGTCGATGCGGAGAGGGCATCAGGACCTCTTCCCCTCGCGGCCTTTTCTCGTTCATCCTGGACGCGGGCGCCGCTGTTTTTCGGCCACGTTGATCGTCCGTCTCGTGGCGTGCGAGTGGCGCTCGATCAACCCGCGCAGGGCGGCTCAGCTGCCACTCCGGTGCACGATGTTTCGGCGATTGCGCCGCAGTCGGAGGGCCTGTTCGTCGCGCTCTCGGCCACGGGGCGATCGCAATGACTGCACGGCATCTTCAACGTCAATGTGCGGATCGCGGTACGTCTGCACGCACCCTTCTTGCGGCGGCTGCACATCGGGCAGCTCCTGATATCAGCCGTCAGTTTCCAGGTTCGCTGGCGTCCCGTGACGGACATTCGGTTTGCATTCGAAACGCTGCAACACAATCATGCGGGCGATGCCTTCGGCCCGCGCTCTACTCGTCGCTTCGCTCCTCACCGAGCCACCCTACGGGTGTCTCGGCCCTTCGGGTAACGATCGCTATCGCAAACGCTCGTAAACAGTGGAGGCTTCGCAAGTCAACTGCCAAGTCGCGGCGGCTCTTTCGCAATGAATCGGCCACCAGCCAACGTGTTCGGGCAGGCGCTATTGAAGGATCCACCGCAATGACCCGAACTTGTCGCAAATCGCCGCAAGTACCGACCGGACGATGGCGAGATAAAAGGCCGCAATGTGCGGCTCGGTCGGTCGGTTGTTGTTGCTTTGTTTTTTCGTTGATCCGCCAATGTGGTCCTTTGGCGCGCAATGTGCGCGCCGCCGGCAACTCGTTGCACGGATTCTACATTTCGCACATTGCCGAGGCTCGCCATGGCTGAGGAGAAGGATTTTCAGCCTCGGCCCGGCCGCATCCGCTCCTCGCGGAGCCAGCGCGCTAAGCCCTTTATCGCCCAGGCGCTTGCGGCTGCTCAGCGCGCCGGCGGTGGCATCTCGCGAGCCGGCCACCTCGCCAACCATCGGCATTCGCGCTTCGGCCGGGGCCGGGTCGCCAGCGTGCGGGCAAACCGTCTGCTCACGGGCCGCTCGCGTCTGGTCACGATCAAGACACGTGTTGTCCGGCATAGAGCGAGATCGGCGCCGCTCGCCGCGCATCTCGGCTATCTCCGGCGCGAGGGTGTCACCCGGGACGGGGAGAAGGCTCGTCTGTTCGGCCCTGACACCGACGACGCCGATCCCAAGGCGTTCCGCGAGCGGTGTCAGAATGACCGGCATCATTTCCGCTTCATCGTCTCGCCCGAAGACGCGCCCGATATGGCCGACCTCAAGGGCTTCACCCGCGAGTTGGTCGGTCAAATGGAAAAGGATCTTGGCACCAAGCTCGAGTGGGTGGGTGTCGATCACTGGAATACGCAGCACCCGCACGTCCACATCCTCGTGCGCGGCGTGGCCGAAGACGGCCAAGACCTCATCATCTCCCGCGATTACATCAAGGAGGGGATGCGCGCCCGCGCCCAGGACCTGGTCTCGCAGGAACTTGGACTGCGCTCCGATCTTGACATCCGCCGATCGCTCGAGCGCCAGGTCGAAGCCGAGCGCTGGACCCAGCTCGACCGCCAGCTTGTTCGGGATACAGACCGGCACGGTGTCATCGACCTTGCTCCCGATCCGGCGCGGCAGCCCGATCAGTTCCATGCATTGAAGGTCGGCCGACTGCGGCGCTTGGAGAGCCTTGGCCTAGCTCATCAACTCGGGCCCGGCCAATGGTCCGTGGACGAAGCCGCCGAGACGACGTTGCGCGAGCTGGGCGAGCGCGGCGACATCATCAAGCGCATCCACCGCAGCCTGACCGAACGCGGCATCGAGCGCGGGAGTGCCAGCTACGTGTTGGCAGGCGAAAGCCTCGACGTTCCCATCATCGGCCGCCTCGTCGATCGCGGCCTCGACGACGAACTCAAGGGGAACGCCTATGCCGTGGTCGACGGCGTCGACGGCCGCACCCACCACATCAGGCTGCCGGATCTCGACGCTGCCGGCGATAGCGCGCCTGGCTCGATTGTCGAGCTCCGCAAATTCGAAGACACCCAAGGTCGGCCTCGGGTGGCGCTCGCCGTACGTTCCGATCTTTCGATCGAAGCGCAGGTGACGGCGAGCGGCGCGACATGGCTCGATCGCCAGGCCGTCGCGCGCGATCCGGTGGCGCTCGGTCAGGGCGGCTTCGGTGCCGAGGTCCGCGACGCCATGGAGCGGCGGGCCGAGCAGCTCATCGAGCAAGGGCTCGCCGAGCGCCAGTCCCAGGGACTGGTGTTCGCGAAGAACGTGATCGGCACGCTGCGCCGTCGGGAATTGGAGGCTTTCGGCCAGCAGCTCGCGGCCGAGATCGGCGAGCCGTTCAACCCGTCGGCTGGCGGCGAGTATGTGGCCGGCACCTATCGGCAGCGCTTCGTGCTCGCCTCCGGCCGCTTCGCCATGATCGACGATGGTCTGGGCTTCCAGCTCGTGCCCTGGACACCCTCCCTGGAAAAGCAGCTTGGCCGGCATGTCTCCGGCGTCGCCCGTGCCGATGGCGGCATCGATTGGGGCTTTGGACGCAACCGGGGGCTCGGCCTGTGAGCGATCCTTCCAATCACCGACGTCAGGACGCCATGTCCGCGACCAAGATTCTCTGGGGGCAGGTTCTCACGGTGTTCGCGATCGTCGTGCTGACGATCTGGGCCGCGACGGAGTGGACGGCCTGGCGGCTCGGCTTTCAGCCGCAGCTTGGGCAGCCCTGGTTCGAGCTGCTCCATTTTCCGTTCTATCTTCCGCCCGCCTTCTTCTGGTGGTGGTATGCCTATGACGCCTATGCGCCCTCAATCTTCACCGAGGGTGCTTACATTGCCGCATCCGGCGGCATCATCGCCGCGGCGGTCGCGATTGGTATGTCGGTCTGGCGCGCCCGCGAAGCGGAGAATGCCGAGACTTATGGCTCCGCACGATGGGCGGAGGCAAAGGAGATCGAGCAGGCTGGCCTGCTCGGCCCCGACGGCGTTGTGCTCGGCCGGTTCGAGCGCACCTATCTTCGCCATGATGGACCGGAGCACGTTCTGTGCTTTGCGCCGACCCGGAGTGGCAAGGGCGTGGGCCTCGTCATCCCTTCGCTCCTGACCTGGCCCGGCTCGGCGATCGTCCATGACATCAAGGGCGAGAACTGGCAGCTCACAGCCGGCTTTCGCGCCCGTCACGGCCGCGTCCTTCTGTTCGATCCAACCAACGCGAAGTCGTCGGCTTATAACCCGTTGCTTGAGGTACGCCGCGGCGAGTGGGAGGTGCGCGACGTCCAGAACATCGCCGACATCCTGGTCGATCCCGAGGGCAGCCTCGAGAAGCGAAACCATTGGGAGAAGACAAGTCACGCACTGCTGGTCGGTGCCATTCTCCACGTTCTCTACGCGGAGGAAGACAAGACGCTCGCGGGCGTCGCAGCCTTCCTGTCCGATCCCAAGCGGCCGATCGAGACGACGCTTGCCGCGATGATGCGGACCGCGCATCTCGGTGAGGCCGGTGTCCATCCCGTTGTCGCTTCCGCCGCGCGCGAGTTGCTGAACAAGTCCGGCAACGAACGCTCCGGCGTCCTGAGCACCGCGATGTCGTTTCTGGGCCTCTATCGGGATCCGGTGGTGGCGGAGGTGACACGGCGCTGCGACTGGCGGATCACCGACATCGTCGGCGGAGAGCGAGCGACCACGCTCTATCTTGTCGTGCCGCCGTCGGACATCAACCGCACCAAGCCGCTGATTCGTTTGATCCTCAACCAGATCGGCCGCCGATTGACAGAGGATCTGCAGGCCAAGGCCGGCCGCCGCCTCCTCCTGATGCTCGACGAATTCCCGGCCCTTGGCCGGCTCGATTTCTTCGAGTCCGCGCTGGCCTTCATGGCAGGTTACGGCATCAAGAGCTTTCTGATCGCCCAGTCGCTGAACCAGATCGAGAAGGCCTACGGGCCGAACAATTCGATCCTCGATAATTGTCACGTCCGGGTCAGCTTCGCGACCAACGATGAAAGGACGGCAAAGCGGGTATCCGATGCATTGGGCATGGCGACCGAAATGAAGGCGATGAAGAACTATGCCGGCAGCCGGCTGGCACCTTGGCTCGGCCACCTCATGGTGTCGCGGTCAGAGACTGCCCGTCCGCTGCTAACGCCCGGTGAGATGATGCAGCTGCCGCCATCGGATGAGATCGTGATGATGTCGGGCCTCCATCCGATCCGGGCCAAGAAGGCGCGCTATTACGAGGACCGACGCTTCCAGGAGCGCATCCTGGCGCCGCCGAGGCTGACCAAGGCCAACGACGGCAGGCTGGACGACTGGATCTCACGACCGCTGCCGCCGCGCCCGCCGGAATTAGCGGCGCCGACCGACGACCAGACGGATGACGAAGATCCCAAGACCGCAGATCGGCGGAGGCATCCGGAACTGGATCAAGAGATGGTGGAAAAGAAGGAAACGCTCGACAACGAATTCGTGTCTGACCTCGCCGACGAGTTCGACGAAGATGCCCCAAGGATCAGGCGGATGAATGACATGATGCGGGGTGTCGCGCGCCAAGCGTCCCTCGATCCTGGCGATGATCTCGGATTGTGAGGCAGGCATGATGACGCCGAAGAAGAAAGCCCAGATGTCGGTCTATCTCGATCCTGATGTCATGAAGGCGCTGTCGGCCTACGCGGCCCGCCGTGAGCAGTCGCTCTCACTCATCGCTGAAGCCGCCATTGCCTCCTTCCTGTCGCCGGACGCCGATGAACGGCGTGAAGCCGCCATCGCTAAGCGCCTCGATCAAATTGATCGCCGCATCGCTCGTCTTGAGCGGGATATCGGGATTTCGGTCGAGACCATCGCGCTCTTCATCCGCTTCTGGCTCACGACGACACCGCCACTCCCAGAACCGGCCGCCAAGGCTGCGCGGGCACAGGCCGGAGCGCGTTATGATAATTTTGTCGCAGCGCTCGGGCGCCGGCTGAGTCAAGGGCCGAAGCTGCGACAGGAGATCTTGGAGGATATTCAGGAGAGCGAGCCGACGTGAGAAATAGCCCTCTAGTTCTCCAATGATCGCTCACCGCGTGGCTGGAGATCCAGCCGTGGTGTCGTTTCATGCGCCGCAAGCAGTTCCTGTGCGAGAACCGAAAGTGCGCAGCCGATCTCTTTAACGAACGCGGATGCATCCTTTTCAACATCGGCTTTCCAAGCGTAGAGACCGCGTTGACGGTTCTCGATTTTTCAAGAGTGCGGCCTCAAAGTATTTAGGTCACTTTGCTCTTAACTGGGTGACTTCCGGTCCACCTCACTACTCGGACCTGTCTCGGTGTCGGCTGCCACGTTGCAGGAGGGCCCACCTACAGATGTGGCGACCGCAGCAAGGGATCGATTCTCTATTTCTCTCACCGGGGTGAATTTGCTCCAGGCGGTACTTCTTTGATGCAGCTCTTGAGCTGGTAACACCCAAACGAATGACCGATCAAATTCGCTCGAAATCAGAGGAGCGGCAAGAACCTTCTCAGCGTACGAGAACCGAATTCCGGAATTCCCCAAAAAAAAGCAGGTTCAAAATCGATCCGCTTGTTCGGCGAATTCACACGGCCAAGCCACGTTCGTGAAGTCGATTCCATTTCGAATGTTGTCATCGACGGTATGTTGCTCTGAAAACCACACGGATTCGCAATTCATTCTGACGCAATGAGTTGCGAATGAAGTTCATGAACTCGTTCAACTGCTCGTCCAATTCCAGTGTGAGATATGCATCCGCGCCGCGCCCCAGGAGCCCATCTATTGTTTCGAGATAATCCAGACAGCAGTTATTAAATTCGTCGTCTCTCGCCTTGCGAGCGGCGGCATCGGATGTGCCCGAGTTGCGGCGAACCGTTCATATCCTTTGAACAAATTCGTAAGCGCTACGCTAATGGGAACGTACACCTCGCCTGTCATCTTTCGCGCATTGTCGAGGTAACCGTATCGGAGTCTATAGAGATAACTAAGCTCGATCTCTTTGACCTTCAGTCTTGCCGCGTATGCATTCACAACTCCCGCGAAGATTGCTCCGAGTGCCGCTGCGCCTATTGTGACGAGCGCGCGTACAATTATCATCCCAGCTCATCCCGCCCCCAACATCATCCTGCGTTCCAAAAGGGACGCCCTCTGGATGCTATCATTGAACAAGCAAAATGAAGACAGCCGGAATGTGGCACCTTGAGATCGCCTTAGTCGCCATTGCTCGCAGCAGACGCGCTCGATAGTTTTGGGGGGTGGTCAAAATGTTCCAGTTCGGTCAACAGGATCGCTTTCAAAACTCGGCGCTCTCTTTCTAGTAATCACTCTTAGTACTATCCGGCGAGCGCTTTCCAAACGCCAATATTGAACTTGCTGCAGGCAGCCCAAAGGAAACAGCAGACTTCATTCTCGGTTTTACCAATAGAGCGGTCGAGTATTTCTCGAAGGCGGGACCTGGAAAGTCTGAGGTTGAAAGGATCGAGATCCATCCCGATGACAAGCCGCTAATCATGTAATTCATATCGAACCGCATTTGGAATCTCTATCGTGGCACGCAGGTTGCGCCTGTACTGATCGAATCAGTTCGTATTGCGTTCGAGCGGTGGCTACGCGTGTCGAACCACTCCAGTTCGAAACGGCCCGCGGTACAGCGAGCGTCATCCGTAGGTCGCGCGAAAAAATGGCATCATCTTTTCGAGGATTTCGAAGCCGTGACGCTTGATTTCCCAAGTGAGGGCATCGTCGAAACCTGGGGCGTGACGATGAATAGTCTCTCTATCCACCACAACCCTGATGGGAGCCCCGCCAACCGTAACCCAACCGGCCAGCGCGTTGCCATCCCACTCCACGCCACTGATTTGCTCGCTCGTCATTGTCCTACCCTTATCCAATTTCCGGTAATAATCGAAACGCCGTCGGTCACGTGAGTATCACTGCTAGAGCATCTTAGTCATCTTCTAAGGTGGCGCCGTCGTCGGCATCTCGGGACTCTGCTCAAAGCAGGCCACGCATCGATTTACGATCGATACCAGACGAACAAACCAGAAGTCGAACCAAAGAACGTGTGGCATAGGACGCGAATTGACGTGACAAAAGGGTTCTCGGGTTGAGGCGAATTGCTTGCGCAAAACATTGCGCGGAAAGCGTTTTACGATTTCCTGTCGCATGGAGAAATCCGGCGAGCGCCAAGGCGCTGGCGCGAGATTGCCTTTCACACATCCGAACGCTTGCCGGTAGGTCAGATCTGTTAAAGAACTCGTTGATCAGCTTCATGGGCTCATTTGCCATTTCGTGCGAGCTCGCTTTTTTCGTCGTGGAGCCTGGATGGACACGGAAATCTGCGAGGTAGTGTGGAACGCGTGCAAAGGGGCCGAGCAGCGAAAGACGAAAATAGAAATCCATATCCGGGATTTGTCGAAAGGAGTTGGACCAGCCGCCACAGCGGCTCCAGGCCCGCTTGCGTACGAGCGCGCCGGGGCCCGGCAAACATCGAAAGTCGGCTATCAACCGTCGCTGCTCATAGGGAGGGGCTAAAACACGACGAATTACTGCTCCACGTTCATCAATCAAATGGAAGTCGGGATATACGAGACACGCAAGCTCATCGCGCACCATCGTATTCACTAGGATCTCTATCGCCGAGGTGTGGAGGCGATCGTCCGCACCAAGATACGCGATTAGGTCGCCGGTCGTTTGGCAGAAGCCTCGGTTAATAGCCGCGCTCTGCCCAGCGTTTGGCTGGAATACCGACGTGATCGCGTTTCCGTACGAACGAAGCACGTCGCGTGTTGCATCAGTCGAGCCATCATCAACCACCACAACTTCCACGGTAGAATAGGACTGGTGGAGCGCGCTGTCGATCGCCTCTTCGATGAACTTGGCTGCATTGTGCGCAGGTATGATTACAGAGACGAGTGGGCGCGAAGTCATTAGACTGGCAGCACTGACTGGATAGAGCAGCGCTGAGCAGCCGCCCGGCTCGATCGCTGCGTAGCCGACTGCTCTCTTTGCGGCAAGTGTGTTGCCTGCTGGAACGATTGGGATCTTAGCATCTGTCGGATTTAACGGAGATCGTGGTGATATCGTTGAGGGTATATCCATCCTTTAAGACAAAGGTGGTGCCCGCGAGGACCCATGCAGCGGTGTTCGCTGCTCCCATTGAGCCGCCGCTGGTAAATAGGACCTCTCTGCCCTTCTTATCTCTGACGAAAATCTTAACAGATTGAACGCCAGTCGAAGAAACGTTCCAGGTGATCTTCGCTATTCTCGGCGCGTCGCATTCCCGCAAGGATGGTGGATCGACGACCAGAGTCGCAGATGCGATAGAGTTTTGGATAGTTGGCTTGGCGTCGTTTTGCTGAGCGAAATACTCTAAGGAGATCAGAGTGCCGAAAAAGGAGCCGACGAGAATGGCGGCGGCTCCGAGCGTTTTAAATACGATTTTGATCTCCTTCATTCGTTTTCCATTTTGACTTTCGTCCAAAACAGCTGCCGCAAGCGAACTAGCGACAACAGCCAGCCTCAATGATTGGGAATCAACTTGTCTCCTGGTCCTGCAGGCTCGCCGCAAATAACCGCGACGAGAATAGGTTGCAGTGCCTCTCGTTGCCGTTAGGTGGTCGTAGCTGTGTTGTCTACGAGGGAAGTATCGATGCTGGTTAAACCCCGATTGAGTCCAGTCATTGTAATGGATCGCATCGGCACGGCGACCATGACGCCATTGCGGTAAGGCGAGTTAACGGCAAAGATGAGCGCGTCGTGCAGCCAATGGTGCTGGACGTGATTCTCGAGCGTTCCCGATGCAATCGCCGCTGTGATCGCGTACTCGCCTGACTGCAGGCAGGGCAACTCGAACACGAAACTAATCTCGATCGTCTGGCCTTGCGTAATTTCGAGTTCTTGTCCTTTGTACGCTAGGTACGTGTTGTCGCCGAGCAAGGGTTGTCCGAGACGGTCCTTGATGTGGAAGCCCACGATTGGCTCAATGACGTCAACGAGAGCTTCGACTTTGATGGCTACGCGTACCTCTTCGCCGCCCTCAATCCAACCGAGATCGCGACCGTCAGGTTTTGTCAGGCGCACATCGGTGATTTTGGCGTCTCCGCTGCCGAAGGACGCAGAAGTTTCGTTGAATTCAAAGATCTCGAGCGATTGCGTGATTGCCGGGGCCTCGGCCTTCTTACCCGAAACCTTTGTGCGGCCCGAATGAACGGCTGCAGGTGTAAGCCCGATTGACTGCGCATAGACGGTGGCCATATAGGCCTCGCACACTTCCTTGGCGTCACCCGCGGCTTTCACCGTGCCAGCGTCGAGCCAGATCGCTTTGCTGCAAAAGCTCATCACCGATCCGATATCGTGCCCGCAGAATAGTACTGTACCTTGCTCTCTGAATCCCCGGAGCCAACGCATGCACTTCTGCTGGAAGTACGCGTCGCCGACGGACAATGCCTCGTCAACAATCAGCAAGTCGGCGTCCACATGCGCGATCACTGCGAATGCAAGCCGCATTGCCATGCCACTGGAGTAGGTCTTCACCGGCTGCTCAATAAAATCGCCGATGTCCGCAAACGCTATGATGCTTGGAAGCTTGGCCTCGATTTCAGGACCCGAGAGACCGAGCACGCTGGCATTGAGATAGATGTTCTCGCGGCCTGTGAAGTCCGGGTTAAAGCCGGAGCCAAGTTCGAGCAACGCTGCGACGCGGCCTTTTACAACAGCCGAACCGCTGCTGGGCGCCAGCGTGCCACACACGAGTTGCAGCAGGGTCGACTTGCCGGCCCCGTTACGACCAATCACACCCACGGTCTCGCCTGGTCCAACGGTGAAGGTTACGTCCTGCAAAGCCCAGAACTCCCGATAGTAGCGGGATGGCGTCAGGGTTTTGCCGACGACGCGGGCAAGCGGCGCGGCGGCACGTTGTAATCGGGGAACTATCGATTGCTTGAGACGATCGGGCGGAGAGTCGAAAACCTGATAACATTTGCTCAGCCGTTCGACTGTCACGAGGGCCTTAGAGGACATCGGCGAATCCTTTCCGCGTCTTCTGAAACCATGCGTAGCCGAGCCAGGCGAGCGCCGCCCCCGCGAGAGTAAAGATCGCGAGGCCCTGCCAGTCTGGCGGCTCCCCGTAGAGGGCAACCCCGCGCGCCTGTTCCACCGCAAAGGTGACCGGATTGAGGTACAACACCGTCCGGTACGGCTCAGGCACCGCAGTGATTGGATAGAAGATCGGGGTCATAAACATGCTTGCCATGGTGATGAGGCCCGTCAGCTGCATGAGGTCGCGCAGATAAACGCCGACCGAGCTGAGGAAGTAGACAAGGCCCAGCACAGCGAGCAGATAGGGCAGCAGCACCAACGGCAGGAGCGGCAGCGTCGGCGAAAATGTACCTGACATTGCGAAATGCACGATGACGACGATTGCCAGTCCGATTGAAGCCGTGACCAGAGCGTTCAGAACGGCAACAATCGGCAGAATCTCGAGCGGAAAGACCACCTTCTTGACGAACGAGGGGTTGCCAAGAACGATGGTAGGAGAGCGTGAGAGGGCTTCGGAAAAAATGCCATGCACGACCATGCCAATCAGGAGGGTGACCGTGAATGTCGCTTTCTGTGCCTGCTCCACTCCCCATCGAGACTGAAACACGACCCCGAACACGAACAGAAATACCAACGCCATGACAAGAGGCGTAACGACTGCCCATAGAACGCCCATGATTGATCCGCGATACTTCGCGCTGAACTCGCGCACCAGGAGGCGACCGATCAAACCTCGGTAGCTGAGCAGCGTTCCGACCATGCGGCGAGGTGAAATCGAATGATCAAGCATGCTGGCGGTCTTTCGCATCGCCGGCGGGCAGAGGTGCTGGCATGTCGTTGCCTTCTGTTGCGGCCTTCCGCCAGAACACGGCGGCGCCGTCTACCGGCTCTAGCCGCGACGCGATTCCGTGCTTTGCTCGGAAATCGTCGACCGCCTTGCGGCAAGGCTCCAAGATGTAGTCATCGACGATCACAAAGCCTCCAGGCGAAAGCTTGCCATAGAGCGCGTCGAGCGCCTGAATCGTTGACTCGTACATGTCGCCATCGAGCCGTAGCAGCGCCAGCCGCTCAATCGGAGCCGAGGGAAGGGTGTCTTTGAACCAACCCTCAAGGAAGCGAACCTGATCGTCGAGCAGGCCGTAACGGTGGAAATTCTGCTTCACCTCATCGAGCGGGACGGCGAGCGCGTCAAAGCTGTAATGCTTATCGCCGCGATCTTCTGGAAACGCCTCGTCGTCAGGAGGAGGCAATCCGCGGAACGAGTCTGCCACCCAAACCGTGCGACCGACGGCGTCGCGTGCAGCTAAAATGCCGCGCATGTAGATACAAGCCCCGCCGCGCCAAACCCCGGTTTCGATCACATCTCCTGGAACGCCCTCATCAATCACGCGCTCAAGCAGAGAACGCAAGTTACGCATGCGTACCACGCCGATCATCGTCAATGCCTGCTTCGGCCAGTCACGGCCAATCATACGAATGTTCGGATCGAACTTGGGATCTGACCAGGGGCTTGCAGCTGGATCTTCAGTCAAAAGGCCGACCAAGGCGCTCTCGAGCAGATCGAGATAGGCGCGGCCAATGGTGCCGACACTCTTGCCTACAAGGGTCGGCTTGATCAAAGATCGAAGTTGATACTCCAGCAACGACAATCTGCCGGTTATCAAGGCGGACTGATTGCTGTTGGCTATGTGCAGTGCCGCCGCCTGCCCCTTCAGTGCGCTGTTCTCGTCGAGCAACGCGGCTTGCCCTTCGCGCAGCCTTGCAACTTCGAGCTTGTGGTCCGAGGCCGCCTGCACCAGCAGCGCAATCTGCTGAAAATGCGCCGTCCGCGTCACCGAGTGTTCCTCGACGGATTGCTCCAGCCGGGCGATCCGCTCGATATGAGCTATCTGCGATTCCTGACGCTCAGCGAGCGACTTCTCGAGCACTGCAATCGTTTTCACGTGCGCCGCAGCGCTCGCCTGATATTCGAGAATCGCCTGTTCAAGCCTCGCGATCTGCCCGACGTGTGCCGTATGCGTGGCTTGGTTGTCGGCCACCATTTTTTCCAGCTTGGCAATCTGCTCAAGGTCTGCGGCGCGGAGCGCCCGATGCTCCATGGCGATCTGTTCAAGGCGGGCAATCTGCCCGACATCTGCCCTGTGCGCATTCTGCTGCTCAGCGAGCTGCGTCTCCAGGCTCGCAATCCGCTCAACATGGGCCGCGCGCGTGGCCTGATGCGCGACAACGTCCTGCTCCAACCGGGCAATCTGGTCAAGTTGAACGGTGCGTGTGGCTTGCTGCTCGCCAAGCACCTGCTCCAAGTGTGCAGCCAGTGCACGGTACTCAGGCGAAGTCAGGACAATCTGCTGCTCGATGCTTCTTGGCACGAGAGCGCGGTAGATGGCGTGCCGCGCCCGACTAAATAATCTACGCGCGAAGCCCGCTTGCGCTCTTATAAAGTAGCGCGCGCGGCGAAGCTGCGCTGCGACTGCAGTCGCCCCCGGAACCTTGCGCACGACGTGCCGAATGAATTTTTCGGCAACATATTGGCGAGGCATCAAGGAGACGATCCGGCGCCAGTTGTGAGCGACAAAGCGTAGATCACTGGTCTGACCTCGCGAGACTGCCACCCGGCACATTGTCAAGAATAAGCTTGTCTCGAATTCATCTCCCAGCTGAGACACTCCCCGCGCCATGCACACGCCCATTCGGGCAGCGTAGGCATCAGCGACGTTCCAGGCATAGGCAGGCTTGATATTTATGACGGAAAGACGAAAGGGAAGTTCGAAGAACAGTCCGTCGCCGATTAACTTCGAAAAGAAATCCATGTCCTCGCATATGTGCATATTCTCATTGAACCGTGCGTCGGTCGCCTTGAACATGAACGACGGCGTCGGAAATATCCTGTCAAGGGTGAGCAAGTAATCACGCGAGCTGTAGAATAGCTTCTGCTTAGGTGTAAAATCCTTGATGTCGAGCGCATTCTGCGAGTAAGCAGTCGAGACCGCCTTGCAATCAAACCCAAGTATGGCCGCTACTTGATAATCAATCTTTTTCGGATGCCAAAAGTCATCGGCATCAAGTAGTGCGATGTACTCGCCATTGGCAGCATCTAATCCGCAGTTGCGCGCATACGAAGCCCCTCTTCGCGCCGATGCATCGACTACTTTCAGCTCCCGACCGTGGGTCCGAGCAATAGAATGAACTTCGTGGAGGGCTTCGTCGCTCAAGCGAGCATTCGCCGCCAGTAGGACCTCAAGATTAGCATACGTCTGTTCGACGACGGATTTGACGGCACTCAGCAAGAGTGAATCGACCCGCAAAAACGGCACAATGACGGACACGAGCGGTTGTTCTTGCGGCCGCGGAACTTGCGAGTCGATTGCCAACCGCAACTCGCTGAAAACCTTCTCGCGTGCTGCCGGGTAGGGCGACTGCCACAAATGGTTGGCGAGCTTTGCCCAGTATTCAGCGGGGGAGTGTTCGTACGAGAATACACCGATTGAGGAGGCGTCGTCGATGAAACGTGACCACAACTGGTCGGACTCTCGCATGGCGAGATCGTGTTTTGCGAGAGTGTCTTGCTGTGGGTGTACGCGCGCGGTGACGAGGACGTCGTCATGATAGACAATGCTAAATCGTCGCAACAAACGATAGAAGAGATCGTAATCCTGCGTGGTCCGCAACGACTCATCGAACAGGCCGATTTCATTGAACGCTTTGCTGGGAATCAGGAGGCAGTTACCGTTTATCGCTCCGCGAAAGAGCCCATACAGTGGCTTCGACCCAAACTCTTCTACGTCGTAATAGTGTTGCGGAGAGATCCTGCCGGTCGAATCATCAAGAACGCGATATGAGCAGCACGCTACCTTTGGCGCACCGATCCCCGCAGAGACCACCTCTATCTGGCGTTCGATTTTCGTCGGATCATAGGCGTCGTCATGGCTTAGCCAGGAGAAGTAATCTCCCCGCATTTGCCGGATGCCCCAATTGAAGGCGCTCCCGCATCCTCCGTTTTCCTTTTCGAAGTATCGTATTCGTTCGCCGAACGACAGCGCCACCTCGCGGGTTGCCCCATGGTCTGTGGATCCGTCATTTACGACGATAATCTCGATGTTGCGGTAGGTCTGGTTCAACGCAGATTGAACAGCGTCAGCCAGAAAGTTCGCGCCGTTATAGACGGGGATGACAACAGAGACGAGCGGCTGCAGCAGCATTCGGCTCATACGCGTTCTCCCATCTCGATCGACGCGTTCGAGACGGTCTCACCCTGCGCTGCCGCCCGTAGCCGCTGGGCATTTTGTACGCGTGTCGCCCATGGCAACGGCCGCAACTCGGCTGCATCTTCAAAGCGGTAATATGTCAGACCGCGGTCGTCAAACAGCCGCTTGCATCCTGCCGCGTCGCTTAGACATACGGTGTAACCTCTCAACGCGGCGTATGCCGGAATCCAGTGAACGTTTGCGATACCTGGATAGGCCACGATGGTGTGCTCCGGATCCTCGATGTCCCACCAGTTTTCATCTGTTTCCGGGATGTCAATTTGAGGGGCAATGGACTGTACAATCTCCGATGCCTCGATCGACTGGAACTTCAAGCTGGGACCATAGGCTCTAAAATGAACTTCGTAGTCTCGGACGCGCGGCGTCAGTTCCGTCAGACGGTGAGGCTGGTGTATCCCGTCGAGTGGGCCCGCGTAAATAATATGTAATATTTCCCGATCGTCGCGCGTGCAGCCTCGACCAGTCGACCAAGGCAAGGACCGCGGCATAAACAGACACGGATCCAGAATAGCGACGTCACCCGTATGGCTAAGCTGTTCCGTGAATGCGGTTTTCTCCCGCTCGGATGCTGCCACTATCTCGTCCGCGACGCAGATCGACGATTGCTCCAGCTTGTGCCAGGCCCTAACGTAATCGAACAAGCTGGCGTGGTTTTCGTAGCTGGCTGCAAGCATTTGCGAGTTCATGCCGTGCAGTACGAAACGCAAGCGAACGCCAAGCATCCTTTTGACGATATGCGCGAAAGGGTAATATGAGGGCAGCTCGATCAGATCGATCGGGCCGGCGCCCATCGCCGAACGTAGATGCTCAAACCACGCGGCATGCTGGCTTAGGATTGCTTGCTCCAACAGGTCTGATCCGGCGGGTGTGGCCCCCGCGCCGGTTTGCGTGTTCGGGATTTCTCGAATGCCGCCTGGCGCGGCTGAGCCGGCGCCGAAGCAGCTGTAATTCTCGGCCATTGCCGTTGCTCGCGCCCTGTTGAAATAGAAGTGGCGGGCCGACTCGTTGGCCGCCGAGCAATAGTCACCAATCAAAATGTTCATTTCGAAAATTCTCTAGTTTTACCTAGTTCGAACTTGGGCGGGGTGCCACGAGTTTCACTCGCGCATTTGGTAGGTACGGAAACTCAAGGCAATCATCTGCATGCTCGAACGAAACGAGTGCAACGCGGCTTAACGCTATTCAGGCTATCTGCATCGACAACCGACAAGCGGTGGTGGCCACGGAGTGTGGCAGACACGAAACGGAATAAATAAAGGAGAATCTGATACAGGCGCGCGATTTGCCCGTATCTCGAGGAAAGCGAAGCGTTCCTGCTCAATGATTGCCGCGCTCGTGCGGCGCGACCATGTCTTAGAAGGCACGATCCCAAGGCCCACTGGATATACGAGATCCGACGTCGAGCCGCGGTTCGCCGAACGCCCACCCTCACGTCAAGCCCCCGCTACTCAAGCAAACGCGATGGGCACCCAATATTAGGACGCTAAGTTGCGGTCAACCCCGTGGCGCATCTCGGCGTCGAATGCTGCTGATGCTGAAGAGAATCAGCAACTGATCGCCGCCACGACGTCGCGTAGGGCGATCGCAGCTTTAACAAACATGCCGCGGCTTTCCCGCGCTTTGCGCAGCCTAATGCAGAATTACTGCGCGGTCATCCCAAGAAACGCGCAACGCAACCGCAAGTGTAGCGCTACGCTGAGCGGGCCCGCCAAGTTAGAGGCAACGTGGGATGGCAGCGTTCGTATGAAGCGTACGAATCTGTTGACGGGGCAGCGCACTCGGGTGCGCAATGAGATAGTCCGTACGCTTCGTACGTTGTTGTCGGAGTCGTGCGTCGCAATTTTAGTATGAGTGGCTAACCGAGGAGATGAGTTCAATTCATTCCTCGTGCTCGCTCGGTAGGCGCGACGGTCGAGTGTCGCGAGTACAGAGCTCGCAGAATTAAGAGTGGTTTTTGATTTGTTGGAGATCGCTCACGGGCTCGGCCCTTGTGAGAGCAGATGCTGACTTAAAAGTTTAGGTTAAGTGGAAGATGATGGCGGGGGTGGGCGCCATTACTGGTGTAGTCCGGGATGCAAGCCAAAGCGGCGGTGGCATGGCTGCCGTTGCGTTGTCTTTGCATCATGCATTGCTGGCGCAGCGAGTTGACGCTCACTTAGTCTGCGGACTGGCGCCGGAACAAGATGTCGAACATCTATACGTGGCGGGTCGAACGGTTGGCTCCATCGGAGTGCTTCCAAAGCAATTGCTTTGTGGCGTGATCCATATTCACGGACTGTGGACCCCTTTTGAGTACCTTGCGCAGCTACAAGCAAGGCGTAGCCGAGCCTTTCTGGTTATCAGCCCGCATGGTGCGCTGGCGTCTCGTGCACTGGATCGCAAGCGCCTAAAAAAGCTTGTGGCCTGGACTCTCTACCAGCGTAGAATCGTTCAGCGCGCCCATTTGCTGATAGCAAATTCAGAACAAGAGCACGATCATCTTCGAAGATCCGGGCTTACTCCTCCCATCGCGATCATTCCTAATGGAGTCGATGGGCCGAAGATTCCTGTCACATGGCCGGAGGGCGTCAGCGCGGAGAGGAAGAAGATTGTTTTGTTTCTTGCTCGCCTGTGTCCAACGAAGGGGATTCCCGACCTGCTGGAAGCATGGCGCGGCCTTGAGGATCGCCGCGGTTATGAACTGCATATCCACGGATTTGGCGACGCAATCTATCGTGCCTACCTAGAGGTGCGGATTCGACAGCTTGGTATTGGCGGCCACGTGAAGCTTCTCGGTCCACTCTACGACCGGGAGAAATGGGAGAAGCTTCACATCTCCTCCATCTATGTCCTGCCGTCCTACATGGAGAGCTTCGGGATTACGGTCGCCGAGGCACTTTCAGCCGGCCTTCCTGTCATCACCACCAGCGCAACACCTTGGGCCGGGCTTGCGGAAAAGAATCTGGGTTGGATTGTCGAAAATGACATCGGCGAGTTGCGACAAGCCTTGCAAGAAGCATTGTCGCTGTCTCCATCTCAGTTGAAAGCGATTGCCGATGAGGCGCGGTGCTACGCACAGCAGTTTTCATGGCCTGACATTGCCGCACGATACCTTAGAACTTACGAATGGCTTTGCGATGCCGGGCCCAAGCCTGAATGGGTCAGTTTAGTCTAATGCGTATTTTGATTGTGACTCAGTATTTTTGGCCGGAATCATTTGTTGTGAACGACCTGGTTCGATGGCTGACCAAGGCCGGGCATTCAGTGACGGTCGCGACCGGCAAACCGAACTATCCGACCGGCGAACTCGCACCTGGATATACGCGGGATAATGTCCAATACGAGACGTTCGCTGGCGCTCAAGTCATCAGAATCCCAAGCCGGCCGCGACACAAGGCTACGGCGCTCAATCTCGCCCTCAACTACCTGTCCTTCGCTTGGTCAGGTCTTCTGTGGTTCCCGCGGCTGCTCAAAAGGCACGAGTTTGACGTTATCCTCGTGCTCGCGATGCCGATAACGGCGGCGCTTCCGGCTATTCTTCTGCGCTGGCTCAAACGTTGTCATCTCGCGCTCTGGGTACAGGATTTATGGCCGCAGGTCGTGACATCGACCGGCTTTGTAGATAGCCGCTTCGTCGTAGTCACTCTTCATGTTCTAGTCAGATTCATTTATCGCGCCGCGGACACCGTTCTGGTCCAGTCAAACCAGTTCGTGGGGCCGATAGCCAAGATGATCCCAAAGAAGAGGATATTTGTTCTTCCGAATTTTGCTCCCCCCGGTGACGAAGAAGCTCTTCCATTGCCCCGTGCAATCGCGGGCTTGTTTCCCCGTCGGTTTTCGGTGGTGTTTGCAGGCAATCTTGGCAGAGCCCAGTCATTGTCCACGATCGTCCATGCGGCGCGTATTCTTCGGTTTTACCCTGAGGTCGTGATCGTCATTGCCGGAACGGGCAGCCATGCCGAGACGCTGAGACAGGCAATCGCTGCTGCTGAGCTAACGAACGTTCAAATGATCGGCATGCTGGATCGCCGCATGATGCCTGAATTGTTCAGGCGTGCGGACTGCCTCCTCGTGACTCTTGGCGATCATCCGGCGCTTAACGCAACAATTCCAAGCAAAATACAGGCCTACATGAAAGCGGGGAGGCCGATCGTCGGTGCTGTCAGCGGAGCGGCTGCGGATCTGATCGATAGGGCGGGGGTCGGCCTCACCGTTCAAGCCGGAGATGGCGCTGGCCTCGCGCAAAGCATTATCGCTCTGACGAAAATGCCGGCAACCAAACGGCTGGAAATGGGTCGAGCCGGCCGGGCGTACTACGAACAACACTTTAATGCCGATCAGGTGCTGAGCCGCCTACTGGGAATTCTGCAAAGGGGAATGAGTTGTCATGCCTAAAAGTAAGGTCCTAATCCTGGGCGCCAGCGGAATGTTAGGGGCGGCTGTATTCCGCTCCTTTCTTGGATGCGCCGATTTCGAGGTGGTTGGAACCATAAGGGACAAGGTTGCTCTAGGCTTCTTCTCGTCCGTAGCATCGGCGCGGCTGTTGCAACTGGATGTCCTTGACGAGGACGCGCTTGTCTCGCTGCTCGATCGCGAGCGTCCCGCTACGGTTATCAACTGCATCGGCCTTGTGAAGCAGCTTGCCTCAGCAGCCGACCCGCTGGTCACTCTACCGATCAACGCGCTTTTTCCGCATCGGCTAGCCCGCATCTGCTCCTTGATTGGTGCCCGTTTGATTCACATCAGCACCGATTGCGTCTTCTCCGGATCGAAGGGGAATTACACGGAAGATGATGTCACCGACGCTCAAGACTTATATGGTCGGTCGAAGCTCCTGGGAGAGCTCGTTGACTACGGCCATGCTGTAACGTTGCGCACGTCCATTATCGGTCGGGAGCTCTACAGCGCTCATTCGCTGGTCGAGTGGTTTCTTTCCCAGCAGGGCGCCGTCAAGGGTTACGCAAAAGCCATTTTTTCCGGGCTGCCGACGGCGGAACTCGCCGCAGTTATTCGCGATTTCGTCCTGCCGAGAAAAGAACTCGCGGGACTCTATCACGTCTCTGCGGCGCCGATCTGCAAATTCGATTTGTTGCACCTTCTCGCGCGCCAGTACGGAAAGCGAATTGAAATTCTGAAGGATGATCAGACGAAGATTGATCGTTCTCTGAACTCCGAGAAGTTTCGGAGAGAGACAGGCTATCGAGCGGCTGATTGGCCGGAACTGATCCAGCGATTGTACGAAGCTGATTTGCGTCGAGAGATGAACAATGTTTGACAACAAAACCCTGTTAATTACCGGCGGGACCGGTTCTTTTGGAAATGCCGTCTTGCGTCGCTTTCTCCACACGGAGATTGGAGAGATCCGCATTTTCAGCCGCGACGAAAAGAAGCAAGAGGATATGCGCACGGAGCTTAAGAATCCGAAACTTAAGTTCTTCCTGGGCGACGTGCGAGATTACGGAAACGTCCGTGATGCGATGAAGGGAGTCGACTATATTTTCCATGCTGCAGCGCTGAAGCAGGTGCCCTCGTGTGAGTTCTATCCGATAGAAGCGTTGCGCACCAATGTGATTGGCACAGAGAACGTGCTGCAGGCGGCAATAGAGACCGGCGTGGAGCGCGTTGTCTTCCTGAGCACAGATAAGGCGGTCTATCCCATCAATGCCATGGGACTGTCGAAGGCCATGGCCGAGAAAGTTGTCCTGGCTAAATCGAGGGTGGCCGGCGACACGATCATGTGTATCACGCGATACGGCAATGTTATGGGCTCCCGCGGCTCAGTCATTCCATTGTTCATACATCAGATCAAGAACGGCCTTCCCATCACCGTGACCGATCCCAATATGACGCGGTTCTTGATGTCGCTGGAAGAGTCCGTCGAGCTCGTCGTTCATGCGTATCAGCAAGGCAAGCCGGGCGATATTTTCGTGCAGAAGGCTCCGGCGGCCGCGATGGGTGATCTGGCGCTTGCGCTGAGAGAGCTGTTCGAGGCTGGCAATCCGATCAACGTCATCGGCACTCGGCACGGAGAAAAGCTCTTCGAGACGCTCATCGGACGCGAAGAAATAATGAGAGCCAGTCACTCAAACCGCTATTTTCAAATCCCGGCAGACAACCGGGACTTGAACTACGACAAGTTTTTTGTGGAAGGTGAAGTGGAACTCTCGAAGGTCGAGGACTACACATCTCACAATACTCATCGCCTCACCGTTGAGGGCCTTAAGGAGCGCTTATTGTCCCTCGATTTTGTGCGCGCGGAGCTGGAACGAGCGTCTGATCGGCCGGTTCACGCAGTAGGGCAGCGCCGCAAATGAAGGTGATGACATTGGTCGGAACGCGACCGGAGCTCATCAAAATGAGCCGCGTGATTGCGGAATTCGACGCCGAGCTTGATCATGTTCTTGTCCATTCGGGACAAAACTATGATTTCGAGCTGAACCAGATTTTCTTCGATGAGCTTGGAATCCGCAAGCCCGATCACTTTCTGGGAGTGAACAACGAATCGCCTGCGAAGGCGATCGCGGATGTCATAGCCAAGGCCGATGAGGTTCTGAACACGGAAAAACCGGATGCTTTGCTGCTCTACGGCGACACCAATACTTGTCTCGCTGTGATTGCCGCGAAACGGAAGCAGATTCCCGTCTTCCATATGGAAGCCGGGAACAGATGTTTCGACCAGCGGGTGCCGGAGGAATTGAATCGGAAGGTATTGGATCATCTTAGCGACATCAATCTCGTGCTCACAGAACACGCGCGTCGCTACCTGCTCGCAGAGGGGATCCGGCCGGAGACGATTATCAAGACTGGCTCTCACATGCAGGAGGTGCTTCAGTTCTACATGCCGAAGATCAAGGCGTCGGACGTTCTGACGCGGCTTGGTCTGGAAGAACGAAGGTTCTTCCTCGTGAGCATTCACCGGGAAGAAAACGTCGATAGCGTCGAACATTTGCGCGATATTTTGGGCACGTTACGGGATTTGGCAGCCACGTATGGATACCCGGTCCTGGTTTCCACGCATCCTCGAACCCGTAAGCGGCTCGATGCGCTCGGGGAGATGCAAATCGGTGATCGGATCGTGTTCGCGAAACCGTTCGGATTTATCGATTACATTCGTCTTCAAATGGGCGCACTGTGTGTACTCTCCGACAGTGGTACCATCACTGAGGAGGCATCGCTCCTCAACCTTCCCGCCATAACAATCCGAAATGCGCACGAGAGACCTGAAGGCATGGATGTGGGGACGCTCGTCATGAGCGGCCTGAAGAGCCAGCGCGTCCTGGAGGCCGTGCAGGTCGTAGTCAATCATCATCAAACAAGCGCCCGAACGTTTAAGACAGTTCCAGACTATGAAGCCGGTCCGGTCTCAAAGCAGGTGCTTCGCATCGTGTTGAGCTATGTCGACTACGTCAACAGAACCGTCTGGCACAAGGGTTCAGGCAGAGGATAAGCTTGTCAGGAAAGGGCGGATCAATGAGGAGTCTTCCTCGTCCGATCCGAAGCGTGCCTGTGCAGCTGCAGATGACGTTAGTAGCACGTAATCGGGCTTGCGACTTATCCCTCAGTTTAGTGTGAGCGTCGTTTGATCCCAACAGTTTAGCTGTATGCACATCCATCTTTGATGCGCAGTGAATCGCCGGAATAGACTTCAGTGGCTGCAGTCATCAGCCACCAACCACCGGAGAGGCTTCGAGCTGCCGTTCCCATCCCAAGACTAGAAATTGTTTCTTCCGATGCTCTCATTGTTAGCTCTCAAGCTCAACACCGCGACATCCCGACTTGCGACTGAAGCGTCCCTCGCGTGCACCACCTGGAGCGGCCCCGAGCTGGCCCGCGCGGAAAATCTGCGACGTCGGAAGATTGACGTCGCGGTGCTGGGCCTTGCGGTGGCATTACCTTGGTCGACCAGCGCAACCAGCATACTTGGGATCGCAATTCTTCTTCTCATTTGTCCAACGATCAGCATGAAGCGGCTGCTTGTTGCCGTAAGTCAGCCTGCCGGAGCTTTGCCGATTGCACTCGTTGCTCTTGCCGTCATCGGAACCCTATGGGCAACCGGGGTGCCTTGGCCAGCGCGGCTCGCTGCTCTCGACAAGATGATAAAGCTGCTGCTGCTCCCGCTCCTATTGCTGCACTTCCAGTACAGTCACAGGGCGACATGGATATTCGTCGCCTTTGTCGGATCGAACGTCATTTTGCTAGGGTATTCCTTCCTTGCGTACGCAGCGCCCTCACTTGCTATTGCTGAAAAGGTTGGTTACGCAGGCGTTCCGGTGAGAAATTATATCGACCAAAGCCAGGGATTTGCGTTCGTTGCAATTGCCTTGACAGGTCTCGCCTTCGAGGCGGCATCTTGGAAAAACCGCTATTCAGCTGCGGCGCTTGGAGCGACCGCTAGCCTGTTCTTCGCCAACCTAGCGTTCGTCAATGTCGCTCGGACTGCATTTTTTTACATCCCCATCATGTTGGTCCTGTTGGCGGTGCGCTACATGAACCGAAGAGAACTCGTTACGGGACTGATCGGAGCGGCGATCATTTGCGGGGGACTGTGGCAGATATCTCCTAACCTCCATCGAAAGGTCTCCACGATTTTCACCGAATTGGCTGTTCGGCCGGATGCGCCCATCGGAGAGATTGAGCCTTCGGCGGCCATGAGACTTGAATTTTGGCGCAAATCATTGCGGTTTTTCGAGATGGCGCCCGTCATGGGCCATGGGACTGGTTCGATCCGAGGTCTCTTCCAGCAAGATGCGATCGGTCAGGCAGGAGTGTCGGCCGTCGTCGTCAGCAATCCTCACAATCAGACGCTTGCCGCTGCCGTCCAGTGGGGCAGCGCCGGAATCCTCCTCCTTTGGGCAATGTGGATAGCCCACCTACGGCTCTTCTGGATCAGCGCCCCGGTTGCCTGGATCGGTATGCTGGTGACAGTGCAAAATATCGCAAGCTCGATCTTCAACTCCCATCTGATGGATACGTACGAGGGTTGGCTTTACGTTCTGGCGGTTGGAGTTGCAGGAGGAGAAGTGTTGCGCATTCAGAGTAGCAATCCGGTTCTTCATAACCCCGCGGACCGATCGCAGGCCGCTCAGGTGCAGTGACTTGCGGGCTTGTGGGTTATCAGCGTCGATTCGGAGTTGCCGACGTAACACATCTCTCTCGCCCCGCTTACAAAGGCGCCGCGGCTAAAACTGGATTATTGCGAGTTCATCTGATTCAAGCTTTAGGTTGCCAGATTCACAGGATGGTAGGGAAATGCAGCAATTTCCGGCCCATGACGAATATGAGCATGAAGGCAATTTGCAGAGCAATGCAGAAGATGAGGACTCAGCTAACAGGCCTGGCCGAACACTAGCAGCGTGCTTTATGCTGGCGCTGATCGGGAGCGGATCCGCACTTGGCTGGCATTCGTATGCCAGCGCAATAACGGCGCTCACGAGTCTCAAAGCCGAGAGGGACGCAGACACTTTACAGACGACTGGACAGCTAAGAGAACTGCAGACCTCGCAGGCACGCATCGCTGAAGCTGTTCAGCGCAACCAACAGACGGCCCAAGCTCAACAGGCCGAGATCAGGCGTCTTTCGGGCGAAATCTCGCAACTGGCTGCCGGGCTGGATTCGCTCCGAACCAACGCCCGCAGTATCCAAGCCGCAACACCGCCATCAGCTCCAAAGGCGCGCACCAGGAAGCCTGCATCAAAGCCCGCGGCCCATGAGACTGCACCGCCCGCGCCGCTCTCAATAACCCCCGAGGAGAACCAATAAGATGTTGGCCCGATTTCGGTCGACACAAGGATTCGCTCGAGGCGCGATTTGTCGCCTTGCCATAGAGCCGCGAGAAGCCCTGACCGGACCGGTCTTTAGGTTAGCGTGGCCAGCGAAGCGGAATGCGAGCCCCAGGGGCGCCGGAACACCCAGCCGGATGTGAGCCGCCGCGAAATGACGCGATCGGCCAACGGCTGATCTCGAATGAAAGACGCAGGTCAAGTGAGGCGGCTTTATTTAAGAGGTGGCTCTGGTTGTCGCGAAGGTTCTTTCACCTAGGCGGGGGCGGTCGGCCGCAATGGCTCAGGTGCACGGCTTGGATCCAGCACACGGCCAAGCTCATGCCTCGACCGGAGGACCTGTAAGATCGATTCTAGTGAGGGTTCTTCAGCCATGCGCCGCGTGTTCGAAGAAGCGAGGCCCAGCAATGGAGGCGAATCCAACCGAACCTCGCAGCCGCCAATCCCGCGGCGGGAATCGACTGCGATCCGGAGCGCCTTGCCGTGATCTCTGAAGAACGCCACCTGCTACAACCGCTTCGTGCGCAAGCGGACGGTATCTGGAGCCGACATCATAGATCTGCTTGCACTGGACACCAACGGCCGCACGCCGCCGAAGTCTCTCTCCTTTGGCACTCTCAATTCTACAGAACTCCACAGATTCTCTGCGACCTCGTCCTTGGGCGCCAAACCTCGGCAACAAGGCACTTGCTTGCCCGGACCGGTTGTGCGGTGCTACACCATCGCATTTTGAACGGGGCTGGTAACGATGCGCGGATTCAATTCCGATATCGAAGTCTTGCGCGCTAGTGCGATCGCAATCACTCTCGTTGCACACCTGCCGGCGATTGACACTGACTTGATCACGTGGACCGCATTTTTCTGGCTGGGGGAGGCGTTGATCTATTCTTTGCAATTTCTGGATTTCTGATCGTTGGACAGCTTCTCGAACTTCGAGACAGTGCACATTCGTTTCCAGCCTATGCCCGGATGTTCTGGATGCGCCGAGTATTTAGGCTGTGGCCGGTCGCGCTATTCTGGTCATGCATCACCCTCGGCATAGCTGTCGCAACTCACGAAAAAGACTTGGCCGAACTGTTTAGGACGTGGGTTTTTGCGACGCTCAATCTCGAAAATTAGTATATCAGCGCCTGTTCTCATGCAGCGCATCCTTGCTCCAAAACCGCCCTCTGGACGTATTGGAGCCTCTCTCTTGAGGAACAGTTTTACCTTATAGCGCCATTCGCGATATACGCGGTTCGCAAGGCCAAGGTGCTAGGCGCAATCTTCATCGTGATAGCAGTTGCGCAATTGTTCTCACACCGCCCATGGGGCAGCATCCTTTGGTTCACGAGAAGTGATGCGCTACTTTACGGCTCAACACTAGCTCTCGCCTGGCATGTGCACGGTGACAAGCTCACCCGGGCGTTCGCCATCGCACCTGCCGTGCTTCTACGCTCGGCAATCCTCGTGTCGTTGGCCTGCCTCATAATTCTCTCAAGGGAACAGATATCGACGTATTTCATGGGGCTCACCGTAAGCGCTAAGCGGGAACCCTTGCTTCGGGACTGGAATGGCTGTGCGAAGAAGCCTCCGGTTAGGACGGAGGCTTCGGATGGGATTGGACAGCAAAAAGGACGTCTATTTGGACGGCTCATCGGCGGTGTCGGTGAGCCGGCTGGAGATTCTTGAAGGGCCGTCAGGACGTCGTGTGCGGTCGGAAGCTGAGAGAGCTCGGATCGCCGCGGAGAGTCTGTTGCCCGGCGTCCAGGTGTCCGAGGTAGCGCGCAAGCACGGAGTGACGCGCTGGCAGGTCTACGATTGGCGACGGCGGCTTCGACAGCGAGGTATGTTGCCGCCGTGCGAGGCGTCTCCACCAACGTTTGCGCCGCTGGTTGTGGAAGATGCGTTGGAGGAGCGTCAGGCTCCGGCGGTCAAGCTTGAGATTGCGATCGGCGATGTCGTGCTGCGGACTGACACAGCCATAGATGCTGACCAGCTATCCCGGGTGATCCGTGCGGTGCGAGCGTCACGATGATCGCGGCCGGTGCTGATCTGAAGATTTACGTTGCCACGCGGCCGATCGACTTCCGCTGTGGCCACGACGGGCTTGCGGCGAAGGTACAGGAGATGCTTCGTCTCGATCCGTTCAGCGGCGCAGCCTTCGTGTTCCGATCGAAACGAGCGGACCGGATCAAGATTTTGGTCTGGGATCGAACGGGTCTGGTGTTGGTGCACAAACGCCTCGAAGGTTGCAAGTTCGTTTGGCCAACGATCGCGGACGGAGTGATGCGCATGTCGCCGGCGATGTTCGCTGCCTTGTTCGAAGGGCTGGATTTGAGATTGGTCCGCCCGGAAGAAGCACGGCGCCCGCAGGTGGCGGGATAACTGCGGCAGAATGACTCGGCAGCTATTTTGATCGTGGCACGGGCGGCGGCGATGTGCTCGAAATAGCGCATGAGCATCGCGACACTGCGCGACGAAAACGAACGCCTAAAGGCGCTTCTGGCGCAAACGCAGGCGGCCTTGAGCGAGCATCAGGGGGCACTGGCAGCATCGGAGGAAGCGCGGCGTCGGCTGGAGGTCATTCTCGGCGAATTGCGACGCGACAAGTTCGGCTCGAAATCCGAGAAGCTACGACCAGATCAGTACCATTTGCCGCTCGAAGACGTGGAGATCGCGCAAGGCATTCTGGACGCGGCGCAGGAAAGAGCCGAGAAGGTCATCCAGGGTCGATCGCGCAGCGATCCGGATCGAGGCTCCCATCGCAATCGCGGCTGTCTGCCTGCCCATTTGCCGCGAGTGGAACGGATCATCGAGCCTGCGAGCACGCTCTGTCCGTGCGGTTGCGGCGTCATGACGAAGATCGGCGAAGACGTCAGCAAGCGAGTCGACGTGATCCCGGCGCAATGACGCGTGCTGGTCACACGCCGCCCGAAATACATCTGTCGCCGCTGCTCGGGCCCTGTCGCGCAGGCGCACGCACCGGAACACGTCGTGCCCGGCGGGCTGCCGACCGAAGCGGCTATCGCTCATGTGATCGTCTCCAAGTTTGGCGACCACACGCCGTTTTATCGTCAGGCCGAGATCTATGCGCGTCAAGGCATTCGGCTTGATCGGGCGACTCTGGGCAACTGGTCCGGCCGCGCCTGCTTCCATCTTCAGCCCATCGCGGACCACATGCGCCGCCACCTGGCCATGGCGGATCGCCTGTTCATGGACGAGACCACGGCACCGGTGCTTGATCCGGGGCGAGGTCAAACGAAGAAAGGCTACTTCTGGGGGATCGCGTCAGACGACCGTGGCCACAGCGGTCCAAGTCCACCGATCGTGTTGTTCCGATATGCCCCCGGTCGCAGCGGCGCCTTCGCGGAGCAGTTCCTGGACGGCTTTGGCGGAAGCTTCCTGCAATGCGATGCCTATGACGGATATGACCGGCTGACCGAAGTCGTTCGACCGCAAGGGCCTTGGGCGTCTCGTGCATTGCTGGAGCCATTTGCGCCGGCGCTTTGTGAAATTGGCCCGCAACAGCAAGTCGCCGATCGCCGAGGCCGCCATTCGGCACATCGCCCAGCTTTACGCCATCGAAGCCATGGTGCGCGGCGCATCGCCGGACATCCGGCTGGCCGCGCGCAAGGAGCACTCGCTGCCTATGGTCGCCGCGTTGAAGTCCTGGTTCGAGAAACAGCTGTCGATGATCTCCAGCGGTTCGACGCTCGCCGAGGATATCCGCTATGCGCTCAATCATTGGCAGGGGCTGACCCGCTTCCTCGAAGACGGGCGTCTCGAGCTCGACACCAACCCGGTCGAGAACGCCATCCGGCCGATCTGCTTGACCAGGAAAAACGCGCTCTTCGCCGGACATGAAATCGGGGCGGAAAACTGGGCTTTGCTCGCCTCGATCGTCGCCACCTGCAAACTCAACGACGTAAACCCTGCTGCCTACATCGCCGAAACACTCGAGGCGATCATCGACGGCCATCCCCACAGCAGGATCGAAGACCTCATGCCGTGGCGATTCCGCAAAGCGTCAAGCCCGCATCAATAGGGTGACGGCTAAGCGCTTACGGCTCACCGTATTAGCCGCGGGCTTAACCGTAACGCTTTGCTCGGCAAATCGAGACTTAATCTCAAATTCGAATGCGGCGGCTGCCCTTCGGTTTATAGGCAGTCGATCTTACTCGATCTATCTTGTACACTTTCCGATCTTCCGCCTCATTCGAGACGTCGGAGTTCCATCTGACGTCCTAGCAATCGGCGCAGCTGTTTCGGCAAGCGTATTAGTTGCAGATCTGTCATTTCGCTTCGTCGAAACCCCGGCGCGAGCAATGGGGAGAGCACTTTCCGATCGCGCGGCGCAATATGGCGACGGAACTGCAAGGCGGCAGCTGCGTGGCTAGCTCTAATTGAGCAAGCTATTTCAGAGGTCAGAGTTCGATCAGCACCTATTCGATATAGCAAGTATTTTTTCTCTGCTCTACGCAGGCTCCCTACGACGGCTGAATACTTGTTGAACTAACCCGTTTCCTGCCTTTTCTATCCATCCCCGTCGCCAATCGTTTAGCGCGATTGGTCTTAGGGGGACGATCGTGGCGGGCACTCTACTCCATTCGGAAGCGTTCTCGCGTGGCGCGCGTATGCTGCGCACCGCGCTTGGTCCCGCGATCGCGACATTCCTCGAAGACCCCGCAATCGTCGAAGTGATGCTCAACCCCGACGGTCGGCTCTGGATCGACCGGCTGTCCGGCGGCCTGGAGGATAGCGGACGAACGATGTCCGCCGCCGACGGCGAGCGGATCGTGCGCCTGGTCGCGCACCATGTCGGCGCGGAGGTGCATGCCGAGAAGCCGCGCGTCTCGGCCGAGCTTCCCGAAACGGGGGAGAGGTTCGAGGGGCTTCTGCCGCCCGTCGTGGCGGCGCCTGCCTTCGCGATCCGCAAGCCTGCGGTTGCTGTCTTCACCCTGGATGACTACGCAGCGGCCGGCATCATGACGGCCGACCAGGCGGGCGTGCTCCGCGACGCAGTGGCCGCCCGCAAGAACATCCTGGTCGCCGGCGGCACCTCGACCGGCAAGACCACGCTGACGAACGCACTGCTGGCCGAGATCGCCGGCACCGCCGATCGCGTGGTCCTCATCGAGGATACGCGTGAGCTGCAATGCCGCGCCCCGAATCTGGTCGCGCTACGCACCAAGGATGGCGTCGCGTCGCTGTCCGACCTCGTTCGCTCCTCCCTGCGGCTGCGCCCCGACCGGATTCCGGTTGGGGAGGTGCGGGGCAGCGAAGCCTTGGAGCTCCTCAAAGCCTGGGGCACGGGCCACCCCGGTGGGATCGGAACGATTCACGCCGGCACGGCTCTGGGTGCGCTTCGTCGGCTCGAGCAGCTCATCCAGGAAGCCGTCCTCACCGTTCCCAAGGCGCTGATCGCCGAGACCATCGATCTCGTCGCAGTGCTGCGCGGCCGCGGCAGCGAACGCCGCCTCGCCGAACTCGCCCTCGTCGCCGGCATCGATCCCGCCACCGGCGATTACCGCGTCCAGTCGGCCGAGGCGGGCGGCCAATCCTCGCTTGCCAAGGACCCATCATGATCCAGTTCTCTCCCGTGATCCGTCGCGTGCGAATCCGCTTCACCGGGCTCGCAGCGATTGCCTTCATCTCCGTCGCTTTCGCGCCTGCAGCCTACGCCTCCGGCTCCTCGATGCCGTGGGAAACGCCGCTCAATCAGATCCTGGAGTCGGTGCAAGGGCCGGTCGCCAAGATCATGTCGGTCATCATCATCACCGTGACCGGCCTGACGCTCGCCTTCGGCGACACGTCCGGCGGCTTCCGCCGGCTGATCCAGATCGTTTTCGGCCTTTCGATCGCCTTTGCCGCCTCGAGCTTCTTCCTGACCTTCTTCAGCTTCTCCGGCGGAGCCTTGGTGTGATGGCCGGCATCGTCGATCCGGAGGTGCCGGGCTTCTTCGCGCCGGTCCATCGTGCGCTCATCGATCCGATCCTGATGGGCGGCGCGCCCCGCACGGTTGCCATCGCCAACGGCACGTTGGCGGCCGCGATCGCGCTCGGCCTCCACCTCTGGATTCCCGGAGCTCTGATTTGGGCCGTGGGCCATGCTGCAGCGGTGTGGGCGGCTAAGCGTGATCCGCAGTTCGTGGACGTCGTGCGACGTCACCTCCGCTATCCCTCCTATCTCGGCGCGTGAGGTTTCCATGCTGAATCTCGCCGAATACCGCAGCCGGGCGCATAGTCTCGCCGACTTTCTGCCCTGGGCCGCCTTGGTCGAGAAAGGCGTCGTCCTCAACAAGGACGGGGCGTTCCAGCGCACCGTGCGCTTCCGTGGCCCGGACCTCGACAGCGCAACGCCTGCCGAGCTCGTAGGCGTGACGGCCCGCCTCAATAACGCGCTCCGCCGTCTCGGCTCAGGCTGGGCGATCTTCGTCGAGGCCCAGCGTATCGCCGCCCAGACCTATCCGCACAACACCTTTCCAGATGCCGCGTCAGCGCTGGTCGACCTGGAGCGACGGGACGCGTTCGAGGAGGCAGGCGCGCATTTCGAGAGCCGCTATTTCCTGACCTTCGTCTGGCTACCGCCGGCCGAGGACGCTTCTCGCATCGAGGGCTGGCTCTACGAGGGCCGCGCCCAAAACGGCGTCGATCCTCACGAGCTGCTGCGCGGCTTCGTCGATCGCACCAACCGCGTCCTGCAACTGGTCGAAGGGTTCATGCCCGAGGTGGCATGGCTGGATGACAGCGAGACGCTGACCTACCTGCATTCGACCATTTCCACCCGGCAACAGCGCGTCCGTGTTCCCGAGACGCCGATGCATCTCGACGCATTGCTCGCGGACGAGCCGCTCGCCGGCGGCCTCGAGCCGCGCCTCGGCAGCCACCATCTTTGCACGCTCACCGTGGTCGGCTTTCCGACCGCGACCCATCCCGGAATTCTCGACGAGTTGAACCGGCTTGCCTTCCCCTACCGCTGGTCGACCCGCGCGATCCTGCTCGACAAGACCGAGGCGGTAAAACTGCTGACCAGGATCCGTCGTCAGTGGTTTGCCAAGCGAAAGTCGATCGCCGCCATCGTCAAGGAGGTGATGACCAACGAGGCCTCGACGCTGGTCGATAGCGATGCGGCGAACAAGGCCGCTGATGCCGATCTCGCCTTGCAGGAACTGGGCACGGACGATGTCAGTCAAGCCTATGTCACCGCGACCGTCACCGTCTGGGACGAGGACCGAGGTCTCGCCGCTGAGAAGCTGCGCCTCGTCGAGAAGGTGATCCAGGGGCGCGACTTCACCTGCATGGTGGAGGGGGTGAACGCGCTCGAAGCGTGGCTCGGCTCTCTGCCGGGGCACGCCTACGCCAACGTCCGCCAGCCTCCACTCTCGACCTTGAACCTGGCCCACCTGATTCCGCTGTCGGCGGTCTGGGCCGGGCCGGACCGCGATGAGCACTTCCGCAGCTCCCCGCTCTTCTTCGGCAAGACCGAGGGCTCGACGCCGTTCCGCTTTTCGCTGCATGTCGGCGATGTCGGCCACACCCTGATCGTTGGCCCGACCGGCGCCGGCAAGTCCGTGTTGCTGGCGCTGATGGCGATCCAGTTCCGCCGCTACCGGAAGAGCCAGATCTTCGCCTTTGATTTCGGCGGCTCGATCCGCACGGCGGCGCTTGCCATGGGTGGCGACTGGCACGACCTCGGCGGCAGCCTGTCGAACAGCGCCGAGGATTCAGTCTCGCTTCAACCGCTCGCAAGCATCGGCGATGCGGCGGAGCGCGCCTGGGCGGCCGAATGGGTGACCGCGATCCTCGCCAAGGAGGGCGTCACCATCGATCCGACCGTGAAGGAGCACGTCTGGTCGGCGTTGACCTCGCTGGCGTCCTCGCCGATCGAGGAGCGCACGATCACCGGCCTCACGGTTCTCCTGCAATCGACCGCGCTCAAGCAGGCGCTGCAACCTTATTGCGTCGGCGGCTCCTCCGGCCGCCTGCTCGACGCGGAGGCCGAGCAGCTCGGTTTTGCCTCGGTGCAGGCGTTCGAGACCGAGGGCTTGATTGGCGCCGGTGCTGCGCCTGCCGTCCTTACCTACCTGTTCCATCGCATCGAGGGACGGCTCGACGGCCGGCCGACCCTCCTCATCATCGACGAGGGGTGGCTTGTCCTGGACGATCCGGCCTTTGCGCAACAGCTCAGGGAATGGCTGAAGACGCTACGGAAGAAGAATGCGTCCGTCGTCTTTGCCACCCAGTCGCTCTCCGACATCGACGGCAGCAATATCGCACCCGCAATCATCGAGAGCTGCCCGACGCGCATCTTTCTGCCGAACGAGCGCGCGATCGAACCGCAGATCACCGCCATCTATCAGCGGTTTGGCCTAAACGATCGCCAGATCGAGATCATCGCGCGGGCGACGCCGAAGCGGGACTACTACTGCCAGTCCCGCCGCGGCAATCGGCTCTTTGAACTCGGCCTCGGGCCGGTCGCGCTCGCCTTCTGCGCTGCGTCTTCCAAGGCCGACCATGCCGCCATCGAACGGCTGCTCGCCGAGCACGGCCGCGACGACTTCACGGCCGCCTGGCTCGCGGATCACGAGCTGCTCTGGGCCGCCGATCTCATCCCTGACCTGACAAACCTGGAGGTGCAATCATGACGACTCATGACGTGCGGCGCGCTGGCTTGGCTGCTGCGACCGCTCTCTCGCTCACCTTGTCGATCTCGCCGCTTGTGACGGCGCCGGCCTCCGCGCAGTGGATCGTCTACGACCCCTCCAACTTCAGCCAGAACGTGCTGACCGCGGCGCGCGAGCTGCAGCAGATCAACAATCAGATCCAGATGCTGAACAACCAGGCCCAAAGCCTGGTGAACCAGGGAAAGAACCTGGCCAACCTGCCGTTGTCGACGCTGACCCAGCTCCAGGCACAGGTCGCACGGACCCAGTCGCTGCTGAGCCAGGCCCAGAATATCGCCTTCAACGTTGAACGGATCCAGACCGCGTACTCCAGCACCTACGGCACAGCGGCGGCCACTGGCTCCAATGCGACAATGTTTGCCGCGGCTCAAAGTCGTTGGCAGACCTCGGTGGGCGCTTTCGAAGACTCGCTGAAGGTGCAGGCCGGCGTCGTCGGCAATATCTCGACCAACTCCAGCGCAATGAGCTCGTTGGTCACCGCCAGCCAGTCCGCAAGCGGCGCCCTGCAGGCTGCTCAGGCCGGCAACCAGCTTCTTGCTCTGCACTCCCAGCAACTTTCCGATCTTGTCGCGGTTCTTGCCGCAAAGGGGAGGGCGGACGCGCTGGAGCAGGCGCGCGTGACGGCGACCGAATCGCAAGGGCAGCAACAATACAAGATCTTCTCGACGCGCAGCGGCTATCGGCCCGGCAACGTCACCATGTTCAGCGGCAACTGAGGCCCCGGTCATGGAGCGCCCGGACATCCTTCGCGCAGGCGCGATGATCATCGTGTTTGTGATTTTCCTCGCAGCGCTGCATGTCATCCATCGGCGTCCGGCCGAGCGGCCGGTATCCGACGTCCCCTCTGTCTCCGCTCCCGATGACCTTTCGGCCGAGCTGCTCCGCTGCGCTGAGCTTGGACCCCAGGATGCCGAAGATCCGCACTGCCAGGCGGTTTGGAAGGAGAACCGCGCGCGCTTCTTCGGCAGGCCGGCGCGGCCACTTCTGCCGCAGGCCGCGCCGGCCACACTGCCGATGACGAGCGCTCCGCAGGGAGGGAGGTCGTGAACAACGTCGGCGTTATCGACACCTTCCTCAATACGTTCACGACCTACATTGATTCGGGTTTCGGCCTGATCAAGGGCGAAGTCACGTATCTGTCGTCGACATTGATCGTCATCGACATCACGCTCGCTGGCCTGTTCTGGGCCTGGGGCGCAGATGAGGACATCCTCCAACGGCTGGTGAAGAAGACCCTCTACATCGGCTTCTTCGCCTTCATCATCACCAACTTCACCAAGCTCTCATCCATCATCTTCAATAGCTTCGCAGGCCTCGGCCTGAAGGCCGGCGGCTCGTCGATCTCGACCGCGGATTTCCTTCGTCCCGGCAGGCTCGCACAGGTTGGGCTCGACGCTGGGCAGCCCCTGCTGGACGCAGCAAGCCAGATGATGGGCTTCACCAGCTTCTTTGCGAACTTCGTCCAGATTGCCGTGCTGATGGTGTCCTGGCTCTTGGTGCTGATCGCCTTTTTCATTCTGGCTGTGCAGCTGTTCGTCACGCTGATCGAGTTTAAGCTGACGACGCTTGCCGGCTTCATCCTCATTCCCTTTGCGCTCTTCAACAAGACCGCCTTTCTCGCGGAGAAGGTGCTGGGTAACGTCGTTGCCTCCGGCGTGAAGGTCATGGTGCTCGCCGTGATCGTCGGCATCGGCACTGGGCTCTTCTCTCAATTCACCACAGCCTATGCCGGCGGCCAGCCGACCATCGAGCAGGCGCTCTCAGTCGTGCTGGCAGCGCTCGCCATGCTCGGCCTCGGCATCTTCGGTCCCGGCATCGCCAGCGGTCTTGTCTCGGGGGCGCCGCAGCTTGGCGCGGGCGCTGCCGTCGGCACCGGTCTCGCCGTCGCCGGTACGGCGATGGTCGGCGGCGCGGCGTTCGGTTTGGCCGGAAGGGGAGCGATGGCAGCGAGCTCCGGTGCTGCGGCCGCCGCACGTGGTGGTGCGGCGATGGCCGGCGGCATGTCCACGGCCTTCAGCCTCGCATCGGTCGGCAGGTCTGGCGCCGGCGGCGTCGCGGCCGGTCTCAGTGGCGCAGGTCGTGCGGCGGCTAGTCACGGGACAGTTCCCGTCAGACGCGCCGCTTCGCAAGCGGCGGGGGCAATGAGGGAGAGCTTCGCCTCCGGTGCCCGTGCCGGCGTCGTCAACACGGGTGGCACCTCGACCATGGGAACCATCGGGAGTGGCGAGGCCGCAAATGATGGGGCCGCGTCTCAAGCAGCGAGCCCGCCCGCCTGGGCCCGGCGCGTCAAGCGCAATCAGGCCGTCATTCACGGCGCGCAGACGGCCGCGCAAGCCCTCAAATCAGGCGACAGCCACGGTGGCGGTCACTCCGTCGACCTCTCGGGAGGAGAATAATTGATGTCAGTCTTTCGGCGATCGTCGGTGCGCTACGGCCGTACACCCGAACCCGAAACGCCCTATCAGCGCGCTGCGCAAGTTTGGGACGAACGCATCGGCTCCGCCCGCGTGCAGGCCAGGAACTGGCGGCTGATGGCTTTCGGTTCGTTGATCCTCGCTTCCGGCCTCGCCGGGGGGCTCGTCTGGCAATCCACGCATGGCACCGTCGTGCCCTGGGTGGTGCAGGTCGACAAGCTCGGCGAGGCGCAAGCCGTGGCGCCCGCCGTCGCCGACTACAGGCCGAACGACCCGCAGATTGCCTGGTATCTCGCCCATTTCATCCAGATCGTTCGCTCACTTCCGGCCGACCCGATCATCGTGCGGCACAACTGGCTGCAGGCCTATGATTTCACGACCACGGCGGGCGCGGCGGCGCTGAACGACTACGCCCGCGCCAATGACCCCTTCGTCAATCTCGGCAAGCAGCAGGTCGCCATCGACGTCTCCAGTGTTATCCGTGCCTCGCCCGACAGTTTTCGCGTGGCCTGGGTTGAGCATCGCTATCAAGACGGGGCGCTCGCCGGCACCACACGTTGGACAGCGATCCTCACCATCGCGATTCAGCCGCCCACCGACGCCGATCGGCTGCGCAAGAATCCACTCGGCATCTACGTCAACGCCATCAACTGGTCAAAGGAGCTGGGACAATGACCCCGCCGATTTTCTCGAAAGCCGGCGGTCCGGCTTCGCGTTTCTTCATCGTTCTGCAAAACCGGAGAGTCGGCGATACGTCTCTCCGTAAACCCGCCTTTGCGGCTTTACTGATGTCCGTCTCTGCCCTTGGCGGCTGCGCACACAGTTTCATCCCGCCCGACATTAATTACGATAGCGCTGAGCCGGCAGCGCTCACCACTGATCCGCCGCCGCCGGTCAAGATCGTAGAATTGCCAAAACCCCTGCCGCTGCCTGGGCAGTTAAAACCGCTCGCCGCCGGCAAACGGGTCCCCGAAGCCACTGATCCGAAGGTTCGCGTCAAGCAGGCCAACGCTGCGGCACGGGTGCAACCGGTCCGCAACGGATTCATCAACGCGGTACAGGTCTATCCGTTTTCCGGCGGAGCCCTCTACCAGGTCTATACGGCGCCCGGCCAGATCACCGATGTGGCCCTGCAGGAGGGCGAGCAACTCGTCGGCTCCGGTCCGGTTGCCGCTGGTGACACCGTGCGTTGGATCATCGGCGATACCGAGAGCGGGGCGGGCGCGACCAGGAAGATCCACATCCTAGTCAAGCCGACGCGGCCGGAACTGGTCACCAATCTCGTCGTCAACACCGATCGGCGGACCTACCTGCTCGAGCTGCGCTCGACCGAGAAGACCTACATGGCCTCGGTCTCCTGGCAGTATCCCGAGGACCAACTCATTGCGCTTCGGCGGCAGAATGCGGCTGCTGAAACCGCAGCGCCCATCGCAGCCAGCGTCGATCTCGCCTCGATCAACTTCCGTTACGCGATCGAAGGCGATGATCCGGCCTGGCGTCCGCTGCGCGCCTTTGACGACGGGAACAAAGTCTACATCGAGTTTCCGAGTGGCATCGTTCAGGGCGAAATGCCGCCGCTGTTCGTCATTGGTCCGGCCGGTGGCTCCGAACTGGTGAACTACCGCGTCAACCGCAACTACTACATCGTCGACCGCCTGTTCGCCGCCGCCGAATTGCGTCTCGGCGACAAGGATAGCGAGCGGCGCGTGCGCATTGTCCGCACCGACGGAAGGCCGCGCGCATGGCGATAGATGGCGAAAACGAACATCAGAGCGGCATCCCGCTTGTCGCGCCGCCAGACCTTCGGCTCCGAGGCGAGCGGCCCCGCGTCACACGGCTCTCGCGCAAGGTCCTGATCGGCGTCGGCGCAGTGTCGGCCCTCGCAGTCGCCGGCGCGCTTGGCTATGCCCTCCAGACCGGCAACAAGCCACAGACCGGCCAGGAGTTGCTCAGCACCCAGAACGGGCCTTCGGCCGAGGGCCTCGCCGGGTTGCCGAAGGACTACACCGGTCTGCCGCGTCAGGCGCCGCCGCTCGGGCCTCCACTGCCCGGCGATCTCGGCAAGCCGATCCTCAACGCCGGCGCCGCACCGAACACCATGGCAGCGACGTCAGACCCGGAGACGCAGCACAGATCTCAGGAAATCGAGGCGGCGCGGGTCAGCCGCCTCTTCGCCCAAACTGCTCAGCAACCGCAGAGCACCGGTCAACTCATCCCAAATGCTCCCGCCGGGACCGCGACGACCGCGGCGGCTACACCGCCCGTCGATGCCGGATCCGCCCAGAACATGCAGGACCGCAAGATGGCCTTTCTCACTGCTGCGACGGACAAGCGCACGGTCAGTCCGGACCGGCTCGAGGCCAAGGCCTCACCTTACGTCGTGCAAGCCGGCACCGTGATCCCGGCTGCGCTCATCACGGGCATCCGCTCCGATCTGCCAGGGCAGGTCACCGCCCAGATCACGGAGGCGGTCTACGACACTCCTTCTGGCAAATATCTCTTGGTGCCCCAAGGCGCCAAGCTGATCGGCCAGTACGACAGCTCTGTGGCGTTCGGCCAGAGCCGCATTCTCTTGATCTGGACTCGCATCATCATGCCGGACGGCAACTCGATCGTGCTGGAGCGCCAGCCCGGCGCCGACACCGGTGGTTATGCCGGCCTCGAGGACGAAGTCGACAATCATTGGGGCATGCTGTTCAAGGCCGCCGTCCTCTCGACCATGCTGAGCGTCGGAGCCGAGGCGGGAACGAGCCAGAATGAGAACAACCTTGTCCAAGCAATCCGTAGCGGTGCGTCCAACAGCATTAGCCAGACCGGCCAGCAAATCGTGCAGCGCCAGCTCAACATCCAGCCGACGCTGACCATCCGGCCAGGTTTTCCGGTCCGCGTCATCGTCACGCGCGATTTGGTGCTGGCTCCCTACGGACAAAAAGGTGCGCGATGACGAAGCTCAAGCTTGGACCACTCGAAGACGATAAACCGGTCAAGCTCACGATCGAGCTGCCGGCGGCGGTTTTCAGGGATCTCAAAAGCTACGCCGAGATTCTGACGCGTAGCGGAAGTGCGACGACGCCGACCGAGCCTGCCAAATTGATCGCGCCGATGATCGAGCGCTTCATGGCGACCGACCGCGCCTTTGCGAAGGCCCGGCGAAGTGCTGCTCAACTCTCGCCCGGGTCGGCGGAAAGATCTGGATAGCGTTCACGAATCAAGTCGAGAAACGGACGTACTAATGGATTGCCGTTGGACTGCCGCCAATAGACGCGGAAGCTCAGCCGCGTCGGCCCCTCGGCATCATGTACCTCCCGAAAGGTGACACCGGGATAAGTAGCGCCAGTCGCACTTTCCAGGGCGAGGAGAATACCGAAGTCCATGCCCACCAGGGAGAGAAGCCTGTCGAGCCCCACGTCATGGCGAAGCGGCTTGCAAGGATCGGAAGATCCTAATTTGCTGATGAGAAGCTTGAGGAGTTCCGGTCCGGGGCCACGCTGTGACATCAAAAGCTGTTCGCGCCGCAGTTCGCCCCAGTGAACTACGTCATGACTTGCCAAAGGATGTTTCGCAGGGAGGGCAGCAACAACACGTTCGCTCCAGAGCACCAATGACTTGCCGCTCCAATTCGGATTGGGATCTGCTACGACAGCGACATCGATGGCTGAGCTGGCGAGGTCCGAAATCAGATGCTCGCTCGCTCCGTCGACAAACTGTCTATCGACATCGGGAAAGCGGTGCCTGTGCTCGAGGAGAGTGGCTCGGAGATTGCCGGCTGACAGGGAGGTATGGATCCCGATGGTCAACCGACCGCTCTCGCGACGCGAGCGGGTCTTGAGGCGAGCGGCCATTGCTTCAGATTCGCCTACGATGCGCCGGGCATCCTCGAGAAATTCTCGACCTTCCATCGTTGGTCGCGTGCCTCCGTTGGTGCGCTCGAATAGTTTGCTGCCCAACGTGTGTTCGAGACTTCGTAGGCAGCGACTGAGCGTCGACTGCTTGATTCTAAGCGTCTCTGCCGCTTGACGGATGCTTCGATGCTGGGACGCAGCGATCGCCCAGCGTAGATCTCGAAATTCCACAGCCACGCTCGAAGCCCTATGGTGAGTTGTGGGACCAAGTGTTTTCTTGCCCCTCCATTGTGTTGCGTCAGCTCCTACGACTTCGGCCGGAATACGTATTTCAACACCGAGGTTATTTCAAACGTTAGGATGCGTGATGGAAAAAGACAACTACAGGCTACTCACCGTCTGATGAATTCGGTTCTCTCTCTCTCTCTCTCTCTCTCTCTCTCTCTCTCTCTCTCTCTTCCGTTTTTGCGTCGTTGGGTCAGAGGACAATCAAACAGCACAGTGAGCAGGTGGCTGAAGGACGCGATCCGCGGCTTTCATTCGTACCCTCGGCAGATCTTGGGCCGATCAGCAAGGGCCCGTTTATCGCCCGGTCGATCGTTCCGGCAACGTTCGGCATGGGGACTGGGTTGATAAGCGATACTAACCGGAGGGCCTCGATCCTGCGGCGAATGTCGCCAAATGATCCGGCCCAGCCGGCTGCGCGAATTTTGCGGTCGCTGACTGCAATGCCTTCCCTCCCTAGAGCTTGCGCGAAGCCACTTTGTTGGTCTGTTTGGCTTCCGTCTCCTGAAGGTGCCGAACCAGAAGCTCGCCTGAGGTCTTGTTGTGCTCGCGTGCGTAACGTTCGGAGGCGGCCGCATCGCCCCTGAGCAGCGCGTTGACCATTTTCTCGTGGTTCGCGATGACCATGTCGGGCCGTTCAAGGATTGCGTTTGAAGAGGCCATGTACATGCAAACCTGATGTTCGACTAAGCCGTAATGATCGGCGAGGCGGTTGTGTCCCGAAAGGACAACGATCGTCTTGTGAAGCGCGAGATCACTATCGTTAATCCGCTTCTGGTTGCGGCTTTTTGCGGCGGCCTTCATGTCGTCGTAAGCCGCCTCGATCGGTTGCCTCCGATTCGGGTTGGCGGCAGCGAGCTGTGCGGCCAGGCCCTCGAGGCTGGATCGAAGTGTGTAGAGCTCCCATGCATCCTTGGATGTCAAGCTCGCGACTTCCCAGCCCGAGTAAGGCTTCTGCTTCACCAGGCCCTCGCTCATCAGCCGCTGCAACGCCGCCCTTATCGTACCCCGCGACACGTTGAGCTCCGTGGACAGTTCGGTTTCTGTCAGGCGCTTTCCCGGCGCGAGGCCGCCACTGGTGATCGTCTGGCGGATAACGTCGGCAGCCGCACGGTCCAAACTCCGCTTCTCGACTAATCCCGAGATGATCTTAGCAGCCATTCTTCCTCCAACCGCGTTTGCGGAATGTTCGTTCTGAGTCACGGCGGATATTGGCGAACATTCGCCATTGACACCAGAGAATTCGTGTTGTTTGTTAATTGTCGACAATCAGCAGTTGAGCGGGGCCGTGCTTGCGCATTTCCGAAACCAAGGGCGTTAGCTTCGCCGGTCTGCAGCGCCTTTCGTCGTCAGCCGCCTCTCACAAGATCGTAAAGGCGGATGCGATCCTGGTATCGATTCCGTTCGAATCCGGCGGAGTGCCGCCTTGGAGCTTCGGCGGAGCGCCGAAACTGCAGTTCGACACGCTGTTGGTGAGACTGGAAACCGAACAGGGCATCGTGGGGTGGGGCGAAGCCTTCTCGCGGTGCGAGGACAAGTCGCTCAAGGCGATGATCGAGACGCGCGTGTTACCGCTCGTGATCGGCCGGAGCGCCCTGGAAATCGGCAAGATCAAGTATGATGTGGAATTCCGGCTCCAGAATTTTGGCCGCGTGGGCCCTATCATCTATGGCGTCTCGGCGGTCGACATCGCCCTGTGGGACATCCTCGGCAAGATCTCCGGACTGCCGCTCACCGCATTGCTAGGCGGTGCATTCGCCAGCGAAGTCGAGGTCTATGCCAGTCTGATGCGCTACGGCAATTGCGCCGATGTCGTCAGGGCCACCCGGCAGGCAATTGAGCGCGGATATCGTTACATCAAGTTGCACGAGATCACCGAGGACGAAATCCACGCCGCCGTCGAAGCCGCAGGGGCGCAGGCCGCCGTCATGCTGGATACCAATTGCCCATGGCCGGTGGCGGAGGCGCTCAAATACGATCGGCTTCTCGAGCCTCTCAATCTGTACTGGCTGGAGGAGCCGGTCTGGCCACCAGAGAACTATGCTGGGCTGGCCCGCATTCGTTCAACCGGGCGGCACCACATCGCCGCCGGCGAAAATGCCGGCAGCCTGCATGATTTTGTTGCGATGATCGCCGCAGGGGCCATCGACATTGCGCAGCCTGATGTCGCGAAAGCTGGCGGTATTTCCGAGCTCGTGAAGATCGCATCGCTTTGTCAGGCTGAATCAATCGAATTCGTGCCGCATTGTGCAATCTTCGGCCCCGGCCAGGTCGCGACCATACACCTCAATGCGGCGCAGCGATCAGTCCCGATGCTCGAGCGGCTCTATTGCGACTTCGAGGCCGAGATCTACGGCGGTGCTACGCTTCCGGTCAATGGAAAGGTTGCCGTGCCGACGGGGCCGGGGCTTGGCCTCGACCCTGATCCAGGCGTGATCAACCGCTACCGCGTTGCCTGAAGGACGGAGGCGTTGTGACATGGGCCATAGTTACATTCGTCTCAACAGCGTCGTCGGCGGACCATCACCTAGCCGCGCTGCTGCGCGCAATTGCGCTCTTCGTGAAGGCACGAAGGTTCGCGCAGGCCTGCCTGATCAGCTCGCGGGCGAGATGAAGCAGATCAGCATCGCGCTGGAAAGCGCGGTCCTGGACCAATTTATGTGAAGAGAGCGCTCATCAAGCGCGCTGTTTGCGCGTCTAACCCAAGAAGAGGGGACCCGAAATGGTAACACGGAGAGAGTTGCTTGCAGGAGCCGGAGCAGTTGCCGTGGCTAGCGGAGCGGGTCTCAAACCGCTCCCAGCGAAGGCGGCGCAAAGTAAAACCCTCGTGCTGGCGTCGATGGGCCCGGTCACCGGCAATTGGGATCCGACCTCTCACACGACCCTGGGGCAGTTGAAGTTCGAAAAGTTCGTATTCAATCATCTGACACGCTGCGAAATGCGGGAGGGTAAGTCTGAAGAGCTGACCCCGGACCTCGCCACCAGTTGGAAGCTGATTGATGCGCACACCCTGGAGTTCAAGCTTCGGGACGGCGTCAAATTCCACGATGGCAAGGAGTTCGGTGCTGAAGATGTTAAGGCGACCATGGAGTATGCCTCCAATCCGGCGCGCCCGGCATCCGCCCTCTATCCGGGCCGCGTTGATGTCGAGGTCGTCGACAAACTGACGGTCCGGTTGAAGACCGAAAAACACGGCTACCCCGCGTCTGCCTTCTGGTTCATTTCGAGCTTCCTTCCAATCCTGTCGGCAAAGGATATTGCCGATCCCGCGCTCCTCCAAAAGCGCCCGAACGGCACGAACGCCTTCAAATATGCGGGCACGCAGGGAGACAGAAACAGCCTCGAAGCGAATGATGAATTCTACGGCGGACGTCCCAAGATCGATCGGATCGTCTATGCCTACGTTCCGGACGCCAACACGCGCGCGCTGGGCCTGTTGAACGGCGAATATCACATTGCCGAACGGCTGGAGCCCGAGCAATACGCCTCGTTGTCAAGCAACCCGAAAGTCACCACCCACAGGGCGCTGACGACCGAAAACAAATATTTGCACTTCCGGTGCAACAAGCCTCCCTTCAACGACGCACGCATTCGCCGCGCAGTTTGCCACGCCATCGACCGCGATCAAATCCTGTCGCTGATGGGCGAGGCGGCCACACCGTCTAACTGCTATATTTCGCCGACCAAGTTCGGCTTCACGGACATTCCTGATTATCCCAAGTTCGATCCGGATGCCTGCCAGAAGCTTCTCGCCGAGGCAGGGTTTCCCAAGGGAAGGGGGCTGCCGCAACTCGAATATATCACCTCGATCGGGTTCTATCCGAAGACGAAAGAGTATGGCGAGCTGATCACAGCGATGCTCGCAGAACAGGGGCTTGATGTTCGCCTGACTGTTCTTGAACCGGCCGCGTGGGAGCAGGCGATCTATCGCCGCGCTGACGGCCAGGGCCAGGGCCACATGTGCGACGTCGGCTGGATGACCGGATCGCCGGAGCCGGATCTCGTGCTTCGACCGAACTGGCATTCAAGCGCCGCGCTGATCACCGGGATCAACGACCGGGAAATTGACGCGGTGCTAGACAAGGAACGCGCCGCTACAAACCCGGAAGAGCGCCGCAGCATTTTCAAGAATGAGACGTTTCCCACTCTCGCAAACAAGGTTCCGAGCTTGTCGCTCTTTTCCGCCGTGACCTTCCATGCCGCAGCCAGGAATCTGACGGGGGCATACTATTTCCCCAACGGGCCGATTGACCTGAGCAAGGCGGACCTGAGCTAAAGGGGCCGCAGCAAAAGTCTTTGGGAGGCCAGGAGCCGACATGCTGTTTGCGCTCGACTTCTTCGCTCGGCGCCTTGCACAAGGGTTGGTATTGGTCGTCCTCGTGACGATGCTCATCTTTACGCTGCTGCGCGTCGTTCCCGGCGACCCTGTGCGTATAATGCTGGGGCCAATGGCGTCAGTATCTGTCGCAGAGCAGACCGCCAAAGATATGGGCCTGAGGGATCCAATCCCGGTTCAATTCGGCCGCTATGTCGCGCAAATCCTGACGGGGGATTTCGGGAGCTCTTTCGTCAGAAGCGCACAAGGCGGCAGCACTGGCGGCTCGCGAGGCGGCTCGACTTTCGATGCCGCCAACCGTGCATCCGTTTTGGGCCTCATCACAACCAGTCTACCCTTCAGCCTGCTCCTTGCTGGCCTTGCATTCCTGTTTGCCTTGGCAATCGCGCTCCCGATCGGCATAGCCGCGGGCTTGAGATCAGGACGATGGCCGGATCGGCTTGCACTGCATTTGGCTTCCGTCCTGGTCTCACTCCCCAATGTATGGTTGGCCCTCGTTCTCATCTTTCTCGTCTCCGCCAAGGCCGGATGGCTGCCGGCGATCGGCTATCAGGGGCCGAGCTACGCAATCTTGCCCGCCATTGTTCTCGCGATCGAACTTGCTCCGACCCTCATTCGGTCCGTCTCGGTCTCGGTGAGCGGAAATCTTGTCGAGCCATACGTGTCGCAGGGTGAGATTCGCGGTCTCTCGCGCAGCCGAATGATTGTCGCGCACGTGCTGCGCAATTCGAGCATCCCCGTCCTCAATGTACTCGGGATACAGGCCATTGGGGTTTTGCTTGGTGGTCTGTTCGTCGTCGAATACGTCTTCAACTATCCCGGCGTTGGCCTTTTGATGATCAACGCGGTCTTCCAACGGGATTTCCCAGTTATCCAGGCCATCGCGATCCTCGCCTGTGCGACCTTGGTGATGCTCAATATTCTCGTCGACTTTGCAGCGATGGCGATCGACAGGAGGCTCCAATACTAGCATCGACGGAACTTTCGGCCAGGACCGACAGCCCTGCGGCAACACGAGGTCGCGGCATCGCGGCCAGCATCTTCGTGCAGGCATGGCGAACAACTGAGTTCAGGATTGGATTTGCCCTGTTTTGCCTGCTGATCATCCTTTCTGTCCTGGGACCCTACATTCTCAATCTGTCGCCGACCCAATTCAATGTCAGCAAGAAATTCCTGCCACCGGCACTGCTGGATCATTCGAGCTGGCCTTATCTGTTTGGCACCGATCAACTCGGCCGTGATCTGTTTACCCGCTCCCTCATCGGTCTTCGGAATGCCCTGCTGATCGGCATCACGAGCGTTGCGGGAATGTTCATCCTTGGCTCAGCCATTGGCATGATCTCAGGCTATTTCGGCGGATGGGCCGGCTTGCTCTTGATGCGGATCACAGACGCGCAGATGTCGATTCCCGCGATCATTCTGGCGATCACAGTTCTCGGCGTTTCACGTCCCACTCCGCTGGCCATCATCCTTGTTCTGATTCTTGCCGGCTGGCCGGCGTATTCTCGCGTAGCGCGCAGTGTGACCCTGTCCGAGCGCCGCAAAGAATATGTTCGAGCGATAAAGATTCTCGGCGCCTCAGACGCGCGGGTCCTGCTCGTTCATATCGCGCCCAACATCTTGCCTCCGATCGCCTTTGTCGCAATCCTGGACATTGCCCGCATGATGATTTTCGAGGCTGTGCTGGGCTTTATCGGGATCGGCATTCAGCCGCCCACCCCGACATTCGGCACCATCATCGCTGACGGCACGAAGTACATTTTGAATGCCTGGTGGATCACCACGGTGCCAGGCCTCCTGCTCGCGATCACACTCTGTTGCATCAACATCGTGGGAGGAGCTCTCGAGCGATCTCGCAACAAGATCTTGCTGGGATTCGAATGATATCGCCGGTCAACATTCTTGATGTCCGCAATCTGACCGTCACCCTTGATCTCGGGCCGCGCGGAACGCGCGCCGTGCTCACCGACGTCAATCTGAGTGTCGATGAAAACGAAGTGCTCGGCATCATCGGCGAGAGCGGCTCGGGAAAGACGGTGCTGTCGCGGGCGCTTGTCAGGTGGGTCACCAGCCCACTCGAAATCGAATCGGGCGCTATCAGTTATCGCGGCAACGATCTTCTGAGACTACCCCGGGCAAAAATGCAGGCGCTCCGTGGGCGCAAGATTGCCTACATAGGCTCCGATCCCGCCAGTGCTCTCGATCCAACCCTTCCGGTTGGCCGGCAAATCGTCGAAAAACTCAAATCCATCGAGCCTGATATCTCCAACGGCGAGGCAGAGGGACGTGTCATACGCCTGCTCGATGCCGTAAAAATGCCCGGCGCGAAACAGCGATTTGAGGAGTTTCCGTTCCAGTTCAGCGGCGGAATGATGCAACGCGCCCTGATCGTGGATGCGCTCGTGACGAACCCGGACCTTCTGGTCGCCGACAACATTACGCAACCTCTTGACGTTACCGTCGCTGCTCAAATCCTTCGGCTCCTGCGCGAGTTGCAGCGGGATTTCAAGACGGCGATTCTGTTCGTTTCATCTTCTTTCGGGGTCATCAACGAAATCGCGCACCGGGTTCTTGTTCTCGCAGGCGGCCGCGTCGTCGAGACGCAAAGCGTTCAGCAATTGCTCGCGGCTCCGCAACATGCCTATACAAAGCAGTTGATAGCGGACATCCCCCGCATATGGCAGAGCTCGACTGAAGCCGTTGCAGATGAGGTGTCACCTGCCGCAAATGATGTCATTCTGTCGGTGCGAAACGTCAGCCGGATTTATCCCGCGAGGGATAGAAACAAGCTGTTTGCAAACCAGTTCGTGCACGCGGTGCGGGACGCTTCGTTCGACGTTCGACGAGGTGACAATTTGGCGATCGTCGGCGAATCGGGGTGCGGGAAGTCAACGCTTTCGCGTCTCCTGAGCCGCCTGGAGGTCCCGGATTCAGGGCAGATCTTGTTCATGGGCGAAGATATCGCGTCTATGAAGGCCAAGCGCCTATTGGCGCTCCGAAGGAAATTCCAGCTTCTCCTGCAAGATCCGTTTAGCTCCATTCCGCCTCATCTTTCGATCGGGCGAACCATCGCCGAACCTCTCTACGTCCATGGAGGGTTGTCGCGTTCCGAGATCCGCGATCGGGTTGCGGCGACCATGCAGGAAGTCGGACTGTCTCTCGACCTGTTCGGCAAACTTCCGGTCGGATTGAGCGCCGGGCAGCGTCAACGTGTGAGTATCGCCCGGGCCCTCGTTCTCGATCCCGAGTTGCTCATTCTTGATGAGACGCTATCGGCGCTCGACCAGGTCGAGCAGCGCAAGCTGCTCGCCCTTTTTCAGCGGCTTCAGGACCAACGCGGAATTACCTACATCTACATCTCACACGATCTTGGGATGGTGCGGCGAGCCTGCAATCGCATCGCCGTGATGTATCTGGGGCGCGTGGTGGAACTGGCTGACAATCGGACCACTTTCATCGAGCCGAGACACCCCTATACCCGTGCGCTCTTGAGCGCGGTACCGGCGGTTGAGGAACGTCCTTTCAAGGCTGAGACCTACCTCCTGGAAGGTGAGCCGCCCAACCCAATCCACATCCCAGCAGGCTGCAGTTTTAGACCACGCTGCCCGTTCGCGCTCGATAAGTGCGCCATTGATGATCCGCCGCTCGCGGCACGCGGACGCGATGAATTGGCTGCTTGCCATCTGACAGAAATAGACCCGCACCATCAATGACTTTGCAGGATTGCGCGGCCATCCAATGGCGCTCCTATTCGGAGAGTGAACAGCATGGAGTTTGACTACATTGTCGTAGGATCCGGAAGTGCGGGATGTCCTCTGGCGGCGCGATTGGTTGAGCGAAAACAATCGGTCCTGTTGCTGGAAGCCGGGAAGAAGGAGCGTCTCAATCTGTCTCATGTTCCGGGTGCCCTCGTCTATACGATCGGGAATAGACGGTACGACTGGGCTTACAAGACGGAGCCAGATCCGAGCAGGGGCGGCGTGGTCGAGGACTGGCCTCGTGGCAAGGTGCCGGGAGGTTCATCTGCCATAAATGGGATGATCTTCATCCGCGGGGCCGCGCGGGACTATGACGCTTGGGAGGCGCTGGGCAACAGAGGATGGGGATGGAAGGACGTGTTGCCGTACTTCCGAAAAATGGAGACGGCGGATGAGGACAGAGACAATCAATTTCGCGGAGGGCTCGGACCTCAATGGGTCTCAGCTTTACGTTGGCGTCACCCCATTTCACAGAAGTTTATCGACAGCGTTCAAGCCGCTGGCATTCCCTTCAATGAGGATTTGAATGGTGCCTCGCACGAGGGAGTTGCCTGGAACCAAGGATCGACGCGCGACGGGCGTCGGCTTTCGGCCTTCGAGGCTTTCATAAGGCCAAAGCTGTCAGCAACTGATCTGAAGTTCTTGGATGATACCATCGTTCGCCACATTCTGTTTGACAAGACGCGCGCGAGGGGTGTTGCCGCCACGCATCACGGACAAAACGTCGATTTCGTCGCAAGAAAGGGTGTCATTCTTTCGGCCGGCTCCATCAATTCCCCGCACTTGTTGATGCTTTCCGGTGTCGGTGATCCCCGTCATCTCACAAAACATGGCATTATTCCCCGTGTGGAAAGTCCTGAGGTTGGACGGAATTTGATGGAGCACCCGGGTCTGTATGTCCTTGCCGAACTCGATGTAGAGACCGCGAATGCACTGTCGCATCCGGTAAGGGGAGCACTCGCCTTGGCGGAGTGGGTCTTCAAACGGTCGGGGTTCATGAGCGTGCCGACGGCGCAAGTCCTCGCCTTTCTCAGATCGTCTCCTGAGCTTGCTGAGCCGGATCTGCAATTTCACCTCTTCCCGTTCGGCCTCACCAAGGAGAATGGAAGGCTGAAAACCCCGAGAGCTAACCTGGTGACCATCCTCGTGAACGTCAATTATCCGAAGAGCACGGGTCATCTCGAACTGACATCGAACGATCCTCTCGCTCCAATCGCCATCTTTCCGCGCTTGCTTGAACATCCTGATGATTTTGAGGGAGTTATGCGGGGATTGGATTGGGTCCGGAAGATCTGCTCTATGCCTCCGTTCGGCTCTCATGTCGTCAAGTTCAGGGACGCACCCGTACCAGGGGCCGGGCGGCAGGCAGATGAAGCGTATATTCGGAAAGCGACTGTCCCCTTCTTTCATCCCGTCGGAACTTGCCGCATGGGAACAGACGATCGTGCGGTTCTCACGCCTTCTCTCAGAGTGAGAGGTACTGAGAATTTGTGGGTTGCGGACGCCTCCATCTTTCCTCGTCATATCGCTGGGAATACCAACGCAACGTCTATTATGATCGGAGAGAGGGCAGCAGATCTCATCCATCCGTAGTCGTGATTCCGTAAATCAAAATTGGAGAAAGTCCGTGGCGCGCTTCTATGTGCCAGATAGGAAGGATGGAATAGGCACGCATGCATCCGATATCTGTCGTGCTCACTTCGAGAAATCGTATGACCACAATCGTGCGTATTATCGTAATTGTGCCGCGCGCCACGAAAACTGCCCCCTCATATTGGCTCAGATGACAATGTTACCGAAGCGCACCCTAGTGTCTCCTGAATCAGCTGGCCGCGAGTCTGAGCAGGCCGCGCGCAAGGCGCGGCCTCCAGGGCGCGGTAGCGAGCGAGCGGCTTGCGTCGATTCGGCCAAAGAACCTGTCGGGATTAGATACCAAAGCATATCGTGCAGTCATTATGGCTTCGCGCTATGCCTTCGAAGAGACGTGCCTCATGGGAAAACATTCTGAGCGCTGCATAATCCTGCCGACCGGCGTCGCGTTATCGAGATGGCTTGTGTTGCTCTCCCGTCGCGTATGAATGGCTACCCGTTCTTGCGAAGCAGACGCGGCCGCTTAGGCCGGGGCGAAATCTTGAGAATGCTCGCACAGCTCGGCTCAACAAAGAGATCGGACGGATGAACGCCGAGCGCTTCGGAAATGCGATCGAGAACATCAATCGCCGGATTTTTCGATTGGCGCTCAAGACCGGCCAAGTAGGAACGATCGATCCCCGCCGTGCGAGCCAATCGTTCCTGCGACATACCACGTTTGATGCGGATCCGACGGACGTTCCAGGCCAGTAGCGCACGAGGCTTCATGTCTCGAAGCTTGCCATTCCTCGATCGGTTAAAACACTGGCTATCGCCTACCATTTAGATGAAAGTCCGTGTTCTCGCCGCACAAGGAGAAGTGCGATGTTCCGAACCGAGAAACTGGTCGAGGGGCCTGCGGCCCCCGGGCTGTCAAGGCCAAAAAGCACAGGCCGTGTAGTCCCGGACCAAGCATCCGGGGTCGCAACCCCCCTGCTTTTTTGCCCTGACTGCCACCCCCCGCTCATCGCCGCGCGGCTAGTCGGTTGCATGCCGCAACCCTCAAGCCATGAAAGGCAACGACAAGGAAGCAGACATCTGTCAACGCATCCGACCAAATCGTCCGCGAGGTCGAAGACGGCGTGCGACCCTGGATCAAGCCTTGGAATGCCGGTAATGGCAGCGGGCATATCGCGCGGCCCCTGCGCGCCAATGGCATCCCGTAGCAAGGTATCAATGTTCACATGCTGTGGCCGGAAGCCGTAACCAAAGGCTACCGATCGCCGATTTGGATGACGTTCAAACAGGCGCTGGACCATAAGGCCAACGTGCGCAAGGGCGAACACGGCAGCCTCGTCGTTTAAGCCGACAAGCTTGTCCCCACTGAATCCAATGCCGAGGCTGGCGACGCGGTCCATTTCGTTCATGAAGGGTTACACTGTTTGCCGGTCTCTCACACTTGATCAACCAAACCGCGTGCTGCGCAATTTGACGCTATTCGAGATGTAATTGGCTAAAGCGCAAGGCTTACACGCCGACCGACGTCAAACTCCCCAAGCAGCATTCAAGGGCGCGAACACCCGTATCGGAAATCGCAAAGCTGTTGAAGCGGAGTGCGGCCGCGTTGCGGCAGAAGGGCGTTGAAACTCGGTGTCGCGTTAAGTCATCAGCGATAACCTCGGATTCTTGAATGGCCGTCCGGCTGTCTTGTTTTATTGAATTGAGCTCAAGGATTCTGTGAGCATCGTTTGGTTCACGCTTGGGATCGCGGCGCAACACGATCGGCGCTTTCCGCCGATAGGCGCCGTCGCTTCCTGTCAGGCCGTGGCTAAGAGAATGCCGAGTTCAGCTCACTCAGCCTCACGGAGATGGAAGGGCGGGTGGATAGAGAAAGACCCCCGGCCGTCATTGGTGGTCGGCGGACCAACTGTGGTCACGACAGCTTGCCTTCCCTCAGCTCATGGCCCGTAACACCGCCACGCAATAGCTTGTAACCATACTCGGTCATCCACTTCGCGCGGGCCAAATGGCTGTCGAAAGCGCGCCTAGCACGCGCTGGCTCGCGTTCGGGATCGATATGCAGGATGCTCCGTGACACCTCACGCCAGTCGGCCCCTTCCTTGTCGGCATCCAGCATCCGCGAATAGGTGGCGAGATGTCCCTCATCGTAACGGGTAAGCAGCGCACCGGACGGCGCAATGTCGTCGACGTGGGGACCGCGTGTTGGCTTCTGCATTGGCTAACCTCGGTTGGGGTTACCTGGACTGGCCATTCTTGGCCGATTGGGCTGCTGTGCCTAGTGCCATTTTCTGTATCACGTGATGTCATCCATCAGCCGGCTCGGCAGAAGATCATGCTCTTGCAGGGCGCTACATGCGCATAAAATCCTCTCGTGCGATCGCCGAACGGCCCGCCTTAGTCGCGGGGGCTGGAAGAGGACCCGCAGCAGTGCGAAGCTTGCACACGGTACTTTCGCGGACTCCGTTTGCGACTTCAATTGCGCGATTTGCTCTCGCCAAGTGTCTGCACCGCTCTATCGAAAGTGAGAAGGTGATGAGCACGTACGCGATAACATCCTCTGCCGGGTCCTCGGGCTGCTTCGAAAGTGGTCGCCGACTTCGAACCTGAATGTGTCGGTTGATGTACAGCCTTCGTCGACGGCCTGTCGGCAACGCACTCTTTTTTGTGCGATCGTTTTGCGGCCGGATCAAACGCTCGAACCAAGTAGTGTGTACGCGAGATCATGTATTGCGTTCTCGGTGCGTTTCCGCCGCCTTCCTTGAGGATTTTCTGCACGGCTCGATGGTCGGGCGCTGGAATTCAGCTCGTGCTTCAAGTTGCATCCCGCAAATGTTACAGGATGTATGCCGTCGATCGTCTGTTGCGGGAAAAGCGGACGACCTGCATTTGAAGAAGTTTATTAACTGGGCCAGCCTTACAACCCGAAGGCCGCAGCAAGCTTTAAGCGAACATTTGCGCAGCTTGATGAGCCCGCTGCCGACACCAAGGACTTGGGTCGCCAAGCGTGAGTGCGGGATCTCAAAATAGCTGTCGCGGACGCTAACCTCATCCTGCCAAGCAATTCGTGGTTTCGATAAATTGGAGATTACCGGCGGCGAAGGCCGTCGTAGGCGAGAAGCCGATCGAAGGAGTGGCTCACCCGCCAAGCCCGAGGCCACATATGCGGCAAAGCCACAAGTAATCCCAGAGCAAACTTAGCGGCCTTCTGTTCATACTTGGCCTTCCAGCCCAAGAGCTTGTTCTGAAACCGTCCACTATTGAGAAAAAGAAGAACCGTGAGCGACGCACCACGACGTAAACTGCAAGCTTCCAAGGAAACAGAGGGATCATCGATATCGCCGTCCCCTCAATTGAAAGCGTGAAGCCCAAGGCGACGTAGATTGAGGCCCAGCTTTCTGCGCCGCGCGTCATCCTCGCCTGGCGATGGGGCATATCTGGTAGCTGAAGCGCGACTAAGGGCTTGCCGATCACGCCTGCACCGCCTCCTCGACGGGCACGGTGCGGCTATTCGCCTCGCCAATTCATCTCAGAACTTCGATCCAGCGGGTTCGTCGACGTGTACTATCCGAGGCTTGTGGTGGAACGGGCCGAAGATCTTCAGGACGTTCCGCTCTTCTTCGACCAGCCTTTCGCAAAGATTTGACTGCCACATTCGAGCTCGTTTCGCCCTTGATCTAAGCGCGCGAGCCGCGGCACTATTATCGACGGACCAAATCGTGTGGATCAGAAGCGTCTTTTAATCTGGCTGCGGTTTCGCTCAGAGCAGAGAGCGCAGCTTGCATTTTGTCGGGCTGCGAACCGAGTGTCTTTTGAAGATGCTGCCGGTCGCGCTCGATGGCGCGATCGAGCGAGGAGCCGTATATCGCCGCAATCGCGATCTCCTTAGCCAAGCGCGTATAGCTCTGCCACATGAGATAGAACATCAGCGGCGGGACCTGACAGTTCGCAAGCATCTCATAGCAGCGTGGTCCAGCGTTTTCGATCGCCCACCATTGCTGCGCGAGCACCGCGAGCCGTCGAAAGTCTCGTCTCGTTCGGCTGAACTTGTCAGGGGCGACGCCGGCGATGAAGGCGCAGTGATCGAGCCAATTCAGGCCCGCCATGATCGCAACTGGATAATCGACAACAGGAACGCCCTTGAAGTCGACGACGGTTTCTTCGTGCGGAGCCTGCCTGAGAAAGGCATCCATCATTTCGGCCTGGCGGACGGCGCGGACCAAAAGATCTACGTCGCGCCGCGGCACCATCATCAGGTAGCGGCAGGCTTCGAGCCGCGTGTGCTCCCAGATGGCACGCACGTTCCCGTCGGTGTCGCCCAGTCCACGCTTGCAGGCAGGGTAAACCAACCGGCCTTCATCGGTTTCCTTGAGGTACAGCGGAAGCAGCCTGTCAAGGGCTGACAGGAGCGTCAGAGGTTCGAAGAGATCGCCTATCGCCTTTTCGGCAGAGGCCAGAACTGACTTCTTTGATCGTCCCCATCCGAACATTTTCGGCCGCCCCAGGTCCATGCTGCGCTGAATGCCGATTACAATGGGGCTCGCCTGAAGACGCAAGTCCGCCCATTTCCGGCCGTTGAATGATCCGGAGCCCGCCCGAATCGGTTAGTGGGTTATTAACCGCCGTTCGGCAGGCTTGCTGCCACTGTTATCGCTGCCTAATCAGCCCCCCAGCCCAAGGCAGCGTAAGATGGCCGGCGGTGGATGACCTCCGCCGGCCGTTTTGCTCGAGAGACTGTCCGCGCTCTCTGCCGTTACGGAGCCTTCGAAGGCCTGCCTCGCAGCAGTTGACGGTATCCGCTGTTGGCCATCCACAGCGCGCGCTCAAGATGGGTTTCAAACGCCTGCCGGGCCCGCTTGGGCTCGCGTTCTGGGTCGATACCAAGGACGATCCGCGATACTTCGCGCCAGTCCGCGCCTTCGGCATTCGCGTCGATCAGGCGCCAATACGTGATCATGTGCTCTTCATCGTACACGGTAAGGTCGGACCCGGAGGGCGCCAGATCGACGACAACTGGATTGAGCAGCGGCGGCATTGGCTTCCCCGCGATCATTGGTTGTGACGCCGGGATATTTCCCGGTGTTTGTGTCGGCGGCGTGACCGTTGCAGGATCACCCAAGCAGCCGGCGGCTGACATTGATGATGAAACCGGCCGGTGCGCCGATGATAGCGCCGACTAGGCCATAGCCGGCGGCGCCACCGGGACCGATCATCACCGCGCCGTAGACGAAGCCGATACCTGCACACAAGACAATCATACCGATCAGTGTCTGATCGTTCAGCTCTTCGGTCCGGTTCAGGCGTTGCTCTTTGGAGCTTTGCACATAAGGACCGGCTGGCTCACGCGAGCCGCAATGCGGGCAGGCGACGGCCGAAAACGAGACATTTCCGCCGCAGTCCGAGCAGCCAATCAGTTCCTGTTGTACGCGCCCAACCGTCATGCGTCCCAACGTAGCCGCCTCGCTACCATGGCGCTACAGGCTTTGCCCGCGGTCCACAGTCACTATTCCTCGGTCCGACCGATCGCTTCTAGCAGCTCGCCAGAGGAGGATCGCTGGAGCGGCACTGCCGAGATATTCGACGTGGCCCGCGCCGGCATCCAGGCCGCCTGGGAGGAGCTAGCGGTCGCGCGACGGCCGCCGATTACGAGGCGTGGCGCCGCCAGCGCGACTGGACCGCTTGGGAAGGCCGAATGCACGATCTGGCGCTGCCGCTATCCCACACAGCGGCCGGAAAGGCATTGCGCAATGCTTCTGCAGCGAGGTAGTCACCGATGCTACCCGCCCACGTCCAAACTGCCCATCTGGCTAACCGTCGCATGAAGCATACCGCAGAACGTCCAAGCGCCGATCCGGAAGCAGCGGCCCTCCGGAATAAACTGTTAAAGGTGGGTGCCGATGTTGAAGCCTGACTTTGGCTCGGCAGGCGGATCGAATGGAAGGCGACCGTATCGCGTGGGTCCGCCAACTTGCCGAAGCGACGGTACGAGGGCGTACCCCTTGCCTGTTCGGGGCATTCGAACTCTGATGTCTTCACTGCCGCGACGTATACTTCCAGATCGGCTTGTGAGAGGCCGGGGCGGCCTCGATAACACCCCAGCTGACGAGTGAGCCGCAGATGTCTCGCGTGGCTCGTCGAGCAACGCAGCAGTTGAGCAGCTTCACTTTCCGTCCACATCTGCGAGTTCGGTTTGATTCTGCGCTTCATCGCGCGCACGGTGCACTTTTGTGTGTCGATATAATTAATGGCTCAATACGTGTTATACAAAACAATACAACTTAAACGTTGACATGGCCGAACCGCATTTCCTATTCTCACGATGAGGTCCAGAAAACCTCGTACGGCAGGCGTAATCGTTTTCCCCAAAGTCCTGAGTCCTCGCGCGTATGTCCAGTGGCGCAAGCCTAAAGGCGCGAGGGATCGCCTGTCGTTGCTTATTTCTGGCTCCGGACGACTATCTCGATCTCAGAAAGATCGACGGAGAAAACGAGAGTGAAAGCAGTAACAAAACAGAAGGCAGACAGAGCTTGCGCCAAAGAGTTGAAGATTTTGGCACGGGTCGAAAAGGATCTCGAAAATGCACGCGGCTCCGGAGCGGTTGAAGACGTCTTCCTTGGGCTTGAGGAAATCTACTCGATGCACATGCGCACCGAGCATCAAAGCGTCCGAGCAAGATGCGAAGCCATCTTGCGCGCCGGCAGTTTGCCGAAGGCGTAACTGACGATCGTAGAGCGCTCCGCAGGGAGCGCTCTACGCATTTGAGCAACGCGGCCGGCAAGAGCCGGCATCTGATGGCCCCGGCACGCTCCTAAAACGTGGCAATAACCCGTGCGAGACCTGATCATCGAAGCCTTTGACAGCGTCATCCGCCGCGAGATCGCGGAAGCGGACGACGTTCGCAAGGAAATCGCCCAGCGCGGCGCCTATTGGGCCGGCGACGAGATATGGAAGCTGCGCCGCCAAGTCGCTGCGCTGCGCAAGCGTATCGCCGAGCTTGAAGAAACCGACGCGTGATCTCAGCAGACCGCGAGTATCTCCTCGATGGCCTTTAGAACCGTGGGGTCAATCGCTTCGCGCGGCACCGTGCGCCGGTTATGAGAGCGAGCAACCCGTTCTTCGCCGCGATGAATGCGATCGCAAACCCGCAGGTCGGTGTGGACATCAACGGCGATGTCGGCAGCATGAATGACGACCGGCGCGCCGCCGCGATGGCCTCCTCGATCGTCGCAACGTATCGGGGGACGGCGCCCGGATAGTCGGCCGTCGAAATGGAATTCCGCCCTATTCGAACTGTGGGGGCGGTTTCGGACCAGGCCCAGGTGTCCGCAAGAACGGGGCAAGCCGAAGCCTCTTTCCCTCAGGAACTCCGGGCGACGCATGCAGAAACCCTCCTCCCGGCTTCCTCCGACTCCTCGGGCCGGGAGGAGAAATTCATCGGCGCGAACATCACCCCATGGAGCGGCAACGTCACGAAACCGGAATTCAAGCCTGGCTTCCTTAGAAAGGATTTACAAAAATTGTATCGTTCGCTAGGTCTGCTTAAGAAGTTTGTCGGTTAAACTTCGAACGACGTCCATCAGCGTCCTCTTCCTGACTGGCATACGGGTACAATATTTTCCCGTGCATGACGGAATTCCGTAGCTTGCGCCACGTGGCCAGTTGATCGTGAGTAATCACGTCGGCTTGTGCCAGCCACTTTAAGGTTCGTTCAGTTGACATGCCCTTCGGCCGCAACGCGGCGACGGCGGCCTTCTTCAGTTCGTTGTCACCCTCTAACGCTTCTATTTTCTCGACGAGTGCCGCAGCGGCTTTGGAGTCGGCTTTCTCTTGAGCCACTAGTTCAGTTTTGAGGAACGGGCGAAGTAGCATCGCGAGACCCTCAGTGCATCCCGCTAAAGTCAAGCTCATCACCCATCGTGAAGATCCGGCCACTCGCGCCAGCTCGTCATAGAAGCGAGTGACTTCATTGATCTCCACCTTTCTGGCGTCCGGCGCGAGAGCGATGAATTGCAGCAGCCGCGCATACGTATCGAAAAAGCTCTCTGCCTTCTCGTCCCTCCAGAAGCTAGACCAGCTTGCAACGTCCAAAGCTGGTTGCGGAAGTATGTGGATGATGGCCATGCCGCCGATATTGCGCGCCGCCAGCCTCGGCGCTACGCACTGCCCAAACATGATCCGAAGAGGTTCCGCGATCCAGTTCTCAGTCCAGGTCGGCGGCAACTGATCGGAGTGAGGCACCGTGATCGAGACCACCTTATTCTCCCGTTCATAGGCGAACTTGATCTTGGAGCCGAGGAGATCGATCTCCTTTTGCTGAAGTCGATTGGTCCCCATTACTCGTGCGAGCGGATGAAGATGGTCGGCGTGGAAGATGAACTCCGTGCTCGAATTGGGTGAGTCAAGAGGCTGATCGACCATGAGTGATGTCAACTTGCCTTCGATGATCGACTGATCTCCAAAGGACATGTTTTGCGGCATCGTCCAGCCGCAAAGCCATTCCGTCCCGTCGGCTTCCTTGCCCTCAAGGCGCAAGCGAGACGTGCCGTCGTCCCTGTGTTCGTGGTGGTGATTGATCGCTTGGAGGAGTGGAATCGGTGACCCTGTTGTGGTCATGCTGAAGGAGAAATCCTGAAGCGTGTTCATTTGCACCTTGCAGGGGCCCGCCGCGACGGCCGGGCTCATGCTGGTGCGGCCGATCAGCTTGGCCTCGACGAGCTCCAGCGTCTTCGGGGCCTTTAGGAAGTGGCGCCAGCTATCAAGGGTTGCCATCTCTGCTCTCTCTAAGTGACCGAGGGCGAATTCGCGAGTGATATGGCGACTGTCTCGTCTCAGGTCGCCCAAAAATGGCGCGAAACGGCCCCGCCGAAAAATCGTGAAGCGCGCCAGTCCGCCTCCAGATTGCTGATGTCGAGAGCTTCGGCAACGCCGGTGCGAATAGTCAAGTTCGGCGTGATGACGAGCGTCCGGCCCTTGGCCACGCCGAATGGCAGCGTCGCGATGACGCCGGTCTTGCCACATCCGACGGGGATCTGCAGGATGACCCGCTCGTCTGATGTCTCGAAATGGTTCCGAACTGCGCGATGAGCGCCCTGCTGAGGCTCACGGACCTTCGGGTTCGCCTCGATGTCCGCCATCAGCGTTTGAAACATGTGGTCGGGCTCTTCGGCCGCCTGCTCGGCGCGCCCTTCACTGAAGAGGCTATGACCCGGCCGCTCTTCGAGGACCTTACTGGAGATTACGCGCGTGAGGATGAATGGTCCGGCCCGCATGGCTTCGCCATCGGCGGGATGATGCAGGCCAACACCGCTTCCCTTGCCGAGGAATACTTCACAGCCGCCAATGAGCTTGTGGATGCGAGCAAGGAGAAGCGCATCGCCGACTACCCGATCGGCAACGCAGCCCTGTTCTTATACCGTCATTCTTGCGAACTCATTCTCAAAGCCGCGCTGCCCGCCTCGAAGCGAACTCACGATTTGACTGGCCTTACTGATAACTTCGTGGAGATGATCAAAGAGAAATATGGACAAGATGTTCCTGCTTGGGTCGTGAGGCGAATGAAGGAACTGGCTCCAATCGATCCCAATTCGACCGCATTCCGCTATGGCAACTACAGTACGCCGATTGACGCCGGGGACGCGCCCATCGAGTTCGAAGCCTATGTGAGCCTCTCGCATCTGTAAGCTGCGATGCTGGCGCTTAACACCGCTTTGGTTTCGGCGGTCGCAGAGATCGGGTTTAGCCGTAACGGGCAATGACTAACTGAGTCCGCGCGAGCGCTCGCGGTAATGGGCAAGCCGTCGGCGATGCTCGTCCGTTAGCCAAATCGGCGAATTCCAACGGAGCTCGGCGCACGCTTGCTCGCTGAGACTGGACGAGAACTCGGGCTTTCCCTCGTCGTCGAAGGTAACGAGTCCACGATCGAATGCGGCGTCCCAAAGCGCCGACAGCAGCAACCCGTTATGTACATTGAGCCGTTCGCCCGATGACAAACTTCGCCAATTTTCGAATCATGCAGCCGGAGACCAAAGACCTTGTCTTGGATCTCATGCAAGATGCCGACCGCCAGCGGTCCGCATTCATGTCATTCGTCAATGTTTGGATGGCCTTCAACGGGTGGATGTCAGCGGTCACCGAGCGTGAGACCGATGCCGATATGATCCGCGACCTCTCGGCTAACAGTAGCTTGGCTCATGGCTACGCCGGACTGATGGAGAACTCTCGGGCATTCCATCGTCTTGTCTCTGCTTTCGCAGCGATGTGGCCAGTTCTGAATGTTCGCGACGTGCGCAAAAAGCTGGGCAGCGATGCGTTCTGGAGGCTTCAGCGCGATGAGCTCATCGCAGCTTGCGATGCAGTCTACGCCGCCAAAGAGAGTGGACGCGCCCGGCTTGTGATGTCAGGACAAGTGATCGCCTGGCCCGGCTCGATACGAGCCTGAAGGCAGTCGCTCGCGGCTGCAGCTTTTGCCGAGGCGATAGCGGTACTGCGAATATCTTGAGCGCCGCGTGCTAAGAATCGTCGGAACCAAAGGGCCATCGCCCGAGTTTGTGGCCAGAAAATCGTTCGCGACGGCGCTTATTCAATCCGCCGGTTGACATTCCCGAACTATCGCGCCAACCGAACTACCTTTCGAATCCATCCGGCGACCGCCACTGGCGGCAACGGAGAAATAGATTATGCCGAACTTGGCCGACGATGTTCTCTCCGAACTCGGCAGCGTTAGCGGTTAAGGTGATCGTCATTTCCGGGGCGCGCGTAGCGCGAGCCCTATGACCAAGTGGAAGTTGCGAGAGCGCACAAAAAACCCCGGCATCGCTGCCGGGGGGCGCATTTGGTCGTCGCCGGAACGGCTGGATCAGAAGTCCATGCCGCCCATGCCGCCGCCGGGAGGCATGGCGGGCGCGGGAGCAGCCTTCTTCGGCAACTCGGCGACCATGGCCTCGGTGGTGATCAGCAGCGCCGCCACGGAGGAGGCGTTCTGGACTGCGGTGCGCACGACCTTCGTCGGGTCGATGATGCCCTTGGTGACGAGGTTGCCGTACTCGCCGGTCTGGGAGTCGAAGCCGTAGGAGTACTGATCCTTCTCGAGGATCTTGCCGACCACGACCGAGCCGTCTTCACCGGCGTTGATCGCGATCTGGCGAGCCGGCCAGGACAGCGCCTTGCGCACGATCTCGACACCGGTCTTCTGGTCGTCGTTCTTAGTGCGCAGGCCCTTGAGCGCCTCGGTAGCGCGGAGCAGGGCGACCCCGCCGCCCGGCAGAATGCCTTCCTCGACAGCCGCGCGGGTCGCATGCATCGCGTCATCAACGCGATCCTTGCGCTCCTTCACCTCGACCTCGGTCGCGCCGCCGACGCGGATCACCGCGACGCCGCCGGCGAGCTTGGCCAGCCGCTCCTGGAGCTTCTCACGGTCGTAGTCCGAGGTGGTCTCCTCGATCTGCGCCTTGATCTGGGCCACGCGCGCCTCGATGTCGGCCTTCTTGCCGGCGCCGTTGACGATCGTGGTGTTCTCCTTGTCGATCATCACCTTCTTGGCGCGACCGAGCATGTTGAGCGTGACGTTCTCGAGCTTGATGCCGAGGTCTTCCGAGATCGCCTGGCCGCCGGTCAGGATCGCGATGTCCTGCAGCATGGCCTTGCGGCGATCGCCGAAGCCCGGCGCCTTGACGGCCGCGACCTTCAGGCCGCCGCGCAGGCGGTTCACGACGAGGGTGGCGAGCGCCTCGCCCTCGACGTCCTCGGCGACGATGACCAGCGGCTTGCCACTCTGCACCACGGCCTCGAGCAGCGGGAGCAGCTCGTTCAGCGAGGAGAGCTTCTTCTCGTTGATGAGGATGTAGGCGTCGTCCATCTCAACGCGCATCTTCTCAGCGTTGGTGACGAAGTAGGGCGAGATGTAGCCGCGGTCGAACTGCATGCCCTCGACGACGTCGAGCTCGGTCTCGAGCGACTTGGCCTCCTCGACGGTGATGACACCCTCGTTGCCGACCTTCTTCATGGCGTCGGAGAGGAACTTGCCGATCTCCTGGTCGCCGTTGGCCGAGATGGTGCCGACCTGGGCGATCTCGTCGTTCGAGGTGACCTTCTTGGAGTTCTTCTGGAGGTCCGCAACCACGGCTTCGACCGCGAGGTCGATACCACGCTTGAGGTCCATCGGGTTCATGCCGGCGGCAACCGCCTTGGCGCCTTCACGGACGATCGCGGCGGCGAGCACGGTCGCGGTGGTAGTGCCGTCGCCGGCAGCATCTGCGGACTTGGAGGCGACTTCGCGCACCATCTGGGCGCCCATGTTCTCGAACTTGTCGTCGAGCTCGATCTCCTTGGCGACGGTGACGCCGTCCTTGGTGATGCGGGGAGCGCCGAACGACTTGTCGAGGACAACGTTGCGGCCCTTCGGACCGAGCGTGACCTTCACGGCATTGGCGAGAATGTCGACACCGCGCAGCATGCGATCGCGGGCGTCGACGCCGAACTTGACTTCTTTGGCTGACATAATGGGTTTCCCTGAGTGTTTAGATCGGTCTCACCCTTGGCGGGGCGCCCAGCAGGCGCTCCTCAGGGTGAGCGGTGCGAGCGTTGGATTAAGCGGCCTTCTTCTTGGAAGACACGTCGGTGAGAACGCCCATGATGTCGCTCTCCTTCATGATCAACAGCTCCTGGCCGTCTATCTTGACCTCGGTGCCCGACCACTTGCCGAACAGCACGCGGTCGCCGACCTGGACGTCGATCGGGATCAGCTTGCCGGACTCGTCGCGGCCACCAGGGCCAACGGCGATCACTTCGCCCTGGGAGGGCTTTTCCTTGGCCGTATCCGGAATGATGATGCCGCCAGCGGTCTTCTCTTCTGCGTCGATGCGCTTGACCACGACGCGGTCGTGAAGCGGACGGAATTTCATGCAGTCCTCCTAAGCAATTGCACGAGTTGAGGATTTTTAGATGATTAGCAGTCGTTGCCCGCGAGTGCTAGCACAGGCGAGGCAGAAATAGGACGGGAATTTTGCGGGGGCAAGGGCTTCTAGCAGAAGAAATTGGCACTCCCGCCGCGCGATCGGCTACTCGTTAACGATCGCCATCGCGTCGCAGCCTCGAAATCGAGCTTCTTCAGCACGACATCGAAGATATCCGGTGCGGGCTTGGACTCATCGACGTCCTCTGACCACGTCGCCACATCCACCAGGTCGGCGATAGCCGCTGCGTCGATATATTTTTTTCAATTCGTCTTTCTTGGCGGAGGAGGCAGTGACGATGCGAAGACCGGCGCCCCACGCGCGCCGCAGCAAGACCGCGACCGCCGAGAATGGACGAATGACAGCATCTGCGTCGACTTGAAGCGCTGGACGCGCCACCCGTCGAGCTTCTTTCCGTAGTTCCGCTTCTCGTCCGCGGACAGGAACACCGGACATCGGCGCAACGCGTTAGCTCTTGCGAGGCAGAGCCACAAATCCAACCCCTCTCGCGGCGCTGGATCAGAGCGGGATTAATCGGCAGATTCGCATTTGAAGCAGCGCCACATAGGGGCTCCCTTACCATCACGACTTGCGGACAAGGTCATCGGCTTCTTGCAACGAGGGCAGACGGGAATGGCACTGGAACGCGGCATGTGGGGTCGGTGACGAAGGAGGCGTGCAGAGACTAACTGAGAGGGTCCGCCGGATGCTCGGCGAAATCAGGTGAACCAGACGGGCTCGAAACCGGCCCCGCGGCGAGCCTTTCGACTTGTTCGATAAGTTGGTCTCTGGCCCGTTGATCGCGTATCCGGAAAAAAGCGCGGATCAACCTAAGTCCCTGCAAATCGCTTCGCGCTGAAGGCGCGTTGTCATTCATTTTCCAGCTCCCTGCCCTTTCTGTAGGCGATCCAAGTGGCAAGAGCAACGAGGTTCCGCGTCGCGCATAGGTTGCAGTATAAATTCGGCAAAAAGGAGGAGTCCCTACGAGCAACGACTCCGACAATCGGCCTTGGAGCTCCCCTGGATACCGATGCCAGATTTCGTTCGAGGCTACTTGGCCGGAGGCCGCAGGGGGCTGTCCGCCCACTTGCGGGCGGCGGGATCGCGCAGCGGATCGTCCTGACAGGCGAGACAGACGTAGCGCTGCCGCCGTTCGCCAACATCGTCGGGCACGGCCGTCACGGGCTTGCCGCACGACGGGCACAGCTTCCGGCTCGAGTAGAGCGCAGTCATCGGATTCCCCTGCAGAGGACCATAGTTCCATACGCCCCGCGAACACAAGCGGATCGCCGAAAGTTTGTCCGGCTGCGTCAAATCACTTGACGCGAAGCGCGCGCGCACTGACATTCACTTTCAGTGATGTTGCGGGGGTGGCGTCGTGGAAGAGTTCTACAGAGGCTTCGCGCAGCGGGCGCGCGATCTGGCCGAGAAGGCAGACCCGTTCACCCGGCGGCGCTTGCTTGATCTGGCCCAGAGGTACGACCTCAAGAGCAGACCTGGAGCAAGTCGCGGACGGCCGCCGGCGCCACGCGCAACGCCGCCAACCCTGCTCTTCTCCGGATCCGGCGAAGCCTGACGCGAGACAGCTGGCGCGCCCCCGGCGCAGAGCGGCTTCCATCTTCTCCTTCTGCCTCTCCCAGCGCTCCAGGCCTGCAGCGCGGCCTTCAGAAGGCGCCGCGATTGCAAGATTGTAGAACCTGAGCGAAGTTTTGGTACGTCTTGACTTTTCCCGGTACCGCAGCCGCCTGTTAACTGGAACCAACCTCTTATAGCCAGCGGAGAGACGACAGCCCCCTACCATGCGACGATGGCATGCCGATCCTGGTTTGCAGGCCAAGTCAAGTCCGTCTGATCGGCGTCTCGCGCAGCGCGCTGCAACCAACCCTTCAATCAACCGACGTCTCGCCCGGCGCAGCCTAACACCAGCGACTTTCAGGAGCGTTTCCCGCGCCCGTCGCGCTTGTCCAAACGGCCAGCGTAGCGATCGAAGGCGCGTGCGACCTGCTGATCGACGAAAGCGCGGCGGCCGGTGACTGAACTTCACGCCGTGCATCGCGACGAACTCGAAGCGATCCCCCGATCATCATCTGCAGGATCGGAGGCAGAGCGTCCATGGGCAGCGGACAATCTCGTGACGGGTCTCCTCCTGACTGGATGTCTTAAGCTTTTTCGTCTTAAGGTCTTCGCGGCTTGCTCCTGGCCGACGCCCCGGTGCAGCGCTTCCATCAGGTCAACGACATTGCCGGCAGCTGGTCGCTCCTTCGGCGTGATCGGCTTGCCCACGCGCTTCTGGTTGATGAGATCGATCAGAGCGGTCTCGCAGCCGTAAGGCTCTCGATGTGCGCTTGTTGATCGCGCGGGGATCTATGCGCGCGGCAAAGTCGGCAAGCGAGGTGAACACCCCGTTTTTGGTGCGCTCCTCGATGATCTGCTCGATGGCTTGAAGGCCCATGCCCTTGAGCGCGCCGAGCGCGCAATAGATCGTCGTGGTCCTCGAACTTGTTCGCTTCGAACCATGCGGACTTTTGTTTCACGATATGCTTGGCGAGATCGAGCATGTCCTTCGTGAGTTTGACATCCTGGATCTCGTCGAAATACTCCTCCTCGGAGCGGATTCGTAGCTAGCAAGCATGGCATTAGCCATCGCTCCACCTCCTCCGATCCGACGCATCGCAGGCGAGCCTCGCGATGGCGAGGTAGGGCCTCATCCCGGTTACGTTTGGTCAATCCTCGCACGGAGTCTCAACAGGAATAGCAAAGCCGCTTTTACGCGATCCAATACGACCATCGTCTTGAAGCCCTTGATGTCTGGGTTCACATAGAAGAATCGCCGAGTGAACTCCTCATATTCTTCCATGCTAGTGGCGGTAACGTATAGGACGAAGTCCGCGTCTCCCGTGACGTAGAATCCATTGACGACCTCGGCTGACGATTTGATGGCCTTCTTGAATCTATAGATGATATCTGAACGCTCCCGCTCCATAGTCACTAACACAAGCATTTGAATAGGTCGTCCCACCGCCTTCGGCGAAACGATCGAGACATCGCCCTCGATGATACCTTCCGAACGGAGCCTCTTCAGGCGCCGTTGACACGCGGTGGCAGAAAGCCCAGCAAGTTCGGCGATCACCTCGGAAGTCAGACGGTTATTCTTTTGCACGATCTCAAGGATGCGGGCGTCGATTCGATCATATGGCATTTCGCTTCCAACTCCGGTGAATTTCACCGCAAAGTGGCTGCAGGGCGCAGGAGATCCTCCAAAAAAGTATCACCAAATGCATGGGGTGATTTCAACAATGGCGAATCCCGGAAAAAGACCGGATCCTGGCTGAACTTCTTGAGATCGCCGAAGTGCTGCTTGATGATCGTCTACCTGAAGAGGATCGAGCAGCGCTCCAAGGTGCCCACCAAGCACTCCGGAACCTCCTGGACCCGGACACATGGGAACCGGCGTCCGAGATATTCTTCCGGATCGGTGCTAGGGCGAAGACGGCGGGCACTTCTCAGCACTGACACGCTCCATGACAGAGAAGACGCAAGCGCCATTGCCCAACCCCTCCCACCGTTTCTCCTTGCATAGCAAGAAGCCTGGCCATGAACTCGAGACGGTTCATGGTCAGGTAGCGCGGTCTCCGAGCTAAAGCTCCCGTGGTCGGTCCAACAGCCCACGTTGAAGCGCTGCGGAGACGGCGCCGTGTGTCGTACCGCAACTACGGCTCGGGTCAAGCACCGACCTTCCCTCCATACTCGATCCGTACTGTCGGCCGCACATAGGCTTCGTCGCGCGACCTCGGCGTACCAGACGAGAAGCGTCCGACGGTCGGGATCCGACTCGTCGATGTCGACGCGTCTGCGTCCACTCGTCGCTTCGGCATGGCTTGCGGCAGGGTCCCGGATTGCAAACCAATGACCGTCGAGACCTTGATAACGTATTTGATGCTTCGGCCGATACCTCGGCGAAGCAGCCAACATGACCGCCCGCGCCGATCTGCTACTCGCCATCCGCGAACGAGTGAGTGTATGGAATCTCACGAAGGAAGAGGCCTTCGGCACGTCTGGGTCCCTTCGCCGGTCTGGGCGATGGAAACGGCGAGGAGATGGACAGAGGTTGGGTAGTACGATCGGGTGGCGCGCCAGAAAAAGTGATCTGCCAGAGCGATGAATGAAAGAGAATGAACTGCTGATTCGAGGGCCGCCGGCAGCCACTCCTACCGTCTCCGGCGGAGGCCCTGATGCTGCCATGTACTGATGCAACTAGTGCTTGAGCCCCTGGAGAGGTTGTTATGGCAACCCCCTCGAATTAACTAACGCCGTTCTTCCGCCCTCGCGATGAAGACGCTGAGGAGCAAGAGATGTACGTGACGGGATTCGTCGATGAGGAGGGCGAGTCGTGGGGTACGCTGATCCCACTAGAGGCGGAGATGGTCGAACAAGCCGTTATGGGGCATCAGACATTCGGCGTTTGGTGCAATTCCGACGGCCGCATCCAATCGAAGCCCAGTAGTTACAGGCTATTTGAATTCTTTCTCGAGAAAGGTCAGTTGAAGGAAACGCCTCTCGACGAACTGATTGCCGAGGCCATCGAAGAGGGCAGGAATGAAGCCCATGATGACATTCTCGACATGTTCGAGACCCTGCACGAACGGCTTTTGCGCGCTGCGAGCGCAGTCGCTGACGAGATTGCGCGGCGCAGCCGATGAAATCCAAGCGCGGGAACACTGAGTAAAAGAGGATCTTGGACAGAGCTTTACGACCTGGCCGAGCAGAGCTAGTCCGTCGCCAGCGGCGGAATTGGAAGCGCCGTAATCGACTTGATCTTTTCCATCGCGAAGCGAGAGGTGACGTTCTTGAGCGGTACGGCGTGGATCAGCTTCTTATAGAACACGTCGTAACTCTGCATGTCCGGAATGACCACGCGCAGCATGTAGTCGACATCGCCGGCCATCCGGTAAAACTCCATCACCTCTGGCATGCGCTGACAGCCTCGGCGAAACCTTGCAGCCAGGCATCCGAGTGATCCGCGCTTTCCACGGAAACGAACACCGAGAGGCCAAGGCCGATCTTGTTCTGGTCGACCAGCGCAACGCGCCTCAGGATCACGCCGTCGGCCTCCAGTCGCTGGATGCGTTTCCAGCAGGGCGTTGACGACAGGCCGACCCGGCTGCCGATTTCGGCAACCGAGAGCGAGGCGTCCTGCTGCAGCACCGCCAGGATCTTGCGATCGACGGTGTCGAGGCGGCGGCCGATATCGGCGAGCTGCAGGGCAGCGTCGGTCATGACTAAAACCTTTGTTGTCAGTGGAAGCGTGGCGCCGGCACTTGCCTAAAATTGTTAGCCGTGAGGCCCGAACAAGAAGAGCTCGTAGAGATCGTCGTGTTCGCCGTCCTGGCCGCCTGTCTGGGGCCGCAGCGAGCGTTGGAACCATTCGCGTGCTTGTTCGAGCCAGCTTGCGAAGCTTGAATGCAGCGAGATGACGTAGGTCATGTTCACTCCGGACAACGGTGTAAGGCGAGAACCGGACATGGCTGTTACGGTCGAGATGGTGTTGAACATCGTTGCCCGTCGCCAACGATCAGTTTGGTCGGTTCGTGCTGGCGGCGACGCCTGTTCGAGCAAAAGATTACACGGCGCTGCCCTCGGCTCGGCTTGCCGGGCTGCCGTGCCAGGGCCTCTCCGGGCTACGAATGGGGAGGGAGCCAAGAGGCCGGAGAGGAGAAACAACGTTGTCTTCATGCCTGTTGACTGATCTCAAGTCTGGATCAAAGTGCGGAAACGGTGTCAGGCGATCGCCTTGACCGCGTTGCAGTAGATGCTGGCGGGACGGGCGAGGCCGTAATGCTCGCGCAGGGTCGTGCCGGTGTAGTCCTCTCGGAACAAGCCGCGCTTGCGCAGGATCGGGACGACCTCTTCGGCGAAAACATCGAAGCCGCCGGGCAACCAGGGCGGCATGACGTTGAAACCGTCGGCCGCTCCCCCCTCGAACCAGGTCTGGATGTTGTCGGCGATCTTCTCGGGTGTTCCGGCAATGACCCAGTGGCCGCGCGCGCCGGCGAGGCGCTGCACCAGTTGGCGGATCGTCGGCTTTTCGCGATCGACAATGTCGACCACGAGCTTAAAGCGGCTGGCGACGCCGCGCGCGCTCTTGGTGTCGATCAGGTGGCGAGGGACGGGCCCGTCGAGATCATAGCCGGTGAGATCGAGGCCGATCATCTGGCGCAGCTGAGTTAGGGAATATTCCGGCTGGATCAGCGCGTTGAACTCGTCCTGGAGGCGATCCGCCTCGGTCTGCGTACTGCCGATGAAGGGGCTGATGCCGGGCAGGATCTTGATCTCATCGGGCCCACGGTCGAAAGCGCGGGCCTGGCGCTTTATATCCGCATAGAAAGCCTTGCCAGAGTCCAGGGTCTGGTGCGCGGTAAAGATCGCCTCCGCGAACCGGGCGGCGAAGGCGCGGCCATCATCTGAGGCGCCGGCCTGTACATAGACCGGCCGCCCCTGCGGCGTGCGCGAGATGTTCAGCGGGCCGCGAACGCGAAAATACTTGCCGACATGGTCGAGTGTGTGGATCTTGCTGGTATCGGCGAAGATGCCCGAGATGGGGTCGTTGACCAGCGCGTCGTCCTCCCAGCTATCCCAGAGCCGCGAGATCACGTCGAGATATTCGCGGGCGCGCTCGTAGCGTTCGTGATGCGGGGGGTGTTCGGGTAATCCAAAATTCTGCGCCGCTTGCGGCGCGCTGGTCGTGACGATGTTCCAGCCGGCGCGGCCCTGGCTCAGATGGTCAAGCGAGGCGAACAGGCGCGCGAGATTGTAAGGCTCAGTATAGGTCGTCGACGCGGTTGCGATCAGACCGATGCGCTTCGTCACCGCTGCAATCGCGGCCAGCCAGGTGATCGGCTCGAAACGAAAACGCTGGGCGTAGCGGACGTTGTCGGCCAGCGCCGGCCCGTCGGCGAAGAAGATGGCGTCGAACTTGCTGGCCTCGGCGCGCTGCGCCAGCTCCTGGTAATAGGTGATGTCGAGAATGCGCTCCGCCGACGATCCCTTGTAGCGCCATGCGGCTTCGTGGTGGCCGCCAGGATAGATGAAGAGATTGAGAACAAGTTGCCTTTGGTTGCTCATGGTTCGAATGTCCGGGTGCGATTGCCGTGGGGAGAGGGGGAGCGGCTAGGGAACGGAAGGGATATTTCGCGCTCCCGGCTTTCGCGCGAATACGAAACGCAGGTATCGCTCCAGGCGGAGACCTTCTGGGGTGCGCTTTGCCTCGACCAGCGCAGCAAAGGCTTCGTCGATCACTGCCCGTTCCGCCGGGGAAAAGCCGCCGAGGAAGTTGCCGAATGCGCTAGCTTCGGACCATCCGAGCACCGAATCGACGTCACTGTGCAGATCGATAAGTGAACGAAGATCGCTTCGGTAGTCGACGAAACCGGTCTCGGTGATCAGCGCTTTGAGCTCGTCGTCGGTTGCTCCGAACGCGCGATGCGACTCACCGCTTCTCTCGCCGAATCCAGCCTGTTCGATCGCCCGGCGAAGCAAGGTTCGCGACTCGTGAGGTTTGGTCGGGTCCTGAACGTTCAGCCCGACCCGGCCGCCCGGTTTGAGGACACGTTCGATCTCGCCCAGCGCCTGCCGCTTGTCCGCGATCCAGTGGAAGACGCTGTTCAGGTAGACGGCGTCGAATTCCGCAGGTCCAAAGCGCGATAGGTCCTCAGCGCGGCCGACGTCGAAGGTCAGCGTCTTCGATGCGCGGAGGCGTGCGATGGCAATTCGGTTCTCCAGCGGATCGATGCCAATCACGCGGCCGTCGGGGCCGACAAGCCCCGCGACGAATTCGGTAAGGCGGCCGGTGCCGGCGCCGATATCGAGTACGCGATCCCCGGACTTCAGTGCCAGCGGACCGACGAGGAATTTACCGTGATGAAACTGAAGGATGCCGGCCTGCTCGTAGGTGCGTGCAAGCTCGGGCGTGTCCCGTTCAAGGCTGATGACGCCGGGGTTCGACATCGTGCTTTCCAACCTTTCCAACGAGCCGTTGATACGGCTTGATCGAGACGAACTCTATGTTGCCGGAGAGAGAGATGTCGATGAAATGGATTTGCGTTGTTCTGTACGATGCGAGCATGAATCTAGCGGCACGAGTGTCTGAAATAGATGATGTCACAAACCGATCGTCGCAGTTGCAAGCCGCCGGAGCGGCCCGAACGATTGCCCCGTTCTCTTGGCTCGCGGCACTGACGACGCAAATCTTTCAAAAGGCTGTAGCCTCGCGGTTGGTTCGTTGTTTGAGCTGACAAACAAAACCGATTCCATTTCATTGACTGAGTGTCGTTCGCTTTTACGATTTGATCGCATCTGATGCTGATAAATCCGGGTGTAACATGGTTCAGTCTGATATCGACGCCGCGGCTCGCGAGACCTTGCGTCTGATCGGTCCCGATCCGCAGAACTGGGTCCCGGATCGTCAGGGGACTGATCACAACGTTGCAATCATCGGGGGCGGGCAATCCGGAAGCACTTTCGCCTTTGCATTGCGTCGTGCCGGCATCGGCAAAGTTACGGTGATCGATGCCGCCAGCGACGCTGCCTCGTCCGGCCCATGGTTGAGCAGCGCGCGCATGCACAAGCTGCGCACGCCGAAAAGCTTGCCGGGACCCGAACTCGGCTTACCCGGGCTGAGTTTCCAGGCCTGGTATGAAGCCCGCCATGGGGCGGCCGCATATGAAGCGATCGATCGTATTCCTCGCCTGGATTGGGCCGCCTACCTCGATTGGTATCGCAAGACACTCGGCATTGAGGTGCGCTACCGGACGAAGCTTCTCCGTATCGAGCCAGTGCAGGACCATCTGAGGCTTCATCTCGACGTGGCGGGCGAGGCGAGGACGGAAACCGCCCGCAAGATCATCCTGGCCAGCGGTTTTCCCAGCAACGGCGGTCCATCCGTTCCCGACGTCCTCTCGCACAATCTGCCCAAGGAGCTTTATGCGCACACGTTGGAGGCGATCGATTTCGAGAAACTGCAGGGCAAGTCGGTCGGGGTTCTGGGCAGTGCGGCCTCCGCGTTCGATGCCGCGGCGGTTGCGCTGGAGGCCGGGGCAAGGGAAGTGCATCTATTCGCGCGCCGCGACAAGGTCGCCTCGGAGCCCGTGATCAGGACGCGCGGATACCCGGGTGCATACGACAATTACGGGGCGCTTCCGGACGCGCTGCGCTGGCATCAGGCCATCCGCTTCCGTCGCGCCGGATCAACGCCGCCGCCCGACGCCATCGCGCGCGCGGTCAAGTTCCCGAGCTTCCACCTTCATCTGGCGGCGCCGTGGGCCTCAGCCAAGCCGTTCGGGCGACGGCTGCTTGCAGCCACGCCGCAGGGCGATATTGCACTCGATTTCGTCATCGCGGGGACGGGCTACCAGGTCGATCTCGCGAAGCGGCCGGAGCTCGCCACCTTCTCCGATGAGATCCTGCTATGGCGCGACCGCTTTTCGCCGGCAGCGTACGAGCAGGATGATGCCCTAGGCGCACACCCTTATCTCGGCGCGGGTCATGAATTCCTGGAAAAAGAGCCCGGCCGCGCGCCCTACTTGCGGAACATCCACGTTTTCAACCCCGCGGCGTTCGTGAGCTTCGGCCTGCCGATCGGAGACGTGCCGAGCTTCAAGCGCGATATTCCAGGTGTCGTCGCGCAGATCAGCAGGGATCTCTTCCTTGACGACCTTCCGGCGCATGAGGCGCGAATCAATGGGTCCATCGCCGACGACTTCGAGCCGGCGCTGTATGCGTCGGCCGTCTGGCGTTCGCCGAACACCATCGCGGCGGAATAGAGGAGAGTGCAAGTAGCAACTGGACACGCCATGACCGTGGATGCGTCTGTTTCCTGCTTGCCTCCAACTTTGGAAGCTATTTCCGAAGTCCTTGAGTTAGCATCATGTGGCCGAACAAGAGGCTGCATTGGTGCAGCCTCTTCGGGAAGATCCGCCAGACGCGATCACCGTCAGAGCAGACGACAGTTCGCAAGAGGATCGATCACGACATCACCTGTTCTCTCTCCGCCATCGCTTTCTGCGATCGGCGAATGGCGGAGCCTTGTCCAAATGGGATCGCAGTCTTGGGGAAGATGACATGACGGACGCAAGCACCATCGACAACGTCATTCCACGCGCCGATATCGTCAAGCGCTCGGCACGGATCGGCGCGGAGATCAGGAACATCAAGCTCTCCGGCAATCTGCCGGACCAGACGATAGGGGCGATCAACCAGGTGCTGCTCGAGCATAAAGTCATCTTTTTCCGCGACCAGGGCCACCTGGATGATGCCGGCCAGGAGCGCTTTGCTCACCGGCTGGGCAAGCTGGTGCCGCATCCGACCGTCGGCGCCACCAAGGGTACCGCATCGATCCTGGAACTGGACTCCGCGCGGGGCGGCGGCCGCGCCGACCAGTGGCATACCGACGTCACCTTCGTCGATGCTTATCCCAAGATCTCGGTCCTGCGTGGGGTCGTAATCCCGGAGTTCGGCGGCGACACGATCTGGTCGAACACGGCGGCAGCGTATCTCGACCTGCCAGCTCCCCTCCGCAGGCTCGCGGACGAACTCTGGGCGGTGCACAGCAATGCCTATGATTATGCGGTCAAGACCCGCGCGACCGAGGCCGACCGGAAGCAATTCGAAGAAGTCTTCACGGCGACGGTCTACGAGACCGAGCATCCGGTCGTCCGCGTTCATCCCGAAACCGGCGAGCGCACGCTGGTGCTCGGCAATTTCGTCCAGCGCTTCGTCGGCTTACCGAAATATGACAGCCAGAAGCTGTTCGACCTCTTCCAGTCGCACATCACCGCGCCGGAGAACACCGTGCGTTGGAACTGGCGGCAAGGAGATGTGGTGATCTGGGACAACCGGGCCACCCAGCACTATGCCGTCAACGACTACGGCGACGCCCACCGTGTGGTCCGGCGTGCCACCATCGACGGCGAGGTGCCGGTCAGCATCGACGGCCGCAAGAGCGTGACACGCATCAAGGCGACCAAGCCGCAGGCGAAAGCCGCTTGAAGCGAGCCAGGGAGCAAGCACAATGAGAATCGTCTCTTCCCCCTCGCGTCGCCTGGCCGCTGGCTTACGTGCAAAGGTCCGACAGCTAGCTCTGGCCGGCCTCGCGCTGGCCGGCCTGCTCGGAAGCGCTGTGGCCGAACCGCAGCTCGAGAAGACCGAAATCCGCTATCAGGGCTGGGCTGGCCAGGTGACGTTCGTCGAGCTGGCCGACGACCTCGGCTATCTCGCGCCGCTCAAGCTCAAATGGATCGGCAACACGATCAGCGGTCCGCAGGACATCCAGACCGTCGTCACCGGTGACGTCGACATCGGCGGCGCGTTCTATGGCGCGATCATCAAGTTGATCGCTGCCAAGGCGCCGATCAAGGCGGTGGTCGGCTATTACGGATCGGACGACAACACCTACAACGGCTACTACGTGAAGGAGGACAGCCCGATCCGGACCGCGCGGGATCTGATCGGCAAGAAGGTCGCGGTCAACACGCTCGGTGCGCACCTCGAATTCGTGTTGCGGGAGTACCTCGCCCGCAACGGCTTGACGCCGGCCGAGGCCAAGCAGGTGACGCTGGTCGCGATGCCGCCGGTCACCGGCGAACAGGCGTTGCGGCAAGGCCAGGTCGAGGTGACCACGCTGAACGGCGTGCTGCGCGACAAGGCGCTCGAACGCGGCGGCATCCGCAGGCTGTTTGCCGATACGGATCTGTTCGGAAACTTCACCGGCGGTTCCTACGTGCTGCGGGACAAGTTCATCAAGGACAATCCCAACACCTCACGCAAGCTGATCGAGGGCGTGTCGCGCGCCATCGCCTGGACGCAAACGACCCCGCCGGAGGAGGTCCGCGCCCGCTTCGAGCGCGTCATCGCCGAGCGCAAGCGCAACGAGGACGCAACGCCCATCAAATACTGGAAGAGCACGGGTGTTGCGAGTAAGGGCGGGGTGATTGGCGATGCCGAGCTTCAGGTGTGGATCGACTGGCTGGTCAAGGATGGCCTCTTGAAGCAGGACCAGCTCAAGCCCTCCGATCTCTACACCAACGAGTTCAACTATTTCCGCCCGGACAGGACCGCGGAGGCAAAATGACAACGGCCAAGATCCGCTTCGAGCATGTCCGGAAGGAGTTTTGGGTCCGTGGCAAGGATGGTGGGCCGCCGCAGCGCTTTACCGCGCTGGACGACATCACGCTGGATGTTCGTGCCGGCGAATTCCTGGCACTCGTCGGACCGAGTGGCTGTGGCAAGTCGACCTTGTTGGATCTGCTCGGCGGCCTCGCGACGCCGAGCAGCGGCCGCATTCTGCTCGATGGCAAGCCTATCGAGGGACCGGCACGCGATCGCGGCATCGTGTTCCAGCAATATGCGTTGTTTCCCTGGCGCACGGCCGCGCAGAATGTCGAGTTCGGGCTCGACATTGCGGGGCTTAAGGCACGGGAGCGGCGGCAGAGGGCGCTGCATTATCTCGATCTGGTCGGGCTGGCGGGCTTCGCCGACCGCTATCCGCACGAGCTCTCCGGCGGCATGAAGCAGCGGGTCGCGATTGCCCGCAGCCTCGCCTACGATCCGGAGGTCCTGCTGATGGACGAGCCGTTCGCAGCGCTCGATGCGCAGACGCGCGAGACGCTGCAGGGCGAGCTCTTGCGGATCTGGCGCCGCACGGGAAAGACCATCCTTTTCATCACCCACGGAATCGACGAAGCCGTGGTCCTTGGTCAGCGCGTGGCGGTGATGACCTCGCGCCCCGGCCGCATCAAGCAAGTCATCGATATTCCCGATGAGCTGCACACCGAGACCGAGGACGTCCGCTCGCTGCCCGAATTCGGGCGGGTGCGGCATGACGTGTGGTCCTTGCTGCGCGACGAGGTCTTGAAGGCGCAGGGATCGCAACTGCCCGCCGCGGCTGAAGGCGGGCTCGTCACCAAGGCGAAGGAATTGGCGCATGTCTAATCTGGAGATCCTGACGCTGCTCGAGCTTGCGGAGGGGCGCCCGAAGGATCGGGCCGCGCAGCGTACCGGCGCGGTTGCGACTGAAATCGGCGGCCTGGTGCGGCGGTTCGGCGCCATCGGACAGCGATCGCTCTTGTTGGTGCTGTTCCTGGCGATCTGGGAAGCCGTGCCGCGGCTCGGCCTGGTCGACGTGACCTTCCTGCCGCCGTTCTCCGAGGTGATCGGCGCCGGATGGCAGCTCGCACAGACTGGAGAGCTTTACGACGACGTCGGCGCCAGCCTGTTGCGGGCTCTGAGTGGGTTCCTGATCGCCGTCGCCCTGGTGGTACCATTGGGCCTGTTGACCGGGTGGTATGCTCGGCTCGGCGACGTCCTCAACCAGATCATTGAGATCGCACGCAATACGGCCCCGCTGGCGCTGCTGCCGGTCTTCATTTTGTTGCTGGGGATCGGCGAGCTCTCGAAGGTCACCATGGTGGTCTATAGCTGCGCCTGGCCGCTGCTGCTCAACACGATCGCGGCGGTCCGACAGGTCGATCCGCTCTTGATCAAGTCGGCGCGGACGATGGGAGCGACGCCGACCCAATTGTTCCGGAAGGTGATCCTGCCGGCGTCGCTCCCGACGATCTTCGTTGGCATCCGCCTCGCCAGCGCCTCCGCGATGCTGGTGCTGGTCGCTTCCGAAATGGTAGGCGCGAAATCCGGGCTCGGCTATCTCATCATCAACAGCCAGTACAGTTTCCTGATCCCACAGATGTATTTCGGTATCCTTGGAATCACCGTGATCGGCCTGGTCTTCAACGCCATCCTCGAGGCTCTGGAGCGCCGCCTGATGCGGTGGAAGGCGCCGGCTGCCTAGCCCTGCTTGTTGCGGGCGGTCGCCTGCGTCACGATGCTGTTCCTCGGCACGTCCTGGGTCAGCCAGACATTGCCGCCGATCGTCGAGCCCCGGCCGATCGTGATCCGGCCGAGGATGGTCGCGCCGGCATAGATCACGACGCCGTCCTCCACGATCGGATGCCGTGCATCGCCCTTGATCAGATTGCCCTCATCGTCGGTCGGGAAATGACGCGCGCCGAGTGTGACGGCCTGATAGATGCGGACGTTATCGCCAATGATGGCGGTCTCGCCGATGACCACGCCGGTGCCGTGGTCGATAAAGAAGCCCGAGCCGATGCTGGCGCCGGGATGAATGTCGATCCCGGTCCGGGTGTGCGCGATCGCGGCGATCAAACGCGCCACAAGCTTGGCACCCAGGCCGTGCAGGATATGGGCGAGGCGGTGGTGGATGACCGCGGTCATGCCGGGATAGCCGATCAGGATCTCCGGAAAATTCCTGGCGGCGGGATCGCCGACGAAGGCGGCCTTGAGATCGTTGATGAGAAGGCCGCGCACGGAAGGAAGTCGCGAGGCGAAGGTTCGCGTCAGTTCGACCGCGTCCTCACGCCGGAAGCCGGCGCTGAGCTCGTCGCCGATGAAGAGAGCGCCGCGATGGATCTCGTCGCACAACGAGTCCAGGGCGACACTGAGGGTATTTCCGACGAAATAGTCGATATTCTCGCCATCGAGCTCGGAGCGGCCGTAATGCCGTGGAAACAGCGCTGTGGTAAGGCCGTTGAGGAGCGCCTCCAACGCCTCGCGCGAGGGGGCTTGCCGCGCCTCGCCGTCCCTGCGAATGCTGTGGGTCTCCTCCCGAGAGACGCGCAGCTCCGCGACAATCCGGTCGAGCTGCCATCGCCTCTGTGTCGAGTGCGGCGCGGTGTGACCAAGAGCGGCCGGTGAAATCTCGCGTTTCATGCTGCCTCGCTTCGCGATGCCGGAGGTCGAGCGGCGGCAGGATCGTCGCTACCTGACATGCGCCAGGGGGATGCTGATCTCGGCGAGCAGATCCAGATCGACGTCCTGCTTGATCTCGATGTATTGGCCGTTCCAGTATACCAGCCCCGAGAGCTGGGGCGACAGTTCGAAGCTTAAGATGCTGCCGACGATAATGCCGTGCGAATGTCGTTCGATGATCTCCTCCACCTGACACTCGACCGTCGCCAGTGAGTTGCCGAGCAGGGGAACGCCCGACGCCCCGGGCGTCCAGGATACACCTTCATAGCGCTGCGCACCTTTCAGCCTGCCATTGCTGAACCGGTTCGCCAGCTCCTGCTGGTCGGATCCGAGGATGTTGACGCCAAACACCCGATGCCGCTCGATCGGAGCGAATGAGGAGGCCTGTCGGTTGACGCTGACCAGCAGGCGGGGCGGACTGGCGCTCAGCGACGTCAGCGACGTGACAGTCATTCCCGTGATGTCTTCGTCACGCCCGGCGGTGATGATGCTCACGCCACCGGCGAGACGACGCATCACCGCACGGAACTGGTGTTCGATCTGATTGCTGTCAGTGACGAGATGGATGTCCGACTTTGCCATATTTGTCTCTCCGTGCGTCAGGCCATCGAATGCCGACTCGTTCCTGCTTAGAAGAAGCCCTTCGCCGGCAATGGCGTGCCGTTGATTTCGTGTTCTCCGATCGAACGCGCCTTGTAGGTCGTCGGGTTGTGCGATGACAGCGTCCGCGCATTGCGCCAGTGACGATCGAAGTTTGTGACCTTCTTGGTGGCCGAGGCGCCCCCGACATCGAACAGCAGGCTGCCGCCGCGGATGGCGAAATTGTCGGCGATGATCTTGGCTTTGGCCGAGAGCAGTGCGGCCGTGTGCGCCGCGTCTGTTGCGTTAGGCGCGCCGGCATCGAAGGCGTCGGTTGCGATGTCCAGCGCCTCGGCGGCCGCCAGCACGACCGTCTCGGCCGCAAAAGCGCCGCTGGCGATCTGGCCGATCGTCTGCTGGAGAAGCGGATCTTCAGTCGGGATCTCGGTGGGTGCGAAGTAGAACGTGCGCTTGCGCGAGCGGACTAGCGCAGTTGCATCGCGCAGGGTTGCGCGAGCGATGCCAGCGACAATCGCAGTGAGGAAAAGCTGGGCAAACGTGTTGGAGTACGGCACGCCGTAGCCGGTATCGGGCGCGTCGAAGACGACTTCCTGGCGGTTGACCTTGACGTTACGGAAGTGCGTCGTGCCGGTTGCCGTGAGCCGCTGCCCGAGTCCATCCCAATCGTCGACCAGCTCGATTCCCTCGCGCTTGATCGGAACAATTGTTGCGCCGGTCGCGCCGGATGGATCAGCCGCGCGCACCAGCACATAGTCCGAATACAGCGTGCCGGTGCTGTAATATTTGGTGCCGTTCAGAAAATAATCGCCCTTGCCGTCGGGCGTGAACGTCGTCCCCGGTGTCACATTGCCGACGCGCGGGCTTTCAAGCTCGGTCGTCGCAAGCCCGATGATGGCGCCCTGGCCGACCGCCCTCTGCCATTGCCGGCTCTGCTCGTCCCTGGGCTTGCGTACCAGGCGCTCGACCACGCTGAAATGGTTGCGCAGGATATGCGCGACATTGGCGTCGGCCTCGCCTAGGCGGATGACGAAAGCGAAGAGATCGCGGATCGTGCTGCCGGCGCCGCCGGCCTCCACCGGGAGCCGCAGCGCGCCGAGGCGAGCCCGGCGAATGAGATCAATGACCTCGAACGGCAGGACGCGGTCGCGCTCGCGGCTACTTTCCCCCTCGGCAATCTGGTTGAGCAGGGCCTCGAGTTCCGGAGAGCCGGTCTTGAGCGGCTCCGACGGCGTCAGGGAGGGCGTGGATACGGTCTTGTTCATTGTCTTGACCTGCTGGAGCGTTCTCAAAGCTGGGCGAGATGATCGGTCACCTTGACTGGCTCGGGCAGAACCTTGCGGGCGACGAGCCAGTCGGCGGCCTTTTGCAGCTCGCTGACGAACTGCTCATCCTTGACCGCGAAGTAGCGATATTGGCGCTTCAGGGCGATGAACTGGTCGCGGAGCTCATCGCTGTACTTGCCAGCCTTCTGCGCGATGTATTCGGCGTCCTTGGCGTTCTGCGAGGCCCATTGTCCTTCGGCACGGAACGCATCGTTCACGGCCCGCACCAGCGAGGGATTGTCCGTCGCGAATTTACGAGTGGTCAGGTAGGACGTGTAGTCGATCTGAAATTCGAGATCGCGGCCTTCCAGGAAGATGTCGTGCGCCTTGTATTCAAGCCGCGCGATATCGACGCCGGGGCTCCACATCGACCAGGCGTCGACCTTGCCGGAGGCAAGTGCCGGCGCAGCATCGGGCGGATTGAGATAGATGAACTTTACCGCAGAACGGTCAACCTTGTGCTTCTCAAGCGCGGCAACCAGCAAGAATTCGCCGAGGCCTGAGCGGTTGACCGCGACTGACTTTCCGACGAGGTCCTCGACCTTGTCGATACCGGAGCCGTCCTTGGCGATGATCGCTGTGGTCCGCGGCTCGTAGACTACGAACTGGGTGAACACCAGCGGCGAGCCGGCGATGATGGCGGCGAGCGCCGGGGTCGTGCTGCCGCCGAAGCTGAAGTCGGCGCTGCCGCCAGTGACGGCCTGCAATGTCGGGGCATGGTTCGGGAAGGGCCCGAGCCATTCGACCTTGATCCCATCCTTGGCCAGCGCCTTCTCGAACTCGCCGCGCTCCTTGGCGATCAGGTTGAGGCCCCCGAGGCCCCAGGTCAGGCGGACTGTATCGGTGGTGCGGCCAGGCGCGGCGTCGGCGAACTCGCCGATATTCATGCTGGCGAGCGCGCCAATGCCGAAAGCTGCGGAGCCGAGAAAGCTGCGCCGGGATGGTTTGGCGGAGGGAAAGTCTGACATATTTGCCTTCCGGATAACTTAGTTAGGAGAATGGGAGACCACGCCAAGCTCGCCGAGGAGCTCGGCGCGTGAGATGGAAGTCGAACCATCGCTGCGATGCTCGAAGGCGATCGCGCCGTCGCGCATCACGAGGATGCGATCGGCCAAGGCGATCGCCTCGTCGACATCATGGGTGACGAGCAGGACGCCGGGTTGATGGTTGGCAACGAGTTCGCGGACGAGCTCGTGCATGCGGATGCGGGTCAGCGCATCCAGTGCCGCAAACGGCTCGTCGAGCAGCAGGAGCTCGGGCTGCTGCACCAGCGCGCGGGCGAGGGCGACGCGCTGGGCTTGCCCGCCGGAGAGATTGCGGGGCCAGTCTTCGAGCCTATCGCCGAGGCCGACTTCGGTCAGCGCTTCGGCGGCACGCTCGCGAGGATTCGGAACCTGCAAGCCAAGCGCCACGTTGCGCCAGAGATTGTCCCAGGGCAGGAGCCGATGCTCCTGAAACACCACTGCCGGCCGCCGGGGTGCCACGATCCGCCCACCCTGGATGGGATCGAGACCGGCAAGCGCCCGCAACAGCGTCGTCTTGCCGCAACCGCTCTCGCCGAGCAGGACGACAAATTCGCCACGCTCGATACGCAGGTTCAGCTTCTCGATGACGACGCGACTGCTGTAGCTACGGACGAGGTTGCTAACGACGACGGCGGGTCCAGATTCGGATGGCTGGGCGGGGAGCGCAGCGACATGCGCGTTCATCGCGCCGCTCCGTAGTTCGGATGCCAGGCGAGCAGGCGCTGTTCGAGGAAGCGGGCAATGGCGTCGGCCGCGACGCCGATGAGCGCGTAGATCACGATCGTAAGGACGATCACGTCGGTGCGCAGGAACTCGCGCGCATCCATCGCGAGAAAGCCGATCCCCGACTGTGCGCCGATGGTCTCAGCTACCACCAGCGCCAGCCACGCCGTGGCAAGAGCATAGCGTACGCCGGTCAGGATCGACGGCAGCGCGCCGGGCAGGATGATGCGGCTTATCAGTTGAATCGAATTCAGGCCCTGGACCCGTCCGAGCTCGAGCAGCTTCGGGTCGACCTGACGGATGCCGAGGACGGTGTTGATGTAGATCGGAAACGTGACGCCGAGCGCGACAAGGAAGATCTTCTCTGCTTCGCCGACGCCCAGCCAGACAATGACCAGGGGAAGTGAAGCGAGGAAAGGGATGGCCCGGATCATCTGGATGCTGCGGTCGATTGCGGCTTCCGCGATCCGCGAGAAGCCGACAAGGACGCCGAGCGTGGCGCCGACGGCCGCGCCGATCGCAAAACCCGCCACGGCGCGCAGCAGGCTGACGCTGAGATCGTTCAACAGGCTCCCAGTGACTGCAAGCTTGAACGCCGTTCGGACAACCTTGGTCGGTGCGGGCAGCACCTGTGGGGAGAGCCATCCCACCTGCGCAAGCGTTTCCCAGATGAGGACCAGCAGAACGGGCGCAATCCAGGACAGGAGTTGAAGGCCGCGGGCGCCAAGCTTGGTTGCTGGCGCGAGCGACTTAATGCTCCGCGATGACGGGGCGTTATCCGGACCGATCGTCGTGCCGTCGATTTGGCTCAGTTCGATATTGCTCAAGGCGTGAGACCTCGTTCCACCGCCTGCATCTGATGCAGGAGGTGCGGCGCCAACGACGTGTCGTTCGCCAAAAATGTCCCACGAAATCGCGCCGACAGAAATAGAGCGGTATTTCAATTGTCGTTCGCTCCGGAGCGATCTGCTGCCGTCACGGCACCGGTGCGCGACAAAGAACATCTTTTTGAGGTGCATCTGCTTGATCTTGCGTCAACCCTCGGCGAGAACGCGTACCGATCGATGGTATGGTGAGAGAAAGTTGCGGGAGAGCACGATGGCGATTGCACCCATTCGTTTCGGCATCTGGGCGCTGGTGCATGGGCCGCGCGCCGCGCACCATGACCCGGAGGAGCCCTATGATGCGTCATGGGAGCGTAATCGCGATCTGGTGCTCACAGCCGAAGAGCTCGGCTATGATTCTACGCTGATCGCTCAACATACGATCAATCCACATCAGGAAGACCTCGATCAGCTTGAGGCCTGGAGTGCCGCGGCGGCGATCGCGGCGCTGACCAAGCGCATCGAGATCATCGCCGCGATCAAACCTTATCTCTACCATCCCGTCGTGCTGGCAAAGCTTGCACTCGGCATCGAGAACATTAGCCGCGGCCGATTTGCAATCAACCTCGTCAATGCTTGGAACCGCCCGGAATTGGAGAAGGCGGGGATCGGCTTTCCGGACCATGACGCTCGCTACGCTTATGGCAAGGAGTGGATCTCCGTCGTTGCCCGCCTGATGGAGGGCGAACGCCTCAACTACAGCGGCGAGCACTTCAAAGTTACCGACTATGCGCTGCGTCCGACGAGTCTGTACCGCAAGCGCCCGGTCATCTATGTCGGCGGAGAATCCGAGCCCGCGCGAGATCTGGTGGCAGGCGATGGCGACGTCTGGTTCATCAATGGTCAACCGCTGGAGGATGTGGCCGGCCTGATCGCCAATGTTGCCGCGCGCCCGCGCGGTGCGGCCCCGCCGCTCCGTTTCGGCCTGTCCGCCTTTGTCGTCGCACGCAAAACCAGGGAGCAGGCACAAGCCGCCTACGAGCGACTGCTTAGCCTCGCTGCAAAAGATGCGCCGATGAAGGCGATCCAGAAGAAGAATACCGACCCGAAGGTCGTGATGATGCAGACCATGCAGAAGACGCCGCGCGTCGGCAGCAATGGCGGCACGGCAGCGGGACTGGTCGGGAGCTATGATGAGGTCGCAGCGCGTATCGAGGCCTTCCATGCGGCCGGCATCGAGCTCTTCATGCTGCAATTCCAGCCGTTCGAAGCGGAGATGCGGCGATTTGCGCTCGAGGTGATTCCGCGCGTGCGGGCGAAGCAATCGACCGCGCCTGCCGAGAGGCTGGCCCAGTCCCTAGGATAGATCGCTGCGGCGTCCGGCGCCCGATTTGCATAGGGGCTCGCCGATTGCGGCAGACCAAAGTGATCGCAGAGCGGCGGGCCTATGTATTCGGTCCGGAACAGACCGCGCTTCTGAAGGATGGCGTGACGGCGTCGACGAAGCCTGCCGTCAATTGCGAGAGACATCCTATCCGCGCGACCACTTCTACCATTCTGCGCAGCTGAGTTTGTTTCCATTTCGACGAACGGTCGGAAAAAATCGAATTGCCAAATCGCTGTGACGCAGCACGCGCATCGCTATTTTCAGAGCCCGCTCGACAGCTGGGCAATCCAACCGCATCATTTTCGTCGACAAGCATGGCTTGCCGCGCATAGAGCGTGCTCTAGAGATCGAAGGAGTTGCAGATGGCCTGGGAGACCCGGAATTTCGAAACGCTGGCGCTTCACGGCGGATCGTATCGGACTGATCCTGCCACAGGCGCAGTGGCGGTTCCGATCTACCAGACCACATCGTTCCAATTCGAGAACACCGATCACGCGTCCCGCCTGTTCGCGCTCGAGCAGCTCGGCCCAATCTACACCCGCATCGGTAATCCGACCCAAGAGGCCTTTGAAACGCGGCTTGCCGCATTGGAGGGTGGGGCGGCCGCGCTTGCGGTTTCCTCCGGACAAACCGCTTCCGCGTTCGCGATCTTCAATATTGCGCAAGCCGGTGACAATATCGTGTCCTCAACGGACCTCTACGGCGGGACCTGGACGCTGCTCTCGCAGACCTTGAAGCAGTTCGGCATCGAGGTCCGGTTCGTCGATCCCTCCGATCCTGAGAATTTTCGTCGCGCAACCGACGCCAAGACACGCGCCTATTTCGCCGAGACGCTCCCCAATCCCAAGTTGAACGTATTTCCGATCAGGGAGGTTGCCGACATCGGGCGTTCGCTGGGTGTCCCGTTAATCCTCGATAACACCGCCGCGCCTTTGAGCGCGCGCCCGTTTGAGCACGGTGCCGCAGTGGTCGTCTACTCGACGACGAAGTATATCGGTGGCCACGGGACCGCGATCGGTGGTGCCATCGTTGACGGCGGTAACTTCGACTGGGCTGTGCATGCCGAACGCTTCCCGCTTCTGAATAAGCCCGACGAGGCCTACCATGGCGCGATCTGGACGGAGGCCGCGAAGCCGCTCGGCCCGATCGCCTATATCCTTCGAGCCCGCGTCAAGCTATTGCGCGATCTTGGCGCATCGATCGCGCCGCAAAATGCCTTCCAATTCATCCAGGGCCTCGAAACGCTGCCGCTGCGCATCCGGCAGCACAACGAGAACGCCGTCAAGGTCGCAAACTTCCTCGCCAAGCATGCTTCGGTGTCGAACGTCATCTTCCCGGGCTTGCAAAGTGGAGAAAACAAGCGCCGGGCGGACGCGTATCTGAAGGGCGGCTACGGGGCCTTGGTCGGGTTCGAGCTGAAAGGTGGCGTAGAGGCGGGTCGACGTTTCATCGATGCGCTGAAACTGTTCTACCACGTCGCCAATATCGGTGATGCGCGGTCGCTGGCCATTCATCCGGCCTCGACAACGCATCAGCAGCTCACCGCGGACGAGCAACTCGCCGCCGGTGTCACGCCCGGCTATGTGCGCCTATCGGTCGGGATCGAGCACCCCGACGACATCCTGGCGGATCTCAGTCAAGCGCTGAAAGCGGCCGACGCCGGTGCCGGTGCGCGCAAAGCGGCGTGAAATAGATCATCTGAATTGCAATGGACCTGAGACTTTGAGGTTGTCCTTCGCGTCGCCCAACCGCAGGCCTTTGGCTTGGCTCACTGCCGCGACTTTCGCCGACGAGCCTCTGAAAATCGCGACCAGGGCCGGCCCGGTTGGGCAGTTGGCGTCGTTTGCCGCCAAGCTCGCCAAAGAGAAGGAACAGGGTTAAGCTCGTCGAGCTCTCGGACTGGGTCGCCCTGAACGAAGTCGTGAACAGCAGCGATGGCGATGCCAATCTGATTCAGCATGCGACCCTATCTGGCGCGTCAGGCCACTGTGGTTTGTGCAGGCGTTGGGCCGATTCAGCCTGCAACGCTGGAGGCAACAGGCTTGAGCGATTGGCCGCGCATCGCGACCGTCGAGCAAGCATCAGCTTTTCTCTATGTCGTCGCTGAACTCGCGGACACGACCGGACAATTCCTAGTGGCGCATCTCGGCTAGACGTTGCCAATCCGTTCGGCCTTAGTCGGTTCGGCAACCTGCAAGGAGAAACTCAGCTTTCGGACGGCAACCCTAAGCTCGTTGCCATCGCCACGACGGAGGCATGTGGTCGTCTGAGATTGCGAGCAATCTTGCTCGTCGGCAGGCCTCGATCAACCATGCCTCGCAGCTTGTGCTTCTCGACCGCGGTCCAAGGACGTTCGTTTGAGCGGCTCGGGCGCGGCGACAATCCGGTGTCTGCCGTGCTCTTGGGCGAGGGGGCGTGCATGACAACTCCATGAAAGCATATGATTGAGCCACCATCGCGACCTTCCAGTCAATATCCGCAGTCAAATGAGAATAGCATGTTTGCCGATACGATGTGTCTCAGGGAAGTGTGCCTCAGGGAGGGGAGCGCTTTGGCAACAGCGTTCTTCGACAAGATGATGCTGCAGTCCGCTTCCAATCGTCGCCGGCGATGTTTCGGCAGTCCGCCCGAAATGACGAGAATGGATCGTTTCCTTCCGCAATCAATTTTGGTCTAGTGGCTCATGGTGCGCGCTGCCGAGTGTGCTCATGATGCGAGCTCCGGTGTCTAAAACAACTGAAGTCGCAAGAAATGCGTCACCGTGAAAGCCATTCGAGAACGCCCAATGCCGGTTGATATGACCCAAGGAGGACCGGCCCATGATGCGTTCGCGGCCACTGGTTGGATCACCAGTTGGTAGCCGAACGATTTCTTCTTTGGGGTTGGGCGCGGCGGCAAGCTTCATCTATCTCGACGCAAATATCCGAAATTGCCAGAAGCATCATCTCGCGCGATCTTTCCTCCCGCGCGTTGGGTGTCGGACCGCGCAGAGATCGATTGGGAGGCGAGCGATGACGAACCCATTGAGCCGTGCCGAAAAGCTGTCGAGCTCGGCAGGATCGCTTGTGTTGGACGTCGACGTCCTGGTGCTCGGCGGTGGTCCCGCAGGCACGTGGGCCGCGATCAGTGCCGCGGAACATGGCGCGCGCGTCGTACTCGCTGATAAAGGGTTTTGCGGCACGTCCGGCGCGACCGCTGCTGCCGGCACCGGCGTCTGGTACGTCGATCCCGTTCCAGAACGCCGCGAGGGGGCGATGGCGAGCCGCGAGAAGCTTGGTGGCTATCTCCAGGATCGCCGCTGGATGGCGCGCGTGTTGGACCGAACCTTCACCCAGAGTAACCGGCTCGCTGATTGGGGATACCCCTATCCGGTCGACGAAGGTGGCAAGCCACAGCGGAATTCGCTTCAGGGCCCCGAATACATGCGCCTGATGCGCAAACGGACAAAGCAGGCCGGTGTCACCATCCTGGACCATGCTCCGGCGCTCGAATTGCTCGTCGACGAGAACGGCGTGGTTGCCGGCGCTGCGGGGCTGCGACGCCAGAGAGGCGACCGTTGGGTTGTCAAGGCCAAGGCCGTGGTGATTGCCACAGGCGGCTGCGCCTTTCTTAGCAAAACCCTGGGGTCGAACGTGCTAACCGGCGATGGCTATCTCCTGGCCGCCGAAACCGGAGCGGATTTGACCAGCATGGAGTTCTCGAATGCTTACGCGATCTCGCCGGCATTCGGCTCTGTGACGAAGACCTTGTTCTACAGCTGGGCAAGTTTCACCGACGAGGAGGGCAGCCGCATTCCGGGCGCTTCATCGAAGGGCGGCCGATCGGTGATTGCGCGCGCGCTGCGAAGGGGGCCGGTGTATGCCCAGCTCGATGAGGCCGACTCCGAGACGCAGCGGCACATGCGTGTGTCCCAGCCGAACTTCTTCTTACCCTTTGACCGAACCGGAATCGATCCCTTCACGCAGCGCTTTCCGATTACTCTGCGCCTCGAGGGTACTGTCCGCGGCACTGGCGGCCTGCGGATCGTCGACGACGACTGCGCCACGACCGTTCCCGGTCTCTTTGCGGCTGGCGATGCGGCGACCCGTGAACTGATCTGCGGCGGCTTCACCGGCGGTGGCAGCCACAACGCGGCTTGGGCGATGTCGTCAGGGTATTGGGCGGGCCAGGGCGCCGCCGGTTTCGCGCGGCAGTTGGGTGCGACGAGCAAACGTCAGGTATCTCGACGCGGTACGGTTGCCTTCCGTTCAGGCAACGGGAGACCTCTGCAGGCCGGAAAGCTCGCGCGAGGCGTTCAAGGCGAGGTGTTTCCGTACGAACTGAACTATTTCCGCGAGGCAGGGCGGCTGGGCGAGTCGCTGCGCCGTCTGGATGGCTTCTGGTCGGAGGCGGCGGATGCCAGTGCGCCCGCCGAACAGGATCTGCTTCGCGCGCGGGAAGCGGCGGCCATGCTCGCGACCGCGCGCTGGATGTATCGCAGCGCGCTGGCGCGTCAGGAAAGCCGGGGAATGCATCGTCGCGATGACTACCCCGAGCAGGACGACCGCTACCGCCACTATGTGACGACCGGAGGGCTCGACGAGGTCTGGACCTCAGCTCGCCCGCTGGCGTTCGCCCAGTACTCGGAGGCCGCAGAGTGATCGAAGTCATTGATACCGAGCGGTGCACCGCCTGCGACATCTGCGTCAACGTGTGTCCGACCAACGTCTTCGATAAGACCGACGGAATTCCCCGAATCGCCCGCCAGAATGACTGTCAGACCTGCTTCCTGTGTGAGCTTTATTGCCCCGAGGACGCATTGTTTGTCTCGCCGTTCGCCGACGCCCCCCAGGAGGTCGATGTCGCCGCGTTGAAGGAGGCCGCCCTGCTGGGCAGCTACCGACGTGCGGTCGGTTGGACTGACGAAAGCCGGCAGCTGCGAACAGCCGATCGGAGCTACCGGCTGTTTGGCCATTGAAGCTTTACGCCAAGTGAATCGTTCGTCGGCAACATCGGCAGGTCCGGCCGTTGAACGTGTCAGAAGGATGATCATGTCGCAGATCGATCTTGCCTGGGGCAGCGGCCCGTCGGCCCGCTATGAGGCGCTCGCCGCGCCGTTCCGGCCATTGTTCAAGTCGATCAGAGGGGGAGCGGTTGCACGCGATATCGAGCGGCGCTTGCCGTACGACGAGATCAGGGCCCTGCGGGAAGCCGGCTTCACCGCCCTGCGCGTGCCCAGGGATTTCGGCGGTGCCGGAGCCAACCTTCCGGAGCTCTTTAATCTCTTGATCGAGTTGTCGGAGGCCGACTCCAACGTCACGAATGCGATTCGATCGCATTTCGGTTTCACTGAGGACGTCGTCAATTCGCCCGATCGAAAGCGCCGCGAATTATGGCTGCGCCGGATCGGCGAAAAGGCGTTCTTCGGGAACGGGCACAGCGAAGTCGGCGACACCAAATTGCAGGCCCTCTCGACGACGGTGTCGAGCAAGGGCGGTCAATTGGTGCTGAACGGCAAGAAGTATTACACGACGGGGACGCTGTTCGCCGACTGGATCAATATTGCCGCCCAGCATGAGAATGGTGATCCCGTCGGCGTGGTCGTCTCGCGCCATGCGCCGGGTGTCGAGGTCCTCGACGACTGGGATGGCTTCGGCCAGCCCTGACCGCAAACGGAACCAGCTTATTCACGGACGTTCCGGTGGAGGGCAATCAGGTCATCCCCGTCAAGGAGCGTTTCAAATATTCCAATTCATTCTATCAGCTCGTTCATCTAGCAACGCTCGCCGGTATCGCCCGGGCGGCGGCCAACGACGTGGCGGAGCTGGTCAGGAAGCGCACGCGGGTCTTTAGCCACGGAAATGCGGACCGCGCCGCAGCCGACCCGCAGATCCTCCAGGTGATCGGGAGAGTGCGCGGAAATGCGTATTCGGCAAGTGCCATCGTCTTGAAGGTGGCCGAAGCGCTGCAGCGCGCGCATGAGGCGCAGTTGGCGGGCGATCCGGATCAGACGGCTGCCGCGGTTACGATCGCCGAGGTCGAGCTCGATCAGGCCGTGACTGTCGTTTCAGACCTTGTTCTGGAGGCGACGACGATCATCTTCGATGCACTCGGGGCCTCGTCGACGGCGAAAAACCTGGCGCTCGATCGTTATTGGCGGAATGCCAGGACCATCGTGACGCACAATCCGCGCGTCTACCGCGATCGTATCGTCGGCGATTTCGCCGTTAATGGAACGCCTCCGCCGGGGCAATACCGCGTTGGGACGCCATGACAGTGTCCGCTTTGCGATTTGGCGTATGGGCGCTGACCCACGGCAGTTGGGCCTCGCGGCACCATCCTCTCGACCCGCCGGACGCATCGTGGCGGCGCATTCGCCGTCAGATCCGCGATGCCGAGGCGCTCGGATATGACTCGACGCTTCTCGCGCAGCATATCGTTCATCCAAGCGGTGACGATCAGGATCTGCTGGAGAATTGGACCGGCGCAGCGGCATTGGCCGCCGTCACGAACAAGATCGAGCTGATTTCGGCGATCGAGCCACTGCTAGTGCACCCGGTCGTCCTCGCGAAGATGGCGCTTCAGATCGAGAATATTAGCGAAGGCCGGTTCGCCATCAATCTCGTCAATGCCTGGTACCGGCCGGAGCTGGAGCGCGCTGGGATCGGCTTTCCCGATCACGATGATCGTTATGCCTATGGGCGTGAATGGATTGAGATCGTCGAGGGGCTGACGTCGGTCGGCGTTTGGATTTTCGGGGCGAGCATTTTCGCATCGAGACCTATCAGCTTCGTCCGGCTGACCAATTTCGATCACGTCCCACGATCTATCTTGGCGGCGAGTCCGAGGCCGCGCGGGCGCTCGCAGCAGATGCTGCCGACGTCTATTTCATGAATGGGCAGCCGCTCGACGACATTCGCGCGCTGATCCAGGACATCGCGCGAAGACCGCGACGGGGCGCGCCGATACGCTTCGGCATGTCCGCCTTCGTGATCGCGCGAGAAACCGACGCGGAAGCTCGGAGCGAGCTCGCCGAATTGTTCAAGATCTCGGAGCAGGACAAGCCGGCCCGCGCTCGCCTCGTCGCCAACGCCGACCCCGATGCGCAGATGTTCAAGACAGCGGCCAAGGAGGCAAGGGCAGGAACGAATGGCGGGTCCTCCGCCCGCCTCGTCGGGAGCTATGACACGGTGGCGCGTCGCATTCTCGAATTCAATGAAATCGGCGTCGAGCTTTTCATGCTTCAGTTCCAGCCTGTCGACGAGAACATGCGGCGCTTTGCCGAGCATGTAATTCCGCGCGTGCGGTACCTCCAGGCAAGGGCAGCGTGACTGAGACTGAAGCAGTCGCAGCCGAAGGATGATGATCGTTCTCAAGTGGGCCCGGCACGCGAAGCGGTCAGTACAAATCAGCGAAAACAACGCTCCTTCCATTTCATTGACTGAGGATCATTCGCACTTACGATCCGGCGATATGATGTGTTGCGCACGATGAGACGAAATCGGCCAAGCCAGCCCAACCGAATTTCGTAGACCCTCGGTGCGATTATCGCAGGTTTGCTGCCGGATATCTCGGAGAATGGTGATGAGTGGAGATCGCCTCTTCCTGTTGAAGCCAGGATTTGAAGATCCGGCCCATCCGGGTCGGTTCTTTGTCTGCCCGCATTGCAACGCGATCGAAGGCTTGCTGGCATCGTTTCCGGGGCTGGCAACGCAGATTGAGGTGCATCGTCTGTCATTCGCGCGACCCAGGGCTGAAATCGTCGAAATTCTCGGAAAGGAGCATCAATCGCTTCCGGTTCTCGTCTTCGATCAGACCCGTCCAGTACCCGACGATGCGGATGTCGCAAATGGCCGGCGGTTCATCGACTCAACGGAGCGAATACTCCGCTATCTCGCCGATCGCTACACCTTTCCATATGTCCATCAGTAGGTCGGGATGGAGGTCGCCGTTGCAAAGGCGGTAACGGAGGAAAGCAGCCAGGGACTGGATCTCCTGGGGGAGAGTTCTGAACCGGCGGCCCTACATGCGGGGCGGGGCTGTCGATCAGAACGGCTGTCACGTGAGCTCGCGATCGGATGGCGGTCTGGATCGTGCGTCTCACGCGACAGTCTATTCGTTCGTTTCCGAGCGCATGAGGCTGGCCTCAAGGGTGGCGGCCAGGATCGATATCAAGGAAAGGAAGACAGTGCATTACGATAATCCAAGGCCGCGGCGTCAGCTCATGACAGTGATGTCCCGGCGCGACTTCGTTGCTGGAACCGCAGCTGCGTTTGCGGTCTCGACGTCCACGCAAGCCCAGGAGGCAGCTCCTCGTACCGGAGGACGGCTGTCTTTCGTCATTCACCCCGAGCCGACCACCCTCGTATGCTTCAACACGACGGAAGGGCCGGCAATTCAAGCCAGCACCAAAGTCGTCGAAGGGCTTTTGGCCTACGACTTCGATCTCAATCCCAAGCCTCAACTTGCAACGGGCTGGAGCGTCAGCGAGGATGGCCTGCAATATCGTTTCGAGCTGCGCCGGAACGTGAAATGGCACGACGGGCAGGCCTTTACTTCAGCGGACGTCGTCTATTCCGTGGGTCTGTTGAAGTCGGCGCATCCGCGCGGCCGCACCACGTTTGCAAACTTGCTCGAGGCGACGGCCGTCGACGAGCACACGGTGGTGCTAAAGCTGTCCAGGCCGGCGCCGTACCTGCTCTATGCGCTCGCGGCCGGGGAGTCGCCGATCGTTCCGCGACACGTCTATGAGGGCAAGGGCGACCCGCTCCAGAATCCCAACAACCGCGCGCCGATCGGAACAGGTCCCTTCGTCTTCAAGGAATGGGTCCTGGGCAATTATGTCAGCTATGTCCGCAACCCGAATTATTGGGACAGTCCAAAACCCTATCTCGAGGCGCTGCTGGTCCGTGTCATCCCGGACGGAGCGGCGCGCGCCGTTGCGTTCGAGACCGGCGAACTCGACCTCGGTGGATCGACGCCGGTTTCGCCGCTGGATCTTGAGCGCTTCCAAAAGATACCGCATCTGGGTCTGGAGACGCGCGGCTACGAATACTCGCCGACGCTGTATGGCATCGAGTTCAACCTCGATCACCCCATCCTCAGGAACGTCCAGGTTCGCAAAGCGATCGCTCATGCCGTTGATCCAGCAGTCATCCTTAATGTGGCCTGGTACGGTCTCGGAGAGCGGACTGTGAGTATCGTCAGTCCGACCCTGAAACGCTTCTACAATTCCAAGGTGCCGACCTATACCTACGATCCGAAGGCGGCAGCGCGATTGCTGGACGAGGCCGGCTTCCCCCTGAAGGGGCGGTGGCGCTTTGCTCTCACGCACGACTTCCAGCCGTTCGGCGAGAATTTCAAGCGCAGCGGCGAGGCGCTCAAGAGCGCGCTTGCTGCGGTCGGGATCGACGTGACTGTCCGCGGGCAGGACTTTCCGAGCTATCTCAAGCGTGTCTATACCGACCGTGACTTTGACTTCACGTTCCATCCGTTCACGAACATGTTCGATCCAACGGTCGGATTGCAACGCTTTTACACCAGCGACAACTACCGCAAGGGCGTCGCGTTCACCAATGCGAGCCACTACTCCAATCCGGAGATCGACAGGCTCTTTGCCGAGATTGCCGTGGAGGCGGATGTGACCAGGCGCAAAGTGTCGATCGACCGCTTCCAGGAGATAGTGGCCAACGAGCTGCCAGTCCTTCCGTTGATGCTCAGCAAGCCCGTGACGGTCTACAACAAGCGCGTCGTCGGTCACACCACCGATAGCGCTGGCGTGCAGGGCAATTTCGCCAATGTCTGGCTGCGCGGCTGAGCCCGCGCCTGGTTTACGATCAGCTCGGCGTGATGGCAGGCGATTGCAGATGCGCTGACGCAGGCCATGCCCCATGACATGAGCCGCTACTGGAGCCATCCGCGACGAGCTATCTCGGGCACGTCAGCAAGAAGCTTATCGGTGAGGCGGTGCGGTATGGTGCCGGCGATAACCAGCACGGCAAATTGCGGACCTCAAGAAGCAGGCCATGACCCGCGCGTGCCGTGCGGTTGCTGGCTGGGACGGGCAAGCTGCCACCGGTGCTTGAGCCGGCCGTGGTTGTGGGCCAACCGGTCGCTTGACCAGCAGGAGAGAGCCGCATCCTCGCGGCTCTCCTTTCTTGCCGGTGCCAATTCAGGGCAGGGTGTTGGCGACCGACCAGGCATTTGCCGTCCCTCGGCGCGCGCCGTCAAAACCGAACGGTGCCCGCCTGCGGCCTACCGCCCGTCGCGGCTGCCTAGAGCGCGATCACTTCGCGGCCGCGCTCCAGTCCTGTTGCTCCTCCACCGGCTACAAGCGGATGTCAGGTCCTAGACCGTGACCTTGGTGCCATCGAATCGCGTGAAGCTGAACCCTTCAAAGGGCTCGCGGAATGTCAGCCGCTCGTCGCGCAAAATGCTGATGGCGAACTCTTCGCCGAGTGCCAGGGAAGAAGAGAAGTCCGATCGGAAGTGGATGCCCGCCCAGTCGCGACCCACCCCGTAGTTCCAGGCGAGCTTGTTGAGTTCGCCGCCGACTGTCAGCGGCGGCCCATTATAGGGAACGAGTTTGGTTGGATCTTTCGGATCCGGCTGCACCGGGTTCGGCACCACGGCATTCTCGTCAAAGAATGCCTTCAGTATCGTTACGGACGCCGCGGCGATCTGCGAGGCGCCGCCTGGATAGGTCGAATGGATCGGCGCACCTTCCGGATAGACATGGGCGAGCAGGTGCGTGCCGAATTTCGCGACGCTGCGTGCCAGCGCCTGCGAGTTGAGGGCATCCGCGTGGACGGGATAGTCGGCCTTGCCGGTGACGCGATGGTGAATCAGGCCGCCATAGGCTTCTGGGCGCAGTGTCCGGTGGATGAAGAACTTATGCCAATAAGCGACGCGGATCGCCCGCGACGCGGCATAGGGCAGGAGGCCCTGAATATAAGGCAGGGCGAACGTGCTCGAGGCTCCGGTCTGCGTCTTCGACTTCAGATATGGGTTGTTCGATGCCAGTGGAATCCCGAAGCCGCCATAGCTCGGGTTCGTCTTGTCCGCGCCAGTGCCGAGCAACAGCGCCGCGGCCCAGAACGTCGCCGAGTTGTTGTGGACGTATTCGGCGAGGTCACGGCCCGTGGCAATGAAGCGCAGCGCCGAATCGTACTTCGCGGCTTTGCCCGAGAGCTTTCCGTTCTGCACCGTCAGCCATTCATCGTAGTCGGTCAGGAAGTTGCTCTCGGGTGTCACGGTGCGAATTTGAGCCGGAATGTACTGAGCACCGTGCGGCGCATCTCGCAGAGCAAATTGCGAGATATAGGGACCGTCGAGCGTGCCCGGGGGGATCACGTAGCGTCCGGTGCGACCTGAAGGATCCGATTTGTCCAGATAAAGCGCCGTTCCCCGAAACAACGTCTGCGGTGTGACGCGTCCATTAGCACGGGGACCATTGAAACCGGACAGCTTGTTGAGCTCGTCGACCGCGGCAAGCACATCCTTGTTGTCGGTGTCGTCCGAAAAAGCAGTAAAGGGCAGGTCGCGCAGCAGTGATTGCCAGTAAAGCTCGACTGCGTCGGCCGCGCGCGTCGGACTATCGAGTGCCGGCGCGGCAGGGATAGCAAACTGGGCCGGGTTCAATCCTTCGAGACTGACGGCAAGCGTGCCGATTGGGTTGAGCTGCTTGCGAATGCCGCCGAGCGGGATCGCTTCGAACAGGGCGGGATCGCCAGATGCATAGGCCTTGAGAGACGCCTTGAACGCCGCCGGATCCACCTCGCCGCGGGCGTCATGCGGCAAGCCACGCGTGTCGGAGCCGATATAGTTGGCATAGCGCGCCTCATCGCCATTGGTCGGGTGCGGCAAAATGGGCGTATCGCGATTGGCCTGTGCCGCGGCAACACGGACCTTGAAGGCGCGCTCGCGAAACGCCTCGTTGCTGGATTCCGGCCCTTCGCTCGCAATAGACAACGGCTTGTCGTCTGCGCTGGCAAGCGCAGGGAGGCTCGCGACGGGGAGCAGCGCCGCACCCCCAACCAAGCCGATGAATTTTCGTCGCTGTTCGTCGGTGTTGCCGCTGATCGTCGTTGTCGTAGTGCTCGAGGCGTTGGAGTTGGTTTGTTTTTGATGTGTCATGCGCGCACCGATATGAGGGAGATGCTCCACCTGGCATCATGGCGCAAACGCTAACATGCGCGCTCATGCGAGACACTGAATTCATATACCAAAGATTGTTCGGTCATATTGCAGTTGTTCTTGGGAAGCGAGTTTCGAGAGAGCGAATTGCTCGTGCGCGCCGCAAAGCAACTTTCAGCCAGCAGATCGGGGCGGACGACATCACGATCATTGCGTTGCTGCTCAGCAGGCCTGTGACCGTCTACAACCGGCGTGTGGTCTGGCTGCGCGGCTGAGTCGCGGCTAGTTTGTCGCGAGCGCCGCGTGATGGCAGGCCACCCGCTGGCCAGATGAACTGTCACGTAGTTCGGGATCCTGCTGAGCACAGAGCTCTGTTGCGAGCGGGCACCGTGGCCGGAAGCGACAGCCTTTGGCGGCGTTACGGGAATCGGGCAGGTCGCCGGGCAGCGGTGCTGTATAACGTCGGCGCGCCGGGTCCGGGACCGCGTCGATCAAGGCGCGTGTGTAGGGATGTAGCGGATTCTTCCAGATCTGCTCGTAACTGCCGCTTTCCACGATGCGGCCGAGATACATCACGAGCACGCGATCCGAGAGATATCGCACCACGGAAAGGTCGTGCGAGATGAAGAGCAGGGAGAGTTTCAAGCTACGCTTGATGTCGGCAAGCAGGTTCAGGATCTGCGCCTGAACCGACAGGTCGAGGGCGGACACCGGTTCATCGCAAATGATGAGATCGGGGCCTAGGATCAGCGCCCGCGCAATACCGATGCGCTGGCGCTGACCGCCTGAGAATTCGTGCGGATAGCGGGAGACGGCGTCTTCCGGCAGGCCAACCTGGGACAGAATCTCGCCGACGCGCTGGCGCCGTTCGGCGCGAGAACCAATGCCGTGAACGTCCAGGGGCGCGGTCAGGATGTCTCCGATCGTCTGGCGTGGATTGAGTGAGGCAAATGGATCCTGGAACACCATCTGCAACCTGCGGCGATAGGACCGAAGTTGTCGCTCGGACAGGGTGGTGAGATCGATGCCATCGAACAGAATCCGGCCATCAGATGGCTCGACCAATCGCAGGACGGTCTTGCCGAGTGTCGACTTTCCGCAGCCGGATTCTCCGACCAGGCCGACGGTCTCGCCGGGGGCAATCTCGAAGGACACGCCATCCACGGCGTGGACGGGCGATGCGCCCACGCGATAGGTTGACTTGAGGTCAGAGACTGAGAGCAGCGTCATGGGGCAGACCGTGCGATTGATTGATGGGATCGACGTGGCAGGCGACCCGCCGTCCTGGCAATGTTTCGCGCTCTTCCGGAAGCCGGCTCCGGCACATGGCCAATCGCTCCGGACAGCGCGGTGCAAACGGACAGCCAGCCTGAGCGGCTGCGGACGCGATGTTTCCGGGTATTTCGGCCAGTCTTGCGTTCCGATAGTGCAGATCATCATGCAGTCGCGGCGAGGCCGCCAGAAGCCCGTGCGTATAGGGATGCAGGGGACGGGCGAACAAGTCCTCGGGTGAGGCTTCCTCGACCTTTCTGCCGGCATACATGACGACGACGCGGTCGGCCCATTGGCCAACCAGGCCGAGGTCGTGGGTGATCAGCAGAAGCGACAGCGAGAGTTCACGACGAAGGCGATCGAGCAGCTCGAGCACCTGGGCCTGAATGGTCACATCGAGCGCGGTTGTCGGCTCGTCCGCAATCAGGAGTTTTGGGCGGCAGGCAACCGCGATGGCGATCATGATGCGCTGACGCATCCCACCGGAGAGCCGATGCGGATAGTCATCGAGGCAGGCTGCCGGATTGGGAATTCGAACGAGATCGAGAAGTGCGGCGGCTTCACGGTGCGCCTGAGCCTTGCTCAGGCCACGATGCAGATAGAGCACCTCTGTAAGCTGCCGTCCGATCGTCAGCACCGGATTGAGCGAGGTCATCGGCTCCTGGAAGATCATCGCGATGTCGCGGCCGCGCCGGCGCCGCATCTCGACCTCGGAAAGGGCAAGCAGATCCTCGCCGCCGAGCTGAATGCGACCGGATGCGATGCGGGCCGCCTTGGGCAGCAACCGCATCAGCGCGAGCGCAGTCAGCGACTTGCCGGAGCCGGATTCGCCGACGACGGCGAGCGTCTCCGATGGCGCAACGCTGAAACTCAGGTTCCGCACCGGGGTAGCGTTCGGAAAGCCGATCGTGAGATCTTGAACGTCGAGCAGAGCGGTCACGTCAACGCTCCCGGCTGAATCGAGGGTTGAGCACGTCGGTCAAGCCGTCGCCGATCAGGTTCAGCGACAGCACCGTGAGGACGATGACAACGCCGGGAATCGCGGTGAGATACCACGCCGTCCTGATCAACTCGCGTCCGGAGCCGATCATGCTGCCCCAGCTGACGACATTGGGGTCGCCGAGACCGAGGAACGACAGCGCGGCCTCCATCAGGATCGCGGACGCCACCATCACCGATGCCGTGACGATGATCGCCGGAAGGGCGTTGGGCAGGATCTCGCGAATGACGATCCGTGCGTGACCGAAACCGAGGCTCCGTGCCGCCATGACGAACTCCTTCTCGCGCAGCACCCTGAATTCGGCGCGGACGAGGCGGGCGATCGTCGGCCATGTGACCAGCCCTATCGCCCATGTCACCGTGACGATGGAGGGCTGGGCGATGGCCACGAACACGATGAGCAGGATGAAGCTTGGAACGGTCTGGAAGAGCTCGATCACGCGGACGAGGACGTCGTCGATGCGCCCGCCACGATACCCGGCCGTGGCGCCGACGATGATGCCGACCGTGAGGCCGATCGTGGTGGCGACAAATCCGATCAGCAGTGAGACGCGCGCGCCATGCATCAGGCCGGCGGCTACGTCGCGTCCAAGCGAATCGGTGCCGAGGGGGTATGCAAGATCTTGCCCCGGCCAGAGCAGGGGGCGTGCCACCATCCCGAGCGGATCGGCCGGATAGAGCACGGGCGCCAGGGCCGCCGCGACGATGATCGAGAGCAGGAGCAGACCGCCGGCAATGACCGACGGGTTCTGCCGCAGGCGCCGAAACAGATGAGGGCGCACATCGTCCACGTCGGCGGCGATGACATGCGTGTCAGGCGCGTGGATGTTCGGCCAGTCGGAATCGTCCGCCCCACGGGTTGGCTGGTCAGCGGCGCTTCGCTTGGTCTGTGTTGCAGATTGGAGAGTGGCGTCAGTCATGGTCAGCGGGTCTCGATGCGGGGGTCGAGCCAGGCCTGCACGAGATCGACCGTCATGTTGGCGACGATCACGAGCAGGGATGACAGAAGGAGAATTCCGAGCAGCACGCTGAAATCGCGGCTCATGACAGCCTCGAAGGCGAGGCGGCCAAGTCCCGGCCAGCTATAGACGGTCTCGACCACCACGGCGCCGCCCAGCAGGCCGCCAAAATGCATGCCAGCAACGGTGGTGACGGGCAGCAGCGCGTTGCGCAGGACGTGGCGCACCGTGATTGCGAGTGGCGACAGACCTTTAGCCGCGGCCGTACGCACATAGTCTTGCGCTTGGGCCTCGAGCATGGCGGCGCGCGCCAGTCTGGAGTAGATCGCGATGTAAAACAGCGCCAGCGACAATGCCGGCAGAACCATGTAGCGCGCCCGGTCGAGAACGAGATCAACGCCGCTGGCGGTTGAACCGATTGTCGAGGAGCCGCCGCTCGGCAGCCATCCCAACTTGACCGATAACAGCAGGATCAGCATCAGGCCGATCCAGAAACCGGGGATCGAGTAGAACAGCGTGACGATGATCGAAATCACCCGGTCCGGCCATCGACCGGCGAACGTCGCCATCACGATGCCGAGTGCGATGCCGCCGGCGAGTGCGATGACGAGAGCAGTTGCCATCAGGGCGACGGTGCCGGGCAGGCGCTGTCCGATGATATCGGCGACAGGCAGGTTGTATCGCGGCGAATAGCCAAGGCTGAAGTGGACGAGATTGTCCAGATAGGCCGCGAGCTGTACGAGCACGGGCTGATCGAGCCCGAAGCGCGCCCGCAAGGCGGCGACCGTCTCCATCGTTGCGGATCCCGATTCGCCGGCAAGGACGTCAGCTGCATCGCCGGGCGCGAGCTGAAGCAGAAAAAAATTGATGACGATGATCCCGATCACGGTCGGGACCGCTTGCCACAACGTACGACGAAAAGTCTTCGCGATGCGCTGAATGCTCGACATGATTTTTCTAACTTCCGTGGCGCGCTGACAAAATGCTTTTGAGCGCGGTGTTGCGTGTCCACGCGGACGAGTCTTTGCGACGGTTCTCGCTCGGTTGACAACGGCGGAATGCATCAGCAACGTCGATGAACTCGCGTGCGACCGCATCGGTTCTGCGAGCGGGCTGCGAACTGCACGCATCATCAAGGCGGATATGATCATGACGATAGTGCACAAGCCGGGTGAAATCGTTGGCTGGCCGGTCTTCCCGAGCCCCGCGCAATATCGCGAGAGCCCGTTGGCGAAATCGCTGAAGCAGCCGCTGCTGCTTGGTCTGTTTCTCCCCATACAGGCGGGGGGCTGGAGCGCTTCGACGCTGCCCCGTTCCACGACCTGGACGTTCGATTACAATCGCGACCTGACGCTCGCCGCCGAAGCGTTGGGCTTTGACCTCGTCTTTGCGCTGTCGCAATGGCTGCCGAAAGGCGGGTACGGAGGCGTGTTCACGGGCCAGGCGCTGGACTCCTTCATCACCACGGCTTCGCTTGCCGCCGTGACATCGCGGATCATGCTGATCTCGACCATCCACGTTCTCTACGGCCCGATCCATCCGCTGCATCTTGCCAAGTATGGCGCGACGCTGGATCACATCTCGGGTGGCCGTTGGGGTATCAACGTTGTGACCGGCCACCGCGCCATCGAGCACGAAGCGTTCGGCTGGAACCAGATCGAGCACGACCGGCGCTATGAGCTGGCCGCCGAGTTCCTGGAAGTGCTCCAGCGGCTGTGGAGCGACGAGCAAAATTTCTCGTTCTCCGGCCAATCGCCCTGGAAGCTCAGCAATGCCTTCGTGACACCCAAGCCGCAGTTCGGCCGGCCGATCCTGGTCAATGCAACCGGTTCTGATGCCGGGATCGCCTTCGCGGGCCGATACTCCGACATCGTCTTCATCACGAGCCCTGCGGGCTCGTCCTTCGAGAGTGCCATCGAGAGCCTGCCGGCGCATGCTCAGCGCGTGAAGCAATCGGCCATCGATGTTGGCCGCGAGGTGCGGACGCTGCTCAACCCAATGGTGATCTGCCGCGAGACCGAGCGAGAGACCTGGGCCTATCACGACGCCATCGTCGACCACATTGATCCCGTCGCGAGCATGCAAAACTTTGCCAGCGATGCGCATGCCTGGAAGGGGCGGGTCGGCCGCGACGCGGCCAAGCGCCGCGCCATTGGCGGCAATATCGAGGTGATCGGCACGCCCGAGCAGGTCGTGGAGCAGTTCGTGCAGCTCAAGAAGGCAGGGATCGATGGGCTCCAGCTCAGCTTCTTCGACTTCAAGCCGGATCTCGACTTTTTTGGCCGGCGCGTGCTGCCCCTGATGGAGCAGGCTGGGCTGCGCCATGCTGTGCCGGAACTCCCTGCGGGCTCCTGAGCGCGTACGCATGGGGTCAGGCGGAGGTCGCTTCACGCTGCCGCGCGAGCGCAGCGTGTGGTCGGAAGCGTGCCGCAGGATGTGAGGACGGCAGGCGCGCCTGGCCCGCACCGAAAACCTTCTCCCGCAAGGTACCCCGGGCGTATTCGGTCTTGTAAACGCCGCGCCGCTGCAACTCCGGTACGACGAGCTCGGCAAAATCCTGATAACCGCCGGGCGTCACGGCATAACTGAGGTTGAAGCCGTCGATATCGGTCTCTTCGACCCAGGCCTGAAGCTGATCGGCGACCTCGGCGGGTGATCCGACAACCACGGGGCCGCGGCCGCCGATGCCGTTGTGTTCGATGATCTCGCGGATCGTCCAGGGGCGCTCGGTGCGCGAGAACGAGTCGATCATCGACGTAACGGCATTGTCCTTCTTCACCGTCGGGAACGGATCATCCAGGCTGTAGCGGGACAGGTCTATCCCGGTCCAGCCGGACAGCAGGGCGAGCGAGCCCTTCGGGTCGATATAGCGCTGGTAGTCGCGGTACTTTGCCTCCGCTTCGGCGCGGGTCTCGCCGACAATTGCGGTCAGGAGTGCATAGAAGCGGATGTCGCGGCCATCGCGGCCGAACGCGCGTGCGCGCGCCCTGGTCTCGGCAACGTTCGTCGCAGTGCGGGCCTTTGAATGTTCGCCTAGGAAAACGGCTTCCGCGTGCCGCGCAGCGAAGTCCCTGCCGCGATTGGAAGCGCCGGCCTGAAACAGGAACGGCGTTCGCTGAGGCGAGGGATGGACCAGGTGGATGGCATCGATCTTGAAGTGCGCGCCGTGGTGATTCACCTTGCGAATCCGCGACGGGTCAGCAATGACGCTGCGGATCGGGTCGACGATGACGGCCTCATCGTCCCAGCTCCCCTCCCACAGCGCATAGACGGCGTCGAGGAATTCGTCGGCGAGGTCATAGCGGGGATCGTGGGCCATGATGTCGTCGCGGCCGACCGCGCGCGATGCCGCGTTGGAATAGCCCGTGACGATGTTCCAAGCGACGCGCCCTTTGGTCAGATGGTCCAGCGTCGAGAAACGACGGGCGAGCGTGAAGGGCGGCTCATACGATACGGGAGCGGTTACGCCGAGGCCAAGGTGCTCAGTAACATGGGCCATGGCCGAGACCAGGAGCATGGGATCGAGCTTCGGGATCTGTGCGCCGGTGCTGAGAGCCGCATCAGCCGTGCCTGCGTCGGCGTCGTGAATCCCGATCCCGTCTGCAATGAAGATGGCGTCGAACTTGCCGGCCTCGAGGATCTTGGCCACATCGGTCCAATATTCGAGCGTCGCGAAGTCGAGGGAGCGATCGTCGGGATGACGCCACAGGCCTGGTGACAGGTGGACGGGACTGAATATGGCGAAACCGTTGACTTGGATGATCTTGGACACGGTCACCTCGCGCGCGCGGCGCAGTTACTGGAATGTGGAAGGTTCGGGATGGGCGCCCGTGAGAAACCAGGTTCCCACGTTGCGTGTCTTGTATTCGGCCGGATTGTGCAGCGTATGGATCCGGACATTGCGCCAGAAGCGGTCATAACCATTGGCGATCGTGGCTGAGCGCGCGCCCATCACCTCGAAGATGCGGCTCGTAACATCGAGGGCGACCTCACCGGCATGGGCATTGGCCCCGGCGATCACGACGGCGGCCTCGCCGCGCTCCTGGGCTGTCAGATCGCGGCCGCGCGACCAAACCCGGTCAAGTGCCACTGCGGCCTCGTCCGCAAGCAACGTGGCCGCTTTCACGCGGGTATAGAGCTCGCCATAGACCCGCTTGATCCAGGGGTCGTCGGTATGCCGCTCGATCCCCGAATGAACCCAGGGACGGGACTTCTCCGTTGTATAGTCCCGGGCGGTGATCAGCGCGCCCTGTGCACTCCCGATGAAGACATTGAGCAGCGTGGATTGTTGCAGGAACGGCGTGATGGTCTGATAGGGGCGGCCGCCATCCGGCTTGTGCTCCAGCACCTCGCTCCGATGGACGTGCACGCCTGTGTAGGTTACCCGGCCGCTTCCGGTCTGGCGCTGCCCGAACCCGTCCCAGTCGTTTTCGATCCGGATGCCGTCGCGGCTGGCCGGGATCGCGGCGAAGCTGCGCGCGTTGGTCTCGTGGTCCTCCCAGGCAACCTGCAGATAGTCGGCAATGTGTGACCCCGACGTGAACGGCCGGTAACCGTCGAGGATAAATCCTTCACTGTCCTTGCGGCCGAACAAGCTCTTCGAGAAGCTGTTGGCGGTGTTTCCCCAGAACCAGTTGCCCGCGGCCGACCGCCGGAAGATATCCGCGGCCTGCTCCGAGGTGCCGCGCAGATAGGCCGCATGTTGCGAGCCAAAATGATAGCCATAGAGATGACCCAGGGCACCATCCACCTTGGCGAATTCTCGGACGATCTTGAGGGCTGTCGACCAGCGCTCGCCGGAGCCGCCGAACTCTTGCGGAATGAGGAGGTTGAGGAGTCCAGAGGCCTTGAGCAGGGCGAGCTGCTCGAGCGGTTTGCCGCCGGCCCGGTCACGCTCTGCCGCGTCGCGCGCGAAGATTTCGCGCAAATCGACGGCCTTGGCGAAATGCGGATTGGATGTGTCGAGATCGAAGCTCATTCGGCGATGCCTTGCATGTTGATCAGGCCTGCAGCCAGACGTCGGCGAAGTTCGCAGACGGGCCGTCGATGGTCGCGGTGTGGTTCCGCAGCTTGCGATTGGCGATCGTCAGGTTCGCTCCTGTCACCAGGTTGATGTCCGGCAGGTCGGTGGCGATGATGACCTGGAAGGCGCGGAACAGTTCGCGCCGCTTGGTGGGATCGCTTTCGACGGCGGCGGCTTCCAGCAGCCGGTCGACCTCGGGATTGCTGTAGCCCGAGCCGTTCGAGAAGGGGACGCCGGGCTTGAAGTTCTTCGACCAATAGAGCCGCTGGACCCCGACCGTCGGGTCGAAGGAGTGGCTCATGCCGTTGCTCATGAAGTCAAAGTCGCGATTGGTATAGGTCCGCTTGAACCAGGTCGGCACGTCCTGCGCCCGCAGGGTGACGCCGATGCCGATGTTGGCGAGCGCCTGGCGCGTGTAGGCCCCAAGCTGCTGGTAGGTCTCGCTATAGGGCATGTAGTCGTGAAAGACCTTGAAGCGCGTGCCGTCCGGGCCGCGCGACAGCCCGGCGGCGTCAAGGATTGCTTCGGCTTTCTTCGGGTCGAAGTCGTGCCGGGGAATGTCCGGATTATAAAACTGCTTCAGCGCAGGACTGATGGCGGAAGGCGCATTCTTGCTCCAGCCGTAAAAGACAACGCGGTTGATTGCCTCACGATCGATGGCATGCGCGACGGCCCGACGGACCTCGGGTCTTGCGAAATAGGGGTTGGCCAGGTTGAACTCCAGCCGGTAGACGACCGGTTGGTAGTCGTAACCGCGCGTCTCGATGACCAGGTTCGGATTGGCCTTGAGCGTGTCGATCTGCCCAAGCGGCACTGGGGTGTCAGGCGCGTAGTGAACCTCTCCGGTTTCAAGCGCGACGGCGCGGGCGTTGGCGTCGGCAATAAAACGGATGACGATGCGGTCGAGATATGGCTTGCCGGGGTCCCAATAGTTCGGATTGCGTCCCAGCAGGATGTGGCTGCCTTGCTTCCATTCCCTAAAGACGAAGGGGCCGGTCCCGATGGGGGCGCGACCATTGGGATTGGCGAGCGGATCGGAGCCTTCATAAACATGTCGGGGAATGATGGGTGATTCCGAGGCCGTGAGCGCGGCGAGCAGATATGGCGCCGGCTTGTCCAGCACGATCTCCGCAATATGCGGATCGGGCGTGAAGACCTCCCGCACTGATGCAAGGGTGCCGCGTCCGCGCGGATGATGCTGCTTGAGAAGTTCGATCGAGTAGGCGACGTCAGCCGAAGTGAAGTCCTTTCCGTCATGCCACTTCACGCCGCGCCGCAGCTCGAACCGATAGCGCAGCCCGTCTTCGCTGATCTGCCAGGCTGTCGCCAGTTGAGGCCGCGGAGTGAAGTCGAGATCGAAGGTCAGGAGCCCTTCCGTGACTTTCGGGCTGACGCGTGTCGTCGGGCCGGCGGTGTGCGTGAGGCTGACGAGGATCGGTGGTTCGGGTTGGATAACGATATTCAACGTCCCGCCGCGTCTGATGTTCTCGGCCGCGCGGATGCGCCGCGGCGCAATGCCGCCTGCAACTGCGCCTGTGGTGAGCAGAAGGGCTCTAGCAATTTGTCGACGTGTTGGTTCGTACATTTTCGATCGCGTGTCATTCGCAAATGTCGTTGCGTCAATAATTCATCGAAGGATCGGACAATCAATCCCGCGACACGTCAAATTGCATAATGAAAATGTTGCTACTGTACGCGCGGTAGGCCGCGCAAGCGAACACGCGTTGTCGCTTCAAACAACAAAAGCAAATTCTCTACAAACCATGCCTAACATTGCAGTGGTCGGGAACTTCGCCGAGTGGCCGGCGAATGACGATTTGTGGAAAGTTGAAACGAGACGGAGTGACGTGATGGGGCTCGATCGCCGAACGTTCAATCGCGGCATCCTCGCCTCCGGTGCTCTCACGCTGCTCCCGGCAGCAAGGAGCGTTGCGGGAGAAGCTCGTCCTGTCTCCGGCGGTACCTTGAACTGGGTCTATTATCCCGACCCGTCCGCGATCATTGCGATCAACACATCGTCCGGAACCGGGCAGACGATCGGCACCAAGATCAACGAGGGGCTGCTGGCCTACGACTATGATCTCAATCCGCGGCCGGTGCTGGCGACGTCCTGGACCATCAGCGAGGACGGGAAGCGCTACACATTCCGCTTAAGGCCCGGCGTGAAATGGTCCGACGGGAAGGAATTCACCTCGGCTGACGTCGCGTTCTCGATCGAACGCCTGAAGATCGCCCATCCCCGGGGCCGGATCACGTTCGCAAAGGTCGAGACGATCGAAACGCCTGATGCGTTGACGGCCGTCATCGTGCTGTCGAAGCCGGCGCCATACCTCATCACTGCATTGGCCGGTGCCGAATCTCCGATCGTGCCGAAGCATATCTATACGGCGCTCAAGCCTGATGAACAGCCGCGACTGGAACAGACGATCGGGACCGGTCCGTTCATCCTTCGCGAGTGGGTTCCCGGGAGTCATCTCCTGTTCGTCCGCAACCCCAACTACTGGGATGCCCCAAAGCCCTATATCGATCGCCTGGTGCTCAAGGTCATTCTCGATCCCGCTGCGCGGGCCGCTGCGCTCGAGGCCGGAGAGGTCGATATCGGAGCGACCCCGGTGCCCTATGGCGACATCGAGCGGTTCAAGGTCGACAAGCGCTTTGTCGTCGACACCACCACTTATGCCTATTCCGGCCCGCAGCAGCAGCTCTTCTTTAACTTCGACACTCAGCTCCTGCGGGATCGTCGCGTGCGTAAGGCGATCGCCCACGCAATCGATCTGAAGGCTCTGTTGAATATCGTCTTTTATGGGTACGCGCTCGCTTCGCCGTCACCGGTCAGCACGGCCCTGCCGAAATTCTACGATCCCAAGATCCAGGCGTGGCCGTTTGACCCAAAGGCAGCTGAGCAATTGCTGGATGAGACGGGCCTTGCGCGTGGCGCAGGCGGTATTCGGGCCAAGCTGAGGTTGACACAGAATCCGTTTCTGCCGGCAAATCTCTCGGATTTCCTGCGCAATTCGCTGCGCCGAGTCGGGCTCGACGTCGAGATCCAGCGATATGATCTCGCGACTTACCTGAACATCGTCTACCGCGACCGGGCGTTCGACCTGACCGTCGAGAGCCTGTCGAATACGTTCGACCCGAGCCTCGGGATCCAGCGCGCGTACTGGTCGAAAAACATTCGGATCGGGCTGCCGTTCTCGAATGCCGCGCATTACAAAAACGAAGAGGTCGATCGGCTGCTGGAGGCCGCGGCGATCGAGCCGAATGTCGAGAAGCGGCGCGAGATCTGGTGGAAGTTCCAGTCGGTGATTCATGAGGAGGTTGCCTCGGTCGACCTCGTCGCCGCCGGCGGCGTGATCATCGCGAACAAAAAGGTCCGCAACTTCGCTCCGGGCGGTGAAGGATTGAACGGCAGCTTTGCCGACCTCTGGATCGATCCGTCGGCGTGACCCGTAAATCATATTCTTCCGTGTTCAGCGGCTCGCGAAGAAGAGACGTAGCGTCGGACGTTGAAAGAATGAAATTCTGTGAGATTGCGCAAAGCACAAAGCAATCGTCAAATCCGCGCACGATCAGCGCCGGTCAGCACCAATAGTCAGAGGAACATCGCATGTCGCGTCGGAACGAGAAGCTGTCTCTCGGCGCCTTTCTGCTCTTTACAGGTCACCACGTCGCCGCGTGGCGATCGCCGCAGGCATCCGACAGTCAATCCCTGTCTGATTTCGTGCAGTTCGCCCGGATTGCGGAAGACGCCAAGTTCGACGCCATTTTCCTCGCAGACATGGTCGGCGTGCGCGTCGATCGCATCGAAGCGTCGAGTCGCAAAGCCCATAGCGGTGTCTATCCGTTCGAGCCGCTCACGTTATTGTCGGCGCTCGCGGCCGTAACGTCGAGGATTGGCCTGGTCGCCACCGTCTCGACGAGCTTCAATGAGCCGTTCAATGTGGCGCGGCAGTTCGCCTCTCTGGATCGCTTAAGCGGAGGGCGAACCGGCTGGAATCTCGTCACCTCGACCGAATCATCGGCTGCATTGAACTTCAATCATGACGGGCTCGTTCCGCATGCCGAGCGCTACGCGCGGGCGGAAGAGTTCGCCGACGTGGTCCTGGGCTTGTGGGATAGCTGGGATGAGGACGCGTTCATGCGCGACCGGTCAAGCGGCCGCTATTTCGATCCCGACAAGCTGCATCTCCTCAACCATCAGGGCCGCCACTTCAAGGTGCGTGGTCCCCTCAACATCCCGCCGTCGCCGCAGGGACGGCCGGTGCTGGTGCAGGCAGGCTCAAGCGGGCCCGGCAAGGAGCTGGCGGCCCGAACGGCGGAAGCCATCTTCACCGCGCAGCAGACGCTCGAAGACGCCGTCTCGTTCTACGCCGATGTGAAGGGGAGGTTACCCAACTACGGCCGCGATCCGGACGAGCTGAAAATCCTGCCCGGCATCTTCCCCGTGGTTGCGGATAGCGAGAGCGAGGCGAAGGAGAAATTCGATGAGTTGCAGTCGCTCATTCTGCCCCAGGTCGGCCTCGATCTGCTCGCCGGCTTTCTCGGTGCGCCCGAGATCGTCCACGCCGATCCGAACGGCCCCATACCGGCGCTGAAGGAGACAGAGGGCGGCAAGAGCAGGCAGGCGCTTCTGCTCGAACTGGCGCGCCGGGAAGGATTGACCGTCCGTGACCTCTATCTCCGGATCGCCGGCGCGCGCGGGCACTGGCAATTGGTGGGAACGCCGACGCAGATCGCGGATCAGCTCGAGGAGCGCTTCCAGAATTACGGCGCCGACGGCTTCAACGTCATGGCTCCGACCCTGCCGGGCGGCCTGACCGACTTTGTCCGGCTGGTGGTCCCCGAGTTGCGCCGCCGCGACCTGTTCCGCGAGGAGTACGAGGGGACGACCTTGCGCGACCATCTCGGCCTGCGCCGCCCGCAACCGGCGCGACGTCCTGCGGCGGTGGCTGCCGAGTAATTCGAAATACACGAGGACATCACATCATGATCGGAAAACGCACGCTGTTCCGCCATTTGGTTGCGGGAGCAGGACTCTTGATCGCGGCGGCGTCGCCGGGCTCGGCCACTGAGGCGATCACGGTCAGGATCGGATTTGCCTCGGTCGGAGCGGACAACCGTCAATTCTCGGGCGGTTCATCGGCCGCGATTGCGCATTCCGAGCACTATCTGGATCGCGAGCTCAGTGACCGGCCGGATGTGAAGATCGAATGGTTCTTCTTTAAGGGGGCAGGGCCGGCGGTCAACGAGGCCTTCGCCAACAACCAGCTCGATTTCGCGATCCAGGGTGATCTACCGGAGATCATCGGCCGGGCGAACGGCCTGAAGACGAAAATCCTGTTGGCATCGGGTGCGCACGCGCCGATCTATCTCGCGGTGCCCGTTGGTTCGTCGGTCCGCAAGGTCGCGGATTTGCGCGGCAAAAAGGTGTCGATCTTCCGAGGTACTAACAATCACCTTGCCGCCGTGAAGGTGCTCGCCGGCAACGGCCTTCAGGAGCGGGACGTGCAGGTCATTAACATGGATACTGCGACGACCAACGCAGCATTGACCTCCAAGGACATCGACGCGGCTTTCGGCAATTTCCCGCTGGCGAGCCTCGCCGAGAAGAACATCGCCGAGATCGTCTACACGACCAAGGGCGACAATCCGGCCTATGAGCGTCATTCCACGTTGATCGGGCAGGAGGCCTTCATCAAGGCGCACCCTGATATCACGCAGAAGATCGTCTCTGCGATCGTGAAGGCTGCGCGCTGGTCGTCGGAGGAGGCCAATCGGGAGGCGTTCTTCGAGATTTCGTCGCGGACCGGCTTCCCGGCCTCGGGCTATCGCTTCGACTTCTCCGGTCAGGAGCTGAAGTACCGCAACACGCCGATCGCCGATGCCTCGATCATCGAGAGCTATCGTGTTCAGGCGAAGCAGGCCAAAGAATTCGGCCTGCTGCGGCGGGACGTCGAGATCGACGGGTGGTTCGACCGCTCGTTCCTCGATGCCGCGCTCAAGGAGCAGGGATTGGTGGGCTATTGGCAGGAATATGATGCGAGCGGCAAGCCGCTGACGGCGGGACAATGACCGCGTTATTGCCGGCGCAAACGGCTTCATCTGGGGGCTCCGATCGGAGCGTCGCTCGTCTGAATATTCGCGGCGTGTCGAAGTCGTTCGTCGTCAACGGCGCGACGGTCGAGGCGCTGAAGGACGTGTCGCTCGAAGTCGCAGCGGGCGAGTTCGTGGTCCTGCTCGGCCCGAGCGGATGCGGCAAATCGACGCTGCTGCGGCTGGTCGCCGGACTCGATCGCGAGTTTCGCGGAAGCATCGCTTTCGACGGCGAGGTGGTTTCCGGGACCAGTCTCGATCGCGGCATCGTGTTCCAGGAGCCGCGGCTGTTCCCATGGGCGACGGTCGCGCAGAACATCGCGCTCGGCCTTAAGAATGCTCCGCTCAGTGAGCGCGCCAAAAAGGAAACCATTGCGGCGCATATCTCGCTGGTTGGTCTGGACGGATTTGCCGAGGCCTATCCGTACCAGCTCTCCGGCGGCATGGCGCAACGCGCGGCCATCGCCCGCGGTCTGGTCAACCGTCCACGGCTGCTGCTTCTCGACGAGCCCTTTGGAGCGCTCGATGCATTGACACGCGCGCGCCTTCAGCTCGAGCTTCAGCGCATCTGGGCGCATGAAAGGATCAGCATGGTCCTCGTGACCCATGACGTCGACGAGGCCGTGTTGCTCGGCGATCGCGTCATCGTGCTCGCGCCTCGCCCGGGCCGCATGGCGCGCATTTTCCAGGTCACGGCGCCGCGGCCGAGATCGCGGAGCAGCGACGAACTCGTTCATACCCGCAACGAAATCCTGAGAGCGCTTGGCGACGGCGATAGTGGTTCGGTCGCGCAAGAACTCCCGAGCGGAGCAGACGCATGACCGACGCAATAATTCGGACCTCGGCTGAATCGCGCGCCTCATGGCAGGTTTCTATTCGCCGCATCATCGCCAGTCCTGCGGGGCAGGCGGTGTTGCGGCGTCTGGCGGCTTTCGGCTGGCTGCTGGTGTTGCCGGCGGTGGCACTTCCGATCTGGATCATCGGGATCGATCGGGGCTGGCTGCCGGAACAGATCCTGCCGCGGCCGGGCGATGTCCTGCATACGCTGCGGTACATGATCGCGAGCGGCGAGCTCGCCCAGCATGCCGGTTACAGCCTGCGGCGGGTCGCCTGTGGCTTCGTGGTCGGCGCCGGGGCCGGTCTGGTGATCGGTTCCGCCATGGGGCTGTCGCGCCGCGTGGACGAGTATATCCGCCCGCTCTTCACTGCGGTCGCGCAGGTGCCGGCGCTTGCCTGGATCCCGCTGGCGATGTTGCTGCTCGGTATCGGCGAGGGGCTCAAGATCGTGGTGATCGCCAAGGCGGCGTTCGTGCCCGTCGTCATGAATACCAGCGCCGGCATTGCGAATGTGCCGAAGGCGTTCGTCGAGGTTGGCGAGACCTTTCGCTTCACGCCGTTACAGATGCTCCGCCACGTCGTGCTTCCGGGTGCGGTGCCGCCGATCTTCACCGGCCTGCGCTACGGCCTGACCCATGCCTGGATCGCGCTGGTCAGCGTCGAATTGCTGGCCTCCTCCGAGGGACTGGGCTATCTCCTGGTCTGGGGACGCCAGATGTTCTGGCTCGACACGGTGCTGGTCGCGATGATCGTCATTGGCGTCATCGGTTTTGTCAGCGACAAGGTGCTGGCGATAGTGGAAGCCCGGCTGCAACGCTGGCAGATCGATCGTGTCAAATAGCACCGCACTCAGGACCGTCGGCCGCGGGCTGGTTCTTCCGCTCAGCTTGCTCGTGCTCTGGGAGTTTGCAAGCCATTCCGGCCTCGTGAACCGGCAGTTTCTGCCGCCGCTTGAGCACGTCGGGATCAGCTTCTGGAAAGAACTGAGCAATGGCGAGCTCAAGCAGTCGCTCGCCGCCAGCCTGCGCCGCGATCTCCTGGGATTTGCGCTCGGCTCAGGCATCGGCATCCTGGTCGGGCTGCTGCTCGGCCTGTCCCGCCTTGCCGACCGCATCTTCACGACGTGGTTCAATGGACTGAAGCAGATCGCCCTGTTGGCCTGGATTCCGCTGATCTCGCTGTGGTTCGGGTTCGACGAGACCGCCAAGGTCGTCTTCATCGCCCTCGCTGCGGCCATACCGGTCATTCTCAACCTCGTCGAGGGTGTGCATACGACCTCGGAGAAGCTGGTCGAGGTCGGCGAAGTCTTCCGCTTCAATCGTCTCCAGTTCGTCGTCCACGTCTATTTTCCGAGCGCGCTGCCGTCGTTGCTGACCGGCCTCCATCTTGCGCTGATCTATGCGTGGCTCGCCACGATCGGAGCCGAATACTTCATGGCGGCCGGTCCCGGCATCGGAGGGCTCATCATCGCCGGCCGCGAGCGCTTTGACATGGACCTGGTGATGCTCGGTATCCTGGTCGTGGGCACGGTCGGATTCATCGTCGACCGCGGCGCGAGCTTGCTCGAACGGAGGCTCATTCCGTGGCGCAGGGACTAGAGTTTCACATTGCTGCGCTCTTCCGTCTCCTTTCGGTACAGCTGTTTCTGTCGAGCGGAGTGTTGCAACACGAACGCACTAGCGTGGCGCAAATCTTTGCAATCGACCGGACCTGTGACGATCTTTAGCATCTGAGGCCAGTCGCCGCCGCTACGCGATTGGCGACGAAGTTCAGGAGATGCCCATGACATTAGATCGACGCGATACCTGGTCCCGGCGTGGGGTGCTCGGGCTGGCGAGTCTCGCTGGTGTAACCGCGTCGTTCGGCCTGATGCAGGCCGCGCGGGCGTTTCCAGCGTTTGGTCTAGGCCAGGTCGCCGATCCCCTCAGCGGCGCGCCGATCTGCAAGGTGGCCGGCTCGGAAGAGACGCCGAACGGTCCGGCTCGTCATATTCGTTTCGCCTATAACGGCACCGGCATCTGTACGGCGGCGGTGCCGGTCGCACTGCACCGGGGATTTTTCGCGCGTCACAATCTAGACGTGGAATTCCTGCAACTGGCGGGGAATACGGATCAGATGCTCCAGGCGCTCGCAACCGACAAGGCGGATGCCGGATCGAGTATGCTGCTCAACTGGCTCAAGCCGCTTGAGCAGGGCATCGACGTCAAGCTGACGACGGGCCTCCACGGCGGCTGCACGCGCCTGTTTGTGCGCAAGGAGTCCGGCTTCAAGGACATCACGGACCTCAAAGGCAAGACGATCGGTGTTTCCAGCATCTCCGGCCCGCCGCGCAACTTCTTTGCCATCTTGCTGTCGGACAACGGGCTGGACCCACAGACCGATATCCAATGGCGCGAATTTCCGGCCGACCTTCAGTTGATCGCACTGCAACGCGGGGAAATCCAGGCCATCGCCGATTCCGATCCTAACGCCTGGCTGACCGAGCGGCGGGCCAATGGCGACATCGTCGAGATCGCGTCGAATCTCAGCGGCGATTATGCCAATCTGTCTTGCTGCACGCTGGGTGTACGCAGTTCGCTCTGGGCGTCGGACCCTGCCGCCGTGAAATCGCTAACCTACGCGATTCGCGAGGCGGCTCATCACGTCGCCGAGAATCCGGATGAAGCTGCCGAGGTTTTCTCGCGGTATACGCCCAAGGTTGCAGTAGCAGACCTCGCGGCGATGCTGCGTAGCCATACCCATGGCCATCATCCGTTGGGTGCAGACTTGCGCCGCGAGGTCGTGAAGATCACAAGCGATCTGAAACGTGCCACGATCATCAAGCCCAACACGGATCCGGCAAAGCTTGCTAATCGCGTGGTGGTCGATGTCGATGCATAATGCCATTTAACAAGAGAATGCCGAGACCAGGCTGAAAGTCGTCGCCGGACCGTCCAGGATCGATGCCGTTACGCAGGCCTTGCGTGCGCGCTATGCCAACGATCTACCCGAGATAGGTGAGGCCTGAAACAAGGCCCGGTCCGTGACCGTGTGCGGCCAAGATGTGCCCGTTCGACAAGAACCTGTTCCGTCATCTGGAGGACTAGCACAGGCTAACTTTGCGGGCCGCCGTGACGGCGCCTCTCCGGGCCTTGCCCAATCACTCCAGGAGGGCGTCGCCGGCGGCAAGTCTGCGCCGGTGCCGGATCACGAGATTGACGGAAGTACATCTGCGGGATGTTTGTCCCGATGTTCGACGTATTCGACGAGTGTCTGATCCGGATGGCGCACCAGCATGTTGCGGCCGGTCGGCACCAGCTTGGGAGCTTCCAGCACCGTCGCGCCAACCGTCGGAAGATGGGCAGCGAAGGCGTCGATATCATCGACCATGAACGTCATGTGAGTCGCGGTGAACCGCGTCAAACTTTGTGCGGGTCCGGCGATGAACAAGATCGATGCGACCTGCGCCAGTCTCAAGTCGTACTCGGGGTAATCGAAGCGAAGACGAGCCTTCTGACCAATCAGAGCCTCATAGAAAGCGACGGCGGCATCCAGTTCATCCACTGGCAGGTAACGCCGTGTCAGGATGTTGAGTATCTTCATGGATGGACTCCCTGGTAGCTCTTCGAGATCTTATCGCTCATGCCGATGTCAAGCCGCGTAGAAGCCGCGCGGACGGGTCGGCTCCGTTCGATGCAACGGCGCCTTGGCGAGCCGTCGCAACGTATGGCCTGATGTTGTCGACGAGTCTCACCACCTCGATCGGCGAGCGCAGCTGCAGCTTTCGCATCATGCGCGCGCGGCGCACCTTCACGTCACCTCGCTGACATTCAGCGTGGCCGCGATCTGCTTGGCAACCCGTCCCTCCGCTATTAGCAGCAAGATGTCGCGCTCGCGTACCGTAAGCTCGTCGAAGCACCGCCGGGCTTCGCGCACGACGAGCTCGCGCTCCAGCCGCATGCGGTCGCGTTCCACCCCAAGCCGCACCGCGTCAAGAAACTCCTGCTCGCGAAACGGCTTGGGCAAAAAATCGACTGCCCCGAGCTTCGTCGCTTCCACAGAGATGCGGACATCGGAATGGCCGCTGATGAACACGATCGGAACCGAGACTCCGGAGGCGGCAAGCGTTCGCTGCAGATCAAGCCCCGTTGGCGAGGTTCCGGGAAAGCGGACGTCGAGCGCCAGACACGATGGGCCTTCGCAGAGCTGCTCCGCTGAGAATTCGTCCGTCGAGCTGAACAGCCTCACCTCGAATCCAGCGTCATGGCAGAGATCTCCAAGCAAGGTGCTCGTCGTCGTCAATCACATAAATCGTCGCCGGGCTTGTACTCATGGCCCAAAATCTCCTCGTCCAATTCTCTTTTCTATGAAGAACGAACTCGCTCAAATGCAATCAACCGATCCTAGTGCAGCGGCGTGACATTGCTGCGGGGCCAGAGTTCACACTTTCCGTGTTCCTTCCCTCAAGGAGACAAATCCGTGTGAACGTTCGTGCGAAGGCTGGTTCGTAACTACGGCGCTCGAGAAGCTGGCCATGCGATCGATACGGTGCCGCGCAGAAATCCGGCCCGATATGTGTAAAGCACGAGTGTCCGCTGGGACGGGCGAAGAGGCGGGTGCTGCTGCATTGTCACTATCCGCCCGATAGGCTGTAGCGTCGCGAGTTGATCTGTGGCGGGGGAGTTGTCCCCGAGACTTTGCCGTGCGTTCGAGATGCCTGCTGCAGGCGTCTGCTAAGAGGTTGAGTGTCGGTTTTTAGCGATGATTGTTCCTTTTTTGAAGCGTCCTCCGACGCGAGGGCCAACTTGCTCTTCGTGAATGCCAGTCGATGGTGTTCGGGTCTGACCAGGACATTGAATCCTTGAGCCCAATTATGGAGTGGCCGGTTCTTATCGTTCAGCACATGGTTGCCGATCAAATGATACTTCCATCGCACGAGATCGTGCAGTGTATGCGTGCGCGCGCAGCGCCAGTGCCGATCAAGAGTGAGGCCCGCGAATGTCCCCGGCTCGTTCGCAGGCGCCGCGGATTACGCCCGAGGACGGCCGGTACATCCAGGTAGGCAAGAGATGGCGAATGCACAAGCGACGCTGCCGTGGCTCATGAAGCGTCCCATCCCACCGCGGACGTCACCGCCGCGCCCATCGGGACCCAGAACCATGTTGGCCAGAACCAGAAGAGCGGCATTGCAAAGCCGCTCATAGACGGGCCTGCGGCGGCGTTTTCCCCCGGTCCGGCGAGGTTCCAAATCTTCCGCTGGCGCCGCATCGACCGATACGCATCCAGATCAATGATCTTTGTCGAATTCGTGCTTTCTGCCACCTGCAAAATCCGCTTTCGATTGTCGCGTCCTATAGTAGTTCGGCCTTGACGGCCGACTAGCTCTCGCCAAACAAAACAACACGCGTTCTGTAAGGTCCCGGCCACGTAGCAAAGACTTTTCACGCGGGAGCTCGCGATAGCCGCCCATTTCTTCAGTCATCCAGGCAGTCAGCTGCGGCGGGCACAGAGCGACGCGCCAGGAGATTGGCGTAGCGCGGACACGGCAGCGTCGCTCCGCGCGATCGATCCAGGACTGCCTTCCGGCCCCATCAGCGTTCCATCTACAGAGAAGTGATCGCGCGTGTGCCAGTAACCGATACGATCGGCCAGTCATCGAGATGGCCCAAGAACGTATCGCCGAGCTTGCCGATCATGAGTTGACCCGGCTTCTAGCGATACCCCAGCAGCTCGCCCGGCGACATCCAGTCATTGAGATTCGCGGTCTCGCTGAGGGCGCAACATCAGAACGCCGCGAGGCAGCCGTTGCTCGAAGAGCGCTCGCAACCGCGGATCTAGCGTGGCCAGCCCCGGATCACATTGCGCCTCTCGTTCTTCAACTCGAACGCCCGACTTCCTGAATTCGCTGCGGAACACGTTCACCAAGGTGTCTCCGTTGCCAACCTGCTGTTGCTAGCTCGCTTCCGGCACGCTTTAGTGGGGAACGTTCGGCAATGTCGGGTAGTCCGTCTTCTGACATCCAGGAGGATAGGCTCGCGAGTGCAGGTGGAATGCTGCTACCCCAAGGAAGCTTCCGGCGAAAAACGCCGGAAAAGTATGCATGAGCGCAGGATTTTGTCTCTTCAGCGCTTCTCATTGCATCAATCGAGATGAAAACCTGACTACAGTCGTCGATCAATCGGGCGACGCATCGCGATCGAGCGTATCGCTTCGCCACGAGGGCGCACAAAAGAGCCGAGCTCGTGCGCCCGGTGCCCGTAAATGCAGCCAGATTTAGCTGAAACGGTGCCGCTCTTTACGTGCGGGCACGATGTTGCCGCACGAGCGTCCGCCAAAAGAGGCAAAAATGCATAACAGCTCTCATAGCTCCGAAAACCGAGGGTGCTGTGCGGTGTGCGGTGGAAGGTTCGGGCTGATCCGCCATTACTGGTGGCGAACGGCCCTTTGCTCCAAGAAATGCGTCGATCGCTTCAACGCCCGGCGAGAGGCTGACCAGAAATGGCTGCGCCGGCTTCTGGCGGCTCGTGGAGATTGCGAGACAAGCCCTAACGGAGTGCATTGCGTGCCATGCACACCAGCAACCCGTTGCTTAACAGCAGGAAGCTCCGTGGACTTCGGAAATGAACGACCATAGTTCGTCAGCGATGCGCGAGTTGCAGGGGCTCCGGCTCATGCGTGCGTTTCTTCGGATAGACGATGCAGCCCTGCGTCGTGTGGTCATTGAGCTGACGGAGCGCCTCGCAGAAGGGGCGCCTGCAGCCTCGCCTTCGGCGGCTGATGACCTGTCCGCCAACGTGACGCCGCTGCATGAGAATCCTACTCTAGCCTGACATTTGGACATGTCGCGGCCGGACGCGAGTCGATCCAGCCTCGAACCCAATCCGACCGGTACACGATGCAAGAAGGCGATGACGTTGGCGTCGCCGAGAAGCAAGGGGCCGCCCATGTGGTGCTGCTTCAAATGTGAGCGTCTGAGTGAGGTGTTCTGCGCAGTATCACGATTCGAGCAGGCGCCTTATCCGAGTGGACTGGCAGGAACGCAGAGGTCAAGCAATTCGCCGTCACGAGGGATTAACAATCGCTCGGCAGCGATTCCCTGGGAGAGCGAAAACTGCCGAAGGTGATCTCGGGTGACGGTCGCGTGATCAAGAGCCTCAAGATGAGTAAGCAACTACAATTGGGCGCGGGAACGTCTTGCAGAGTGTCGCGGCCTGTTCGGCATCCATGGCGATCGACGCACCCTCCCATAACGCACCGGAAGGATGAATGACGATGATGTCCGGATCGGTGCTTCGAATTGTCTCCTCGACCGGCAGATAGAGGACAGTGTCGCCTGCCCAATAGAGGCGCGGCTCGCCTTTCAGCTCAATGCTAAAGCCCATGACCGGTCCCATCTTGTCGACTACCGGGCCAAAGCCATGGCGGCCTTCGCGCCGGGTCAGCTTGACGCCGCGCCAATCCAGTTGATTGTGAAGTGGCGTGATCTTTTCGAAGCCAAAGGAACGGCTTTTGGTGTCGTCGCCAGGTTGACAAATGATGGGCAGATTCTTTGGAACCAGAGATTGCGCCACCGGTTCGACGGAATATACTGCGCCTGCCCGCCTTCGCGATGGGGCGGCACGACCAACCCGTTCGCAAAAGCCGACGGCGATGCCCTGGCATCTGTGTTTGAGTGGGCGCAGCACCGCTTGGATCAGGACCTGGCGATCGACCGCCTCGCTTCGCGCGCAGGAATGAGCCGCCGCACTTTTATCCGACGATTCGAGGAAGCAACCGGCATGTCGCCCGGTGATTGGGTGGTGCAGACGCGCGTGTTGCGGGCTCGCGAACTCCTTGAGGCGACGCAGCTCTCAATTGAGAGTATCGCGGCCGCGACCGGCTTCGGTTCGGCTGAAACGCTGAGACATCATTTCAGACACCGGATCGGCAGGAGCCCGATGCGCTATCGGGCGGTCTTTCAGATGCCTGCGCGAGCGGGCGGCTAAGATCGCGGAGCAGCTAAACCGCACGGTGCAAAGTGTGTTTGCATTGGACTGTAGAACAGTGGTCCGTTCATCTAGATTGCGAATTCAAGCTCTTTAGCTATTTGGGGGAGTGCATTTGGTCTTAGATGCCGGCGAATGCAACAAGACTATTCCAACAAATCGCCGAAGTCGCAGAACCAAGTGCCAAGGTGATCATACTGGAGGCGCCCAAAACAGCCGCGACCATTGTAAGAGCCTCTTTGCGGCGATGCGATGATTAGCCACACCTGCAGAGCAACAAACGATGCGTGTGCGGCGAAATAAAAGGAAGCCGATTATCTCCGCGCGACGAAAAATAGTTCGTCTTGGACTCGCGCGGCCGAATGATCTCTGAGAGGATTGATCATCAGGCAATGATGCCAATCAGGAGCGCTTGTGATGCGCAACAACATCTTCGACAAGGTGAGGCATTCGATCATGCGCGAGCTTGTCGATCTGGTGTGTTCGTGTCATTCCTGAGTGAGCTCTCAATTCGGAGCAGCGATCTGAGCTGAGATCGCTCTAACTCCATCGAAATCAACAACCTCAACGGTGGCTGAGCAGTAACCTCGGCGCTCGCTCGTCCTGAGCGGCGTTGTCGCATGGTGCTGCCTCGCTCTAGCCGCCGGCTGTTTCGCCGTATGTCTAATTCTCAAGGGACAAACAGGATGTCTGTGAACAACGAACCGATCAAATTCGCATACTGGGTGCCGAACGTGTCCGGCGGCCTCGTGATTTCCTCGATCGAGCAGCGTACTGGCTGGGACATCGACTACAATCGGAAGCTCGCCCAGATCGCCGAAAAGGCAGGTTTCGACTACGCGCTCAGCCAGATCCGCTTCACGGCGGGTTACGGAGCCGACAAGCAGCATGAGCCGGTCAGCTTCTCGCATGCGCTGCTGGCTGCGACTGAAAAGCTCAAGGTGATCGCCGCTCTCCTTCCCGGGCCATGGAATCCGGCCGTAGCGGCGAAGCAGATTGCGACGATCAGCCAGCTTACCAACGCGCGCGTTGCGGTGAATATTGTATCCGGCTGGTTCCGCGGTGAATTCCACGCAATCGGCGAGCCCTGGCTCGATCACGATGAGCGCTACCGGCGTTCGGAGGAGTTCATCAATGCTCTGCGCGGGATTTGGACGGAAGAGAGCTACACACTCAAGGGGGACTTCTATCGGTTCAACGAGTACTCGCTGAAGCCGAAACCGCTCGATCCGCTGCCCGAGATCTTCCAGGGCGGCTCTTCGCGCGCCGCCCGCGACATGGCTGCTCGCGTGTCCGACTGGTACTTCACGAACGGGAATACGCCGGACGGGCTGAAGGCGCAGGTCGAGGACATCAGGTCGAAGGAGAAGACCTTCGGCAAGGGATGGCAGACCAAGATCGGCATCAATGCCTTCGGCATCGTCCGGCAGACCGAAAAGGAGGCCAAGGACGTGCTGCAGGAGATCCTCGACAAGGCGATCCCCGATGCAGTTCGCGGCTTCCACCATGAGGTCCAGAACGCCGGCAACGCCAGCCCCGAGCGTGAGGGCAACTGGGCCAAGTCCACCTTCCAGGATCTCGTTCAATACAACGACGGCTTCCGCTCGAACCTGATCGGCACGCCGCAGCAAGTCGCTGAACGGATCATCGAGCTCAAGCATGCCGGCGCCGACCTGATCCTGCTCGGGTTCCTGCATTTCCAGGAGGAGGTCGAATATTTCGGCAAGCATGTGATCCCGCTGGTCCGCGAACTCGAGGCAAGGAGGCCTGTACGCGTTCAGGCTGCCGAATAGGCGCAAAGCGAGGGGCAGCCACGTGACGGTGATTGCGACAGGGGCGGGGGCGTATCGGCTGGAGGAGATGCCTCCACGCCGCTACGCAGATGTATCGACCGAAAGGCGCGAGGAAGCGCTGGACGGGGGCGCGGGCGAGTCTGCCAAGGCGCCCGTGCGGCTAGCGCTCGGACTTGCGAACATTTCGCTGGCGTTTGGCGGCGTCGCAGCGCTACGCGAGATCGATCTCAAGGTCGCTTCGGGTGAGATCCTGGCCGTGATCGGTCCGAACGGCGCCGGCAAGAGTTCGCTCCTCAACATCGTCAGTGGACTTTACCGGCCCGATCGCGGCGAGGTGTGGTTTGGCGAGCACTCCTTTCGCGAAGTGCCGACGTCGAAGCTGGCAGGCCTTGGTGTCGCGCGGACGTTTCAAAATCTGGCGCTCTTCAAGGGACTTTCCGTTTTCGACAATGTGCTGATGGGGCTGGCGCATCGCGTGCGTGCTGGTTTTCTGCGGCAGATCGTCGGCTCGCCACTGGCGAGACGGATCGAGGCGGAGAACCACGCGGCCGCGGAAGAAGTGATCGGGTTTCTGCATCTTGGCGAGGTTCGTGACCGCCTTGCTGGAACGCTATCCTATGGACTGCAGAAGCGCGTCGAGTTGGCGCGGGCCCTCGTCATGCGGCCGAAGCTCCTGCTGTTGGACGAGCCGTTCGCGGGCATGACCCTCACCGAGAAACGAGAGCTGTCGCAGCATGTGCGCAACGCTCGCGACAGTTTTGGCGCAGCAATCGTACTGATCGAGCATGACATCGGCGTGGTGATGGGGCTGTCCGATCGCGTGGCCGTACTCGACTACGGGCGAAAGATCGCCGACGGTACGCCGGATCAGGTCCGTGCCGATCCTGCGGTGATCGACGCCTATCTCGGCGTCGCACATGAGGACGATAAGGAGCTTGCGATCTGATGTTTGACTATCAGTTTCTGCTCGAGGTGCTGATCGGCGGGCTGCTTTCGGGCGTGATGTACTCGCTGGTCGCAATCGGGTTCGTGCTGATCTACAAGACCTCGGGCGTGCTCAACTTCGCGCAAGGCGCGATGCTGCTGTTCGCGGCCCTGACCTTCGTCAGCCTCATCGAGCGCGGCGCGCCATTCTTTGCTGCACTGGCCGCGACGCTGGTCATCATGGTCGTGCTGGGCATCGCCACCGAGCGCTTGGTGCTGCGGCCACTCGTCAACCAGCCGCCGATCACCCTGTTCATGGCGACGCTCGGGCTCTCCTACGTCATCGAGGGCGCAGCCCAGCTTCTGTGGGGCACGCAGGTGCATGGCCTCGACATTGGCATCAGCGACACGCCGTTCGAGGTGGCGGGCGTGCTGATCAGTCGGTTCGACCTGTTTGCGGCAGCGGTCGCCGGCAGCCTGGTCGCGCTGTTTGCGCTGTTCTTTCGCTACACCCGCACCGGACTGTCGTTTCGCGCCGTCGCCGATGATCAATTTGCAGCGCTTGCGGTCGGCTTGCGGCTGCCGCGGGTCTGGGCCGCGGTCTGGACGGTGGCGGGGATCGTCGCCCTGGTCGGTGGGCTCTTATGGGGCGCGCGGCTCGGCGTGCAGTTCTCGCTGTCGCTCGTCGTCCTGAAGGCGCTGCCGGTCCTGGTGCTCGGCGGGTTCGATTCGATCACAGGGGCGATCGTCGGCGGTCTTTTGGTCGGCGCCATCGAAAAACTGGCGGAGGTCTATGTCGGACCATTCTTCGGCGGCGGCATCGAGGCCTGGGCCGCCTACGTCGCGGCACTGGCGCTCCTCTTGATCCGGCCATCGGGCCTGTTCGGGCAGAAGCTGGTGGAAAGGGTGTAAGTCATGCCGGCTCTCATCTCCGCCAAGTCGAGCTGGTACTTCAGCGAGGCGCTGTGGATCGGCCTCGTGATTGTGGCCGCCTACGGCATCGTTCCGCTCGCGGGGACGGACTATCTGCTCGACGCTGTGCTCACGCCGTTTCTGGCGCTGTCGCTTGCCGCCGTAGGGCTCAACGTCCTGACTGGTTATGCCGGTCAGGTCTCACTCGGCTCTGCCGCCTTTCTCGCTGTCGGCGCCTACGCCGCCTACAATCTTCACCTTCGTATCCCGGCATTGCCGCTGCTCGTCGATCTGGTGCTGGCCGGAGGCGTCGCGGCGGCCATCGGGATCGTATTCGGGCTCCCTAGCCTGCGGTTGCGCGGCTTCTATCTCGCAGTATCGACGCTCGCTGCGCAATTCTTCGTGCAGTGGGCGCTGACCAAGTTCAGCTGGTTCTCCAACGACAATCTATCAGGAGTGATCGACGCGCCGATTCTCAGTATCGGCAGCATTAGCTTCACGAGCCCCGCCGCACGTTACGTCTTTTCGTTGACGATCGTTGTCGTGCTGACCCTGCTGACGCTGCGACTCCTGCGTTCCCAATCTGGCCGCAACTTCATCGCGGTACGCGATCACGAGACCGCGGCCAAGGTGATTGGTGTGCCGCTGTTGCGGACCAAGCTGCTCGCCTTCGCGATCTCGTCCTTCCTCATTGGTGTTGCCGGCGTGCTCTGGGCATTTGCTTATTTGCGCACGGTCGAGCCGGCCGGGTTCAATCTGGATCGCTCGTTCCAGATCCTGTTCATCATCATCATCGGCGGCCTCGCTTCGCTGCGCGGCTCCTTCATCGGCGCTGCCTTCATCGTCGTGTTCCCGCTCCTGCTGTCGCGAATCGGCTCCGCGCTGCTCGGCAGCGTGTTCGATTCGGGTGTTCTGGAGATGAGCCAGCGCATCGTGATCGGTGCGCTCATCATCGCTTTTCTGATTGCAGAGCCGCGAGGGCTGATCGCGCTGTGGGACCGCGCGTGGGTAGCCATCCGGCCTGCCAGGCGCCCAATGCTTCCGACCTGAGAGTTTGCTTAACCCAAAGGAGCTTGCAATGAACGTGATGAGACGTCTGAAGGTCACGATGGCTGCGGCGCTCGCCGTAGGCCTTGCCACTACGTTGGCGGTGCATGCCGACGAACAGTTCTTTCCGCTGCAGAGCTATCGCGTCGGCCCCTATGCGGCCGGCGGTACCGGGTTCTTTGGCGGCTTCATCGACTATCTCAACCTGATCAACATCCGCGATGGCGGCGTCAATGGCGTCAAGCTGACCTGGGATGAAGGTGAGACCCAGTACGAGGTCGAGCGCGGCGTCGAAGTTTATGAGCGGCTGAAGAGCCGTCCCGGGATTGCGGCCTGGAACCCGCTCTCGGTCGGCATCGCCTACGCCATGATCGATCGCATCACCAAGGATAAAGTGCCGCTGATCACCATCAATCATGGCCGCACCGATTCGACCGACGGCCGTGTGTTTCCTTACGTCTTTCCGCTGCTGCTCAACCCCTACAGCGAAACGTCGGGAATCGTGAACTACATTGCCTCCAGAGAAGGCGGCGCGGACAAGCTGCAGGGCAAGAAGATTGTCGTGCTCTATCATGGTTCGCCCTACGGCAAGGAGACGATCCCGATCTACAAGCTCTTGGCGGACAAATACGGCTTTGAGCTGGAGCAGATCGAAGTCCCGCACCCCGGCAACGAGCAGCAATCACAGTGGCTCTCGATCCGCAGAGCCAAGCCCGACTACGTGGTCCTGCGCGGTTGGGGCGTGATGAATCCGGTGGCCTTGAAGACCGCGCAGAAGGTCGGCTTCCCTGCCAACCACATCATCGGCAACGTCTGGTCCAACTCCGAAGAGGATGTCATTCCCGCCGGTGATGCCGCCAAGGGCTACATCGCAATCACGACCCAGGCCTCGGGTGCCGAGTATCCCGTCCTCCAGGAGGTGATCAAGACCGTCTATGGCCCGAACAAGGGCAATCTTGAGGACAAGAAGCGCATCGGCAGCGTCTATCACAACCTCGGAATCGTAAACGGCATCCTCAATGTCGAAGCTGTCCGGATCGCGCAGGCAAAGTTCGGCAAGCGTACCTTGACGGGCGACGAGGTCCGCTGGGGGTTTGAGCACCTCCAGCTCGACCCGGCACGGGTCGAGGCGCTGGGCGCGAAGGGCCTGTTCCATTCGATCAACGTCACCTGGGACAATCACGAAGGGGACGGCCGCGTCACGTTCCAGCAGTGGGATGGCAGCAAGTGGAAGGTCGTCTCGGACTGGATCGCGCCGGATTGGGCATCCCTCCGCCCGATCATCGAGAAATCGTCGGCCGCCTATGCGAAGGAGCACAACATCAAGATCCGCACTTCCGGCGATGATCAGGTCGGCCAGTAGCGAAATGGCAAGAACTGGGTCACTGCGGGAGCCCGGCTCCCGCAGCTTTCAGGCGGGGTGAATCGGGGCATGAGTGACGTTCTGCTTTCGATCGAAGGCTTGGCGGCAACCTACAACCACGCCATTCGCGCCGTAAACGACGTATCGTTTGCGGTTCGCCGCGGCGAAATCGTCGCCGTCCTCGGCGCAAACGGAGCCGGCAAGTCGACGACGCTCCAGGCAATCTCGGCGCTGCTGCCGGCTCGGCGCGGTCAAGTGGCGGCCGGGCGCATCATCTTCGACGGCCGCGACATCGTGTCCGCATCGCCCGCGAAGCTGGTCCGGGCCGGGATTGTTCCGGTGCTTGAGGGCCGGCATTGCTTCCCCTCGCTGACCGTCGAGGAGAACCTTATCACCGGCGCCATTGGCCGCGATGCAAAGTCCCACCTGATCCGCGGCGACCTTGACGAGATCTACGAGCTTTTCCCGCGACTGAAGGATCACCGCAGGTCGATCACCGGGCTCACATCGGGCGGCGAGCAGCAAATGACGGCGATCGGCCGTGCGCTGATGTCACGTCCACGTCTCTTGGTGCTGGACGAGCCGTCGATGGGCCTTGCGCCGCTCGTTGTCGAAGGCATTTTCCGAACGCTGAAGCAGCTGAACAGCGAGCAGGGGCTTTCAATCCTGGTCGCGGAACAGAATTCGACGGTGGCGCTGCGCTTTGCCGACCATGCTGTCGTGCTTGAGAGCGGCCGCAGCGTGCTGTCCGGCTCGTCAGTCCAATTGCACAGCCGCGACGGCATCAAGGCTCTTTACCTCGGCGGTTCGCCGCAAACCGACGCCGCCGAGAAACCGCTCATCCATGCCGTTGTCGCAGTTTGACGAAACACAAGGGAGAATGACCAATGGCTAACGACAATCTTGCTCGCAAGATCGATTCTGACATCTATTCTCGGCTGGATGCCGCGATTGATGCGACCGTAAAGGTCAATGCCGATCGCAATGATTTAGAAAGCCGGTTTCCAAGAGAGAACCTAAAAGCTCTGGCGGAGGCCGGCTGGACCGGCGTGTTGAACGAAACACGCTTTGGGGGCCTCGGCCTTGGCCATGTTGATTTTGCCGAAGCCGCCTACCGGATCGGGCAGGCCGATGCGTCGACGGGTCTCGTCTACGTCATGCATGTCGGCGCGGCTCAGACGATCAGCCTGTTTGGTAACGACGACCAGAAGGAGCGCTGGCTCAAGGCGAACAATGGCGCCCTGCTTGGTACATACTCGACCAGCGAACGCGCCACCGGTGGACACTGGTGGTACAACCTCTCCGAAGCATCGCGCGATGGGGACAATTATCTCCTCAACGCAGAAAAATCGTTCACAACGAGTTCCGGCCAAGCTGATTTCTATGTCGTTCAGACACGCAGCCCGGGTGCCAAGGACCAGACCGACATCGTCTTCTTCATCGTCGACGGCAAGTCTAAGGGCATCGAATCCAAGCCCTGGGATGCGCTCGGGGTCCGCGGCAATCACTCAGGGCCAATCCGCTACAACAACGTGCGAGTGCCGCAGCGTGACCGGCTCGGCACTGAGGGGCAGGGGAAGGAGATCATCTATGACGGCGTATCGCCGGTCTACCTGATCGGCCTCGGCGCCGTCTGGGAAGGCGTCGCCCGCGGCGCGTTGAACGCGGCCGTCAAGCACGCCACGAGTTTCGTGCACAAGGATCGAAACAAGAGCCTGTCGGACTACCAGGCGATCCGGCAGGAGCTCGGTGCGGCCAAGGTGCTGGTTGAGACCTTGCGGCCGTGGCGCCTGGAGCTCGCGGCAAGGCTGGATGAGCTCTGGCGGGCCGGTAAGCCGCAGAGCGAAATCCTGATCCCACTGACTGAGTTCAAGGTTCATGCCGCCGAGGTTGCGAACAAGGTCGCGGCAGCGGCACTCACGGTCACGGGAGGCTACGGCTATCACCGCGGACCCATCGAGCGCGCCTTCCGCGACGCGCGCGCAGCCATCGCCATGGGACCGTCGAATGTGATTGCTCGGGACTGGATCGGTAAGTCGCTGATCGGCCTGCCGCTCGAGCTATTCTACGAGGGCGGAGAATAGATCGAGGGAAATCCGCCAGGTTGGCGGGACGCTGGGACACGTTCGCCGAGCTGATCGTCACCAGCCGCTTCGGAGTGCGAAATTACGTGCCGTTCTGGATCACGCGCCCCTGCGGCTTGGGCTGGCGGTCGGCCGCATTCGGACGCCGAGGCCAACCGGTGCGGCGAGAGGTTTTTCCGTGCCTGCGATGCGCTCCGACAGAGAGAGCAAATCAAATGCGGATCAGTCGAGCAGGGTCGGTCGGCCCCGCGCTAAGGCAGCGCGAAAGCAATTTATTGCGGGCGGCAACCGCTCGTGCCGACGTAAAAGCCGCGACAGCGACAATTGCGAGGCGAACGTGCAACCAACCCAGCTCGAGTTACGCGACAATTCTACCGCACTGGCGTTGACCTGGCCGGACTGCGGCACCCGGCTCCTCCGCGCGGAGACGTTGCGTCGGGCGAGCCGTGCAGCCAGCGAAATCCGCCGGCAGGTGGATGGCATCGAGCTCACGGTTGCGCCGGGACTTCATGTCGCCGCCATCGAGCCGATCGGGAATTATGCATTGCGGCTGTCGTTCTCCGATGGGCACGATCGAGGCATCTACCCCTGGTCCTATCTGCGTGAACTCGCAGAACGGCAGCCAGCCTGAGGTCGCGCGATGGACGAGATCAATGACGGCCTGATGGAAGTTGCCTGCGACGTCCTGGTGATCGGCGGCGGGACCGCCGGGCCGATGGCTGCGTACAAGGCCAAGCAGAGCAATCCCGCAGCGCGCGTTGTCTTGCTGGAAAAGGCCAATGTCAAGCGCTCGGGCGCGATCGCAATGGGCATGGACGGCCTCAACAACGCTGTCATTCCCGGCTACGCCACGCCCGAGCAGTACACCAAGGAAATCACGATTGCCAACGATGGCATTTGTGATCAGGCACCGGTCTACAAGTACGCCTCACGCTGCTTCGACATCATCCAGGAGCTCGATCGTTTCGGCATCAAGTTCCAGAAGAATGAGAACGGCGATTTCGACGTCAAGAAGGTGCACCATCTCGGCTCCTACGTGCTGCCGATGCCGAATGGCGATACAGTCAAAAAGGCACTGTACCGGCAGTTGCGCCGCGAGAAGGTGCTGATCTCCAATCGCTACATGGCGACGCGCCTGCTCACGGGGCGTCACGGCGAGATCGCGGGCGCGATCGCGGTCAATACGCGAAGCGCAGAAGTCCTCGTACTGCGCGCAAAGACCGTGATTCTCTGTGCTGGCTCGGCAGGACGACTTGGCCTGCCGCAGTCCGGCTATCTCTGGGGTACTTACGAGAATGCCACCAATTCCGGGGACGGCTATGCGATGGCCTATCACGCTGGGGCGGGATTGGCGAACCTCGAATGTTACCAGATCAATCCACTGATCAAGGACTACAATGGCCCCGCCTGCGCCTACGTGGCCGGTCCGTTCGGGGCTTACACCACCAACAGCGAGGGCAACCGTTTCATCGAATGCGACTACTGGTCCGGCCAAATGATGCAGGAGTTCTACAACGAGCTGCAATCCGGCAAGGGCCCGATTTTCCTGAAACTCAATCATCTGCACAGCGAGACAATCGGCAAGATCGAGGAAATCTTGCATCATGTGGAGCGGCCGTCGCGCAGGCGTTTCCACGAAAATCGTGGCACGAACTACCGGGAGCGCATGATCGAGATGCACATATCCGAGATAGGATTCTGCTCGGGGCACAGCGCATCCGGCGTCTATGTTGACGAGTTTGCGCGCACCGCGGTGTCGGGCCTGTATGCTGCCGGCGATATGGCAAGTGTGCCGCATAACTATATGCTCGGAGCCTTTACCAACGGCGCCGTGGCCGGTGAGCACGCCGCCGAATTCGCTGCCGATAACGATCTTCCCGACTATGACCCTAGCGATGTCGCGCGGGAGCACGACCGTGTGCTGGCGCCGACGAAGCGGGAGGATGGGATTCCGCCGAACCAGCTCGAATACAAGACGCGGCGCTTTGTGAACGACTATCTTCAGCCGCCAAAAGTCACGGCGAAGATGCAGCTTGGGCAGGCGCGCTTTGCCGAAATCCGCGAAGATATGGAAAGCGCCATGGTGGCGCGCGATGCGCACGAATTGATGCGCTCGCTAGAGGTCGCCTCAATTCTCGATTGCGCCGAGATGGCGGCGTCCGCCTCCCTGTTCCGCACCGAGAGCCGCTGGGGCCTCTATCACCATCGGGTCGACTATCCCGAGAAAAACGACGACGAATGGTTCTGCCATACCATCCTTCGCAAGCAGAACGGGTGCATGACCGCAGAGAAGCGGGCGATCGCACCCTATATCGTCCCGATCGACGAATCCGAGCGTTCACCTTACGACCGCCAGCGCATTCGCCAGCACGCCTGAAGGACTCCATATGCCGATTGCTCATACGCCTACAATCGTGCCGGTCGTCGTCGATGAGGCCAAATGTATCGCCGACAAGGGTTGCACGGTTTGCGTCGACATCTGCCCGCTCGATGTGCTCAGGATTAGTGACCTCACGGGCAAGGCCTACATGAAGTATGACGAATGCTGGTACTGCATGCCGTGCGAGGCCGATTGTCCGACCGGCGCGGTGACTGTCAACATACCCTACCTGTTGCGCTGACATGACGGCAGCCCAGCCATTCGAGGCCTTCGGCGATCTCGACGAGATTTCAGAGCGGCTGCAAAGCCCGGACCCGGCGGTCCGCCGCCTGGCGGTCATCGAACTCGTGGAGACGTCGACGGATGAAGCCGTGCCTCTCCTGGCGCGAGCGGCGGGTGACGCCGATGCGGGGGTCAGGCTGCAGGCCGCGCGCGCATTGGGAGACTTCGATGGCATTGACGCGGCCAAGGCGCTGACTGGCGTTCTTTTCGATTCCGAAACTGGCGTCGCGCAGGCGGCCTCGCACAGTCTGGCGGAGCTCCGTGACCCCGCAACGAGCGCCGTCCTGCTCCCGTTGGTAACGCATTCGTCCAGCTTCGTGCGAGCCGCGATCCTCCGCGCTTTGAAGGCCCTCCAGGTCGCCGCATCGCTCGAGCCGGCCATTGCAGCACTCGGTGATAAGGCCCCTGCCGTGCGCGTGCAGGCGGTTGGTGTGATCGGCTATCTCAAGCTGATCGAAGCGCTTCCGTCGCTGATCCATGCGAGCAAGGATGGGAACCCCGATGTCAGGCTTGCCGCGGTCGATGCGCTGTCCTTTGCACGGAACGAGGCAGCTGCCCAGGCCGCCGCCGACGCGCTTTGGGACCCGGAATGGCAGGTGAGGGCGGTCGCCGCCGAGACGATCGGGCGGATCGGTCAGGCCTCCGTGGCAATGCCGCTTACCGGAGCGTTGGACGACAACTATTGGCAGGTTCGTCAGAAGGCCCTGCAAAGCCTCGGCAAACTACGCGTTCGGGGAGCGGTGGAAGCCATCATTCCCTTCCTCGAAGATCAGCTGCCGTCGCTCCGCAAGGATGCCGCCGCCGCGCTTGGTGAGATCGCCGATCCCTCCGCCCGCGGCGCCCTGGTTGGACGCGGCCGCGATGATGACCCGGATGTGAGGAAAACCGTGAGTTGGGCGCTCCAACAGATTGAGGCGCGCGCTACTCCTTGAACAGGATCGTCTTAAGCAGATCGAGCCGCTTGATACGGATGACGTTGCCCTCGATGCTGATGATGTGCTTGGTCTGAAAGCGCTTCAACATCATCGTGACCCATTGGCGCGTCGAGCCGACCATCGCGGCGATCTGGTCGTGGGTTACCTTGCGGTTGATGAGGACCGTGTTGCCATCCGCAATTCCGTAGAGTTCGGCGAGGTTCAATAGATACTGTGCCAGCCGCTCGATGACGGAGCGTGTGCCCAGCATCTGCGCCATCGAGGAGTAGCACTTGCCCTTGGCGATCAACCCGTCGATCATGGCCAGTGCGAAAGCTGGGATCCGGACAAGGAGCTTCTGCAATGTCAGACGAGACAATGCGGCGATCTCGCACTCCTCAATGGCCACGCCTGACCACATGTGCACACCGAAGCCTGAAATCTCTGGGCCTCCGACGAAGTGTCCAGGAGTCCAATAGGCCAGCGTGATCTCGCGGCCGGAAGGGGCAGTGTAGTAGACCCGGACCTGGCCGCGCCTGATGATGAAAATACCATCGTGGTGTTCGCCCTGGCCGAACACCATCTCGCCCTGCGGGACGAAGAGGGTCCGGCCGGCAGCTAGCACCTGCGTCTTTTCGGCGGCTGACAAGCGATCAAGGAAATGCGCACCGACATTCAGCCCCTCAATGTTCTCACTCAGAAAGAGCGCGGAGTCCGCGGTGGCAACGCGGCGATCAGACGTCGCGGTGGCCCGCGGCCTGGTGGGCCAGCCGAGCTGAACCGCGGCGCCAGTGCGCGCGATCAGGTCCCGAGTCTCGGCTTCGGTTACGTCCTTAAGGAGGGTCATTGCCAGCGGTTCGCCTTGCGGTTCGCGCCAAGCTAAGGCGGAGGCGAACACAAAGTCCACTTCTTTGATTGATGTAGAATGCACTTAGGAAAATGATGCCCGATATGCGGTGATGAGCGAACGATTCATATTCTCATAGAGGCGCAGCGAGAAAAGTTGGGTTCGTTCCCATTTGCGCATTGCGACGGAATTGAGACTCCGCGGGCGGAGCAAGCTGCCACGCAAGTAATTGCTTCGGCGTACACAACATCGGCTCAATAGTTGGTATCGGCTCAATAGTTGGTGCCGGATTTGCTGGCGGGTGTCTGCCGGCCGCGAGCAATCGGAAGAGGGCGCCAATGATCTCGTTCAAACTTGTCGGAATAACCGCCGCTGTCGCCGTTGCGACGATAGGCCTGATGGGCATATCGCGGGCGGAAACAATCCGCGTTGCGGTCGGAACGCAAGACACCACGATCAATTGCGCAACGGGCGGACTTCTTATTCGTGAGTTGAAGCTTTTGGAGAAATTCTTGCCACAGGACGGGAAGTACAAGGACGTCACGTACGACATCCAGTGGAAGAACTTTACGAGCGGGGCGCCGCTGACCAACGAGATGGTGGCCGGAAAGCTTGATTTCGGGGCGATGGCAGATTTCCCGGGTTCGCTGAACGGTGTGGCCTTCCAGAAAGCCGACCGGCACAGCCTCTTCATCAGCGTGCTGTCAGGCAGCACCAAGGGGAGCGGTAACGGCATCGTTGTCCCCGTAGGGTCGACGGCACAGTCGATTGCGGATCTGAAGGGCAAGACGATCTCTGTTCCTTTCGCCTCGACGTCCCACGGCATGCTGCTTCGCGCCGTTGAGGCTCAAGGATGGAATCCGGAAACCGACGTCAATATCATCACGCAAGCACCCGAGGTCGCCGGCCCGGCCTTGCAGGCCAACAAGATCGAAGCGCACGCGGATTTTGTGCCGTTTGCGGAGCTGTTTCCGTGGCGTGGAGTTGCCCGCAAGATCTTTGACGGTTCACAAGCGGGCACGCCGACATTTCACGGCTCTCTGGTCGATGCCGACTATGCAGAAAAGTATCCGGAGATCGTCACCGCCTATTTGCGTGCCGCGCTCGAGGCAGACCGCTTGATCGCGGAAGATCCTGTGAAATACAGCGAGCTCATCGCCAAGGTGACGGGCATCGAGGCCGAGGTCGTTTACCTCTTCCATGGGCCGCTTGGACTGCAGACTCGCGACTTCACGTGGAAGCCGGAATACCGGCAAGCGGTCGCGACGTCGATCAAGACGTTGAAGCACCTGAAGCGCACCGATAGTGTTCTCGATGTCGACCAGTTCGTGACCGACAAGTTCATCCGGGCTGCATTTGCGCAGGCCGGCCGCGACTATGACGTCCAATTGAAGAACTACGCTCAGCTTACACTGAAGGCCAAGGATGGGGTGACCGGGGCCGACATCACCGATTTTACTCGGGTGGCGCAGATTTGGGTCAAGGACGAGCCTCACGTGCGCCACTACGGCTCGCCCGAGAATGCCTTCAACGCGCTTGCAGCGTTGGAAAAGCAGGGCAAGGCGGTCCGCGTGGTTTATGCCCAGGATCGCGAGAGCGGCATCAAGCTGTTTGCGAGCCAGGCCTGGTTCGTTCGCTCACCCGGCGGCGAACTCAGTGCCTTCCTGCTTAGGGATCGTGCCGAGACCTGGTCGAAGCAGCATGGCGGACAAGTGCTTGACTACGCCGGGGCGCGCGATGCGGTCGTAGCGAGCAGGTAATGGCCTTCCAACTGGCTATGAACCGGCCGTTGCGTTGGCTGGTACGCGGTTGTTCGATCGCCGCCTGGGTCGCGCTCTGGCAGCTCGCCTCCATGCTGCACATGAATCTCGGCATCGCCACGTTCCGGAACGTGCCGCCGCCGACCGAGGTCGTGCAGTCGGCAATCCTGCTCGCAAGTTCGCCGAAGCTTCTGGCGCATGTCACGAGCAGCCTGTGGCGGGTGTTCGCCGGATATGGGGTGGCGGCCGTGATCGGAATAGCCATTGGCTTTGCGATCGGCCGCTCGCGCCTCGCCGGCGATCTTTTGCTGCCGCCGCTTGAACTCCTAAGGCCGATTCCGGCAGTTGCGTGGATACCGCTGTCGATCCTGATCTTCCCGTCGTCCGAACTGTCGATGATTTTCATCACCTTTATCGGTGCGCTGTTTCCGATCATCCTGAACACGGTGCACGGCGTTGCCAATATCGACCGCAGGCTGGTTGCCTCCGCCCGCAGCCTTGGAGGCCGGCCCGCCCCGATCCTGTGGGGGGTCATTCTGCCGGGCGCAGCACCTAGCATCGTCACGGGCCTTGCGATCGGTATGGGGACCTCCTGGTTCTGCCTCGTCACGGCGGAGATGATCTCTGGCCAGTTCGGCATCGGCTATTACACCTGGGAGGCCTATACGCTGCAGAACTATGCCGACATCATCGTCGGCATGCTGGTCATCGGTCTGCTCGGGATGGGCAGCAGCTGGCTGTTGACGGCACTGGGACAATATCTGATGCCCTGGCGGCGTGCGGAGCTCGCACGATGAACCTTCGGGTGTCGGATATCGCGGCGCATACCGTGGGACGGATCGACGTCAGCCACCTCTCCATCTCCCTCGGAGAGGGCAAGCTTGCCTTTGAAACAGTTTGCGATCTCGACTTCACGATCGCCCCGGCTGAGCTGGTCTGCATTCTCGGTCCGTCCGGCTGCGGCAAATCGACCTTGCTCGGCGCGCTGGCCGGGCATTTGCAGGTGACACAAGGCCAGGTGACGGTGGACGATCAGCCGATCCTCGGCCCGAACCCGGAGCGGGGGATCGTTTTTCAGCAGCACACGCTGTTTCCCTGGAAACGGGTCCGCGACAATGTCGCCTTCGGTCCGAAGATGCGCGGTATCGGCAGGGCTGAGCGGCGCCGTGCGGCGGACGATATCCTCAGGCTGGTCGGGCTGGAGGGTTTCGAGCGCTTCTATCCGTCACAGCTCTCCGGCGGCATGCAGCAGCGGGTCGAGATCGCGCGGGTTCTCATCAATCAGCCACGGGTTCTGTTGATGGACGAGCCGTTCGGCGCGCTCGATGCCCAAACACGCAGCCGGATGCAGGAGGTGCTGCTCGACATCTGGACCAAGATACCGACGACGACCGTGTTCGTCACTCACGATATCGAGGAAGGGCTATTCCTGGCCGATCGGATCATCGTCATGAGCGCGAGACCGGGACGGGTGATCGATGACATCCGCCTGCCATTTGGGCGGCCGCGGCAGAGCGAGCTCGTCACCGAGGGCGAGTTCGTGCGTCTGAAGCGACACGTGCTCCATCTGTTACGCCGGCCGAACGGGAAAATGCCGCTGCAGCGGCTGAGCCCACTTGGCATACCGATGGAGTAGGTACGGCGCTGCGGGGCCTGCGTCATCGGTTTCAAGCCGCTCCAGCATCGAATAAAATTGTTGTCGGGCAGACCCTCGCCGCGACGGTTTTTCTCGGCTTCGAAGGAAGCGGCGTAATTCGCGCATTTGAATCGTTCTGCGCCCTCTCAAAGGAATCTATCGTGGCCAAGATGACCAAGAACCAGCTAATTGACGCGATTGCGGAAGGAACGCAGATTTCCAAGGCTCACGTAAAGGCCGTCATCGAGCAGCTGGCGATGAGGGCGTCTCGCGCGCGATCGAATGGGCGCAGACGACGCCGGCCGACGAGGTGAGGGCGCGGTTCGACCGGATTCTCACGGATCGCAAGCGCAACGAGGGACGGTTCCTAGATCAAATATTGGAAGAGCACCGGCGTCGCGACCAAAGGCGGTGTGATCTCGGGCGGTGCGACTGGCTCGTCAAGGATGGTCTGTTCACGCCGGATCAGATCAAGGCGTCCGATACCTACACCAACGAGTTCAACTATTTCCGTCCCGGAAAGACGGCGGAGGCTCAATGACCTCGATCAACATCAGCTTCGAGCAACACATCGCGAATGCCGCCGCTGCTGCATGTTCACCTCATTAGGATAGGACAATTTCACTCGCATCACTGGAGGCGGCGATCTGCTCGGCGAGCTTGATCCCCCGCGCCATCTCGTCCCGGTAGACAAAGTCGCGGGCCTCGTCGGCCACCGTTGCGAAAATTGCCGCGATCAGTTCCGGTTCCGGTGGCAGCGGGATATATTCCTTGGCGCCGGCATGGATCGCCGCGGCCGCGGCGCGGGCGTCGTTGGTGATGCCGCAGGCGACGATCGGCACGTAAATGTGCGCGGCTTCCAGCCGCATCACGAGGTCGCGGATGTTGAGCCCGACATCGACCAAGAGCAGGTCGGCGCCCTTGCCGCCGCGCAATACCCGCATCGCCAGTTCATGATCCTCGGTCTGGGTGACGGTTGCGCCACTGTCAATGGCGATCTTAGTGGCCGTCGTGAGCAGGCCCTTCAACGTGCCGACAATGAGAAGCCGCATGCTATTATCCTATACGTCTGTTCGCGTCGTCGACGACGCGAGTCTATGAAATGTCACAGTATGCCTTGCATCGTCATGGCGACGCCGAGCTGTCTTTCAACAGCACCATCCCTCGCTCGTTGAGCTCTCGGGCAATGGCGGCCTGCGATTTGTGACGGAGATATTCGTGGAGAATCCAATTCACGATCTCGACTTGATTGGGCGCGCCGGGGATGAGCTTGACATGGTCGGTAAGCAAAGATTTGCGCTGGCCGAGCGTTAAAATGCCCTTCGGCCTGCATTGATCGTCGACGAGACGTCGTTGCAACGCGTAAGCCGCAGGGCCGCCCATTTTGAAGCCGCGATGCGCCAGTCGGACTGACCCTGCGAAAACTTTGGCGGAGAGTTCCCGACTGAACTCAGCCGCCATCACTCTCTTAATATTCTTCATGATGCCAGCGAGAAGGCTTCCGTCATTGTCGAATTGCTCCGCGCAATAAGCAACCTTGACGCCCGCCTTGCGGCAGATGAACTCGTAGTGCGCGCTCTCGTCAACATCCTGAAAGCGTCCCCACCGGCTCACGTCGAAGACAAGCAGATGAGCGAAGTCAGCGCGCCCCGATTGCACGTCTTCAACCAGTTCGGTAAGGCCTCCCCGGTTTTCGATTTTGAGGCCGCTTTCTCCCTCGTCACGATAGGTGCGGACGATGGTTAGCTTGTGAAGTTCGGCGTAGGTCGCGATGACCACTGCCTGATTCTCAATCGAGTATTGCTGGTAATCCGTCGACATGCGGACATACTGCGCCGCTCGTAGCGCTTTTTGCGACTGAGGCAGACGTTTCGCGTGTACAACAAGGGCGTTGCCCATGTTGCCTCCCCGCGGCGATATCGCGCCGCGCCGTATTGCGCATCGCAAACCATTTAGGCGCATCATCGAGTCCGCGCCATCGGAAAGTGTATTCAGAAAGAGTCAACTGCTATGTCGTATTTCTTGAAAGCACGTTGCGGCGTGAGAAGCGAGCTGCAGAGGAATGTGGGCTTGCGCTTTTGATGCTGTTGTCTAATCGCTGCCGGGGCGTCAAGCATATAATCGCTGAGGAGATACTGCCGGGTGCATGGTTGTCTTCGCGGTCGGCATCAGCCGCCGCATGATGGAGCTTCGCGGGACGAGCCTTCAATGTGGACGACGCACTTTGCTGAGTTAGCAGTGCAACAGCATCAGCGGAATGGCTCGGCTCACGTCTCGGCAGGGACGCCTTAGGCGTTCGGGTTCCGAACGCGATCGGGACTTATGCGGGAGCGCGCGGAAGTCTTGCAGCTGGAGATCGAAGGCCGGTCACGCCGGATACCTTTGGGACGCAGTCCGAACGCCCGCCCGAGACAGTAAGGCCTCTGAGGCTGCCATGAATGCGCTTGCGTACGAATTGTCCGTCAGCTTTGGTGACGGCAGGGTCGGCTGATCGGATCGCCGGCCCCTTTTGCGCGTTCGTGAGACCGATGGCTGGAGCAATCAGGAGATGGGCGCGGACGCCGCGATATCGTATCCTGCCCACGGCTATATGTGTACGTCTACGCAGACGTGACGCCGGAATCGGGAGGCATAGATGCTGGACTATTCCAAGGTGGGGTCATCGCCGCGGGAGACCGTGCTTGGAGACTTGCTCGGGCTCGCTGAGAAAACCAGGGCGGAATCTGGACTGAGCATCGGCTTCATGGTGCTGTGGATGAGCTTTAACGCCTGGGGTAGTATTCTAACTGAAGGGGACAAAGACATTGAGATGATCAATCGATTGGCGGCTGATCAGCGCATCGCCGATACGTTTAGGGATCGTCTTGCCTCCGACGCAGACTTTTCCACCACCGTGCAGGAATTTACCAATTACTGGCCGATCTTCTGCAACAGCGATATTGGACTCATGGGGTCGTGGCCAAATGTGCAAGCCTTGTACTTGGCCGGCCGGGCTGCCACCGCTCGCGAGCTCAAGAAGAACGAAAACAGGTCTGCGATCCGGAAGCCGGACGGAAGTCTCCGGCCGGGAGTGCGACGACGCCCACGCAACGACAATTTCGACGCTGCGAGTCCCTCATGGCCGGACGCGCTCGAAGCCCTCTATCAAGTCCGAAACAATCTAATGCACGGGACAAAGGGCTTTGACGGAGATGATCACCAGATCATGGAGGGGGCCTACAACACGCTGGATAAGTTTGTGCGCGGCTCAGGTCTATATCGCTGGCGCTGACGTCGCCTATCACGGCCAAGCCATATTTGGTGTCACACCGGGCCAAATCGATGCTTGAGAGCCGAAGCAACCCGTGAGCCACCAAATTGCGACCAGGGCTGGTGCCGTCGTCCGAAATGGATCAGGTGTAAAGTGGGGGATCAGAGTGAGAAATCTCGAAGCACGTTTAGCCCCAACGGTGGCCGGATGGGAGATGTCAGCGGATTCCTGATAAGGCTTCAGCGGCGCCTTCTGAAAGCACTTAAGTCGGTTTTGGATTTCGTAATTTGGCTCGTCGTTTTTGGTCTCGTCACGACCGGGGTGAACCAACTCTTTTCGTTGATCACCACAGGACGACTGCTCACGTCCGACGACGCAAGGCATCGCTGGGACCTTGTTCTGACCGGCTGGCATGAATTCGCGAGGCCCGCATGGATACTACCAGGCGCTTTGGTACTGGCTCTCGCGGGCCTTGCGCTGGTGCTTGCTCTGTCGAGCGCAGCTCTGTGCGATCAAAGGCCATCGGTGAGAGTTTACGGCCTGGTAGCGGAGCGGATTTTTAATCTCGCATACGGCCTTCTTTGCGGCCTGTTCACCTTGCAGATTGCTGCGTACCTTCTGGTGATTTGCTATGCGCAAGTATGGGTGAAACGCGATCCCCTTTTCACCGGACTGCTTCGCGATGTGGTCGCTGCAGTGTTTTATCTGATATTTGCGCTGGGCGCCTTCCGGTTGAGCGCGCGAATGATTTACGAACTGGTCATTAAGGGTACATCTTTAAGCGTTCGGATATTGATCTCCTTCCTCAGAGATAGCCGATCAACGCCTTCCCTCCCGCCTCCGGCGGACGCACCTGGTGGTATCCTCGTGATCTCCGACCTGCACCTCACTGTCCCCGGCGAGGGAACGTTGCAAGGCGGCAAGGACTCGCAACCCGCTCTGGACTTTATGCTTGAGGCGATCACCCGAACGCGGCCCCGGATTATACTGTGCTGCGGAGACGCGACCGATACGGGCGCCGCCGAGGCTTGGTTACGGCTGGAATCGGCAGTGAAGAAGATCGACTGCCCGTTCTTGTGCGTGCCAGGGAACCATGACTATCATTTCAAGAAAATGAGGCGCGAGGCTCGGGGAGTCCTGCCCTATCTGGCGGAGCTATTCTTATTGAAGAACTTGTTCGGCAGCAGCTCCTATCCTCCTGAGGAGGTGCTAAACCATCTGAACCGGTTGACAGCGAGCCCGATCAAAGGCTTTCCAGCGTTCATGAGCGGCGCGGATTGGGGCGTTGACATCCTGGTACTTGACAGCAATCGGAGGCCTTCGAACTCTCCCATCACCAATGCGCTCGGCCTCGTCGGGACTGCCCAGTTGTCCGCAGCGAGAAAGCTGCTCGCGCAAAATCGACGCAGCTCTCAACCGCTCCTCGTGCTGGTGCACCATCACATAGATCCTCCGGCGACGATCGGGCGCGCCGCGAGGGTATTTCTGCGCTGCCTGGACGCGGATAGCGTTTTGAAGTTGGCCCAAGACAATATGCCCGCAATCATTCTCCACGGGCACTTGCATATGCCGTATGTGTGCTCCGGTGCGGTGAGCGTTGTGTCGTGCGGCTCCGCGCTTTTTGACCCCGAAGGACCACTTAAAACTCAGCTTCGTGATGGCCCTTGTGCGTTTGTGCTGTTTGTCGAGGGCAATCAGGTGCGAATCTGCCATTATCACGAGATATAGCTTTTTCATGGTGACGTGGGCGGCAAGACCACGGTGGTTCACGTCGAGGACTACTGGAATATGGTATTCTGCACTAGCATCCCCGACGGTGGAAGGACACTAGTTCTTGAAGTTCAAGGATACGATGACCCAAGTGAACTAGGTGATGCTTCGCGGGGAGCGGATCGGCCCGAACGCGCGAGTTCGTGGATGATCGCTAGTCTTTCGCATGGTATTCGACGGTCCTAGCGGAGGACGGCTCGTTGTCCCGGTTTGTCATCATCTACACGTCGCTTAGCGCCGTCGCGGCGGTACTGCGCGTTTTCCTGAGGAGAGTGCACAGAACCCTGTACGGGGTACGTACGACGCTAGCGTTCATCGCCGTCATCTTGGTGACGTTCCTTGCAACTTCTCAGGCAGAGGAACTGGCCCTGACCCGCGCCGAATCTCCGCTGGCGTTGATCCGCATGCTGATCGCCGTAATCTGGTTCTCGGCGACGATCTGGCACTGTTCTGACGCGAAATTCAGGTCGAGTCCCATTCTGCTGGCGGGCCGCCTCGCCGCGTTCCGCCGATCGGCGGTGCCCGCACTTCTCGCGGTCGGCTTCGTCGGCGTAATGGCGATCTCCGAGGTTCGGGCGATGCAAATGGCTGCCGCGTTGCCGCGAGATCCAATCCGTATGTATCCGATCCTTGAGATGCAATCCTTGGGCATCCTGATGATTCCCACGGCTCTGCGCTCCGTGAAAACCCGAACTCGCCGACATCTATCGTGCGTCGGCCAGGCGTTCGTCCGGGCGTTGCGAAGCCGATTGCTGTTTGTCGTCATCAGCCTCGCTCTGTTCGCATGGGCTTTCTCCGCACCTGTCGGCTTCGCTTGGACCGTAGGACCCGAAGGGACGTTGCTGTTCGCCGCGTCGTGCTGGCTGACCGCGATCACCTATGCCCAGCTTTACTGGCGGCGTGAGTGGGTTGCCATTCCACTAGTTTTGATCGGATTAGCGACTGTGGTGAGCCTCTGGACCGACTCCCATTCGATCCGATGTACCGAATGCGGTGAACAGTCGTATCCCCAAGTCCACGCAATGTCAGCGAAAAACAGCGAAGACGATGACCGAAAGGTAAGCCTACGCGGGCCGGCGCCGCTTACGAACAAGCTCTATGCCTACGAGTTCTTGAACCAGCTCGACGAACGGCAACCCATCGTCCTCGTATCGGCCGCCGGAGGCGGTCTGAGGGCGGCATATTGGACGGCTACCATTCTGGGCGACCTGCAAGACCGGTTTCCTTCGTTCGACCGTCATACGTTCATGATCAGCGGCGTTTCTGGCGGCTCTCTCGGAGCGGGCGTGTATCGGGCTCTCCTTCACCACGCGCGACTTGGCAAGCCTGTCGCTTGCCGAAATCGCGCGCGAGACGCCGTTACGGGCTACCGATTGTGCGGGCAAGCTATCCTGGACCACGACTTCACGGGTCCGGTGCTTGCCGCGCTCCTTTTCCGCGACCTTCTCCCGCTGCCTTGGGTACCGGATCGATCGGCCGTTCTCGAGAAAGCCTGGGAGGCCGCGTGGCGGAACACGATGCTCGATCCCGGAGAAGGGCTCTCCCGACGCTTCGATCGGATCGACGCGACCTCACGCTTCCCTGTACTCGTTCTCAACGGAGTTTCCGCTCTGACCGGGCAGCGGATTTTGGCCGCCGGCCTCACCGAGAACGAGCAACTCCTCAACGTCGCAAAAGTCCGACCGCTGCCCCTATCGGCGGCCATCGGGATCAGCACCCGTTTTCCTTTCATCGAGCCGGCCGGCTCCGTGTACGACAGGGTAGGCCATTTTTATGACGCAGTGGTGGACGGAGGATACGTCGAGAACTTCGGATCGAATTCGGCACTCGAAGTGCTCCGCGAGATCGGCAATCTCATTCAGGACGATCGCGAGCCTCATCCTCGCGGTACTCGTCAGTTCATTCGGACCGCCGTATTCGTGCAGGTCAGCAGCGATCCTACTTTGGATGACGGATCGAATCTTCTGTTCAGCAACGGTCTCAGTTCAATATCCGTATTGCCGATAAGCCCGATAGGGTCGCCGGGTAGGGTGCGCAATTTGGAACAGGTCTGGGTGCCCTTTTTTGCGCTCTTGCGCGGCCAGTCGACCCAGAGCACCTTCACCGCGAGTCTGGTGTCCACCTACGTTGCTTCGATGAATGGAGTGTTCAGTCACTTCCGCCTTGCGGACCGTTACGCCCATGCGCCAGTGCTCGGATGGACGCTGTCGAAGCGATCGCAACTTCAGATCGACGGAGAACGGATACAAATGGGTAGCCGGATTATTACACATCTGCAGCGGCTTCTTTCCAGCCCCTAATCACGCCGAGTCCGCTCGCTGCCAGAGGTCCGACTTATCGCGAAACGCCAGATTTCGCCGTAGCTCAAATGGTGGGTTTTGGCCTAAGGAGGTCAAAAAAGCCTTATCTTACAATGGGGGTTGACTGACTTCCTCTGCCCTAGCTCCGCAATCCGTCATCGGTTGCGGGGTTGTGCCTTCGAGCCTATTTCCGCTTGATGTTCGGGCTGCTGGCTACCGGTTTGGGTTTGGGTGCGAATTTCTCGCCTGTTGTGACGGTCAGCTCGCCCTGCGTCGTTAGGTCCAACGGGTCGATACCCGACTTCTTGACCATGTCCTTCCAAACCTCAGTGAGGTCGTCGCAGGCGTTGGTGACCATCTCGGGTGTGCAGAGCTTCTGCCAGTCAGCCGTCATGTCGATCTCCTTGCCCTTTTGACCGCCTGCCTTGTCGATGAAGGTCTTGCTCTTTTCGGTCTTCTCCGGCTTTCCGTGAGCCAGCGTGTTGCGCGGGCGCTTCATCGCAGAGACCGAGCTGTACGGGCGCTTACCCCAATCGGGAGAGATTTTCAGGTGCTGAAAAACCTTGTCGATCTTGGTGTGGTAGTCGTCCCAATCATTCCAGAGAGGCAGTGTTTTGGTGCCGATGGCATTGAGGTACGCCTCGAATAAGAAAGCTAGCATCGTGTCCGCGGCCATGCAGGTAAACGTCAAACCTGCCTCGTCGTTATCGGCGACCTTCTTTTTGATGATGTCTACAAACCATAGCGCGGCGTTGTCGATTTAGTTGTGGATGTTGTGGTCGACGACTTCTTGCGCTTCCTTGTGAAACTTTTCGTCCATTTCCCAGCCTCCCATTTCCCGCCAAGCCATTTGGCCATTTTCGACGCGAAGCATACTCGACTTACTTGGGAGAAACCTCTTCGTGTCTTGATCGGGAAAGCCGTTTATTGCGCTTTGCTTTGCTTGATGGCCTACCCTCCGAGATCAAGGCTAATGCTCTCCTCCATGCCAACTCCCCGGACGGTAGGGGAATATCGAAGCAGCATCCGCAGGTCGCGATGCCCGCTGATTGATGCGACTTCGGCAGGGTTTAAGCCCATCTCGAAGAACCGGCTTATAGCTTCGTGCCGTAGGTCGTGAAAGCGTAGCTCCTGTATGCCGATAGACCCGCTACGCTCCGCACGTCGCTTGCAACGTTCCCAGGCAAGTCGGAATGCATTAGCGCTGACGGGGAATGCGTACTCGGCATCCGTGCTACAGTCTGCTCTCCGCTCTGTAAGAATCGCCTCGGCTCGATCAGTGAGCGGGATTGTGCGCGCCTTGTCGGTCTTGGTGAAGGGCACATGTAGGACGGCTGTATCGAAGCGCACGTTGCCATCGGATACCAAGCAGTTCGCCGCGCCTTAGGCCCGTTTCAATGGCGAGTTGAAGCCGTGCAATAGCCATGAGTGCTGATTCCGCTCGAAATCGCCCACGATTCCGAAATGAAATCGCCCACCATTCCGATTTGAAATCGCCCACCGTTCCGAGATGAAATCGCCCACCATTCCGGGATGAAATCGCCCGGGGGTAAGCGGCCTCTTCTGGCTCTGATAGGTCCCCTTCTTTCGGCTTTTGGAAGGAGTGGATCGGATGCCCATGGGGAGGTTTGCGATGCGCCACGTGCGCGATGTGATGAGGCTGAGGGCAGCCGGGCTTTCGATCCGGGAGATCGGGCGGCGGGTCGGGGCGGTGCCCTCGACGGTGCGGCTGACGATCCGCCGGTTCGAGGCGGCGGGACTGAGCTGGCCGCTTGCGGACGACATTACGGACGCGGTTCTGGAGGAGCGGCTGTTTGCCGGCGTCGGCACCAAGCCAGGCCAGAGGCGGCGCGCGGAGCCCGACTGGGCGGCCATCCATCGCGAGCTCAAGCGCAAGCACGTAACGCTGTCGATCCTCTGGGAGGAATATATCGCCAGCGAGCCGGACGGCTACCGATATAGCCGCTTCTGTGAACTCTACAGAGCCTGGGAAAGCCGCCTGTCGGTGACGATGCGCCAGTCGCACGCCGCCGGCGACAAGCTGTTCGTGGACTATGCGGGCGACGGCATCCCTGTCGTGATCGATGGCCTCACCGGCAAGCGGCGCACTGCGCAGATCTTCGTCGCGGTGCTGGGCGCGTCGAGCCTCACCTATGCACAGGCGACCTGGACGCAAGGCTTGGCCGACTGGATCAGCGGCCATGTCGGTGCGTTCGAGGCGATCGGCGGCGTGCCTGCGCTGGTCGTGCCTGACAATGCCAAGACGGCCGTGATCAAGGCGTGCTTCTACGATCCCCAGATCAACCGCAGCTACGCCGAGATGGCAGCGCATTATGGCACGGCGATCCTGCCGGCGCGGCCGCGACGCCCGCGCGACAAGGCCAAGGTCGAGCAGGCGGTACTGGTGATCGAGCGCTGGCTGATCGGAGGCCTGCGCCACCGCATCTTCCACAGCCTCGCCGAGCTCAACGCAGCCATCGCAAATATGTTGCGCAGGCTCAACGACGAACGCCCGATCCGCCGGCTCGGCGTGACGCGCCGGCAATTGTTCAACGAGATCGATCGACCGGCACTGAACGCATTGCCCGAGGCCCCTTACGTCTTCGCGGAGTGGCGTATCTGCCGTGTCAGCATCGACTATCACGTCGACGTCGGAGACCACTACTACAGCGTTCCGCACCGCTTCGTCCGCGCCGAGGTCGAGGTGCGGCTCACCGCACGTACTGTGGAGATCTTCCACAAGGGCGAGCGGATCGCCGCGCATCAGCGCATGAGCGGCAACCACAAGCACACTACGGTGCCCGAGCACATGGCCTCAAGTCATCGGCGCTACGCCGGCTGGACCATCGAGCGGATCCGCCAGGATGCCGCGGCGATCGGGCCCGCGACCACGGCGCTGTGCAATCTCATTCTCGACGAGCGGCCGCATCCTGAGCAGGGCTTCCGCGCCTGCCTCGGCATCATCCGGCTCGCTCGATCCTATGGAGGCGACCGGCTTGAAGCTGCTGCCACACGCGCGATCGACATCGGCGCGCGCACCTACGGCTCGGTCAAATCCATCCTCGCCAACAACCTCGATCGTCGTCCCGCACACAGGCCCGCGGACGGGATTGCGATCGTCCATCCCAACATCCGCGGGCCGCGCTACTACAATTAGGAGAACAGACGTGCTGACACATCCGACCCTCGATCAGCTTCATGCGCTTGGCCTGCATGGCATGGCCAAGGCCTTCGTCGACATCCAAGCCTCGGGCGACGCAGCCAGCCTCGGCCACGCCGAGTGGCTCGCGCTGCTGCTTGAGCGCGAAGCCTCCTTGCGTCACGACAAGCGCCTGTCCGCACGCCTGCGCTCTGCCAAGCTGCGCCAGCAGGCCTGTGTCGAGGACATCGATTACCGCACGCCCCGCGGCCTCGATCGTGCGCTGTTCGCCCAGCTCGCCGAAGGCAGCTGGATCGACGCACACGCCAATCTTTTGATCTGCGGCCCTGCCGGCGTGGGCAAGAGTTGGTTAGCCTCTGCGCTTGGCAACAAGGCCTGCCGCGACAACCGCTCGGTGCTCTATCAGCGCGTGCCGCGACTGTTCTCCGAACTTGCGCTCGCCCGCGGCGACGGCCGCCATCAGCGCCTGCTGCGCGCGCTCGGCCGGGTTGATCTCCTGATCCTCGACGATTGGGGGCTCGAGCCACTCGATGCGGCTGCGCGCCATGATCTCCTGGAGATCCTTGAAGATCGTTATGGCCGTCGCTCCACCATCGTCACCAGCCAGCTGCCAGTCGACCAATGGCATGCCCTGATCGGTGACCCCACCTATGCCGATGCCGTGCTCGACCGGCTCGTCCACAACGCGCACCGGCTGGAGCTGTCCGGCGAAAGCCTGCGCCGCACCAGGGCCCAACAGGCCGCACGCAAGGCTTGAGCCAGGGCGCTGTGGACATGACGCTTCGCTTGGACAACGCCTGCGGCGTTGACCACATGCCCACAGCAACAGCAGACGAAAACCCAATCATCGGATTTGTTCGGGATTGACCAGGCCCCGCAACTGGTGCCAGGGAAGGTCTGCCAGAACGCCTCTCTCCCCCGGGCGAGATCAACTCGGAACGGTGGGCGAGATCAAATCGGAATCCTGGGCGATTTGAAATCGGAATGCCTGGGCGAAATCATCGGAATCCGCAGCCATGAGCCGGCCACTGTGCTGCACGCGTTGGTCAACGCCTGTAGTTCGCCCGGCTTTAGCCTGCGTTCGCGTCCCTCCGGTGCCTTTGGCCTTCTCAGTCCGGCAAGGGGGTTTTGTAATGCGGTGTAACCCCACTCGCTGCGAGCCATCTCGAAGATGGAGCTTAATAGCCCCAGTTCCCGTATGACCGTGCCTGCCTGCACCTGCTTCAGGCGCGCGTCGCGATAGCGGCTAAAAGTAGCTGCCTCGATCCTTGCAAGTGGCAGTGCGCTCCATCGTTGACGGAGGAACACTTCGATCCGCTTTCGCTCCGGGACGATGCCGCGCTTTTCGCTCGTGACATTGCCGCGATAGCGCGTGAGGAGTCCCTAGCGATATCGCGGTTGCCTGTGGACCACTTGACGAATGAGATGCTCGAGCCTCTGGATTGGGGCGATCGCGCAATCATTTGTCAAGCACCGAGCAACTATCAAACCTCAGAGGTGACGGACTGAGATAGCAGGCGTATCGAGGCGAGGTGCTGATCGCCCGGAACGGGATCGTTTGGCGCATGAACAACGCAAAAGAAAATACAACTTCGGCAAAGACACTAAGCGTCCTCCGGCGAGATTGGGCGTGCTGGGCGCGGCAGGTTCAGCAGAATCTGTCAAACTCGCTTTCTTCGAAGTGGAGAACTTGAGCGAAATGTTTGAGCCGAGCCAACTGGAGGACGAGGTTATCTGCACGGTGAAACGGGGGCTGACTCAAACCCGCAGCGCTCCGGATATGTCACCGCGTTTGAGAGGCGGTGTTTTCGGCAGATTGACGGTTCGCGCTAGGTACAGCGGGACTTGGTCCCCTTCGGATGAACGAAGAAACGGCTGACGTTAGCGCCGAGGCACGAGCGATTTCAGTGCAGACTTGACGCATTTGCTTAAGGCACCGACGTGCGTTCCGTTTGACCTAAAAAAACAGTTCGGCGTGTTGCATGTATGACATGGTTGGAATCGGAATTGGTCCCTTCAATCTCAGCCTTGCCGCTCTCGTAAAGCCGACGGGCCTGCGGTGTTTGTTTTTTGAAGATAAGCCCGGTTTTACCTGGCACGCCGGCATGGCGTTTCCCAGCGCCAGGTTACAAGTGTCACATCTCAAAGATTGTGTGTCGCTCGTAGATCCAACCAGTCCGTTCTCATTTCTCAATTTTCTGCTTCAGACCGGCCGACTCCATGCGTTCGTCAATCGACGGTCTGGCGGGGTCTCCCGCAATGAGTTTGGTCAGTATTACGCTTGGGTTGCAGATCAGCTGCCGTATCTCAGATTTGGACAAAAAGTATTGGACGTGCGCTCCGAAACCACACATTTTCGTCTCTCGACGAGCCAGACGGAATGTCGCGCTCAACACGTCGTGCTTGGGCTCGGAATCTGTCCTGACGTCCCGGATTGCGCGCGGCCGTTGTTAGGCGAACGTGTCTATCACGTAGCGGAGTATCTAAATAGACCGCCGCCGGCCGCGGGAGAACGGGTCTTGCTCGTGGGTGCCGGGCAAAGCGGCAGCGAGGTGATGGAACAGTTGCTCTCCGGCCCACCCCTGAAGCAGATACTTTGGGTTACACCCTACGATAACCTCGAACCAATGGATGATTGCGCCTTCACGAACGAGTTCTACACGCCCTCCTACTTGCGCCACTTCCAAACTCAGGCCCTCTCGCGTCGACGAGAATGGGTGCAGGCCAAGAGGCTGAGCAGCGATGGGGTGTCGCGGGATCTCGCAAATCAGCTATTCTCCAAAATATATGAACACCGCTTTGTCGAGAACAAGAACGCCAGCATCCATCTGGTTGTCAGTGCTCGCCTTGACAGCCTTCGGCAGAACGATGCGGCTTTCGAAGCTGTCCTCAAGTGTACCGAGACAGCAGTAACGCGCAGGGTGGCGATCGATCGTGTGATCCTTGCCACTGGTTTTGTGTCAAACACTGCGCCATTTCTTGACGGAATCATGCAGCTCGCCTGCACTGAGAATGGTTTGCCCAAGATCAGAGCAGATTGTTCACTGGAGAGTCGGATTGCCCTACCAGGCAAGATCTACCTCCAGAACAGAACACGCATTCAGCACGGCTTACAAAACCCGAATCTGTCTCTCGTCGCGTACCGCAACGCAACCATCATCAACAGCATCATGGGAAAGGAGTTCTATCCGCTGAACTCGAACCGCTCAATGCTTTCGCGTCTGGCGGAATTGCGGGAGGAGCGATGAAAAAGCTGCGCGAGAACGTGGCTGCCCGCCATTTCAACGCGTCGAAGTTCTCGATCGAGAGAGGCGGGTCCACAAGCTTTGACTGCCATGCCGATCACGAGATGCTGTTCGTGTTCTCCGGCCTCGGCGAGGTCACCTATGGTGACGGAACGCTTTCCACGGAGCAGCTCACCCCCGGAGACATGATACTGATGCCGCCGTTCGCTGCCCATCTTATAAAGAACACAGGAGCAGAAACCCTTGTGATGGGAAATGTGTGGTGGGAGGACCGGCAGACCATTGACGAACGGGTCAAGGCACCGAAAAGCGAGCGCCGTCTGCGCGTGGTTCTGCCAAGCTTTACGACACCCAATGGACGCATGCATCTCGGCCATCTGGCCGGGCCGGTCGTCGCAGCTGACATATTTACCCGTGCGCAACGGACACTCGGGTTCGATTGTTACCAGCTTTGTGGCTCATTGGGCTTTCAGACGCATGTGGGGATAACCGCTGCGCGCGAAGGCCGAAGCTATCGTGAAACGTCGCGAATGTACTCGGATGATTTCCTCGCCAATTACCGTCTGCTGAAAATAGATTTCGATGTGTTCGCGACGCTGGATGAGCTTCCGCGGTTCGAAGAGATCGCGCGCGAGTTCTTGAGCGCCCTGGACGCCTGCGGCCATCTGATCGAGAAAACCACTCGCGTTCCGTACTGTGAGCATGGGCACGGATACCTGTTTGAAGCAAACGTGCGAGGCTTATGTCCGCACTGCGGCGGAAAAATAAGCTCGGAATGTGAAAACTGCGGGCTGTTTGTGCCTGATGAAGAACTGGTGGATCCGGTGTGCAATCACTGCGACCGCCCAGCTGCATGGCGCCCGCTAAAGCGCATGTTCGTGCCACTAGAGCCGCATCGGGCCGTGCTCGAGCGGCTCTTGATGTCGGGGGCCTACGTCGGCAAAATGCCGGATTTCGTCGCCAAGGTGCTGCAGCACAAGCTACCGAGCATTCCACTCGGAATCTCTTCATCGGAGGGAATCGCTCTCCCGTTCCGCGGGCAAGAGGACCTGAAGCTCTATTCGGCTGTTGAGCTCGTCCCCCGCTTCTTGACGGCACAGGATATGCTAGCCTCCAGCGCGGAACTCGGCTCGGCCGAAATAGAGCTTGCGCTGTTCTTTGGCTCCGACAACGCGTATCTGCGCTGCATCATCTTCCCGATTTTGCTGCACCTGTTTAATGCCAGCAGATTTCGCATCGTGGGGTTTTTTGCCAACGAATTCTACCAACTTGACGGCTACAAGTTCTCCACCTCTCGGGGCCATGTCATATATGCCGATGATCTCATTCGCCAGGGAATTCCCGCCGACTGGCTGCGCTTATATGTTTGCTATACGCGTCCTGCGGTTGCCGCGACGAGCTTTAGCTTTGGTGAAGCGTTTGATTGGATCGAACGGCGCCGCAGACGACTCGCATCCGTCATTCAGATCATCAGCAACGCCGTCGAAACGCATCACCGTGGGACAGTGCCTGAGCCCGGCACTTGGGAGCGCCTGCATCGCGCATTTTATCAGCAGCTTTGCGAGCGCCGGCATGAGGGCGGGCGGCTATTCTCCGTCGAAGGTTTCGAGCCGCGGCAGATCGCAGAGTTAATCGATCGCTTGCTTCGCGATCTTGACAGGTTTGCAGTAGAATCGCTGCACGCTCGCTATCATCCGGGCATCGAGCGCGCCGCTTGCGCTCTCAGTCTTGTGGGCCTGCGGCTGTGGGCGACGCTTGCCTGGCCTGTGATGCCTGAGCTGTGCAGCGCAGTCCTGGAGCGCCTCGGGAGCCGAGAAACGCCATGTCTGAACCGCGCCTTGCAGTGGGTTCCCGCCGGGCGGTCCTTTGACATCGGAGGCTGGGCTGCATGACGGAGTTTCTACTCTATATCAATTATCGCCGCCTCATACGAGAAAGCATTCGTGCATTCGAAGCGGCGCATCGGCTGGGTTACCGCGTTGCCGTGCTTGGTCAGCCGCTGCCGCCGGAACTTGCCAGCTATGTCGACGAGTGGCGTCAATGCAATCCGGCGAGCCTTGACTCGCTCGAGAGCGCGGTCGCGGAGTTCAGAAACTCTATCCAAATCGCCGGTGTGGTCTGCTTTACGGAAACTGCTGTCGAAGCCTGCGCCATTGTTGCCGCGAAATTGCGGCTGCCCGGGTTGCCGCGGGCATCCGTGTCTGGGGTGCGGGACAAATCGATACTGCGCGAGCGAACCCAGTCGGTTTCCGGCGTCACGCACCGCCTTTTGCACAATGATAGCGATCTGGAAGAGTTCATCGGTGTGGCGGGGCTCCCCGTCATCGTCAAGCCGTTGAATGCCTCGGGCAGCACCGGAATTTATCTCATTCGCGAGTCTGCCGACCTGGATGTCTTTCATTCCAGTAGCAAGAAGATCGGCAATCCGACGTACGACCCGACCTTGCGCCGGAAAACGCTCACGTTCCTGGCCGAACGTTATATCGCCGGGCAGGAAGTGAGTGTGGAAGGATACGTCTCCCACGGTGAAGTCACCATTGTCGGGATCACGCACAAGCTCACCTCGGATCCTTATTGCCTAGAGGTGCGGCATATCTTCCCTGCCGACCTCGACGGTGAGATGCGCTGCATGATTGAAGAAAAGGCCAAAGACTGCGTGCTGGCGCTGCGTCTTGATAATGCATCCTTCCACCTCGAAGGCAAGTACGACGGACCGCAGTTCACGCTCATTGAGGTCGCTGCCCGGCCGGGCGGGGATTACATCGCGTCGCATCTTGTCCCGCTTGCGTTGCAATATGACTTTTACGAAAACCTTGCTCGCATTGCAGTGGGCACGGTGCCTCTCCCCCCGCCCGCGCCGCAGCGCGTGGCAGGAATCCATTACGTCTTGGCCCAACAGGAGGGGCGGCTGCTCGGCTACCATGGCCTTGAGGCGGTTCTCGATCACCCTTGGGTAGAGCAGGCGATCGTCGAAACATCGGTCGGTACACACATTGTGCTTCCGCCAAACGATTTCCGTCTTCAACGTCTGATCGCGGTGATCAGCACCGCGCCGAACCAAGCACTGCTCACAAAGCATCTCGATTGGGTATCGAAAACGATCACCCCGGTCTTCGCCCGCGAGTGAAACATGCAGGCTGACGTCATAGGCGCTGGTACGATGGGCAGGGGAATGGCGGCGCTGCTGCGCGATGCGTTTCCGCGGTGGACGGTCCGTCTCATCGATCGCGATATGAGCGCGCTCACAGCTGCGCGAGACGCATGGGGATGCGAGATCTTGTGCACCGACCAGCCGCAGCACGCAGGCCTCGCACCCGTCGTAATCTGTGCCGCCACGTGGCCGGTAACGCTCGGCGTGATCGAGAGCCTGGCGGGCCGCGGTGCACGTGGCTTGCTCGTGAGCATCAGTCGGCCCGCTAACAAGGACATGCCACGCGTGCAGCAGGCGCTGATCCAAGCTCCGACTCTTGCGGTGGTTCTGCCCTGCGGGCTGGAGCCGGGGCTGACGGAGATCCTGGCCTGCTATTTGCTGGAATCCACTCAGGAGGTGCAATCCCTTCGTATGTGCTGCGGTGGGATTGTGGTGCCACGCCCGGCCAATCCTCTCGGCTACAAAAGGCTCTTCGGAACTTCCCACCTCCCGCTCGCGAAGCGCGACGCCTATTGCATCCGCGACGGCGCCCTCTGCGTCGTTCCGCGCTTTTCGGATGTTCAGCAGCTCGCCTGGCCCGACATCGGAGTTCTTGAGCACTGGCATGACGGGATGCAACCGAGGTTATTGGAATATCCGAAATTGTCCCGGCCGGGAGCCAATGTCGACCAACGCACGTTGCGTTGGACGGGACATGCCGAAGTGGTCGCGCTGCTACACCATCTCGGCGTCCTGGCCGAGGATGCCGTAGATAGAGATACCGGGCTCACCTCAAAGCAGCTTTTCGAACGCGCCGCTCAGCGGACTCTTGGCCTGGCCGAAGGCGAACAGACAGTGACGCTTCTAGCAATCGATCTCGCTGGGCTTCGGCACGGACGACGGCACATGCACAGCTTGCGACTTAATTTCACCGACCGCCCCGATATACGCTCGATGGCTCTTGCTACCTGCTTGCCAGTGATCTTCCTGATCAACTGCCTGATCAGCGCAGGAAACGCCGTTAGTGGATTGCATTACCCTGAAAACATCATCACGCCCCGGACGACCCCAGGCCTGCTCAGATGGCTGGCGCATCAAGGTGTGGAGATAACAATGGATAGATCCGGTGACGATGCAGAAAGAATTGCTGGTCTTGGGTGGAGTAAGCTCGATTCAGTCCCGCCACGTTTATGATCAGGCACGCGCGCAAGGCCTCCGGGTGGTGTTGACGGACAGGCCCGAGCGTCTTGAGCTGGGCGGTCAGCTGTCGGATTTCGCCGATGAGGCGCATCCGCTCGATTTCGAGGATGTGAGCGCCTGCCTCGACTGGGTTAGTACCTATCCCCGGCGTGAGCTCCTTGCAGGAGTATTCAGCTTCAAAGAGAAAGCGCAGCCGGCGATCGCCGGACTTGTTCGCCGCTTTGGATTCAGGGGCCCGGGTGAACGTGCGCATGAGTGCACCACCAATAAGTCCGTTTGCCGCGAAACGTTGCGGGCAGCCGGGTTTGTGCAGCCGGAAATGGTGGTGTGCCGATCAGCCGAGGCCGTCGATCGAGCGTTCGCCGAGCTCTCGCGCCGGTATCGCAGGCTTATTCTCAAGCCGATGACCGGTTATGGCAGTGAGAACGTCTTTCTGCTGGATAGTGCGACGTCTGTTGCCGTTGCGCTGGCGCAGGTTAGGCCGTCCGCCGAGCGACCATTCCTGCTCGAATCGTTTGTCCAGGGGCGAGAGTTCAGCGCGGAAGGGGTGTGTGTCCGTCGCTTGCCGATGGTCTTGAGTCTGACCCGAAAAACCCTGATCGGTGATCGCAATTTCGTCGAGTGCGGCCATGTTGCGCCGGCAGATCTCGCACCTTCCCTGAGTGAGCGCGCGATCAGCCTTGTGCAGGACGCCGTTCACGCCGTCGGGCTGACTTTCGGCATGTTCCATGCGGAATTCTGGGTCTGCGATACGGGTGAGATCGTCATGGGCGAAATTCATTCGCGGCCCGGAGGCGATTACATTACGCACCTGACCCAGTACGTGACTGGCATCGCGTATTACGGCAGCGTCTTCGCCCAGATGCTGTGCGCGGAGGCCGGCCTGGTGATGCATTCATCGGAAAGATACGGCGCAGCCGGCATCCGATATTTCCTTCCGCCTGCTGGCAAGGTGCGGCAAATAGCCGGATATGACAGGTTGGCCGAAATGCCCGGCTATGCCGGTGCCGAGTTGACGATCAAGGTGGGCGACACCGTGAAACCTGTCTGCGACTCGTTCGATCGTGTTGGTCATGTGCTTGCCACCGGGGCAAGCGCTGGCGAAGTCGATGACCGGCTCGCCCGTATGATTATGGCGGTCACCATCACCGTTCAATAATAAACCTGTGCGTCACCATGCTGAAGCTGAAACCCGCGCAGCGAAAATTCTGCAATGTATTTGCTCTGAATTTCCTCAACAACTACGGCTACTTTGCGCCGCTCTCCGCGCTTGGCCTCTATCTTCTCGATCGATCCCTCTCGGCGGCTCAGGTCGGTACTCTCTTGCTGCTGCTGTCCGCTTCCGGGCGAGCCTCGCGTGCCGTGCTCGCTCCGCTGCTTGATCGCATGCCCGCCCGTTACGGTTTGACGATAGCCTATCTCGTGATGGGCGCGGGCCATATAATGGTGGCGGAGAGCGCCGCGCCTGTCGGAACCGCGCTCGGACTGGTTTTGGTCGGCACTTCTTACGGCACCTGCAGCCTCCTGCTGCGACTCATTACGGTCCACCTGGCGGAAGACCGATCAGTCCGTTTGACGCTGGCGAAGTTCGCCGTAGGAACGAATATCGCCGCCACGCTCGGACCGTTGCTCTCGAGCCTGCTGTACGTGCAAATCGCACCAAACGCTCCTTTTCTCTTCACCGGCGTGGTGATGTTATTGGCTGGACTGCTCTGCCATGTCTCGTTGGGCAAGGGTCTGCACGTTCCGGATCGCCCTGGCAGCTGGTGGAAGCCATTGCTGCAAAGCATAACGCGGTCCGACCTCCGTCTGGTATTCATTGCAACTGCCTTTACCTGGTTCGCTTTGGCCCAGATCTTCTCATTTGCACCGATAGTACTGGGACGCTTGCTGGCTGGCCCGCAGATTGTTTGGACGATTGCCGCCCTCAATGCAGCCTTGGTAGTTGGAGCATCGATCCCGTTGATGAAGACGCTCGATCGCGCGCATGCAGACGACGTCGACATGTTAATCTTATCGGCCATCCTGATAACGGCGTGCTTCGCGCTTTTATCAGTCCTTCTGAACTTGTTTACGCTCTACGTCGCCGTCGCATTGTTGACAGTTGTGGAGATTGTCGCCCTGCCATCGTTGTCTGTATTGCTCGTACGGAATACCCCAGGAAGGGATCACCTCGCCTTGCTAGGCATCAACGCTGTCGCTATGGGTGTTGGAGAAGCGCTCGGCACCTTTGCTGGCGCTCTGCTCAGCACATCAGGGCTTCAAAACACGTTTGCTTTCGCGGCGATCGCCGCCCTTTATGCCCTGGGCACGATTTGGCTTTACAGCTTTCGCGGCGAGATGCTGGGCCGGAAACCCACGCAGGACGGCGTTGACCTCGGGTAGCAGTTGAGGAGAATCCCTCACCGCGGCCTAGAATCACGAAGCTGCGCAACAGCAAGCGACATTTGCACATCCGTGCATGCCGACCTTACACAGTCCCGCGGCTCGCACCATGGTCTTGCTCGCCGGAAGCGCATCGCCGAAGTCGCTGAGCAGCTCGATCGTCATAGAGTATGACGTTTACGGCTTTTTCTTCACCGAGCGTCCTGTGCCAATCGCGTCGTTGGCACCAACCCGCTCCTTCTACGTCAGGTCCTACTCCAAATGTCTTCCGCCAGCCTTTCGGCTCGGCACATTGACGGTCCCGGCAGCCTACACTGCTCAAACTGAGCTCCTCCTGCACGCCTCCGCCTGGTTTGTGGCTCCGATACTGAGTGAGGTGGTGGTGCGGCTGATCGAGAGCGGTAAGCTTGAAAAGCTTCTGCGCGAGCGGCGCCTGCAGGCGCTTGAGCGCTACCGGGTGATCCTGCATATCTTTCCGAAAGCCGCAAAACTCCAGTTTCCGGCCTTCTACGGATGGTTGCCATTGCATCAGGAGTGGTCCGCAGATCAATTTGCCGCCACCGCCCGCGGTCGCGGTTGGGAACGGCGACCCCGGCGCAAGCCGCCTTTGCCTTGGCGCGCCTAGTAATGTTGTCGCACTGTCTGATGTGCTCCAGACTCTGCGGGATATCCTGGCTCGGCACGCAATAACGGTGTTTCTGTAGCCTGACCTGGGATCCCGTCGGCCAGAGGAAAGACTTACGCTACGCAACCCGCCGCGGAATCGTACTCTCGATCAAACGCAAGAATCGGGTATTGCGAGCCCTGGCAACCACCGACTCTTGCGTCACCGGCGACGGCACTCCGGAAAAGGTGCCGCTCGCGTCCCGAGTTCCATTTCGCAGCGATCGGGTGTTGCGCCTCCCCGCAACCAGCGAATCTTGCGATACGAGCGAATAGCCGGAACTTCATTCTATGCAGCCATCGAGATGCCGTTTGGTTGCCCTGCTGTGTGAGGCGGACATCTGGCCTCATCGATCTTCGCGCTTCCGAGCCACTGGACGAACAAAAGATCTCGCTCTACTGCTGTGCTATGAATAGCCAACTCCGAAATTCTTTGCTGTTGGCTCCTCAGGTGATCCCTTAGCAACCGATCGCGGGTAATGTACCCAGCATTTACGCCCGGAAGTGAGTGGTTCATCAAAAGATGGATGTCGAGTTCCGAAACACCCGCTGCTTGCGCGAGCGTGCGATAGCTCTGCCGCAGGTCGTTACCCCATTTGGATAGCACATTTCGCTCTTCCTTATGCTCTACGAGATGTCCTTGCTCACTGTCGGCTGGGAATAACCACGACTTCGCTTGCTGGGAATACATGATCCGGCCCCATCGGATCGCGCGGATGATGCATCGGACCATCGGCCGGGATAGTGGAATGTCAAATGCCTTTTCCTCCCCACCTTTGGGCTTTGGGATGCGGATCATCCTTTGTCGCAAATCGATGTGTTCCAACCGGATTTTCTTCAGGGCGGTTGGTCGTGATCCACTTAAGAGCGTCAGAAGGTGAAATTCCCGCCTTACCGGGTTATCCATTGCGTAAAGCTCCTTGAGCCAACCGCTGATATCTTTGGAGCCCATCCCGGTGTTGCGTCGGTGCTCTTTATTCCAGTCGATCGCGGAAACCGGGTTCACGGCCGAGAGATCGGTATTGCTTTTCCGCGCGTGGTTATACACTGCCCGCAGACTGCGCATTGACCCATTCGCAATATATGAACCGTTCTCCTTCGTTATTTTGTCGTGACGTTCAACAACGAGGTGCGGTTGTCGCCCAAGCCGAGCGAGCGGATTGTCGAGCCAATCCTTGAACAGCCGCTCCATGTGATCTCGATAGTTTTCAATGGTCCCTGAGCTTCGACCCTTACGTTTCATGTGCGCATCCCGATAGCGCTCCCACGCTTGCCGAAGCGTTATTGAGCCTGGTTTGATCTTCGGAGCCTCACCAGGGCGTTCGCCTTTCGCTATCGATCCAAGCGCCTCCTTGGCTTTGCCCCGTGCTTGGCGCGTGGTCATGTCACCAAAGTCGCCGAGTTTTACCTGCGCTGTGAATTCGCGAACGCCATCACGCCAGAACTCGCCTTGGACCATGAACGTTTTCCGGCGCTTGCCGATGAGCACGAAAAAGCCCGGCAATTCGCCATCGCGCACCTTGTATTGCGTCTCCGCCGCAGAAAGGAGCGCAATGCTCTTGTCGGTGAGAACCTGGCCCTTATCAGCCATAAATGCCTCCACTCTTTTAGTCTGGGTTTAGCCTGGGGAAGTCGCTAGTGAGAATTATCGCGGTCGGACCACGCTAAGGCACGCTACAGCGCTAAATATTACTATTAATCAATAGCTTGTAGAGAGGGCGAGAGTATGGCAACGTGTCTGTGAAAACGACTGAAAAGTCCCGAATTCAGACTACGAATTTGAGGGGCGGGCGTTCGAATCGTTCCGGGCGCGCCAGATGCACGATATTCCGCGACATTTTGGGATGGGAGTCCCGATCGGAAGTGCGAGCCTCTTGATCAACTGATCTTGCAAGGGGTGGCGGGCAGGAGTCTTGCCGTGGCTCGGAGACTGTTTGCCAGTTCTTCGGATTTCTCAGACGCCTGTCGACGGCAAACGCGATTTGTCGTTGCCGCGCAAGATCTACTCATTCCCGCTCCATCATGTTGGCGATCGCCTTGATGCGGCTTCTGGCGTATTTCGGCAGGCCGGCGCTCAGCGAATCGCCGCTGTTGAAGGAGCTCTTGCCCATGAGCAGTTGCGCGGGAACGAGGTTTCGCAGAACGGGTGTATTGCTGTATTCCCTTTGCTTGTTGAGCACGTCGTTCCTGACCGCAATCAGGATGTAGACCGTTGCGATGGCGGCTTCCGGCTGGGTCGGATGCTGTTGCAGAACCGCAAGCAGCTTGCCGAACTGGATGACCTGGTTCACCCAAAAGATGTTCTGCTCGAGCGCGCTGGTGACTGTGGAGTCGAGGCCTGTCAGGGTCGGCAGTTCGGCAAGGCGCGGCTGCGTGACCAACATGATCTCACTCAGGAACTCGATGAAATCCGGAATCGGTTTTTTGCTCTCCTCGCGCAGCTTGTTGGCAAGCTGAATGCCCGCCGGAATTTTCCCTTCGAACACGTAGCGGGACCGCACGCAGATCGCGTTCGCGTCCTCGCACCAGCGGCGATCCGGCGGACGGTTGTGCGCGGCGCCCGCGTCTTTGCTGGGAACATCATCGGCCGCCGTGATCGGCCAGTGCTTGACTGCCGGATCGATCTGCTCGAGGAACGCGACATTCGCATACCGCGCCAGATCCAATGCCGCTGCCGGTTTTGGAAGTCGAAACCGGGCCTCCGCCTGGTAGACCGAGAGCTTCAGCTTCGTTTGCTGGTTGAGCGTGGGCTCAACGAAGCTCGGGAAGAGCGAGAGGAAGCGCCGCTGAACCGGACGTGAGCGGGCCCAATCGTCGAAAGGAATGAGCTCGGTCGAGGAATCGGCGAGTTTGTCGTTGCGCTGGTCGGCGAAGATGACGGTGCGCGGGTTGATCTGTGCGATCGGGATGCCGGCGACTGCGGCCACGTCCTCCAGCTGGAATTCCTGCGCGACCGCACCTGTGCAAGCGGCCAGCCAGGCGGCGATGAGGGCTGCGGCACGGTGAAGTCTCAGGTGAAGTCTCATGGGTCAATGCTCAATTCAGCCGCCGCCAGAAATAATCGGGATCGACTCGGAGCGGCGGTCGCGGGAGGCGGTCCTCGTCATCGGGAGGTCCGCGCCAGGAGGGATATTCGCGCGGACCAAGACGCCAGGTCGGGAATGGAAAGGGCGACCGGTTATCGCCGTAATGGCGGTTGTCGTAGGACCACTGCTGGAATGGCCCGTCGTCTTCGTCACGGCCGCCACGATGGGCGTAGCTTTCTGCACGCGAGACGATCCGAAATTGCGTATCATCGATTCTGCCCGACGGATCTCTCTTGAGATACTCGGTGAAAGCGCGGCCGGAGCCGGGCGGTGAAGGATCGCCGGTATGGGGATCGATCGACAGGGGAGCGAGCTGATGCAGTGCTTCGCGCGAAGGGCCGTTCAATGCCATCTTGGGAGCGTGCAGCTCCCAGGCCGCCTGCACGATCGGCTCGAACATCGGCAGCGCCACTTTTGATCCGGTTTGGCCGCTGCCAAGGGAGCGGCGCCCGCCATCGCTGTTGTCGTAGCCGACCCAGATGGCGATGGTAACGTCATTTGTGAAGCCGACGAACCAGGCGTCGACCGCATTATCAGTGGTACCAGTCTTGCCGCCGACAAAGGGCGAAAGATGCTTCACCACGCGCGCGGTTCCGCGCGCGAGCACGCCCTGCAGCATTGATTTCAACTGGTAAAACGATGCTCGGTCGGCCGAGCCGATCCAGTCCACCGCACGCGGATCGTGCTGGTAGATTGGTCGGCCGTCCTGTTCGATCCTTTCGATCGCATGGGGCCGGGGCCGGGCGCCCTCGTTGGCGATCGCTGCATAGAACGCCGCAAGGTCGATGAGCCGCACGGTTTGGGCACCGAGCACGAACGGGTAGTAGCGCATGCAGTCCTTGTAGAGCTGCGCTTCCATCGCGAGCTCGCAGACTCGGTCGAGGCCTCGCTCGGCACTGTCGTCGAGGCCGGATGCGAGCAGTTGCACGGTGGCGAGATTGCGGGAGTTTTCCAGCGCACGCCGCAGTGTAATGGCACCCAAAGCGCCGCCGTCATAGTTCTTGGGCGACCAGAAATCGCCCCGGCGCGCGTGGACCGTCGCGCCGATCGGTGTCAGCGTAATGGGTTCGTCCATCACCAGCGTGTTGGGCTGCAATCCCTTGCGAAGGGCGGCGAGATAGGTCAGCGGCTTCAAGGTGGAGCCGGGTTGGCGCAGGGTCTGGACGACGCGGTTGAGCTGGCTTGCCGGATACGAAAAGCCGCCCGCCATCGCGAGAATGCGGCCGGTTTCGTTCCCGAGTACGAGTGCCGCTCCCTGCACGTTCGGTCGAATACGCAGATCGGCACGCGCCGCTTCCTTGCCCTTGGCTTCGCGCAGTTGCACGTAGACCACATCGTATGGCTTGAGGCCGCGCTGGATCGCGGCGCTCCAGGTGTTCAGCGGCAGGATTCTTCCGTCGGTCAGACCGACGTTGATCGCGTGGCCACGCTTGCCGCGCGCATTCTCCAGGACGACCGCCGAGTCCCAGTGAACGTCGTAGAGAGGTAGCCGTGTCGCCTTCAACGCCGCGAGCCAAGCCGGTTCCGTGGCCTTCAGGTCTGCCGCAATGCGACGGACGGCATCGGAAATGTTCGCCTCGGGTCCCTCAAATTTGTAGCGGCCGGTATTCAGCTCGTACCGCGCGAGGCCCTCCTGCAATGTCGCTTCGACTACGCGCTGCAAGGCCGAGTTGATGGTCGAGCGCACCGTGTAGGAGGCGTTGGTGAGAGTATCAAGGCCCGCGACCAACTTTGCCTCGCGGGCGATGTGATCGACGAAGTGAAAGCCAAAGTCCCGTCGCGTCGGCCGGTACTCGACCAGCTGTGGCAATACTGCTTTCGCCGCGGCGTCGTCGATCATGGCGTCGTCCCGCATGCGGCCGAGCACGTAGGCAAGACGCTCGCGCGCGCGCTCGGGGTGGTGGTCGGGGTTGAAGTAGTTCGGTCCCTTGGCTAGCCCGGCGAGGAGGGCGCCCTCGACGGCGGAGAGCGCCTTGGCCGGTTTGCCGAAATAGCTGCGCGCCGCGATCTCGATGCCCCAGGCTCCGCGACCGAGATAAATCGAGTTGAGATAGAGCTCGAGGATTTCCGCCTTGGTCAGGGCGCGCTCCATCCGCGAGGCAACGATCATTTCACGCAGTTTTCTTTCGTAAGTGATGTCGTTACCAACCAGAAGGTTCTTGGCGACCTGCTGCGTAATGGTCGAGCCTCCCTGCGGCCGGCCCGGGTGCGTGAAGTTGCCGATGAAGGCGCGGACCAGTCCGCGCTCGTCAATGCCGGCGTGTTGGAAGAAGCGCTTGTCCTCGGCGGCGATAAATGCGTTGCGTACCGCTTCCGGTATATCCGCAAGCTTGACCGAGATGCGGCGGTTGTTAGGCGCGTAAATCTCAGCAAGCTGCTCGCCCTTGTTGTCGAGGACTTCGCTGGTGCCAGAAAGCCTGAGGTGCTCAAGCTGCGCCGCGTCGGGCAGATCCTTGACCGCGCTGTTGTAGAAGGTGATGACCTGACCGAGATCGACCGGAGAGTCTTGCACGTTTTCGACCTTGCAGAACTGCCTATAGGCCACCTGGAGGTCGGCCAGATTCAGTCCTTTGAGCGCCTTGATCTCGCTGCTCAACGCCTCCTTGTCATCCATGGCGGTGGCAATCAGATCGTCCAGGTTGATGTCCTCGATGTCGAAAGCCTTGCGCATGTGGGCGCAGCCGGCACTCAAGAGCTCCGCCACCTCGAAGCGGTCGCGCACCGCATCGAACTCCGTCTTGATCCCATCCGGCCGGGTAGTGACCTGGCTGAAGGCAAGCGCCGTGGCGAAGATCTTGATGAGTATCGAGTCCATGACCGGCCGATGGTCGAAAAGCCGCCTCCGCAAGGTCGTAGAACAATAACAAACAAGACCGTGTTGAGGAAAAAGTTCCTGAGGAGCCGCCGCCCGCTTCTCCGGTCCTTCATGATTGCTCCGACCTGGCCGCGCCGCGGAACCAACGCCGAGGCCCGTGCGTTTTAGAAAGACCGAATTGGCAGCGCACTCATGAATGCCCCTCTTCCAGTCGTGCTCGCCGTGGCGCTCCTCAGCGCCGCCATCGCCACGATGCCTGCGGACGCTGCTCCTCGAAAAAAGCACACCCGGACACTTGCCGCGGTCTCCCCTGCAGCTAGCGTCGCTCAGCCGCCCACGGACAGATTTTTGGCCTGCGACGTCCGGGTGCGGGACTATCTTCGCGAAGGCGGAGCGGTGACACGGGTGACCAAGATCGAAGTGGACGATGCCCGACTGCAGTTGAACATTCAGCATGAGTACGGGGAGGCAGGAAAGTCGTCTCGAAAATACCTCCGCGGGGACACGGAAGAAGAAATGCGCAAAAATCTGCGCGGAATATTGGATGAGTTTGCTGCGGCTGCGAAGGCGGCAACGGCTGGTCGCGCTTGGTATGTCGTCGCTGCTCGCAAGGTCATGCCGGACTCCCGCGATAGTTCGGGCGAGACCACGAGTCCGTGGACGGCCGTCGTCCTCGCGGACTTCGACGGAAAATGCAGGCCTATCACGTTCTATCAGTCTGTCGACCGAACCAAGCTCGATCCTGAACTGAACAAGAAATTGGATGAGTGAAGCTTTACGCCTGAATTGATTTGCAGTTGTAGCGACCGTGCCTGGCAATAAGGCTGTTGCTGCCCAAACGTTTCTTTAGTCCACTGAAATCACTCGCTTCTGGCCCGTCCCTAGGGAGCGCCATTTCTTTTGTTTGCAATCGCAAAAATCAAGCGCCGCCGTTGCTGCGCTTTTCGTGGCTTACCGGATCCTTGTCACCACGTCGGGTCGGTTTTTCTCGAGCCAGGCCACGGCCTCCGGTCCGTCGACGACGCACTCGAAGGTTTCCCAGGTCGGGTCCTCCAGGGATTCTGATTGCAGTCGCTTCGCCGCATACTCAACGAGGTCGTGCAGTCGTTCGTATCCGCGTCGGCCCTCGAGGGAATCGGCAATCGCGGTACTGGCCCATCCGCGTTGGGCCAAGTCGATAATGCTCGGAGCGTCAGCCTCGCTGAACCAGGGTGTGGCATCGAACTCGATGCAGCGGACATTATCGGCTGTATGGCAAGTAGCGTGGATCATTGGATTCCTCCATTCGCCGGCTGACAACCTGCCTAGCATTGACCCTTTCACATCGCTGCCTCGCTACGCCCTCAGGCCTTGACCAAGTCGCCCAGCAGGTTCGCCGCCACCGTCAGCTTGGCGAGCGTCAGGCCGCTGGCAGCAATCTCCTCGACCGAGCTGCGGATGCGCGTCGCTTGGGGGTGAGCGGCGAGCCAGGTCTCGACGGCCTGCTGGCCGGACTGGCCGGTCGCCAGCATATCCGCGGCCAGTCTTCTTTCGGCGCCAGCGATCTGCTCAACGGCGCGATCGATGGCTATACGTTCGAAATAGTCGTTTGCCGGCACGTGGCGCGCGGCGGCGATGATGCGGTCGAGACGGAAATTCGCCTCGGCGGCGAAGAAGGTCGCGGCGGCGTCGCCAATGGGGCGGGTGGTGCGCTCGGCGACCGTCACGATATCGGGTGCCGAGACCAGAGGGTCGAGATCGGCGAGCTCGCCGGCAAGGCCGGCCGGGACGCCAGCGTCGGTCAGGTCCTGCCGACGCTTGGCGCGTGCGGCCTGCAAGTCCGGCGGCAGGGTAGTGTCGAGCGCGGCGACAATCTGGCGGATCGCCGGGCCGAAGCGCGCGACGACGGCCTCCAGCCCGCCCTTGAAATCGACGTTGCGCACGTACCAGACCATGCGGGAGAGCAGGAGGTCCTGCACGGAAGCGTAGAGGGACAGCTGCACCTGCCCGTCGATGCAGGCATCGAGTGCATCGATCGCGTCATTGAGCCCCTTTAGACCGTAGCATTCATCGACCGCCACGTAGGCCATGACGATGGTCGGGATATCGGCGTCCGTCTCGTCGATCAGGCGTACGACACAGGCCGGGCCGCCGCGGTTGATCACCGCATTGGCGAGGCTGGTCGCGATGATCTCCCGCCGCAGACGATGCAGTTCGGCCGCTGTCGGGAATTTGTCCTGAATTTCGCGCGGAAAATACTGAGACAACTCGCGGGCAAGATAGGGATCATCGGGCACGCTGGTGACGAGCAGATCATCGTAGAGGGTCAGCTTGGCGTAGGCGAGCAGCACCGCAAGCTCGGGCCGCGTCAGGGACTGGCCGCGCCGTATGCGCTCGGTGAGCACTGCGTCGTCGGGCAAGTACTCCACCGCGCGGCTGAGCAAGCCGCGCTGCTCGAGCGACTGCATCAGGCGGGCGAGGAAGCCGGCCTCGGCCACGCCCTTGCGCTCGGCGAGCGAGAGCGCCAGCGTCTGCAGATAGTTGTTGCGCAACACCAGCGTACCGACCTCGTCGGTCATTGCGGCAAGCAGGCTGTTGCGGTCAGCGGGGCTGAGGCGTCCCTCGCGCTCGGGGCGCGCCAGCGCGATCTTGATATTGACCTCGACGTCGGACGTGTTCACGCCGGCCGAATTGTCGATAGCGTCGGTGTTGAGCTTGACGCCCTTCTGCGCCGCTTCAATGCGGCCACGCTGGGTGACGCCGAGGTTGGCGCCTTCGCCGATCACCCGCGCGCGCACGTCGCCACCCGCGACGCGGATCGGATCGTTGGCGCGGTCCCCGACCTGATCGTCGCTCTCCGCCGACGCGCGAACATAGGTGCCGATGCCGCCAAACCACAGCAAGTCCACGCGCGCTTTCAGGATTGCCGTCATCACCTCGAACGGCGTCGCCTGCGGCTTATCGAGATCCAGCAGGGTGCGCACTTCCGGAGCGAGCGCGATCGCCTTGAGCGAGCGCGAGAACACGCCGCCGCCTTGCGAGATCAGCGACTTGTTGTAGTCCTGCCAGCTCGACCGCGGCAGGTCGAACAGACGCTGGCGCTCATGGAAGCTGATCGCCGGATCGGGCGAGGGATCGATGAAGATGTCGCGGTGATCGAAAGCGGCGACGAGCCTCGTCGTCGGCGAGAGCAGCATGCCGTTGCCGAAGACGTCGCCGGACATGTCGCCGACGCCGGCAACGGTGAACGGCGTGGTCTGAATGTCGGTGCCGAGCTCGCGGAAGTGGCGCTTGACCGCCTCCCAGGCGCCGCGCGCCGTGATCCCCATCTTCTTGTGATCGTAACCCTGGCTGCCGCCGGATGCGAAGGCATCGCCGAGCCAATGGTTCTTCTCGGCCGAGATCGCGTTGGCGACGTCGGAGAAGGTGGCGGTGCCCTTGTCGGCGGCTACGACGAGATAGGGGTCGTCACCGTCATGCCGCACGGTCAGGTCGGGCGGCACCACGATGTCCCCGCCGAGATTGTCGGTGAGTTCGAGCAGCGAACGAACGAAGATGCGATAGGCTTCCGTGCCCTCCGCTAGCCACGCCTCGCGATCGGAGGGCGATGGCAGGCGCTTGGGTACGAAGCCGCCTTTGGCCCCGACCGGCACGATCACGGCGTTCTTGACCTGCTGCGCTTTCACCAGGCCGAGAATTTCGGTGCGGAAATCCTGCGGCCGATCGGACCAGCGCAAGCCACCGCGCGCAACCTTGCCGAAGCGCAGGTGAATACCTTCGACACGAGGTGAATAGACGAAGATCTCGTAGAGAGGTCGTGGAGCGGGCAGGTCGTCGATCCGGCGCGCCTCGAACTTGAAGGAGATCACCGGACGTGGATGTCCATCCTCGCCGATCTGCCACAGATTGGTGCGAACGGTTGCCTGCACCAGATTGGTGAAGCGGCGCAGGATGCGGTCTTCGTCGAGCGACGCGACGGATTTGAGCTGCTCCTCGATCTCGGCAAGGAGAGTTGCCTCGCGCGCTGAACGTTCGCGATCGGTAAGGATAAGATGCGGATCGCGGCTAACCTGGAACAGCGCGACGAGGTTGGCCGTGATCGCGGCGTTCTTGCGCAAGGTCTCCCACATATAGTCCTGGGTGAACGGGGCACGGATCTGGTGCAAATAGCGGGACAGCGCCCGGATGGTCGAGACTTCCCGCCAGCCCAGGGCCGTGCGCAGGATCAAGGCATTGTACCCGTCGGATTCGGCGCGGTCGGTGACCACGGCCATGATCGAGGCTTCTAGGCGATGGCTGAAGTCCGGGCTGATCTCGATCGGCTGGCCGTCGCTGGTGTCGATCGTCATGTCGTGCAGCCAGACCGGGGCGGGCCTGTTACCGGGCACGATCTGATAGGTGCGTTCGTTGACCACACGCAGGCCGTGATTTTCGATCACCGGCACGCGGTAGGACAGCGACAGCGGTGCGGCGTCCGAGAAAACTTTGAGGCCGAAGCGCCTGGGATTGCCCTCGCCCCCGAAGCGGTGAACCGAAATCGTTACCGGGCGCGCCGGCGTGAGCTTCTCGATGGTCGCGATATCGGCGATCGCCTGTTCTGCCGTGAATACCTCGGTATAGCCGCCGCTAAAGGCCTGGGCATAGCGATTGGCGAGCATGCGTGCCCGCATGCCATCGGTCGATGCAGTGAGCGCGGCCTTCAGCTTGTCGGCCCAGGTTGCGGCAATGGCGCTGATTCCGGCTTCGAGCGCGGCGCGTTCGACGAGGGGAGTTTTGCCTTCATAGCGCCCGATGATGTAGTGGACGCGCGCAAGCGCCCCCTCAGGGAATGCTACGTAGGAGGCCGACAGGGTGCCCTTGTAGGCCTGCGCCAGGAAGGCGCCGACACGCGTGCGCACATTGGTGTCGTACTTGTCGCGTGGAATGAAGGTGAGGACGGATACGAAGCGATCGAACTTGTCGACCCGCGCCAGCGCCCGGACGCGGGGGCGCTCGTAGAGGATCAGGACCTCGATGACGAAATTGTTCAGAGTGTCGACGTCGATCTGGAATAGTTCGTCACGTGGATATTCTTCGAGAATATGCATGAGCGCTTTGCCGGAATGGCCGCTCGGGTCGAAGCCCGCGCGCTGGAGCACCCCCGAAACTTTGTGGCGGACATAGGGGATCTGTCGTACCGAACGGGTATAGGCGCCCGAGGTGAAAAGGCCGACGACGCGCAGTTCGCCCTCGAGCCGACCGTCGGGCGTATAGAGCTTGATGCCCACATAATCCATGCGGATGCGACGATGGACGCGGCTCGAGACATTGGCCTTGATGACGATCAGCAGCGTCGGCTCGCGCATGAACTCGCGAATTTCCGTCGTCATCACCACCATTTCCGTGCCGCGGCGCAGCACCTTCACGTCGGGATCGCGCAAGATGCCGAGGCCTTCGCCGGTTGTAATGTCGTCGGACGCGTCGCTGTCGGACGAGAAGCGATATTCACGCACGCCGAGGAAGGTGAAATTGTCCGCGCAGAGCCATTGCAGGAACTGGCTTGCTTCGGCGACCTCGTCGATCGGCAGCGGCGGCGGATTGGAAGAGAAAGTTTTGATCGCTTCCTCGACGCGGTCGCGCATGGCGCGCCAGTCGGTGACGCAGGCGCGGACGTCGTTCAACGTGCTGGTGAGGCCCTCGATCAGCTTCTTGCGATCCGCATCGGCGTCCAGGCGAGTGATGTGGAGATGAATCAGGCTTTCGCGCGTGCCCTTTGCTCCCTCCGGCAGTGATTCGCCGTAGAAGCGCAGCAGCTTGCCCTGGTCATCGCGCTCCACGGCGATGATCGGATGAGCGACAAGGGTGACTTCGATGCCCTGCTCGATGAGCTCCGCCATGGTGGAGTCGAACAGGAAAGGCATGTTGTCGTTGAGAATTTCGAGCACGGAGATCTCGCGTCCGTCGGGCAGCACCGGATTGAAGACGCGGATATCGGCGCGGCCGGCCGTGCGCCGCTGCACGTGTTCCCAGGCTTGCTCCGCCAGGAGGGCAAGCGAGGCCGCATCGTAATTGGCGAGGTCCTCGGCATTGGTGTAGCCGAACAGAGGCTCGGCAAAGGCCCGGGGGCTCTTGCCGGCTGGCACGCTGCCTGCTGCATCGCGGATCAGGGTTGCCCGGGCCTTGTCGTCACGCCACACCATCGTGTCCTCCATTTGCCGCGCCGTCCGACCGCTGCCGCGATCATCAGCTTGATTCTGGAGTGCATCTCTTCGAGCGCTCGCGATCGAGTGCCACCGAAATTCTCGGTCTCGAAGCGTCGACGGCTTCCGGCAACATACTACGTCCCAGGAGCGAAAGGTGCACGCTGTCGTGAGGTGTGTTGAATTTTCCTACGACAACGGGTGGGACCCGAAGTCTGCGCCGACGGCGGTGGAACGCCTCGGGCAGGAAAAATCACACGCAATTTCAATTATGTATGAGTTCGTTGTTTTGTTCTGAACGGCACGCCATTTCCGATTTCGCGCGCTTCAGTACGATTTCGCCGCCGCTCTGATCACGCCGTGCCCTCAGTGGCGGGTAAGCGGCTTGGCAATTTCGCGAACGCAATCGGCAAAGACCTGTGCCACCGGACTCAGCATTCGGCCCTTCAGCCCGTTGCCCCGTGAAACGCCGGGGGGATCCGGAACATCAGCCGCCCCAGCGGTCCCGGATGTTGTCCGACTACAACGCCAGCCCACACGCCTGCCGGATGGCGATCTGAACCGGCGAAGGTGGCAACGCCGGATCAAATTCGCCCTTCGGCAGCAGCGGAGGCTGTGCCATGAAGCGCGGCCGCTTCCCCCGGTGGGATTGCGTGGAGCGTGGAATCAAGGTTCGCCCGACCTCGCATCCCGAACAAAGGCCGAGCGAGGCTCGGACACGCGTGCGGTTGCGGCTACGGATGTCCACATCATTGATCTGAAACAATGATGGTCGGCAAGAACAAGTACGTCATGGTCGAGGCTTACCGGACCGTCGCCGAGCTGCACAATCTCGAATGCTGGGCGCTGACGGCGGAATCCATCCTGCACACATCGGAATGGACCTGGCTCTACGGCAAGCTCGGCTACACCGGCGATTATGAATTCATCTATTTCGAGTGACCGGGCGCGACCCATGGATATCAAGACTGCTAAGGGCGGCATCGTCACCCACGAGTTCGCGCTCGACGACATCAACGACGCGTTGGATCTGATGCGCAGCGGCGAATCGGGGCGGATTCTGCTCAACATCAGCTGACCGCTCCTGCTCTATTCCGAGAGTGACGCGTCAAGCGCGCATCGCGCTTTCCCAGGTTGAACGGCGGCGGATCGTGCCGCCGCCATCCGAAGCAATCTGCCCCTCACGCCGCGGCGAGCGCCGGCTGCATCGGACGCCGGCCGATCATCAGCGAGAGCACGGCTGCGACGATACCGGTCGCGCCCGCTATCATGAAGGCTTGCAGATAGTCACCCTGCGCCGAGCGCATGAAGCCGGCGAAGAAGGCCGCGCAGGCGGCTCCCAGCTGGTGGCCGGCGACGACCCAGCCGAAGATCAGCGGCGCGTTCTTGTCGCCGAACGCCTCGTTGGCGATGCGCACGGTCGGCGGCACCGTCGCGATCCAGTCGAGGCCGTAGAACACCGCGAACACGGACAGGCTGACGAAGGAGAAGTCCGAGTAGGGCAGGTAGATCAGCGACAGCCCGCGCAGACCGTAATAGAAGAACAAGAGCTTGCGCGGATCGAAACGGTCGGTGAGCCAGCCCGACAAGGTGGTGCCGAACAGGTCGAAGAACCCCATCAATGCCAGCAGGCTTGCGGCCTGCACTTCGAAAATGCCGTGGTCGCCGCAGAACGCGATCAGATGCGTACCGACGAGGCCGTTGGTGGTGAAGCCGCAGATGAAGAACGTCGCGAACAGGAACCAGAAAGTCGGGGTCTTCGTCGCGCGGACAAGATTGCTGATCGCGGCGACGAACGGATTTCCCTGCGCGGGTGCTGCGGGCTGTTCGTCATGCGTGCTGCCGTAGGAGCGCAGGCCGATCGTGGCGGGCCGCTCCGGCACCAGAAAATAGACCAGCGGAATCAGCGCCGCGCAGCATGCGGCCACCGTCAGCACCACCGGCTTCCAGCCGCCCCACTCGACCAGCGAGGCGAGGCCCGGCATGAAGATCAGGGTGCCGGTCGCGGTGCTCGCGGTCAAAAGGCCCATCACGAGGCCGCGATTGGTGGTGAACCAGCGATTGACGATGGTGGCGCCGAGCACATTGGCGACCGCGCCCGAGCCGATGCCGGAGAGCAGGCCCCAGGTCAGGAACAATTGCCACGGCGCGGTCATGAAGTAGCTCGCCCCGGTCGAGAGAGACATCAGCACCAGCGCGCCGAGCACCGTGCGGCGGATGCCGAAGCGCTGCATCACGGCCGCCGCGAAGGGACCCGCGAGGCCGTAAAGGAAGATGCCGACGGCGGCGGACGACGAAATCACGCCGACGTCCCAGCCGAATGCTTTCTGAAGGGGCAGCATCAGCACGCTCGGCGTCGCGCGCAGTCCGGCGGATGCCAGCAACGCCAGGAAGATCACGGCGACGACCACGAAGGCATAGTTCGGGCCGAACGGCCGCCTGGAGACGGTGGTGGATTGAACGGAGGCAGGTTGAACGGGAGAATGGGGCATGTTACTTACCGGTACGTATTTCGATGCGGCATTAGTACGTACCGGTCAGTAACATTATCAAGGCCAGATGGAAGGCATCGGAAAGCGATGAAGAAAAAAGCCGAAGCACCCGCGGACCCGCCGCTCCGTGCCGCCGACCGGATTCGCGCCTCCGCGAGCGAGTTGTTTTACCGCGAGGGCATCCGCGCCGTCGGCGTCGACGAGGTGGTGGACCGGGCCGGCGTGACCAAGCCGAGCCTCTATCGCAGCTTCGCCTCCAAGGACGATCTCGCTGCCGCGTACTTACGCGACTACGACCAGCACTTCTGGGAGAATTTCGAGCGCCCCGACGGCAAGACTTACAGCAACGCGCGCGAGCATGTGCTCGCCTATATCAGCCAGCTGTCGGCGCACGCCGTGCGCAAGGGCTATCGCGGCTGCGGCCTCAGCAACGCCGCGGTGGAGTACCCCTCGCGCGACAATCCCGCGCGTCAGGTCGCCGAAGCGCACAAAAAGGTCTTCCGCAAGCGCCTGCGCGAACTCGCCGCCAACATGGGCGCGCGCCAGCCGGCCGTGCTCGGCGACGCCCTGCTGCTGCTGATCGAAGGCATCTACGTCACCGGCCAGCAGTCGGAGGACGGACCGGCGCAGTCGGCAGTCGCGGCGGCGAAGATGCTGATCGATGCGGGTGTGAAGGCGGGGTGAGCGGTGGGCCGGCTCGCAGATCAGGCCGCTGATAAGCGCACGCGGAACTTGCTGCCGGTCGAAGCGGGCGGCAGCCTGATCGCCTCGGGGACGAATTCAGCCACCAATCGCGTCCCTATTCACGCCGGCATCGTGCGACCACAGGTGTCGCTCAATGACCGCAGCCGTAGCAGTTGCTCAGGTTTCGGCCGCAATTACCTGCCGACGTTGACCCACTCCTGCGCCTTCTTCCGCCATTCCCTGTCAAAGCGGGCGGGGAGGTCTTTGGCTGCGTCCCGTGAGAGGAGTTGGCCGATGGCGGATGTCCGGACCTCGTCGATCTCGGGAATGTCGGTGTGGCCGAGGTTGGCGAGCCGCTTGCCGAAAGGCGGGTGCGTCGAGTCCGGATCGTCCTCATGACCTAGACCAGCGACGGCGGCAACGATCATCGGCTCGTGCGCTCTGATGTCCTCGAGCCGTTTGATGATCCGCTCGAGGGGCGGGCGAGGCGCATTGATTGCGCCCAGAATCTCTTTCTCCAGAGGCGCGAACACGAGGTCGGCAAGACGTGTTCTGCAGGCGTTCGTAATGACCAGGGCACGCGCCATCTCGGCCCGCCCAACTTGCTCGGCTGCACCGAGATCGGCGCCAAGCTCGTTCTCCCGTCTCAACGCGCGATATTCCCTGTCGAGCCATTCGAGCATGGAATGGAGGAGGGCGAGGGCAATGCGCCCGGTTATCGTTCGATCCGGATCGGCATAGAAAAGCATGTTCTCCGAAGCGGCGATGAAGTCATGGAGGTTCGCCCCTCCCGACGTGTGTCGAAGCTGCGCATGTGCGACCTCATGGGCGATGATGGCACGAACAGCACGCTCGTCGAGAATGATCAGAAGTGGCAGGCCGATGGTCATCGTGACGTGTGGCCTGAACAGTCCGGCGTATCGGCTCACTTCCTCGATCGAGGCATTGAAGTCGGTGTCGATCAGCAGGGTGCGCCGTGATCGCACAAAGCTGGGATCGAGTTCTTTCCACATTGCCCAAAGACCCGGAGCGATCTCCTCGTTCGCCTCGAAACTCTGATGCTTTCGCGAAGGCAGGAGCAAGAGGCCGATCATGAGCGCTGCCGCTACCGTGAATATGGAGAACACGAGCGGCATCGTGGCCAGTGCCGCGATCGTGTACCGATCCATGATCATCAGCCAGCTGGCGAGGATCGCACAGGCCAGTGCCACCACCGGGAGAACGGCGTAACGACCGAGCCGCAGGATGATCTTCAGGGCGAGGCGATTGATGCGCCCCTTGATACCGGAGCGAGTTGGATCACGCCTTGTCACATGAACCGTTGCTTTGATGCAGCTTGGCGACGTCCGCGCGGCCCTGGCTTTCCGTGACCTGGATCAGCGTGATCGCGCCGGGCGTCACGATTCCCATCTGCGGCTGGGCTGAGAGATAGGTGGTGCTGCCTGCGCGCAATTCGAGGCTCACCTTCTCGCTTCCCTGTCCGAACAGATTGCTGCTCAGTGGCAGATTGTTGACGGCGACCTCGTGTCGGCCCGGAGGCAGATCGCACACCAGGAAGCCCGCGGCCTGGCTGCCGCCAATCACGCGTCCGTCCACGGCATAGTTGGGCTGGACCGCAAATCCCAGGGCGGATGAGCGATACACCACAAGGCGTGCAGTGTTCGACTTGACGTTCTCGGTCAGAGCCTGATCGCCCATTGGCCCCGATGCGCACCCCGCAAGCAGCGTGGCCACGGCAAAGATCCCCACCCCCAAACGCATTCTCGCCCCTTAATCATTCCAATTTCCCCGGGGCATCATTGGCTGGGGTGGTGGCTGAAGTCAATCTCGACTATAGGTCGTATGGGGTGCGGCTCGCCTCACCGCCACCCCAGCGCCGGTGCCACATGCGTCAGAATCGCCTCGATCGCATGCGCGCAATAGGCGACGCCAAGCTGGTTCGGGATCGTCAGCAGCAGCGTATCCGCCTCCGCAATGGCCTCGTCCTCCCGCAGCTGCTCGATCAGCACATCCGGCTCGGCCGCATAACTCCGTCCGAAGATCGCGCGCGTGCGCGGGTCGATGAAGCCGATCTGGTCCTCGCCTTCACCACTCCTGCCGAAATAGGCGCGGTCACGATCGTCGATCAGCGCAAAAATGCTGCGGCTGACGGACACGCGCGGCTCGCGGCTGTGGCCGGCTTCTTTCCATGCGGCACGATAGGCGCGGATTTGCGCGGCCTGCTGCACATGGAAGGCTTCGCCGGTCTCGTCGTTCTTCAGCGTCGAGCTCTGCAGGTTCATGCCGAGCTTGGCCGCCCACACCGCGGTCGCGTTCGAGCCGGCGCCCCACCAGATGCGTTCGCGCAGGCCCTGCGCATGCGGTTCGAGGCGCAACAGCCCGGGCGGATTGGGAAACATCGGCTGCGGATTGGGCTCGGCAAAACCTTCGCCGCGGAGCAGGTCGAGGAAGACCTCGGCATGGCGCCGGCCCATGTCGGCGTCGTTCTGGCCCTCGGCCGGGCGATAGCCGAAGTAACGCCAGCCGTCGATCACCTGCTCGGGCGAGCCGCGGCTGATGCCGAGCTGGAGCCTGCCGCCGGCGATGAGGTCGGCGCTGCCTGCGTCCTCCACCATGTAGAGCGGATTCTCGTAGCGCATGTCGATCACGGCCGTGCCGATCTCGATTTTGCTGGTCTTGGCGCCGACTGCGGCGAGCAGGGGAAAGGGCGAGGCCAGCTGCCGCGCGAAGTGATGCACGCGGAAATAGGCGCCGTCCGCCCCTAACTGTTCCGCCGCGACCGCAAGCTCGATCGATTGCAGCAGCGTATCGCTAGCAGAGCGGGTCTGTGACTGCGGCGAGGGCGTCCAGTGCCCGAAGGAGAGGAATCCGATCTTTTTCATTGGAACAGTCTATCTCTGTTGACGAAGCAGGGCCGCATCAAGCGTAGGCCACCCAGCCGCGGAAGGTGAAGCCGGTGTAGAACAGGGTTGTGTCCGAGAAGCCGGCCTGACGCAAAATTATTTCTCAGGCGTGGAAATCGCCGCGCATCGCTTGCTGGAAAACGTACGAGTAGACATTCTCGGCCACCAATTTCTTCTCATCCGCAGTGAACGGTGGTGAGGGGAGGCGGCTGAAAATTTCATCCATGATGAAGACCTCGACGTCGGCCTTTGTTTGCTCTTTTTCCCAAAAGTGATCCAACTCGGCGAAGCGGTTCGTCGCATGGCGGAGAAAGATTAGCCCCATGATGGGCATCAAATATTCGTTCGACGCCAGATTGGAGTTCGCCCGCAGATTGTCGGCGATTTTCCAGAGCCCGGCTTCAAATTCGCCGATAAGTTCGAAGTGACCTTTGTTCATTGTTCGGTACTGATTCTTTTGCTTCTTGCGACCAAGTTCGAGAGCTTGCTGGTGGATTGCAACAGGAGCCAGGTTCTTTTCAAACTATGGTGTTGATTATCCATAGCTTCTCGCGAGGAAAGACGCCTTCTAACTTTTGGGGGAGACGGAGCGGGCGGTCAGGAAAGCGTAAGGCCCGATGATGCCATCCTACGCCTGTTTTGCCCGACGGATCAAGTGATCTTCGGTTTTTCTTAAATTATAGGCGCGAGCCGACCCGCTCGGGCGTGATGACGCCGCCACCCGACCCCGTTGCGCTTCAAGCCCTTGATTTCGCTATCCCCGCCTACTGTGCATGGGGTTGTTTTCGACTTTTTGTTTCAGGGGTGCAAAACTATCAGCCCGAACCGACCTGATCCGGCGCTCGCCTTTTCATCAGTCCATTTTCGGGAGGCGCATCATGCAAGTTTATAATGTGGTGAAGTTCAGGGTGAAGCAGGGCGAGGAGGCCGCCTTCCTCGACGCACACCGGGACGGCAAGGCGAAATGGCCGGGCCTCGAACATGGCGTCATCATCAAGACCGGCGAGCAGGCCTTCTGCCTCATCGGCAGCTGGGCCAGTCAGGACGCGATGGTCGCGGCACGGCCCGCGATGATCAAGACTCTCGACAGTTTCAGGTCGGTGCTCGAGGACCAGGGCAATGGACGCGGCGTCACGGATGCCGTGTCAGGGGCGGTCGTGCTCGATCTCTAGCAGGCGCGTGGCGCCCGCTACTTCATCACCCGCAGGCCCTTGGTCGTGAACCGCTGCGTCCTGCCGCCGGGACGCACCGGACGCTTCGTGCCGGCGGCCTTGCCGGTGCCGGGTGGCTGGTGCGCCGGGACGAGCTGGTGGGGCTGCGAGCCGATCAGGTCAGCGCGGCCCATCTCCTTCAGCGCTTCGCGCAGCACCGGCCAATTGTCAGGGTCGTGGTAGCGCAGGAACGCCTTGTGCAGGCGGCGCTGGCGCAGGCCCTTGATCGCCTCGACCTTGTCACTGCCGCCGTGGCGGACGCCGCGCAAGGGATTGACGCCGGTGTGGTACATCGCGGTCGCCGTCGCCATCGGCGAGGGCAGGAAGGTCTGCACCTGGTCGGCGCGATAGCGGTTCTTCTTCAGCCACAGCGCGAGGTTCATCATGTCCTCGTCGGTCGTGCCGGGATGCGCCGCGATGAAATAGGGGATCAGGTAATATTTCTTGCCGGCCTGCTCTGCGGCGGCATCGAACATCCGCTTGAAGCGATCATAGGCGCCGATGCCCGGCTTCATCATCTTGTTGAGCGGACCGCGCTCGGTATGTTCCGGTGCGATCTTCAAATAGCCGCCGACGTGATGGGTGACGAGCTCCTTGATGTATTCGGGACTCTCCACCGCGAGGTCGTAGCGCACGCCGGAGGCGACCATCACCTTCTTGATGCCGCGGGTCTCGCGCACCTTGCGATAGAGCCTGATGAGGTCGTCATGCGAGGTGTTGAGGTTCGGGCAGATCTCGGGGAAGACGCAGGACGGCCGCCGGCACGCCGCCTCGACCTTCGGGTCCTTGCACGCCATCCGGTACATGTTGGCGGTGGGGCCGCCGATGTCGGAGATCACGCCGGTGAAGCCCGGCGTCTTGTCGCGGATCTTCTCGATCTCGCGCAGGATCGAGCCTTCCGAGCGGTTCTGGATGATGCGGCCCTCGTGCTCGGTGATCGAGCAGAAGGTGCAGCCGCCGAAGCAGCCGCGCATGATCGTCACCGAGAATTTGATCATCTCCCAGGCGGGAATTCGTGCTTCGCCATAGGAGGGGTGCGGCGCGCGTGCGTAAGGCAGATCGTAGACCGCGTCCATCTCCTCGGTGGTCAGCGGGGTCGGCGGTGGGTTGAGCCAGAGATCGCGATCGCCATGACGCTGCACCAGCGGCCGCGCATTGCCGGGATTGCTCTCCCGATGCAGCACGCGTGAGGCGCGCGCATAGGCCTCGCGGTCCTGTTCGACCTGCTCCAGCGCCGGCAGGCGGATCACCGTGGCGCCCGGCTTCCGCGATGCGCCTTCGTCGGCGGAATCGAGATCGTCGGCGTGCAGCTCGGAATAACCTTCCGGCACACGGCGGAACAGCGCGACGCCCCTGATGTCGTCGAGCTCGCGCGGCGCTTCGCCGGCCGCGAGCCGCTGCGCCACCTCGACCACGGCGCGCTCGGCATTGCCGTAGAGCAGCAAGTCCGCCTTGGCGTCGGCCAGCACCGAGCGGCGCACCTTGTCGGACCAGTAGTCGTAATGCGCGATCCGGCGCAGCGAGGCCTCGATGCCGCCGAGCACGATCGGCACATCCTTGAACGCCTCGCGGCAGCGCTGCGCGTAGACGATGGTGCAGCGGTCCGGCCGCTTGCCGCCTTCGCCGCCGGCGGTATAGGCGTCGTCATGGCGCAAGCGGCGGTCCGCGGTGTAGCGGTTCACCATGGAGTCCATGTTGCCGCCGGTGACGCCGAAGAACACCTTTGGCTTGCCCAATGCCCTGAACGGCTCGGCCGAATGCCAGTCCGGCTGCGCGATGATGCCGACGCGAAAGCCTTGCGCCTCCAGCAGCCGGCCGATGATCGCCATGCCGAAGCTCGGATGGTCGACATAGGCGTCCCCGGTCACCAGCACGATGTCGCAGGCATCCCAGCCGAGCGCATCCATCTCGGCGCGGCTCATCGGGAGGAACGGCGCCGGCTTGCGCGGGCGGGCCTGCGCCATCAGGGGCTTTTCGGCGGTGATGATCTGGGTGTCCATGGGGGCTTACGGATAAGACGCCGAGGCCCCGAATTCAACCGACGGGCGCGTGAAAGGTCGGGGTTCCCCGGGCTGCCAGCCAACCTTCAGCCGCCTGCGAGCAACTGCCGGACCTCGGCGAGCGCGTCGTGGTTCACCTGCAGGAACCATCCGCCTCCGCGAACATTCTGATGGAGGGTTGATGCGGCCCGGGTCGCGCGCGCTCGCGTCCGGGTTTGGCATTGCCCTGATCTTCGCCTCTGGCGATGGGGGAATTGTGAGCACGGTTATAGAGAACTTGCTGATGCGGAAGCAGAAGCTCGTGGAACAGCTCGAGACGACGCAGTCGGTCGAAGACCGCGACAGGCTCGAGCACCAGCTCGAACAGATCAACACCGCGCTGGATTTTCTGGACAGGCCGGGACCGAGGGAGGGACCGTGACGGCGCTCAATCCACCTTCGGCGCGTCCATCTGCGGCGCCTCCACTTTCAGTGCCTCTACTTTCAGCGCCTTGGCATAGACCACGCCCGAATTGGTGATGTGCGTCGTCATCAGCGCTTCGAAGGCCGCGTGCTCGCCGCGTGCGAACAGATCGAGCAGTCTGCGATGCTCATCGAAGGACGAGCGGGTGCGCACGTCGATCGGCGAGGTCAAATTGGTGCGGAGCGCGGCGACGCGGCCGGAGACGAGCTGATAGGATTCGGCCAGGTAACGGTTGCCGCAATGGGCGAACAGCGCCTCGTGAAAAGCGGCGTCGGCGCGGCCATAAGCGATGTTGTCCTTTGCCGCGATCGCCGGCTCCATCGCGGCGATCGCTGCGTTCATTGTCGCGATTGCGCCGTCGCGATCGTGGCGGAAGGCGAGCTCGGCCGCTTTCGGCTCGAGTGCGATCCGGAAGGTGCAGAGCGCATGGATGTCCTCTGCGCTCGGCGTGAACACGAAGCTGCCGACCTGCGGCCGGATCGCCACGAGCCCCTGCGCCTGCAAGAGGCCCATCGCCTCGCGCACCGGCGTGCGGCTGACGCCGAAGGAATTGGCCACCATCTCCTCGGAGATGGCGGCGCCGAGCGCGAATTCGCCGTCGACGATGGCCTGGCGCAGCCGCTGCATCACCCGCTGCGACAGCGATTTCGGCGTATCGAACTTCAGCGACTTCATGGGCTCTCCGGTCAGATCACCTTGCCGGGATTGAGCAGATGCTCGGGATCGAGCGCGGCCTTCAGGGTTCGCATCAGCGCGATCTCGGCCTCGCTCCTGGCATGATCCAGCCACTTCTTCTTCAGCGTGCCGATGCCGTGCTCGGCGGAGACGCTGCCGCCCATCTCGCGCACCAGACCATAGATGATCGCGTCCATCTGTTCTTTCGGCTGCTGCGCGACGGAGAGACCCGTGACCCAGGAGACGAGATGCAGATTGCCGTCGCCGATATGGCCGTAATAGACGCTCTCGCAGCCTTTGATGCCTTTTGCGAGTGCTGCTTTGCAGCGCGTCGCGAACTCGTCCATCCGCGCCACCGCAAGCCCGATGTCGTAGGAGATGTGCGGCCCCAGCACCTGGCCGAATTCGGCGCAGATGTCGCGCACGCGCCAGAAGGCTTGCGTTTGCGCCAGCGATTGCGCCACGGCGGCGTCCGCCAGCAGTCCGCGCTCCATCAGCTCTTCCAGCCAGTTTTGGAAGCGCGGTGCATCCAAGCTCTCGTCGGTGCCCTGCGCCTCGACCAGCACGTAGAGGCCGTGGCCTGCTGCGACCGGCGGCTTCACGCCGGCGCGCGTCGTGATCACATCCCAATAGTCCGGCCACATCACCTCGAAGGCCGACAGCAGCGGTCCGAGCCCGCTGCGCGCGGCGCCGAGCAGTGCGATCACCGCGGCATAATCCTTCAGCGCGCAGAGCGCGGCCATGGTCGAGCGCGGTTTCGGGAACAGCCGCAGCACCACGCGGGTGATGATGCCGAGCGTGCCTTCGGAACCGATGAACAGATGCTTCAGATCGTAGCCGGCGTTGTTCTTCATCAGCTTGTTGAGGCCAGTGATGATGGTGCCGTCCGGCAGCACCACTTCGAGCCCGAGCACCAGCTCGCGCGTCATGCCGTAGCGGATCACGCGGTTGCCGCCGGCATTGGTCGACAGATTGCCGCCGATGGCGCAGGAGCCGCGCGAGCCGAGATCGAGCGGGAAGAAGAAGCCGGCCTCATCCGCGGCCTTCTGAATCGTCTCCAGCGGCGTGCCGGCCTTCACCGTCATCGTCGCGGAGGCAGGATCGATCTCCTCGATCCCGGTCATGCGCTCCAGCGAGATCGCGACCCAGCCTGTCTCGGGCGAGGCGCCGCGGCACAGCCCAGTCAATCCGCCCTGCGGCACGAAGGGAAGTCGCGCCTTCCGGCAGGTCAGAATCGCATCGGCAACGCCCTGCGCATCGAGCGGACGGATCACCGCGAGCGGTGTCTGCGGCAGGCTCGCGCTCCAGTCGTTGCAATTGCGCGCCGGCACGTCGCCGCCGGTCAGCACCGCGGCCGCGCCGAGCTTGTCGCGCAATGCGCCAAGCAGTTGGTCAGGACGCTCATTCGGGGTCACCATGTCCATGCGAGACCTCCTCAGATCTGACTGCGCCTATGCGCGCCGCGACGGTGGAAAGGATTTGCCTCTTTCTTGTATGTAAGGTACAAGATCGAAAGTAAAGCAAAAACAAGGCTTGGAAAGCCCTCTCAAGGTCCATCAGGAGATCAGAGGCTTGGTCCGAGGTCGCAGCTAAAGGGTAGTGAGATGACGGAGGCAATTCGCGGGTTCTGGGTGGCGTCGGCGACGCCGCTGGCGACGGACGGCAGCGTGGACTCCGCAAAGCTCGCGGCGCATGCCAAGCAACTCTTCAGTAAGGGCGTCGACGGTGTCGTGCTGTTCGGCACCACCGGCGAGGGCACCTCCTTCAATGTCCCTGAGCGTGTTGCGACCATCGAAGCCATGCTCAAGGCCGGCGTCGCGCCGGAGCGTATCGGCATCGGCGGCGGCTTCCCCGCTATGACCGACAGCATCGCATTGACGCGCGCCGTGCTTGGCCTCGGCCTGCGTCACGTCCTGTTGCTGCCGCCTTACTTCGATCGCAGCGTCACGCCCGAAGGCATCGAGGATGCCTTCGCCGCCATCATCGACGGCGTCGCCGACGATCGCCTTCGCGCCTATCTCTATCACATCCCGCAGGTCTCGGGCGTCGCGATCCCGACGACAGTCGCCGCAAGCCTGCGCAAGCGCTACGGCAAGATTATCGCCGGCCTGAAGGACTCCAGTGGCGATTTCAAGCAATTCCAGGCGTTCCGCAAAGCCGCGCCCGAACTCGCCATCACCGTCGGCAACGAAGCCGACATCGCCCGTGCGATCGCCGCCGGCGGCGCCGGCACCATCTGCGGCATGGCCAATGTCGTGCCCGAACTGGTCAAGGGCATGGTTGACGGCAAAGACGTCGAAGCGCGCATGCAGGCGGCGATCGACGTCGTGGTGAAGACGCCATCGCTGGTTGCGACGCTGAAGGCCATCGTCGCGGCGCAGACGGGCGATGCCGGCTGGCTGCGTGTGCGTCCGCCGCTTCGCGCCTTGTCCGACGGCGCCGCGTTCCTGCGGAAGATCGACGCGCTGATGGCGCCTGCCGTCGCCTGAGATCGCGCAAGATCGCGACACGCCGCGGCAAATTCGCGTGCTGCGTGTCGCGCAGGGCGCACCGGCAATTCATGATGCTGTTCAGCGCGGTCTGCTCTTAGAATGATTCAACACTAGAGCGATTCAAGCTCCGCTACGGTTCTCCTCGATCTCGACGGCTGTTACACGCGCACACTTCAATGCTCCTGACTTGAAGTGGAATGAAAGTGCGTGCCTTCGTGGATGGCCAACGCGTCAGCGGCCATCGTCTTCGTGCCGGCAAGAGCCGCGCAGGTCTTCTCATCGGAGCGGCCGTGCTGCTGGCGACGCGCGTCGCTACTCGCTGTCGGCGACGGTGAAGTTCTAGTGATGGGGCCGCAGCGCGCCGAAGCCGATTTGCGGGTCGTCCTGACCAGAGGGGTCGGTGCCGATGCGTGAGTCCTGGCCCGCCTTCAAGTCCATCCTGCTTCAAGTCCATTCCATCGCGGGCCTGGTGCTCGCGCTGCTGCTCGCCTTGATCGCGCTGACCGGCGCGATCATGAGTTTTGAGGACGAGGTCGTCGATCATCTCGACGCGGGCATCATGCAGGTGGCGCCGCGCCCCGCGCCGGCGCTGATGCCGGACGAACTGGTTGCACGGCTGAAGGCAGCGCACGGCGTCGGCAAAGTCTCGGCCGTCATGCTGTCGAGCGATCCGTCCGCGGCGGTGCGTGTCCGCTTCGGGCGCGACGAGCAGGGCGGGAGGCCGGCCTCGCTCTATGTCGACCCCTATGACGCACGCGTGCTGGGCTCGCCGCGCGGCGAAGCATTTTTCACAACCGTGCGCAGGCTGCATCGCTGGCTGCTCATCCCTGGCGACGCCAAGGGCTGGGGGCGTCAGATCACCGGCGTGGCCGCGCTCGGCCTGATCGTGATGCTGGTCTCTGGCCTCGTGCTGCGCTGGCCGCGTCGTGCCGGCAGCGTGAAGATGTGGCTGAAGCCGAATCTCTCGCTTAGCGGTCGCGGCCTGCACCGGTCGCTGCACGCCGTCATCGGCACCTGGGTTCTGCCGATCTATCTGGCGATGACGCTCACCGGGCTCTGGTACTCGTTCGACTGGTACAAGGATGGCGTCGTGTGGCTGTTGTCGCGGCCGCAAGGCCCGGCGGCGAAGATGATGCCCGCAAACCCGCCGCGCGCGGCCGGCCGTCTCGAGCCGGCGCAGCCGATCGGCTTCGATCAGGCATGGACGACGTTCCAGCGCGAGGAGGGCGGCCGCTTCGCCAGGGCTTTGCTGACGCTGCCAGCGAGCCCCGGCACGGTGATCCGGATCCGGTCGTGGGGGAAGGACATGACGCTCGAGGCCACGCGCGACGAGTTTCGTATCGACGCGGTCACCGGTCAGTTGGCTTCCGCGGAGCGCTATTCCGACAAGACGTTCGGCGAGAAGGTCATCGCGGCCATTTACGACATCCACCGCGGCGCCATCCTGGGCTGGCCCGGTAAGCTCGCCTTCATGATTGCCGCGGCCTTGATGCCGCTGTTCGCCGTCACCGGCATTCTGCTCTATCTGTCACGCCGCGAGCTGCGGCGCCCGGCGCAGCCGCCGCTGGGGCGGCTCGTTCCCGGCGAGTGATCACTGGGACTCAGTCGACCGCTCAAAGCCCATCGCAGGACGCCCATGTGAGCGGCAGACAAGAATCACTTGTCTGCGGTTTCACGAAATGGTTCGATCCGCAAGGTGCACGCAGATGTCGTGGGGCGATCCTGATGGCGCTATCCGAACGAGATGAGCTTGAAGAAACGGCGCTGCCCGCCGTGCTTGTCAGACGCAGTGACCTGCCCGTGCCGCTCACGCATCCGGCGCGGAGCTTTTTCGGTGGACTCCCCAAGTTGCCCCCGCAGCTTGAGTGGCCGACGGCAGATGTCAGGGCGAACGAGACGTTGGAAACGGTTGCGCTCACATTCGTGGCTCAAATTGACCTGGCCGACGTGCCTGGCTCCGGCTGGTCGCCGCTTCCGAAGCGAGGCACACTCTATTTCTTCTGCAGTTCGGTGTTCGTTGGCGAAAGACATCCAGCTTGCCGCGTCCTCTATAGCGCTGCCGGCGGCGACGCGTATCCTGACCGTCCACCACCGCCGGATCTGATGCCGCTAGGAGGCACCGACGGTGATTATCAGGTCAAATGGCTCGATTCGAACCTCGATTTTCATTCCAAGATCGAGTTCAAATATCCTGTCTCCTTCCGGCTGTTCCGCGACTTCCACTTCCGGGACGATGCCGTCGGTGGCGAGCTTATGGTCGAAGAATTATGCAGGGCGCTGGGTCCGGGCGAGCCGCAGGAGTATGATCTGCTTCAATTCCGAAGCGCGGCCAAATACGAGAAAGACGAGGATTGGCCCTTCAATTGGCTCCTGATCGTTTGCGTGGTTCGGTCGGTGTTGTCGCACATTCAGCGCGATCTGAAGCTTGGATACTATGGCAAGCCGCTCACCGACGTAGCAACTGTGGAATTGAATCGTGTTCGCGCTGGCGCGATCGCGTGGCTCGAGCGCTGTCGGACGCTCACCCCAATGGATGACGTCGATCCTGACACAAAGGTGTCCTTCAGGAGCTGGTGGTTCGAGGTGGTGAAGACCTACGAGAAAATGGACGGGCAGGTACGCACATACACCAGCGAATTCGCGGCGGACCTAGGTAATGCCATCAATCACACGATCCGTTGCATGGCGACCGAGGAGGTCGATGCTTCCGAAGACGCCCCTTTCAGCTACGTTACGAATCTCGCGCGGCAGAATCATTGGAAGACCCCGACCGTGGACGACGGGCGGCGGCGCCACTTCAGAACAGCGCTTCATCAGATGCTGGGATATGGCAGCGGCCCGCAAGATGCGACCGAGGAGCATCTGGAGGACATGTTGTTGCTCCAGATACAAGGAGATCTCGCGTTTTTCGATTGGCACTCCAATGTCGGTGGTGTGCTTCATTTTTGGATTGATCGGGATGCTCTTGCTCGACGTGACTTCTCGAAAGCCGTTGCCACATACGAATGCGACTAGTCTGATCTCTGCGCGGCGAACTTGCTTTCGTCCTGTTCTCCGATATGGCTAGCCAACAGCGCCGCAATGGTTCAAAAGCTTCTGGCTCTCTCGTCAGGGTTCACGCCATGAAGCTTCCCACCGTCACTCCCGCCGAGATCCGCCGCGCCCTGCTCCTGCGCGAAGAAATCGCGTTGCTCGATCTCAGATATGAGTCAGCGTTCGCGACCGGTCATCCGCTGTTCGCCGCCAACATGGCTGCCGACCGGATCGCGGTCGAAGCCGAGGTCAGGCTGCCGCGTAAGGACGTGGCGATCGTGCTCTATGATGACGGCGAGGGGCTGGTCGCAACCGGGGCCGAACGGCTGGCCGCGCTCGGCTACACCAACATCCGCGTGCTCGAAGGCGGGCTAAAGGCTTGGCGCGCAGCGGGCTATGAAGTGTTCGAGGACGTCAATTCCTATTCAAAAGCATTTGGCGAGCTGGTCGAGGCGCGCCGCCACACGCCTTCGCTCAGCGCCGACGAGGTGGCGAAACTCATTGCCGAGAAGGCCAACATCGCCATCCTCGATGTCCGCCGCTTCGACGAATATGCCACCATGAACATTCCGGGCTCGGTCAGCGTGCCCGGCGCGGAGCTGGTGCTGCGGGCCGGGCAGGCTGCGCCCGACCCTGAAACCACCATCATCGTCAACTGCGCCGGCCGCACGCGCTCGATCATCGGCACCCAGTCGCTGATCAATGCCGGCGTGCCCAACAAGGTGCGCGCGCTGCGCAACGGCACCATCGGCTGGACGCTGTCGCGCCACACGCTCGATCACGGTGCCGACAGGCGCGGCGCGATCGGGCCGTTCGAAGGCGGCCCAGCCAATGCCCGCGACGTCGCCTATCGCGCCGGCGTTCGTCATATCGGCGCGAGCGAGGCGGCGGCGCTTGTCGTGCAGACCGATCGCACGCTCTATCGCTTCGACGTGCGCGACGCGGAGGAATATGTCGCGGGCCATCTGCCGGGTTTCCGTCATTATCCCGGTGGCCAGCTGGTCCAGGAGACCGACATGGCCGCGCCGGTGCGCGGAGCGCGTATCCTGCTGACCGACGACAAGGCCGTGCGTGCCGACATGACGGCGTCCTGGCTGGCGCAGATGGGCTGGGAGGTCTATGTGCTCGAAGGCGGCTATGACGGTGCGCTCGAAGTTGGTCCGCCGCGCCTGCTGCCCAAGCCCGACCCGGCGCATCGCTACCGCCGGCCCTATGAAGGCACCGACGTCGCGCAAGCCGCGATGCAGGCCTATCTGGATTGGGAATATGGTCTCGTCGAGCAGCTCCGCCGGGATGGAACGCACGGGTTTTATGTGATTTGACTCTGTTGCCGCGCAACAAATCTTCTTCGTCATCCTGGACAAGCGAGCGCTTGGCAACGCGTAGCGTTGTCCGATAGCGAGCGCTGATCCAGGACCCATTACCACCGCCCCGTGTTGTCTGGGGATCTCGTTGCCCCAGATTGCCGGACACCAGGCGCCTGGGATAATGGGTCCTGGCTTTCTCCAGGACAACTTTGAAGCTGAGAGCGGTGCCTCCCTGCTTACCGGCCGCCGCCATCTTCTCCCCGTATCCAATTCCTATTGTGCCGCGCACCGTCCGCGGTCTATGAGCTGCGGCAAAGCTGCTACTTACGGAGACACCATGCCAGCCCCCGGCCAAAGCCCCGAGCGGAATGCGAAGGCGCTGCTGCTCGAAGGCGTCAATGATAGCGCTGTCGACCTGTTCAAAAGCGCGGGCTTTACCAATGTCGAGCGCCTGACCAAGGCGCTGGACGGCGAAGATCTGCGGCGGGCGCTCAAGGGCGTGACGCTGCTCGGCATCCGCTCGCGCACCCAGATCACCGACGAGGTGCTTGGCGCCGCCGACCAGCTCCTCGCGGTCGGCTGCTTCAGCGTCGGAACCAACCAGGTCGATCTCACCGCGGCGCGTAAGCGCGGCATTCCCGTCTTCAACGCACCGTTCTCCAACACGCGCAGCGTTGCCGAGCTCGTGATCGGCGAGATCGTGATGCTGCTGCGGCGGATCTTTCCGCGCTCGGTGTCGGCGCATGGGGGCGGCTGGGACAAGTCGGCGACCGGCAGCCGCGAGGTGCGCGGCCGCACGCTCGGCATCGTCGGCTACGGCAATATCGGCTCGCAGCTTTCGACGCTCGCCGAAGCCATGGGCATGCGTGTGATCTATTTCGACCGCACCGACAAGCTCCGCCACGGCAACACCGAGCCGGTCGAGAAACTGGAAGAGCTGCTGGCGCAGAGCGACATCGTCAGCCTGCACGTGCCGGAGACGCCGGAGACTGCGGGCATGATCGGCGAGAAGGAACTGCGGGCGATGAAATCAGGCTCGTTCCTGATCAACAACAGCCGCGGCACCGTGGTCGATCTCGATGCGCTCGCGCGCGCCTTGCGCGATGGTCATCTCGCCGGCGCGGCCGTCGACGTGTTTCCGGTCGAGCCCTCCTCGAACGCGGACCGGTTCAAGAGTCCGGTGCAGGGCCTCGAGAACGTCATCCTCACGCCGCATATCGGCGGCTCGACCGAGGAGGCGCAGGAGCGCATCGGCGGCGAAGTCGCGCGCAAGCTGATCGACTATTTCATTACGGGATCGACCATGGGCGCGGTGAACTTTCCGGAGGTGCAGCTGCACTTACGCCCCTCCGGCGCGCGCTTCAGCCACGTCCATCGCAACGTGCCCGGCATGCTGCGCCGGCTCAACGAAGTCTTCCTCCAGCGCGACATCAACATCGCCGCGCAATATCTGGAGACCGCCGGCGACCTCGGCTATGTCGTGCTCGATGCCGACCTCGGCGGTCAGGATTCAGCCGCGCTGCTCCAGCAGATCCGCGCCCTCGATGGCACGGTCGGCGCGCGACTGGTGTTCGAACACTAGCGCGTCATTGACGGCCGGCCGGAGGTCGCCTTCAATGCGGCTTCCTGACGGATCGAACGAGAACAGAAATCGGGGGGAACGATGGCGCAAATGCGTGCGAAGCTCTGTGTTTTGCTCGTAGGGACCGCGGCTGCGTTGACTGCGGGCAGCGTGTCGGCGGCGACGCTGGCGGAAGATGCAGATGCCGTCTGCACGGCGCTCGTCGGCGGCACTGACGCCGTGAAGATTGATTCCGCGACCCTGCAGGCGCCGTCGCAGCTCGCGGTCGCCGAGCGCGGGCCGACGCCGTCGGGCCGCATCACGCCGGCCAATCCGCGCTTCTGCAAGGTGCTCGGCCATATCGATCCCACCGATCCCAAGGCGCCGCCGATCAAATTCCAGGTCAATCTTCCCGTCGAATGGAACGGGCGCTCGCTGCAATATGGCGGCGGCGGTTTTAATGGCGTGCTGATCACGGGACTTGCGCTGCCGCCGGCTTATCCGTTCGACAAGCCGTCGCCGCTCGCGCGCGGCTTCGTCACCTATGGCACCGATTCCGGCCACGAGACCAAGCAGGGCGAGCCACCGCAGCTGTTTGCGCTCAACGACGAAGCGTTCGAGAATTTCGCTCATCGCGCCTAGAAGAAGGTGCGCGATGCAGCCGTCGCGCTGATGCAGCGCGCCTACGGCAGGAAGCCGGACAAGATGTATTTCATGGGCTCGTCCGAGGGTGGCCGCGAAGGCCTCACCATGGCCCAGCGCTACCCCGACGATTTCGACGGTATCTTCGCCCGCGTGCCCGTCATCAACTGGGTCGGCTTGCAGCATGCCGGCACCCGCTCTGGTCTCGCGACCATGGGCGAGGGCTGGATCAATCCGGCACAGGTCAAGCTCGTGGGTCACGCGGTGCGCGCGGCCTGCGACAAGGCCGATGGCTCCGACGATGCGCTGGTGCAGGATCCGGTCGCCTGCAAGGCGGCGTTCAAGGTCGAGACGCTGCGCTGCGCGGCGGGCCAGAGCGGCGATCAGTGCCTCACCGAGGCGCAGACCAAGGCCGTGAACACGCTGCACGGCACCTACAAATTCCCGTTCGCGCTCGCCAACGGTCTCGACGACTATCCGGGTTGGGGCATCTCCGGCGAGGACACGCCGGCAATCGGCCCGACCGGCGGCTGGGTGGCCTGGTGGCTCGGCACCGCGCCGCCCGCGCAGCCGCCTGCGCCCAACAACGGCATCGCCTGGATTTACGGTGCCGGCGGCATTCAATATGTGTTCGCGCGCGATCCCAAGCTCGACGTCACCACCTACAAGCTGGAGGAGCACAAGGCACGGCTGCTCGAAGTCTCCAAGCTGATGGATTCGACCGATCCCGATCTCAGCCGCTTCCGGATGCGCGGCGGCCGGCTGATCATGCTCGAGCACATGGCCGATTATGCGCAGAGCCCTTATGCCGGCATCCGCTATTTCGAGAGCGTCGAGCGCAAGCTCGGCAAGGCCGAGACGGCCGAGTTTGCGCGGCTCTACACCGCCCCCGGTGTCGACCATGTCGGCTCCGGCGCGCCGGCTAATGTCGACGTGCTGAGCGCGCTGGTCGACTGGGTCGAGAACGGCAAGGCGCCCGGCGATCTCGAAGTCACCGAGCAGAAGGTCGAGGCGCCGTCGTTTGCGGTGACCCGCGCGCTGCCGCTGTGCCGCTGGCCAGCCTGGCCGCACTACAAGAGCGGCCCATTGACGGAGGCGTCGAGCTTTACCTGCGCGCCGTAGCGAAACCGCTCGTTTGACAACCGCCTCGCGCTCAGCTATATATTTCGCATGCGAAATAAAGGGGCCGGTGCGAGCCACCATCGGCTGATCTACCTCCTGAGCGTCGCGCAACGCCGGTTGCAGCGCTGGATGGCGGCTCGGCCCGAGAGCGAGGTGACGCCGGCGCAGGCCGGGCTGCTCTTCATCCTCGGCCGACAAGACGGCGTCCTGATGGGCGAGGCGGGCGCGGCGCTCGATCTTGGCCCGGCTGGCATTTCCGGCCTCGTCGACCGCACCGCGGCCGCCAAACTGATCGAGCGGCGGGCCGACCGCGAGGACGGACGCGCCTGGCGGATCTGGCTGACGCCGAAGGGGCGCACCGCGCTGGCGCAGGCGAAAGCAGGCGCCGCGGAGATCAATGCGGCGCTGACGGAGGGATTCACCAGTGCGGAGATCGACATCGTCGCGCGCTGGCTGACGAGCATCCAGGACAAGTTTCCAAGAAGTTCAGACGAATAGTAGGAGCAGACGAATGACCGAGCACGTCCGGATCGAGAGCAATGGCGGAATTCTCACGCTGACATTGGCGCGCCCCGACAAGAAGAACGCGCTCACGGACGCGATGTACGGCAAGCTCGCCGACAGCATCGAATCCGCCGAGTTCAATCCGTCGGCCCGCGTGATCCTGATCCGCGGCGAGGGTGACATGTTCACCGCCGGCAACGACGTCGGCGAATTCGCGGCGGTCGCTGCGGGCAAATCGGAAGGCAGCCGCAACGTCGTGCGCTTCATCCAGTCGCTGGCGCGATGCACCCGGCCGCTGGTTGCGGCCGTGCAGGGCCGCGCCGTCGGTGTCGGCACCACGATGCTGTTGCATTGCGATCTCGTCGTGCTCGCCGACAATGCGCAATTGTCGACGCCCTTCGTCAGCCTGGCGCTGGTGCCGGAAGCCGCCTCCAGCCTGTTGATGCCGGCGCGCATCGGCTATGCCCGCGCCTACGAGATGTTTGCGCTCGGCGAAACCATTCCGGCGCAGGCCGCGCTGGAATGGGGCCTCGCCAACCGCGTGGTGCCGCTCGACCGGCTCGATACCGAGGCCCTCGCACTCGCCCAGCGTCTGGCCCGTCAGCCGGCCGGCGCGCTCATCGCCACCAAGAAGCTGATGCGCAATGGCGAGGCGCTGGTCGCGCAGATGAACGCGGAGGGCGAGCAATTCGCGCAGCGCCTGCGCACCGCCGAAGCGCGCGAGGCATTCACCGCCTTTGCGGAGCGCCGTCCGCCTGATTTCACTAAGGTTGGGTGAGAGAGCGTGGCTGCTGGGGAGGCGCCGCAGGCACAACCGCAGGTGCTTGATTAAAGTTTTAACCAAACCTTGGCATGTCGCGATGCAAGGTGGCCTATTCGTGACGAGTAGGCCCCGACCCATGGCAATGTTTAAGAAATCGGTAAGCACGCTTCTCCTGGTGTTGATGGCGCTGCTGGCGGTTGGTGCGCTGACCAGCACGGCGATCCAGATGTTCGGCGCCTTCGGCCGCTACAGCGACAGTTTGGAAACCGAACGGCTCGCGAACGCCGACAAGGCGATCTTCCATGGCGTGCTGTCCTTGCGCAACAATCGCGGCGATGCTCAGAGCGCGCTGCTCGGCGAGGACGATCCGCGCGCCAAGCTCGGCGCCGCCGAGAAGGCAGAGCAGGCCGGCTTTGACGCCATCATGGCCGCGCTCTCCACCGTCGAATTCGCCCGCCGGGACGAGCTTGCGAGCACGTTGAAGCAGCGTTGGAGCGAGGCCGCGCCGAAATTCCAGCTGTTCTACGACGAGGCCAAGCAGCCGCGCGGCGAGCGTAAGGTGGAGCGCACCGCCGCCTGGTACGATGCCGTCACCAGGGTGATCGAGACCGCCAATCTCGCGTCCACCGCGGTGTCGAACCGCGCCTGGATGAACGATCCTTTCATCGCCCGCATGATCCAGGCCCGCCGCCTCGCCTGGCAGGTGCGCGACCGCTACGGCATCCAGTGCTCGACCCTGCGCCCGAACGTCAACAGCTCCAAGCCGCTGGACGAGACCCAGAGGCAGACCGTCGCCGGCTGGAACGGCATCGTCACCGCCGGCTGGACCGGCATGGACGAGTTGCTGGCTGCGCCTGATGTGACCGCGGATCTCGCCAACGCGGCCAAGGAGGCGCGGGCCAAGACCGACGGTGTCCTCAAGCGGATCGGCGAGCTGACCAAAGGCTTCGACGGCAGCGGCCGTCCTGCGATGCCCGCCGCGGAATGGAACGCGCTGTGCCAGTCGCCGTTCGCGTCCATTGTCGCGATCGCCAACAAGGCCCTCGACCAGTCGATCGCACGCGCGGAGACGGTTCAGCAGAAAGCCCTCACCAATCTGATCGTGCAGTCGCTCGCCTTCCTGCTGGCGCTGGCCGTGACCCTGGCCGGCGTGTTCGTCGTGCGCAATCGCCTCATGCGCCCGGTGCGCGCCATTCTCGATGCCATCGCCCGCATCAGCGCGCGCGACTATGCGACTCCGGTGCCGCAATCCCGGTATCCCGACGAGTTCGGCACCATGGCCGCCGCGCTCGAAAGTCTGCGCGAAAGCGCGGCGACCGCCGAACGCCTGGGCCAGGAACGCGAATCGCAGCAGGCGCTCCAGCTCGCCCGCTCCGGCACCGTCGATGCAGCCTGCCGCAGCTTCGACGATACGGTGCAGGCGGTCATCCAGAGCGTCGTAGCGTCGACGAAGGAGCTCGATGCCACTGCGGCTGACGTGCGCTCGCTGGTTTCGGAATCGGGCAGCCAGACCGCGGCGGTCTCCTCCGCGGCCGAGCAGGCCACCAACAATCTCGAGACCATCGCGGCCGCGACCGAGGAACTCTCCGCATCCGTCGGCGAGATCTCCGCGCAGGTGCAGTCCAGCGCCCGCGAGGCCCGCGAGGCCGTAGCGCAGGCCGAGCAGACCAATGCGACGGTGGAGATCCTCGACCAGACCGCAAGCCGCATCAGCGAGGTCGTGAAGATGATCAACGCCATTGCCGGCCAGACCAACCTCTTGGCCTTGAACGCCACCATCGAAGCGGCGCGTGCCGGCGAGGCCGGCCGCGGCTTTGCCGTGGTCGCCGGCGAGGTCAAGAGCCTTGCGGCGCAGACCGCAACCGCGACCGAAGAGATCTCGCGCCAGGTCGAGGAAATCCAGGGCGCCACCGGCCAGGCCGTGGCTGCCATCCGTTCAATCGGCGGCGCCATCAGCGGCATCGACGAGAAGATGACGGCGATTGCCGCCGCCGTCGAGCAGCAGCGCGCGGCGACCACCGAGATCTCGCGCAACTTCCAGCAGGCCGCACAAGGCACCCGCGAAGTCACCGATACCATCGGCAGCGTCGCCAGGCTGAACCAGGAGACCGGCAACGCCGGCACGGTGTTGTCGGATTCCGTCAAGAAGATGTCGGCCGACGCCGATCGTCTCCGCGTCGCGGTCGAGGGCTTCTTGGGCGCCGTAAAGACCGCGTAGTCGCCTCGTAGTCCCTCTCAGTTCTTCCATCCAACGGCGCGCGGGCATTGCCGCCGGTCCGCGCGGCGGCTACATCTGTGCCGCCTCGCTCCGCGAGCGCTTGAGACAGACGTAAGAGACATCAGGGATGGAGAGTTCGATGCCGGTCACGCCACAACACAAGGTCCAGCGCCCCTATCGCGGCGTGTTCCCGGTCGCGCCCACCATCTTCGACGAGCGCGGCGAGCTCGACCTCGAGGGCCAGCGTCGCTGCATCGATTTCATGATCGATGCCGGCTCGAACGGCCTCTGCATCCTCGCCAATTTCTCCGAGCAGTTCGTGCTCACCGATGCCGAGCGCGAAACGGTGATGCATACGGTGCTGGAACATGTGGCGGGCCGGGTTCCCGTGATCGTCACCACCACGCATTTCAGCTCGGCCGTCTGCGCCGCGCGCAGCCGGCAGGCCGAGGCGGCCGGCGCTGCCATGGTGATGGTGATGCCGCCCTATCACGGCGCGACCTTCCGCGTGCCCGAGAAAGGCATCGTCGAATTCTTCAAGCTGCTCTCGGACGCGATCAACATTCCCATCATGATCCAGGATGCGCCGGTGGCCGGCACGCCGCTCTCCGTCGATCTGCTCGCGCGGCTGGCACGCGAGCTCGCCAACATCCGCTATTTCAAGATCGAGGTGCCCTTCGCCGCTGCCAAGCTGCGCAGCCTGATCGAGGCGGGCGGCAAGGACATCGAGGGCCCCTGGGACGGCGAGGAGGCGATCACGCTGCTGGCCGACCTCGATGCCGGCGCCACTGGCGCGATGACCGGCGGCGGCTATCCCGACGGCATCCGCCAGATCATCGATCCCTATTTCGCCGGCAAGCGCGAAGAGGCGAAAGCCGCCTATGAGCGCTGGCTGCCGCTGATCAATTACGAAAACCGCCAATGCGGCCTGATCGCCTGCAAGGTGATGATGCAGGCCGGCGGGGTGATCAAGTCGGACACCGTGCGCCATCCGCTCCAACCGCTGCATCCGGCGACGCGCGCGGGGCTGCTGGAGCTGGCCAAGGAGCGCGATGCGCTGGCGCTGCGGTGGGGGAAGTAGGGGCACTCTCTTGGCCCTCGTCATTGCAAATGTATCCGCGGAGGCAGCCTGGATTGCTTCGCTTCGCTCGCAATGACGGGGGCTGCCCATCTCGCCGGATGGCGTCGAATTAACGCGATTCCGCCCGTTTCCCGCAGCCCGGCGATGACATATTATACGCGCGCCAACCAGGGCCCTGCGGAGCAACCCCGAGACATCGCGTAACACCTCTTCATTATGTCGTTATCCCGGGCCAGGTTGGAGCGAGCCAACGAAACAGGGAGGCAGTGCCATGACGATGAGGCCGGATCCCACCTTTCACGCATCGCCCAAGCTTGCGATGGAAGCACCAGCAGAGAACTTTGCCTACACGTTGCTGCTCAGTCCAGATTTCTCAAAACCCGATGCTCTCGCGGTCATCGACGTCAAGCCGGGATCGCCGACCTACAGCCAAATCGTCCATACCGTGACGATGCCCAACAAGGGCGATGAGTTTCATCACTTCGGCTGGAATGCCTGCTCCTCCGCCTTGTCGCCACTCACCGGACATGCCTTCATCGAGCGGCGCTATCTCGTCATCCCCGGACTGCGCTCGTCGCGGATCTACATCATCGACACCAAGCCGGATCCGACCAAAGCCAAGATCCACAAGATCATCGAGCCCGAGGAAGTCTTCAAGAAGACCGGTTACTCGCGGCCGCATACCATCCATTGCGGGCCGGACGGCATCTATGTGAGCACGCTGGGCGGTGGCGGCAAAGACGGCACCAACGGTCCTCCAGGCGTTTTCATCATGGATTGCGAGACGTTCGAGGTCCTTGGACGATGGGAGATCGACCGTGGTCCGCAGACGCTGCACTATGATTTCTGGTGGAACCTGCCGCGCGACTACATGGTGACGAGTGAATGGGCGTTGCCGCCGCAGTTCGAGAACGGGATCGTCCCGGAAGATCTGCTTGCGAATAAATATGGCCATCGTCTCCACTTCTGGGATCTTCGCGCCCGTCGCAACGTCCAGACCATCGACCTCGGCGCCAATCATCAGATGGCCCTGGAAGTACGACCGGCGCATGATCCGGTTCGCGAGTACGGCTTCGTCGGCGTCGTGGTCGACACCACGAATCTCGAAGCATCGATCTGGACCTGGTGGCGAGACGGCGGGACATTCCACGTGGAGAAGACGGCGACGATCCCGCCCGAGCCTGCGCCAAAGGAGAAGCTCCCGCCGCTGCTGCAGGGCTTTGGCGCCGTGCCGCCGCTGGTGACCGATATCGACCTGTCGATGGATGATCGTTTTCTCTATGTCTCGTGCTGGGGAACGGGTGAAATGCGCCAGTACGACGTCAGTGATCCGCGCAAGCCAAAGCATGCAGGCTCGGTCCACATCGGCGGCATCGCGCGCCGCACGCCGCATCCGAACGGCAAGGCATTCGCGGCCGGTCCGCAGATGGTCGAGATCAGCCGCGACGGCAGGCGCGTGTACTGGACCAATTCGCTCTATTCCACGTGGGATGACCAGTTCTATCCCGACGGAGTTCCGGGCGTGGAGGTCATGGCCAATGTCGGTCGCGACGGCGGCCTCGAGCTCGACAAGGATTACTTCGTGAGCTTCCCCGACGGATATCGTGCGCACCAGATCAGGCTGGAGGGCGGCGATTGTTCGACGGACTCCTTTTGCTACCCGTCGGCCTAGATTGGGGACACGCGAGCCCGGCGCTTGGCTGGCTCTGGCTCGCGCTTGTTGCGAGCGGTCTCTATCACGGGATCAATCCGGGGATGGGATGGCCGCTCGCCGTTTCGGCCGGGCTCCTGGACAAGAGCCCCCGCGCGCTCTTCCGTGCATTGTTGGCTCTGGCGGCCGGACATCTCCTGGCAACGCTTCTCGTTCTGCTGCCATTCGCGCTGCTGCTCGTGCTGGCCGAGTGGCAGCGTTCGATCCAGATCGGTGCGAGCCTTCTCGTCATCGGCTTTGGCGTCTATCGGCTGATCGAGCGGCGTCATCCGCGCGCGCTGGCCCGAATTCCGCCAACGCAATTGGCGCTCTGGTCATTTGCCGTTGCCATTGCTCACGGCGCCGCCTTGATGCTAGTGCCGATCTATCTCGGTCTCTGCCAGGCCTTCGAACTCGATGCCGGCCATGAGGCCGCCGGCGCGCTAATGAAGGCAAGTCTTGTGAAGACAAGTCTTGGGATGGCGGTGCTGGTGTCACTGGTGCACGTTGCCGCCATGATCGGCGCGGGCGGATGTCTGGCGTGGCTGGTCTACCGCTATCTCGGATTGAGGTTTGTCTCGCGAAACTGGTTCAATCTGGATCTGATCTGGGCGACCAGCCTCATCGTGGTTGGCGTCGTGGCGCTCGCCTTCAATCTGTCGAGCCGGCAGTGACAAAAGCGGAATGGCGTTAGGTTGAATCGATTGCCGCGGGTGGTTCACCTCTCCCGCTTGCGGGAGAGGTCGGCGCGAAGCGCCGGGTGAGGGCTTTCTCCTCTTGGGGATTGCCCCATCGCGGAGACACCTTCTCCCCAACCCTCTCCAGAGGGAGTGCACCTCGCTCGTTGCAACGATCAATGCCTCATCCCATCAAGCTTTATCGCGCCAAAGCCCACTCGCCGACGATGCGGAAGCGAGCCTTGGGATCATCCTGCTTGAACAGCGCGATCCGATCTATCGTCAGCGCATCAAGCTTCAACGTCGCAAACCTCCTCCGCAGCATCTCCAGAATCGGCCCGCGGCGCTCGGCGTCCAGCCGTCCCGTCAGCGTCATGTGGAAGCGGAATTCTTCCATGACGTAAGGGTAACCCCAGCGGTCGAGATAGTCGCGCTGCCGCTCGCTCAGCTTCTCAGGCCTGCGACGTGCGCGATCTTCCGCCGTCATCGCGGCGCGGAACGAGTCGAACTCGCGAGCGCAATCGGCGGCGAGCTGCTGGAGCGTGTGGACGGGCTCAGCCGGAATGACGGCAATGAAGCAGCTGATGGAATCGACGACCGGTCGGATCGCCGGGATCGGCCGCGGCTTGCTGGCGAATGCCGCACAGGCTGCCGCAAGCTCGGCCTCGGTCCTGCCGGCCGCCAGCGTCATCGGCGCCTTCAGCGTGCCGTGGAAGCCGTATTTGCGGGGATCGGCGGTGACGTCGCGCCAGTCGGCCGCGACATGCAGTGCCTCGCGCGGAAACGGCACCTCGTCGCTGGTGTAGGCATCGTAGCCGAGCAGCTCGGCGCCAAAGCGGGAGAGGGCGCTGTCGGCGCCGGCGGCAAAATAGATCGCGTAGCGGAGAAAACCTGTCATTGCCTCAGCATAGCCAATTCATGCCGCAACGACAGTCTCGCGTGGCATCGCCGCCGCTGTGAGCAGCCGCGTCGCATCGGTGAGATGCACGAGCTTGCCGCCTGATATCACGGCGATCAGCCGCGGCCGCAGCTGCACGCTATCGTCGACCAAAAGAATGTCGGCGCGGCGTCCTTCCGCGAGGATGCCGCGATCGGTGAGGCCGGTTGCACGGGCAGGCCCGGCAGAGACCAAATCCCAGGCCTTCTCCAGCGGCAGCAGGCCGTCGGCGGCGAGCCGGAATGCGGCCAGCAGCTGTGCGGGATAGTAATAGTCCGACGCCAGCACCGAGCAGAGGCCCTTGGCGATCATGTCCGACGCCCTGGTCCAGCCGGTGTGGCTGCCGCCGCGCACGACGTTCGGCGCGCCATAGACGATGGCATCGCCGTGGCTTGCTGCCGCCCGCGCCGTCTCCGCGTTGATCGGAAACTCGGCAATCATCGCACCGAGCTCGCGAAACTCCTGGCGCATCGCCGGCGTCGCGTCGTCATGCGAGAGCATCCGCACCCCGGCAGCGCGGGCCGTAGCGGCGAGCCGCGACACGGAGGCTGGAACGTCGGCGGCGCGCGCCACCACACGTTCGACTAGCCGGTCAAACTCCTCGCTCGATAGCCCGGTGCGCTCCACCATCCGGTTGCGCTTGCGAGGCTTGGCCATGTCGGCAACGGTGCCGTCCATGTGGTCATTGAAGGCGAACAGGTCGACGCGGCCTTCGGCGAGCCACTGGCTGATCTCGGCCTCGGCATCGAGATTGTAGGTCTCGTGTCGCAGATGGAAGCGGGTGTCGGCGGCGAATTGCGGACGCTGCCTCTCGATCGCCTCCATCAGGCCGCGCGCATTGTCGGCGCTGCGCAGGCCCGGCTCCCACGAGCAGGTCGTGGCGTGGAACACCGTGGTAATGCCGTTGCTGATCGCCTGGCGGTCGCTGTCGGCGAGCGCGACGTCGATCGGAAAATCGACGCCGGCGCGCGGCATCATCTGGCGCTCGAAGGCATCGCCATGCAGATCGACGATGCCGGGCAACACCAGCAGGTTGCGGGCGTCGATCGCCAGCCGCGCGCTGCCGCGAGAGGCATCGACCTGCGCGATATCAGTTCCGGACACGAGAAGTGAGGTTTCGACGAGCTCGGCGCCGATCAGGGCCCGGCCGCCTTCAAGGAAAATGTCTGTCACGCGACCGCGCTTCGTTTGCTGGCAGGAGAACCGGTGAAAGAGCTCGCCCGTGCTTCGTATGTCGCGAGGAAATCTTCAATCCCGAGCCTGCGGAAATCGGGCAGCGCTTCACGCAATTTGTCGTGATCCCAGTCCCACCAGGCGAGCTTGGCGAGCCGTCCGGCGATCTCCTCCGAGAACCGTCGCCGCACGATGCGGGCCGGGTTGCCGGCGACGATGGTGTAGACCGGCACGTCCTTGGTGACGATCGCGCCGGCCGCGATCACCGCGCCGGTGCCGATGTTGCGGCCCGGCAGCACGATCGCGCCATGGCCGATCCAGACGTCGTGACCGATATGGACGTGATGCTGGCGCCGCCACTCGAAGAACTCGACATCGTCGCTCTCGCCTTCGAAGTAGGCGCTCGACCGATAGGTGAAGTGCGCCTGGGTCGCGCGGTGCATCGGATGATTGCCCGGATTGATCCGTGTCATCGCCGCGATCGAGCAGAATTTTCCGATGGTCGTGTAGGTGATCTGGGCGTCGTTGACGACATAGGAGTAATCGCCCATCGTCACTTCATGCAGGATCGTGCGCGCGCCGACCTCGGTGTAGGCGCCGAGCCTGGCCTCGTGCAGCTTGGCCGAGGGATCGATGGTCGGCTGAATCGAAAGAGCTTTGGCGGCCATGTCGTATCCGAAGCGCGAGGGCGGGGCGTTTCTCTTCGAGCGGCTTGATGACAATGTCATGACGCGGCGATGACAGGGGATGACGTGTGTTGGATCGCCGCACCGCAACGCGGATGTCACACAAGTGTTAAGCGCCGGCGTTAGCGGTGGGCTCCAGTTAATCTGGAGCGCTGCATGCTGGTGGTGGAAGGTCTGACGTGTCGCTTCGGCGCAAAAGCCGCGGTGGACGACGCTTCGTTTCAAGTCTCCCCCGGCGGCTTCGTCGGTGTGATCGGACGGTCCGGCGCCGGCAAGTCGACCCTGCTGCGGACCATCAACCGCCTGGTGACGCCGACTGAGGGGCGCATCCTGTTCGACGGCGTCGACGTCACCGCGCTGCGCGGCAAGGAGTTGCGGCAGTGGCGGGCGCGTTCGGCGATGATCTTCCAGCAGTTCAACCTGGTCGGCCGGCTCGATGTTCTCACCAACGTCCTGATGGGCCGCCTCGCGACGATGCCGGCCTGGCGCTCGCTGTCGCAGCTCTGGCCCGAGCAGGACAAGGCTCTGGCGATGTCTGCGCTGGAGCAGTTCGATATCGCCGCGCTCGCCGCCCAACGCGCGGACCAGCTCTCCGGCGGCCAGCAGCAGCGCGTGGCGATCGCCCGCGCGCTGGTGCAGCAGCCCGATATCATCCTCGCCGACGAGCCGATCGCCTCGCTCGATCCGCGCAACACCAAGATTGTGATGGATGCGCTGCTGCGCATCAACAAGCATTTCGGCATTACGGTGCTTTGCAATCTGCATTCGCTCGACCTGGCGCGCAGCTATTGCGACCGCCTGATCGGCATGGCCGCGGGCCGCGTGGTGTTCGACGGCGCGCCGTCCGCGCTGACCGATCGCGTGGCGCGCGAGCTCTACGATCTCGAAGCCGCCGACGTCATGGGCGGCCTGCCTCTCCCGGCGCCCGAGGGCGTTCCGGCGCTCGGGACGGCCGCAGCGGCCTGAGCCTCGCCTATTTAGTTCAAGTCTTTGCCTCAACCGACCTCAACCGATGAAGAGGGTAACATGATCACTCGCAGATTAATCCTCGCCGGCGCCGCGGCGCTAGCGTTCACGACCTCCGCCTCCGCGGACGACTGGAAAACCAAATATCCCGAATTGACCTTCGCGGTCGTGCCGGCGGAGAACGCCTCCGGCGTCACCGAGCGCTGGGCGCCGTTCATGACCTATCTCTCCAAGGAATTGGGCGTGAAGGTCACGCTGCGCATCGCCAACGACTATGCCGCCGTCATCGAAGGCCAGCGCGCCGGCAACATCCATATCGCGAGCTACGGCTCGGCCTCGTTCGCGCGCGCACGCCTGACCGGCGTCAAGACCGATGCCTTCGCCAACGACATCAACGCCGACGGTTCGACCGGCTACTACTCCGTGTTCTTCGTCAAGGCGAGCAGCGCCTACAAGAAGATCGACGACCTCAAGGGCAAGAATCTCGGCCTCGTCGATCCGAACTCGACTTCCGGCAACAATGTGCCGCGCTTCGAGCTCGACAAGATGGGCATCCACGATGCCGACAGCTATTTCAGCAAGGTCGTCTTCACCGGCAGCCACGAGAACGCGATGCTGGCGCTGGCGCAGGGCACGGTCGACGTTGCCGCCAACCAGTGGACCAGCGATGACGATTCGACGCTGGCGCAGATGCTGACCAAGGGCATGCTGAAGAGTGCCGATGGTTCGGCGATGAAGAAGGACGATTTCCGCATCATTCACAAGTCGGCGCCGATCATCAACGGCCCCTACGCCTACAACTCGGATCTCCCGGAAGATGCCAAGGCCGCCATCGCCAAGGCGTTCTTCGACGCGCCGAGCAAGGACAAGGCGGCATTCGACCGTCTCTCCGACGGCCAGAAGAAGGGTTTTCATCCCGCCACCACCAAGGACTGGGATGGCACGATCGAGCTGATCAAGTTCGTCGATGCGCTGCGTAAGAAGAAGGCGTCCTGATCTCAGGACGAGCTACTCGAGCCGGGTCGACGGACCCGGCTCTTTCTCTTTTTACAGGCTACTCTCTCTTACAGGCCATTCTCCCTGACAAGATGACCGTCGCGGTTTCGATCCTCCCCGAGCAGCAGCTTGCCGTGCTCAACGCCGCCTATCGCCAGGCGGTCGCGCGCAGGCGATGGCGTCTCCTGTTGGGAGCCGGTATCTTTGGCGCAGCGCTGGTTCTTGCCGCGATCGGCGCCGAAGTAAATTTGCGCACGCTGTTCACCTATTTCGGCAACTTCATCAGCTATTTCGACCGCATCCTCACACTCGACAGCGGCCAGCGGGTCTGGACCGATGTCGGCGAGTGGCTGTGGGGCTGGCGCAAATGGCTGAAGATGCTGGGCGAGACGCTGCTGATCTCCTATGTCGGCACGCTGATCGGCGCGACCTTCGCCTTTGCCCTGAATTTCTTCGCGGCGGAGAATACCTCGCCCGCGCCCTGGCTGCGCTTTGTCGTGCGTCGCCTGCTCGAATTCGCCCGCACCGTTCCCGGCATCGTGTTCGCGCTGGTGTTCGTCATCGCCTTCGGCCTAGGTCCGATGGCGGGCGTGCTCGCGATCGCGATCCATTCCACCGGCGCGCTCGGCAAGCTGTTCTCAGAGATCGTCGAGAATGCCGACATGAAGCCGGTCGAGGGAATCCGCTCGACCGGCGCGAGCTGGCTCTCCTGCATGCGCTTCGCCGTGGTGCCGCAGGTCACCGCGGGCTATGCCAGCTACGCGCTGCTGCGCTTCGAGATCAACGTCCGCGAAGCCTCTGTGATGGGTTTTGTCGGCGCCGGCGGCATCGGCCAGGAGCTGGTCGTCGCCATCCGCAAGTTCTACTACTCGGACGTCAGCGCCATCCTGCTCACCATCATCGTCACGGTCTTCATCATCGACATCACCACCGGCTGGCTGCGCGGCCGCCTGTTCGGCAAGGAGGCGCGGACGTGACGAAGCCGCACGAGGTCGACACGCGAGAGATCCGCGCGCGCTACCCCGATGTGTTCGACCGGCCGGCCTCGGCGCGGCTTGCAACGCCCGCGATGATCGTCGCGGCGTTTGCGATCCTCACTTACGGCCTGGTCGATCTCGACTTCGCGCCGTCGCGGTTCCTCGCCGGCCTCAGCCAGCTCGGCTGGATCAGCCTAATGATGATCCCGCCCGATCCCGGCTCCTCGCTGCCGGTCTATCTGAAAGCGCTGGGCGAGACGCTGTCGATCGCGCTGCTGGGCACGACGCTCGCCGCCCTGTTCGCGCTGCCGGTCAGCCTGCTGGCCGCGCGCAACGTGGTGCCGTCAATCATCCTGCGCTTCCCGGTTCGCCGCTTCCTCGATTCGATCCGCGGCGTCGACACGCTGATCTGGGCGCTGGTGTGGATCAATGTGGTCGGGCTCGGCCCATTCGCCGGCGTGCTTGCCATCGCCGTGTCGGATTTCGGCGCCTTTGGAAAACTGTTCTCGGAGGCGATCGAGGGCGCCGACCAGAGGCAGGTCGAAGGCATCCGCGCCTCCGGCGGCAGCGCGCTGCACGAGATCCGCTTCGGGCTGCTGCCGCAGGTGTTGCCCGTGATCGCCGGCCAGGTGCTCTACTTCATCGAATCCAACACGCGCTCGGCCACCATCATCGGCATCGTCGGTGCCGGCGGCATCGGCCTCCAGCTCGCCGAGCAGATCCGCGTGCTGGAATGGCAGAAGGTGTCGTTCCTTATCCTGATGATTTTGATTGCGGTTGCTGCGATCGATTTCATCTCGGGCAAGCTGCGCTTTGCGATTATCGGGCGAAGGGCTGTCGCTTAATCACCGCTGCCGTAGGGTGGGCAAAGCGAAGCGTGCCCACCGCTTCTCGCGAATCTTGGAAAGATGGTGGGCACGGCGCAAGTGCGCCTTTGCCCACCCTACGGCTCCGGTTTCGCGGAGAGAGCTCCGCTGCTACGACTCCACCAGAAACTCCACCCGCTCCGCCGCGAACCGCGAATGCTTCGTCACCAGCGGCTTGCCGTCAAGAGCGTGGTCGGTCGCATCGACCACCAGGATCGGACGTCCCAGCGCAAGATCGAGCCGGGCGGCGTCGGTCGCGTCGACGATGCCGGCGGTGATCCGGGTCGCGCCGCGGCGGTAGTCGCGAATGCCGTAGTGCTCGAGCAACTTCGTCATCGAGCGCGTCGTGGCGAACACGGCGCCTGCGCCCGGAAACAATTCCGCCGACAGCCAGGTGGTGGAGACGCAGATCGGCGTGCGGTCGGCGAGGCGGATCGCCTCGATCCGTACCAGCGGCGCACCGGTCTTCAAACCCAGTTCGCGCGCCAGCTCCCGGGTCGCGACGTCATCGGAAGCTTCGATCAGTTGGCCACGCGGCTCGCGGCCGCCGGCGCCGACGATCTCGGAGAAGCGCGTGCGCGAGCGCAGCGGATAGGCGAGCTTCTGCGCCTCGACATAGGTCCCGCTGCCGCGCTCGGCGCGCACGAGGCCGCGCTCGGCAAGCGCGGCCAGCGCGCGCCGCACGGTGTGGCGATTCACGCGGTAGGTTTCGGCGATCTCCATCTCGCCCGGCAGTTTGTCGCCGGCGGCAAAGCGGCCGTCGGCGATGCCGCGCTCGATGCCGTCGGCGACGAGGCGCCACAGCGCGACGCCCGACGATGCAGTGTCTTGCATGCTCATATCGCCGGTCAGCCTAGCCCAGAAATCACGCCTTTGTCACGAAACAGTCATGGCGCTCCACTATGAAGTTGTCTAGTATCATAGACAACTTAGAATCGGCAAGATCGGTGAACCGGTGACCCAACACAACAATCAGCAAGCCCAGCGCAAGGCCGCGATGGCCGTGCTGGCGCACGCGGAGGCGGGCGAGATCGCCGCTCGCCTCCGCAACTTAGCCCTGCCGGCCCATCAGGATCTGCGCGAAGGCGAAAACGGTCTGGTCATGCTGCGCGGCCGGGTCGGCGGCGACGGTGCGCCGTTCAACCTCGGCGAAGCCACGGTGTCGCGCGCGGCGGTCCGGCTTGCCAGCGGCGAGGTCGGCTTCGGCTACACCCTTGGCCGCGATGGTGAGAAGGCGCGGCTGATCGCGCTGTGCGACGCGCTGGTGCAGTCCTGCGATTTCAGCGCAGCCGTCGAGCGCGACGTTATCGCGCCGTTGCGCGAGCAGCTTATGACGAGGCGCCAGCAGGTGGCGGCGAAGACTGCCGCAACGAAGGTTGATTTCTACACCATGGTGCGCGGTGAGGGGTGAGGTCATGACCACGATTGCGGAACTGCCGCCGGGGTTCGCCGATAAGGTGTTGTCGGCGCAATCGACCTTCCGCTCGGTGATGGACGCGATGGCGCGGCCGGGCTCGGTCCAGCGTATCGTGCCGACAGCCGGAACGCCCCATACGATGATGCGCGGCACCGCCGCGATCGCGCTGACGCTGTTCGATCACGACACGCCACTCTGGCTCGATGCGTGCATGGCGCAAAATTCCGACGGGGTGAAGTGGCTCAAGTTCCACACCGGCGCGCCGGTGGTGCAGGACACCTCGATTGCGAGCTTTGCGCTGATCGGCGACGGCGCACTGCTTCCGCCGCTCGAGCGCTTCGCGCTCGGCACCAGCGAATATCCGGATCGCTCGACCACATTGATCCTCCAGGTCGATAGCCTGGGCGCGGGACGCAGCTTCGAGCTGCGCGGTCCCGGCATCGACGGCGCCGCGACGCTCCAGGCGTCGATCAAGCCGTTCGACCTGTTCGAGCGCCTGCGGTTCAACGAGCCGCTGTTTCCGCGCGGCCTCGATGTGGTGCTGGTCGCCGATGATGCCGTGGTCGCGATTCCGCGCACCACGCGCGTTGCGAACAAGGGAAGCTGAAGCATGTATGTCGCAGTCAAAGGCGGCGAACGCGCCATCGAGAACGCTCATCGCCTGCTCGCCAATGCGCGGCGCGGCGACCAAAGCGTTCCGGAAGTCACGCTCGACCAGATCTCGGAGCAGCTCGGCCTCGCCGTCGACCGCGTCATGAGCGAAGGCTCGCTCTATGACCGCGAGCTCGCGGCGCTCGCGATCAAGCAGGCGCGCGGCGATCTGATCGAGGCGATCTTCCTGGTCCGCGCCTTCCGTGCCACGCTGCCGCGCTACGGCGCGAGCGAGCCGGTCGACACCGGCGCCATGCGCGTGCAGCGACGGGTGTCCTCGACCTTCAAGGACATTCCGGGCGGCCAGATCCTCGGGCCGACCTTCGACTATACCCACCGCCTGCTCGATCCCTCGCTCGCCGAAGGCTTTGTACCGGAAGCACCGGCGATAGCCGAAGCCTCGACCGCGGCGACGCCGCGCGTGACGGATATTCTCGGCCGTGACGGACTGATCGAATCCTCGCCGCAGGCCGACGACGGCGCCGGCGTCGGCGATCTCACCCGCGAGCCCTTGAATTTTCCGGCGGACCGCGACCTGCGCCTGCAAAATCTGGCGCGTGGTGACGAAGGCTTTCTGCTGGCGATGGGCTATTCCACCCAGCGCGGCTATGGCCGCAACCATCCCTTCGCCGGCGAGATCCGCTTCGGTGAGGTCGAGGTCGAATTCTTCGCTGAAGACGTCGGCTTCGCCGTGCCGCTCGGCTCGATCGAGCTCACGGAGTGCCAGATGGTCAACCAGTTCAAGGGATCGGCGACGGAAGCGCCGTGCTTCACCCGTGGCTATGGCCTCGCCTTCGGTCAGAGCGAGCGCAAGACCATGTCGATGGCGCTGGTCGACCGCGCACTGCGTGCCCGCGAGCTTGGCGAGGAGGCGCTCGCCCCGGCGCAAGATGAAGAATTCGTGCTGTCGCATTCGGACAACGTCCAGGCGACCGGCTTCGTCGAGCATCTCAAGCTGCCGCACTATGTCGACTTCCAGTCCGAGCTCGGCCTGCTCCGCAAGCTGCGCCAAGAATTTGCCGAGGCCAATGCTGAGCCCATGAAGGAGGCCGCGGAATGAACGCGCCCGCCTACAATTTCGCCTATCTCGACGAGCAGACCAAGCGGATGATCCGCCGTGCGATCCTCAAGGCGATCGCGATCCCCGGCTATCAGGTGCCGTTCGCCAGCCGCGAAATGCCGATGCCCTATGGCTGGGGCACCGGCGGCGTGCAGGTGACGGCTGCGATCCTCGGTCCTCAGGACGTGCTGAAGGTGATCGATCAGGGTTCCGACGATACCACCAACGCGATCTCGATCCGCAAGTTCTTCGCCAAGACCGCGGGCGTCGCCACGACGACGGCGACGGATAAGGCGACGGTGATCCAGACCCGTCACCGCATCCCGGAGACGGCGCTGAATGAAAACCAGGTGCTGGTCTATCAGGTACCAATCCCGGAGCCGCTGCGCTTCCTCGAGCCGCGCGAGACCGAGACGCGGCGCATGCATGCGCTCGCCGAATACGGCCTGATGCATGTGAAGCTCTATGAGGACATCGCCCGCTTCGGCCATATTGCGACCGCCTACGCCTATCCGGTGAAGGTGAATGCGCGCTATGTGATGGATCCCTCGCCGACGCCGAAATTCGACAATCCCAAGATGGACAATTGTCCGGCGCTGCAATTGTTCGGCGCCGGCCGCGAGAAGCGCATCTATGCGATCCCGCCCTATACGCAGGTGGTGTCGCTCGATTTCGAGGACCACCCGTTCGAGCCTTACCGCTTCAACGCGCCCTGCGCGCTGTGTGGCGCCGAAAATTCCTATCTCGACGAGATCGTCACGGACGACAGGGGCGGACGCATGTTCGTCTGCTCGGATACCGATTATTGCGAGGGACGGCAGGCCGCCGGCCATCACGGCAGCCTGAGCGCCGCGCCGTACAAGGAGAAGGCGGGCTCACATGGTTGACCAAGACATGGCTGATCTCGATACGCTCGAAAACGACCAGCCGTTGCTGGTTGCGGAGTCGCTCAGCAAGTCCTTCGGCCGCATCGCCGCCTGCCGCGACGTTTCCTTCGCGCTCTACCCCGGCGAAGTGCTGGCGATCGTCGGCGAGTCCGGCTCGGGCAAGTCGACGCTGCTGCAAATGCTGTCGGGCCAGCTCGCGCCGAGCGCCGGCCAGGTCTCCTACCGGATGCGCGACGGCGTCACTCGCGATCTCACCACGCTGGGCGAAGCCGAGCGGCGATTCCTGTTCCGCACCGACTGGGGCTATGTGCACCAGGATCCCGCGCAGGGCCTGCGCATGGCGGTCTCGGCCGGCGCCAATGTCGGCGAGCGGCTGATGGCGGTCGGGTGGGATCATTACGGCCGCATCCGCGACACCGCGTCGGACTGGCTGACGCGGGTCGAGATCGACGTCGCCCGCATCGACGATGCGCCGCGCACTTATTCCGGCGGCATGCGCCAGCGCCTCCAGATCGCGCGCAACCTCGTCACCGGGCCGCGGCTGGTGTTCATGGACGAGCCGACCGGCGGCCTCGACGTCTCCGTGCAGGCCCGCCTGCTCGACCTCCTGCGCAGCCTGGTCGCCGAGCTGCACCTCGCCGTCATCATCGTGACCCACGATCTTGCGGTGGCGCGGCTGTTGTCGCACCGCGTGATGGTGATGAAGGGCGGCCGCGTTATCGAGACCGGTCTCACCGACCAGGTGCTCGACGATCCCCGTGAGCCCTATACCCAACTCCTCGTCTCCTCGATTCTCCCGCCATGAGCTTTTCGATGACCGCAATGATCGACGTTGCCGATGCCCAAAAGACCTTTACGATGCACTTGCAAGGCGGCATCGAGCTGCCTGTCGTGCGCGGCGTGACCTTCCACGTCAATCCCGGCGAATGCGTCGTGCTGTCGGGGCCATCAGGCGCCGGCAAATCGTCGATCCTGAAGATGATTTTTGGCAACTATCGCTGCGATAGCGGCCGCATCGGCATCCGCCATCGCGGCGCGCTGATCGATCTCGCCAGTGCCGAGCCGCGGCAGGTGCTCAACGTCCGCCGTTCCACCATCGGCTATGTCAGCCAGTTCCTGCGGGCGGTACCGCGGGTTGCCACCATCGACGTCGTGGCCGAGCCGCTGATCGTCAACGGTCTGGCGCGCGCTGAAGCACAGCAGCGCGCAGGCAGCCTGCTGCATCGTCTCAACATCCCCGAGCGGCTCTGGCAGCTTCCGCCTGCGACCTTCTCCGGCGGCGAGCAGCAGCGCGTCAACATCGCGCGCGGCTTCATCTCGGATTTGCCGATCCTGCTGCTGGACGAACCGACCGCTTCGCTTGATGCCGCCAACCGTGCCGTCGTGGTCGAGCTGGTCACTGAAAAAAAGCGCCAGGGCGTTGCCATGGTCGCCATTGTCCATGACGACGAAATCCGTCATCTGATTGCCGACCGCATCGTCGATGTCACCAGCTTCGCCGCCGCGGCCTGAAGGGAATGGATATGAACGCCAAGGACACCGTCATCGCCAACGCCAGGATCGTGCTGGCCGACCAGGTGATCGAGCAGGGCTGGCTTGCTCTCGCGGGCGGACGCATCGCCGAGATCGGCGAGGGCAGGGCGCCCGCCGGCGCCGAGAATGCCGGCGGCGACCTCATCATGCCCGGCCTGATCGAGCTTCACACCGACCATCTCGAAGCCCATTACGTGCCGCGGCCAAAAGTGTTCTGGAATCCGGTCGCCGCCGTCATCTCCTATGACGGCCAGCTCGCCACATCAGGCATCACCACCGTCTTCGATTCGCTGCGGGTCTGGCGCGAAGAGGGCGCCGAGGAAGTCGATGGCCGCGCCGGCGTGCTCGCCGCCGCAATCACGACTGCGCGCGATGCCAGCCTGTTGCGTGCCGATCACTTCCTGCATCTGCGCTGCGAAATCCCGATGCCGAGCGTCGTCGAGGAGGCCAAGGAGCTGATCGACCGTCCCGACGTCAAGCTGATGTCGCTGATGGATCACACGCCTGGCCAGCGTCAGTTCCGCGACGAGGTCAAGCTGCGCGACTATTATCGCGGCAAGGGCGGCGGCAAGACCGATGCCGAGCTCGACGAGCTGTTCGCAAAGCGCTTCGAGTACCAGAAGCAATATGCCGCGACCAACATGCGCGAGATCGTGGCGCTGGCGCATCAGTACAAGATTGCGCTGGCGAGCCACGACGACACGACCGAGGAGAACGTCGCGGACGCCGTGCGCGACGGCGTCGCCGTGGCGGAATTTCCCACCACGCTGGAGGCCGCGCGCGGCCTGCACCAGGCCGGCATCGACATCCTGATGGGCGCGCCTAACGTCGTGCGCGGCGGCTCGCACTCCGGCAACATCGCCGCGGTCGATCTCGCGCGTGAAGGCCTGCTCGATATCCTGTCGTCGGATTACATCCCGTCGAGCCTGCTGATGGGTGCGCTGCAGCTGCCCGAGCATGTGCCTGCGATCAGCCTTCCGTCGGCGATCCGCACCGTGACCAAGGCGCCTGCCGATGCGGTCGGACTCACCGATCGCGGCGAGGTCGCGATCGGCAAGCGCGCCGACCTGATCCGCGTGCATGTTGCGGGCAGCGTTCCCGTCGTCCGCAGCGTCTGGCGCGAAGGGAGCCGTGTCGCATGAGCGAAACCGCGGCCATGGCGCAGGGCTTGGCAGGCGGGACTGGTCCCGGGCGGCTGGTGCTCGTGGTTGGTCCCAGCGGTGCCGGTAAGGATACGCTGCTGCGCTTGGCGCAGGCAGCGTGTAGTGAGGATCACGAAATCGTCTTTCCACGCCGCGTCGTGACGCGGGAATCCTCCGGTCACGAAGACAATGTCGCGCTCGGCCCCGACGAATTCCGCCGCGCGCAGCAGCATGGCGATTTCGCCGTACACTGGGAGGCACACGGACATTCCTACGCGCTGCCGCTCGAGATCAACGACGATATCCGCGCCGGACGCACGGTGGTCGTCAACGTCTCGCGCACCGTGATCGGCGCGTTGCGCCAAACCTATGCCAATGTCGTGGTGGTCGCGATCACGGCGCCGCCGGACGTGCTGGCGCAACGGCTTGCCGCGCGGGCGCGACATAGCGACGGCAACATCGCGGAACGGCTGTCGCGCAGCGTCGATCATGCGCAGGCGCAGGCCGATGTCACCATCCTCAACGCCGGCAGCGCGGATTATCATGGCCGTCAGCTCCTGCGGGTGATCAGGAACGAAGGCTGGCAGGAATAACCAGCGCAACCAGGAGAGTGGAATGTCGGTGATCGAAACGGTCGAACAGCTGGAGGCCATCTATGGCGTCACCAACGATGCCTCGACCGTCAAAGTCGCCGACCATGTCACGCCGCTCTACCGCATCTACATCGAAAAGGCGCCGTTCGCGGCGCTCGCCACCATTGGACCGGAGGGTATCGACTGCTCGCCGCGCGGCGACCTGCCCGGCTTCGTCCGCATCCATGACCCCAAGACGCTGATGCTGCCGGACCGGCGCGGCAACAACCGGGTCGATTCCCTGCGCAACATCGTGCGCGATCCCCGGGTGTCGCTGATGTTCTTGATTCCCGGCTCCGGCAATGCGGTTCGTGCCAACGGCCGCGCCCATCTCTCGATTGATCCCGAGCTGCTGGCCTCGTTCAAGGTCGAAGGCAAGGCACCGCGCAGCGTCATGGTGATGAGCGTGGACGAGATCTATTTCCAGTGCGCCCGCGCCATCGTCCGCTCCGATCTCTGGAATCCAGACAAGCGCGTCGATCCGAAAACCCTGCCGACGCCCGGCCAGATTCTGGCCGAGATGAGCGAGAACAAGGTCGGCGGCGACGAATACGATCGCGCCTGGCCCGCGCGCGCCGCCGCGACGATGTGGTGAGTCTCCGTTCTCTCTCGTCTCCCTCGCCCCGCTCTTGTGGGGAGAGGGCGGGGTGAGGGGCTCGCTCCGCGTATGAGATCGTCGATAGACCTGTACCCCCTCACCCGGATTGCATCTTCGATGCAATCCGACCTCTCCCCGCAAGCGGGGCGAGGTGAAGAGGGCGCCCCCCTAATTAAACGCCATGCCGCCGCTCAGCGCGATGGTCTGCCCGGTCATGTAGGCGTTGTCGACCAGCAGCATCACCGCCTTCGCCACCTCATCCGCCGTACCGAAGCGGCCGAGCGGAATGCGGCTGACGAGCTGTTGCTGGCCGCTCATCATGTCGGTCTCGATCAATGACGGCGCCACCGCATTGACCGTGATGCCTTCCTTCACGAGGCGCGCCGCATAACCTCGCGTCAGGCCTTCCAGACCGGCCTTGGATGCATTGTAATGCGGCCCGATGGCGCCGGCACCGCGCGCAGCGCCCGAGGAGATGTTGACGATGCGCCCCCACTTCCTCGCGCGCATCGACGGCAGCACCGCCTGCGTACACAGGAAGGCGGATTTCAGGTTGACCAGGATGGTGCGGTCGAAATCGTCTTCGGTGAGATCATCGACGCCGCGCGTGATGGCGATGCCGGCATTGTTGACGAGGATGTCGATCGGCCCGAGCCCACCAGTGACACGCTCGACCATTCCGGCTACGGCCTCGCGCTGCGAGACGTCGGCGGCGATCACGATCGCGCGGCCGCCCTGCTTGCCGATCTCGCCTGCGAGCTGCTCGGCCTGGCCGATCTGCTCGCGGCAGTTGATCGCCACCGCGGCGCCTGCTTCAGCTAACGCGCGACATACGGCGGCGCCAATTCCGCGCGAGCCGCCGGTGACGAGCGCCGTGCGCCCCTTCAGATCATCCGCCATCTCCGGATCTCCCAAATCGTCTGCTTTGCGGTTGCTGGGAGCGTATCATGCCGGCCGCGCGCGGGTGTTGAACTCATCGCGAGATGAATCCGGCTGTCAGCGCTTCCTGCGGGAGAAGCGCCCCGGCGTGCCGCTATCAAATATGGATAGCCATTTCATTGACCAATCGCGGCAATCGCTCGATATTCGCAGCATCGAAACTGCTCCTCGAGCCGAAGCTGCGATATGAGAACCGATCACCAGCGAAATCCAGGCGACATGCACGCTTGCATGACGCGTCGCTGTTTCTCGGCGGCCACCGGCGCCTGTTGTTGTTGCTGACCGACTCCTAGCAGCATCCCGCAAATCTCAAGACAGGAACGCCGAAAACTCGGCGAACGAGCAGTCATGTCCCAAACCCAGTCGAACGCCTACATCATCGAGATCCAAGACCGCGCCGCCGGGATCATCACCAGAGACGCGCGTGGCTTCCGCTTCTTCTCCTCGGAGCGCCTGTTCGACAGTCTCGAAGGCCGTCAGTTCCGTTCGGCGCGCGAGGCCGAGCGCGCCGCCCACGCGGTGCTCTCCGAGCGGAGGCGGCGTCTGAGCTGATCAGCGCCGGCGCGTCCTGGTGCGTGCCGCCTTCTTGGCGGCAGCGGAGCGGGCCTTGGCGCCCTTGGTGCGGCTCGCTTTCCGCGCAGCGGCCGAACGCGACGCCGCGGTTCGCCCGCTCGCGGCGCGCTTGGCCTGCTTCGACAGCGCGCTGCGCGACGCTGTTGAGCGCGGCTCCTTCTTCAGGACGTTCTCGACGGCGCGCGATACGCGCGGCCGGCGCTTCGGGGTGCGTTTGCCCTGACCGGCCTCATAGGCATATTTGGCGCTGCGGCGCGTCGACTTCTTGGTACGCCCCTTGCGCGGCGGCGGCAGATCGACGCCGGCGCGGCGCGCCTCGGACAGGCCGATGGCGATGGCTTGCTTTGTCGACCGCGCGCCATGCTTGCCTTTCCTGATCTTGTCGATTTCGTCCTTGACGAATTCGCCGGCCTGCGTGCTTGCCGATTTGCCGGCGCGCTTGTCCTGCTTGGCTTTGCGGATGATTTCCTGTCTTGGCATGGGTCGAGTTCCCTTTGAAATCACAGGGATGCAACGCGCAAGGCCGCCGATTGATCCTTTTTCAGTTCCTCAGCGCCGCCAGCAATTCATCCGGGCGCTCGGCCATGATCATGTGTCCTGCGCCCGGCACGATGACGGTCTTCGCCTGCGGGATCGCCGCCGCCAGCGCCTTGCCGGCTTTCGCCGGAGTCATCATGTCCCGCTCGCCGAGAATGAGCGTGGTCGGCACCTTCACGCTGGCGGCGGCTTGCAGAGCATTCGCATAGGCATTGCAGGCCGACAGATCCCTGAACAGCACGCCCGGCTCGCAATGCTTCAACACGGCCTGTGCGCCGCCATGCATCCAAAGGCCCGGCGCCAGGCTGCCGCCGAGCTCGGCCTTGAAGCCGAGGCCCCAGATCGAGACCATGTCGACGGCGTCCTGGTCGTTGGCTTCGGCGGCCCTGAGCAGATCCGGGCCGACCGTCATGGTCGCGGCGGTGCCGATCAGGCTCAGCGCGGAGACCTTGTCCGGATGCCGCGCCGCCGCCTCCAGCGAGATCAGCGAGCCCATGGAATGGCCGATCAGGTGCGCCTTCGCGGCTTCTGCTGCATCCAGCAGCGCCGCCGTCCAGTCGGCCATCTCAGCGATGGTCGACAGCGACGGCCCGGCCGAGCGGCCGTGGCCGGGCAGGTCAGGCGCCAGCACCGAAAAGCCGTGATGGGCGAACCAGCGCGTGTGCAGCGCCCAGGTCGAATGGTCGAAGCCGGCGCCGTGGATGAAGACGACCGCTGGCAGCGACTTGTCGAAGTCGCGGCCGCCGGTTGCGACAAACACATCAGTGCCGTTGACGGAGAGCTTCATGGCGTCAGACCTTTTGCGAGATGCGCAGCGCTTGATTGAGATCGTCGATGATGTCGCTTGCCGTCTCGATGCCGACCGAGAGCCGCACCAGCTCCTCGCCGATGCCGGCGGCCTTGAGCTGTTCGGCGTCCATCTGCTGATGCGTGGTCGAGGCGGGGTGGATCACCAAGGTCTTGGCGTCGCCGACATTGGCGAGATGGCTGATCATGCGCAGGGATTCGATGAACTTGCGCCCGGCGGGCCGCCCGCCCTTGATGCCGAAGGAGACGATGGAGCCGGCGCCGCGCGGCAGCAGCGTCTTTGCAAGGTGATAGTCCGGGTGGTCCTCCAGCGAGGGATGCAGCACCCAGTCGACCGCCTTGTTGGCCTTCAGTGCATCCAGCACGAGGTGCGTGTTCTGCATATGCCGGTCCATGCGCACGCCGAGCGTTTCCACGCCCTGCAATAGCTGGAACGCGTTGGTCGGGGAAAGGCAGGCACCGAAATCGCGCAGGCCCTCGGTGCGCGCGCGCATGATGAAGGCGGCGGTGCCGAACTGCTCGTCGAAGACGATGCCATGATAGCCGCCATAGGGCTCGGTCAGCACGCCGAATTTGCCGGAGCCACGCCAGTCGAAGCGGCCGCCGTCGACGATGGCGCCGCCGATCGCGATGCCGTGGCCGCCGATCCACTTGGTCGCCGAATGCATGACGATGTCGGCCCCGAGTTCGATGGGGCGGCTGAGATAGGGCGTGGCGAAGGTGTTGTCGATCAGCAGCGGAATTTTCGCATCATGTGCGATCGCCGCGACCCTCGGGATGTCGAGCACTTCCAGCCCGGGATTGCCGATGGTCTCGCCGATCACGAGCTTCGTGTTCGGTCTGATCGCTGCGCGGAACGCGTCGAGATCGCGCGGTTTGACGAAGCTGGTGGTGATGCCGAAGCGTGGCAGCGTGTGTGCCAAGAGGTTGATGGTGCCGCCATAGAGCGAGCTCGACGCCACGATGTGGTCGCCGGCGTTCAAAAGCGTCGCGATGGCCAGATGCAGCGCGGCCATGCCGCTGGCGGTGCAGATCGCGCCGACGCCGCCTTCGAGCGCCGCCAGCCGCTCCTCCAGCACGCCGGTGGTCGGATTGGAGATGCGGGTGTAGATGTGGCCGGCGCGCTCCAGGTTGAACAGCGCGGCGGCATGGTCGGAATCCTGGAACACGTAGGACGTGGTCTGGTAGATCGGCACGGCGCGGGCGCCGGTTACGGGATCCGGATGCTGGCCCGCATGCAGGCTCAGGGTCTCGAAGGCAGGCGGTTTAGGCGCGGGCATGCGTGGCCTCGTTGGTCGATCGGCGGAGGCGGCTCTTGTGCCACAAAACGAAGCGCGGCGTCAGCCCATTGACAGTGATGGTTGCCTGCATGCAGCGACGACACGTGATGCGAGCCGCGGCCGCGACGGCAGTGCGCTCCCTCGCCCCGTGCTTACGGGGAGAGGCGAAGTCGCGCCGCCCGCGCCTTAGCCGCGAATGGCCTGCTCGATGATCCCAGTCTCGCGCAGCAAAATCTCCGCGACCTCCTGCTCGCGACGGGGGCCGAGCCTCGTCCGCACGGCGGAGACCGTCATCGCAGCAGCCGGCTGTCCGTCCGGGCTCTTGATCCAGGTCGAGATCGATTTCGTGCCCTGTACGAGGCCAATCTCCCGCATGTAGTAGCCGCGCCGCCGCGCCGTGGTGATCTCGCCCATCACGGTTGCGACGTCGGTCTGATAGGCCTCGAACCTCTTCTCGTTGGCCGCGACGATTTTCCGCGCGTCCTGCGCCGGCATCGCGGCGAGGATGGCGACGCCGGCGCTGGAGACGCCGAGCGGCCGGCGCGCGCCGACCTCGATCGACAGCACCTGAATCGGATAGACGCCGATCCTGCGATCGACGCACAGCGTGTCGTTGCCGGTCCGCACCGTCAGGAACAGTGTGTCGCCAATTTCAGCGGAGGCGCGCCGCAGCGAGGGATTGGCGGCGACCAGCAGCCGTGACGGCCGCGGCCGCGCGAGCGCCAGCTCCGGCACCTGGTTGCCGATCGCATAGCGGCCGGTCCGCTCGTGTCGCTCGACGATGCCTTCCTCGATCAGCACGTGGACGATGCGATGCACGGTCGGGCGGGTGAGCCCGGTTGCCCGTACCACCTCGGCCATTGGCACGCCGTCTTCGCGGCCTGCGGCCAGAATGCGCAGCACCGCGAGCGCGCGCCGGATTGCCTGCGCGCCCTGTCGCGGTTCCCCGACGTTGCGGGCCAATCTGGTCCTGTCCATAATATGGACAAGAACGCCACAATTCACTCGACAGGACAAGCGCGCATCTGGAGATTTCGCTCCGATCGAGATGCTTTTCGAATTGCCATGCGCAACGTCGCGGCATCCGAAGTGAGTTGAAGCGCCGCCGGGAGGTTAACATGAGATTAATCTGGATTGCCATCGCTGCTGCAGTCGCGATGCTGGCAGGCCCCGCATCAAGCCAGGAATGGCCGGCGCGCAACGTCAAGCTGATCGTGCCCTATCCGGCCGGCGGCAATGTCGACAGCGCGGCGCGCATCATCGCCGACAAGCTCCAGGAAAAGCTCGGCCAGCCCTTCATCATCGAGAACAAGGCCGGCGCCGGCGGCATGATCGCGGGCGAAGCCTTCGCGAAATCCGCGCCCGACGGCTACACGCTGTTCGTCGGCGCCAATGGCCCGGTGCTGTTCGCGACCGAGATCAACAAGCGCGAGGCCTATAATTGGAAAAAGGACTTCCTGCCGATCTCGACCATTTCGATGACGCCGCTGGTGCTCGAGGTGCATCCGTCCGTGCAGGCCACGACGTTCAAGGAATTCATCGATCTCGCCAAGCGCGAGCCCGGCAAGCTGACCATGGCCTCGCCGGGGCCTGGCACCACCAACCATCTGCTCAGCGAACTGATGCAGTCCAACCTCGGCCTGCAATGGGTTACCGCGCACTATCGCGGCAACGCGCCGGCGATCAACGATCTGCTCGGCGGCCAAGTGCAGTTCGCGTTCGACCAGCTCACGGTCAGCCTCCAGCACATCAAGGCCGGCCTGTTCCGCGCGCTCGCCGTCACCAGCCCGCACCGCCTGAAGTCGCTGCCTGACGTCCGGACCTTTGCCGAGCTCGGCTACAAGGATTTTGACGGCCAGACCTTCACCGGCCTGTTCGCCCCTGCGAGCACGCCGGCGCCCATCGTCGACAAGCTGCACCAGACGCTGGCCGCGATCCTGAAGGATCCGGCCGTGGTGGACAAGTTCGAGAAGCTCGGTGGGGAAGCTACAGTGATGACGCCTGATGAGTTCAAGGCCTATCTCGCGCGCGAGGACGCCAAGTGGATTCCGGTGGTGCGCAAGGCCAACATCAGGGCGGATTGATCGATGCGAATCGATCCCACCGAGCTCGGCGCCGAGCGCATCTACCGCCTGATGACCGGCATCGTGGTGCCGCGCCCGATCGCCTGGGTCACGAGCCTGTCGCGCTCCGGTGTGCTCAACCTCGCGCCGTTCAGCGCCTTCACTTTCGTCTCGCAGAAGCCGCCGATGCTCGCCATCAGCGTCGGCCGCAAGGGTGCCGATTACAAGGACACCGCGCACAATATCCTCGATACCGAGGAGTATGTGATCCACATCGCCGATACCCCGCTGATGTCCGCGGTGCACGACAGCTCGATCGAGCATCCACCTGAAATCAGCGAGGTTGAGCATCTCGGGCTCGAAACGCTGCCCTGCGAGCTCATCAAGGTGCGTCGGCTCGCCGCCGCGCCGGTTGCGATGGAATGCCGCTTTCGGCAGTGCCTGGAATTCGGCGAGGCCCGCAGCCGGCTCATCGTCGGCGAGGTCGTCATGTTCCACATTCGCGATGGCCTCGTGAAGGACGGCAAGGTCGAGACAAAGGCGCTCGATCCGATCGCGCGCATCGGCGGGCCGCGCTATGCCCGGCTCGGCGAGATCGTGACGCTGAACACCGTCTTCCAGACTCCCAAATCGACCGACTGAGCGCGCTGCCCTCGGCCGCGCCCGCGACATCATTGGAGAACGACGATGCGACTCGTAAGCTATCTCGTGGACGGAGAGCCGCGCTACGGTGCGGCCGTCGAAGGCGGCGTCGTCGATCTGACCAAGCGGATCGGCCGTGATTTCTCCGACGTGAAGGCGCTGATCGCTGCCAACGCGCTCGCCGATGCGCAGGAGGCGGTCGCCGGGCAACAGCCCGACTACGCGCTGGAAAAACTCGTCCTGCTTCCGCCGGTGCTGGCGCCGGAAAAGCTCTGGTGCATAGGCGTCAACTACGCCGAGCGCAACGCCGAATACAAGGACAATTCGGACCTGCCCAAATATCCGAGCCTGTTCGTGCGCAGCATGTCCTCGATGACTGGCTCCGGCCAGCCGATCGAGAAGCCCAAGATTTCGGACCAGCTCGACTATGAAGGCGAGCTCGTCATCGTGATCGGGCAGGGCGGCCGTCACATCCCGCGCGAGAAGGCCTGGGGCCACATCTTCGGCATGACCCTATGCAATGAAGGCACGATCCGCGACTGGCTGCGCCACGGCAAGTTCAACGTCACGCAAGGCAAGAATTTCGACCGTTCCGGCAGCATCGGCCCGTGGATCGTCACCGCCGACCAGCTCGACCCGCGCGGGCCTCACGACATCGTCACGCGCGTCAACGGCGAGGTGCGGCAGCAGGACACCACCGAGCGGCTGATGTTCCCGTTCGACTTCCTGATCTCCTATCTCTCGACCTTTGCCACATTGAAGCCCGGCGACATGATCGTGACCGGCACGCCGACCGGGGCCGGCGCGCGCTTCGATCCGCCGCGCTGGCTCAAGGTGGGAGACGTCGTCGAGGTCGAGTCGAGCCGCATCGGCGTGCTGCGCAACACCGTGGCCGCGGAGAGCTAAGTTATGCTGGATGCTGCGACGATCGAACGCCTCGCCGCGCGGCTCGATGAAGCCGAGCGCACCAAGGCGCTGATCCCGATGTTCACGAAAGAATATCCGGACTTCAGCATCGAGGATGCCTACGCGGTCCAGCGCGCCTGGACCAAGCTCCAGCTCGGCCGCGGCCGCGTCATCAAGGGTCACAAGATCGGCCTGACCTCGAAGGCGATGCAGAACGCGGTCGGCATCAATGAGCCCGATTACGGAGTGCTGTTCGCCGACATGTTCTATGCCGACGCCACGCCGATTCCGTTCGACCGCTTCCACGCGCCGCGCATCGAGGTCGAGCTCGCCTTCGTGCTGAAGGCCCCGCTGCGCGGGCCCGATTGCACCATCTTCGACGTGCTCAAGGCCACCGACTATGTGACGCCAGCGCTCGAGATCCTGGAGACGCGCATGCACCGCGTCGATCCCGAGACCGGCAAGACCCGCAAGGTGATGGATACGATCTCGGACAATGCGGCCAACGCGGCGCTGGTGCTCGGCGGCCGGCCGTTCCGCCCTCTCGATGCGGATCTGCGCTGGATCGGCGCGCTCCTGTTCCGCAACGGCGAGGTCGAGGAGACCGGGCTCGCGGCCGGCGTGCTCAATCATCCCGCAAACGGCATCGCCTGGCTCGCCAACCGCCTCACGCCGCATGACGAACATCTCGCCGCCGGCGAGGTGGTGCTGGCGGGATCGTTCACGCGTCCCGTCGACATCCGCCGCGGCGACACCTTCCATGCCGATTACGGCACCTTCGGCTCGGTGTCGTGCCAGTTCGTCTGAACCAACAACAAGCAGGGAGCGCATCATGAGTGGTCAATCGCGGCGCAAGAGCATCCATATCGGCGGCTTCAAGCATGCCAACCCGATTCCGAATGCCTGCCGCATCGGCAATCTCGTGATGTCGGGTGTCATCCTCGGCCGCGATGCGGCTGGCGTCATGCCCGAGAGCCTCGATGCGCAATGCGCCAACATGTTCGCACATATGAAGGCGACGGTGGAGGCGGCCGGCGGTACCACGGATGACATCATCAAGATGACGGTGTGGCTGAAGGACCGCTCGCAGCGCGGTCCCGTCAATGTCGAGTGGCTCAAGATGTTTCCGGACGAGCATTCGCGCCCGGCGCGCCACGCGCTGCCGATGGACAACATGGACGGCGGCGCGCTGGTGCAGTGCGACTTCACCGCCGTGATCGACTGAAGGAGTCTTGCGCATGCCGACCTATCTGCCGTTCGATCCCAATCCGCGCCGCCCGGTGAAGGCGCCGCCACCGAAGACCGTGGACAGTCAGTTTCACGTGCTCGGGCCGATCGACAAATATCCGGAACGCCCCGGTGCGGCCTATCGGATGCCGACCGCGACCTGGGAGGCGGCGCTGCGCATGCACAAGGCGCTCGGCATCGAGCGCGGCATCATCGTGCAGACCACCACTTACGGTGCTGACCATGCCGTCGTGCTCGACGGCCTCGCGGCGATGGGCCCGAACTATCGCGGCTGCGCCAACGCGCTGGTGTTCGCCGAGGCGAGCGACTCTTATTTGGCCAAGCTGCATGACGCCGGCGTGCGCGGCGCGCGCTTCAGCTTCCGCCAGGAGCTCGGCGCCGTGCTGTCGGATGCCGATTTCGCCCGCGCCATCGCGCGCATCCGCGAGCTCGGCTGGTACGTCAAGATCCAGCCCGAGAAGGACGGCATCATGTCCAGCGTCGCCAAATACGAGAATCTCGACGTGCCCGTGCTGATCGACCACATGGCGCGCCCCGATCCCGCAGCCGGCAAGGACGATCCGAATTTGCGCAAGATGCTGGAGCTGCTCGGCAAGGGCAATTTCTGGGTCATGCTGTCGCTCGGCGAGAAGACCTCGAAAACTGGGGCTCCATACGACGACGTGATCCCGATCGCGCGCGCCTATATCGAGGCCGCAAGCGACCGCTGCGTCTGGGCCAGCGACTGGCCGCACCCGGTCTCCGTGAAGCAGCCGCCGAACGACGCCGACCTGCTCGAGCTGATGTACCGCTACGCGCCTGACCAGGCGGAGCTGGAAAAAATCCTCGTCCACAATCCGGCGAAGCTGTTCGGGTTTGCGGACTAGCGCATGATCCGGAAAAGCGCGAAGCGGTTTTCCGAAAAGGTCATGCGCAAACAACAAGCCGTAGCGCGACGCATCAGGGCGAGATGATCCGGTCGCGCATGGCGATCATCACCGCCTGCGTGCGGGTGGTCGCGCCGAGCTTCTTACAGCAGCTCTTGACGTGGGCCTTCACGGTGCGCGGCGTGATCGTCAGCGCGTCGGCGATCTCGTCGGTGGATCGTCCGATCGCGGCCAGTGTCAGCACCTCGCACTCGCGCAGGGACAGCGCGAGTGTCCGAGGCTCGGGCCGGCCGCGCAGCGCCAGCGCGCGGTCGAAGGCATAGAGCGCCATGAGATGCAGGGCCGGCAAGTCACGCTCCGGCAGATCGATCTCGCGGCCGCCGAAGAACACATGACCGACGCGGTTCGAAGGTGAAGCGATCGGGACCATGACGCCGTCGAGCAGCCCGAAGTCGCGGGCGCGGTGGACCAGTTCGACCGCGCGCGGCTCGCGGGCCGGATCGAATGGCGCTTCCCTGAACCATCGGAACGGGCGCAGCGTCGTCTTGCAGTGGCGCAGCGCCGGATCGTCCCAGACGAACTGCTCGGCGGAATACATGTCCAGAAAGCCGGGCGGCAGCCGATGGGCGAGAACGGCCTCGCGCGGGGCTTCGGTCGAGAGCGGGGCGACATAGGCGCAACAGAACTGGTCGGGGCCGTACTGGCCGAGCATGCGTCCCATGGCGTCCAGGACACTCGCCGTGTCGGAAAGCTCTTGCACCGTCTCGATGAACTCGAATGCGCGGCTGCGGATCACATCCATCGTCGATCCTACGATCAGGCCTTGAGGGATCGGCGCTACGCTACCCCGAGTTTAGGACAGCATTGCGGGGCCTGCAATCTCACGCCTGTTTGTCAGCCAGGATGGCGCGCCGGTGCCTGGTTCAGCGATCGGGCGAGGCCGCCAGCCGGTCGCGCACCTCGGCTGCGATTTCGAACGAGCGCAGACGCGCGGCGTGGTCGTAGATCTGCCCCGTCGTCATCAATTCGTCCGCGCCGGTCTCAAGGATCAGCGCTTTCAGCTTCTCTTCGACCACTTCGGGCGAGCCGACCGCGGAGCAGGACAGCGCCTGGCCGACGCCGGCCTTCTCCGCCGGCGACCACAGCGCGTCCATGTCATTGACCGGTGGCGGCAGCGGCCCCGGCGTGCCGCGGCGCAGATTGATGAACTGCTGCTGCAGCGATGAGAACATCCGCTGCGCCTCCGCATCGCTGTCGGCGGCGAACACATTGACGCCGATCATCGCATAGGGCTTGTCGAGCTGCACTGATGGCTCGAAGCGCGCGCGATATTCGCGCAGCGCCGGCAGCATCATCTGCGGCGCGAAATGCGAGGCGAACGCGAACGGTAGCCCGAGCATCGCCGCCAGCTGCGCGCCAAAGGTGCTCGATCCCAGGATCCACAGCGGCACCTTGGTCCCGATGCCGGGCACGGCGCGGATCGCCTGGTTCGGCTGCACATCGCCGAGCAGCGCCTGCAATTCCAGCACGTCGTGCGGAAAATTCTCGGCAGCCGTGGCGAGATCGCGCCGCAGCGCCCGCGCCGTGAACTGGTCGGTGCCCGGCGCGCGGCCGAGCCCGAGATCGATCCGCCCGGGATAAAGCGACTCCAGCGTGCCGAATTGCTCGGCGATGACCAGCGGCGAATGGTTCGGCAGCATGATCCCGCCGGAGCCGACCCGGATCGTCCTGGTCCCGCCCGCGACATGGGCGATCACCACCGACGTCGCCGCGCTCGCGATGCCCGTCATGTTGTGATGCTCGGCCAGCCAGAACCGCTTGTAACCCCAGGCCTCCGCATGCTGGGCGAGATCGAGCGAATTGCGAAACGCCTGCGCTGCGTCGCCACCTTGGCGGATGGGCGCGAGGTCGAGGATGGAGAAGGGGATCATGTGCGGGGTACCGGTGTGGAGGGGCGCGCGATCATGCGCGTCTGCAAGAAGCACATGTAGTGGCGGCGCGTAGGATGGGTAGAGCAGTTGCGAAACCACCCATCATGTTTCGCCATCGAACTGCTGATGGGTTTCGCGTCCGCTCATCCTACGAGCTCTGCTTGCTGCAGATGGCGATGGAGGGTATCCTCGCGTGATGGCTGTCAGCGCTCCCGATCTGAAGGCGTTCTTGCTCGCGACGCCGTTCTTCGGCGGTCTTCCGGACCCAAGCCTCGACCTCCTGATTTCGATGCTGGTCGAGCGCCGCTTCGATGCCGGAGCAACCGTCGTGGCGGAGGGTGAGCCGGGACGCTCGATGTTCATCGTCGAATCCGGTCGGCTCTCGGTGAGCAAACGGACGAATAAGGGGAGCGTCATCCCGATTTCCGGTCTGGAGCGTGGCGACTTCTTCGGCGAGATGACGCTGATCGAAATGCAAAATCGCTCCGCCACTGTGGTCGCGGAGAGTCCGACCGTGTTGTACGAGCTGACCGCCCAAAAGCTCTACGCTTGCTACAAGGCCGACATCCACGCCTATGTGATCGTCCTGCAGAACATCAATCGCGAGCTCTGCCGACGGCTACGCCGTGCCGACGATCGCTTCGCCGCACAGCAGGTGGGCGAAGAGCAAACCCCTGCGAGATGAAACTCTATCTGCGATGCGGGCTACGCACTCATCTCATCGCGCTTTAGACGTCACGACTTATCGTGCGCGTATTTCTCCAGAAGCAGCCGATTATATTCATCTCTCACGGCTCTCCGCGAGACATGCCCTTTTCGGTCTTTGGCAATCTTCAGAAGATCAGGATCAGTCGCTGCCCGTGATTTCCGCCTAAATCTCGCAAGGAGTGGGGTCGCAGGCGCCAACGTCCTTCCAAACAGCCGGTCAAACCATCCCATTGTGTCCTCCCGGACAGACCGCGGACTGTGACACTATCACCACGAATTTGGGAGGCAAACGGACAGTGCGACGCAGTTCAAATGTCGGTTAGGGGGACCAGATGCGGACATAAACGCGCGATGCGCGCCGGGTGCTCCGGATTGCGCCGTATGAAGTTCTCAACGTCCCGCAGTCACTGTGGCAATGGCGGTGCGCTGGCGTAGTGCCAAAAGCGGAAGCCTGCTGACCAGAGGACCTGCACCGTCGGGCAACACACCCGCCTCCCGCAAAATCCCGTCAATCCCCCACCGCAAAAATATTCCACTTTACCGAAATTCGGAATTGCGGCATTCTCCCTGCCATCCCGGTCCGGGGAGAGGGACGATCGTACGTCGTAACGAAACGTGGGCCGGGGTGCGGTGGACGCGGCAGCGTCGGGCACGCGAAGGTGGGACCAGGGCGAGATGAACCTCGTGAGGTCGTGCTGCGTGCGGACGGACGGCGCCCGTGTCCGGCGGAGCCTTTGGGCGAAGCCGGATCGCTGCGTACGGCAAAACCATGTGGTCCTGACCGTCGTTGCTACGGTCAAGCCTTGCGGAGATGCTTCTGGGCTCAACCGGGTCGCGACGCATCGTCAATTCGCGAGGTGACGGAGGCCAGAAGGAACTCGGCTCCGGGGAGAGCAGGCATAAGCCGTCAAACCATCGCGCAGGGAAGGCGGGGTGTTTTCCGGCCCACCTGTTCTCCGCCTGCGCATTTGCGTGTGCAAATTCTTCGCGCAGCGGACCATGGGTGCCAGCCGGCACCCGGCCTTCCCTGCGCCCTCTTCACCGAAGAGGGGCACGGAATAGAGCAAAACTCGGGCACTTCAGCCGCGAGAACGCCTTGTCATGTGTGGAACACTGGTGCTGCCGGACAGGATTGAACTGTCGACCTCTCCCTTACCAAGGGAGTGCTCTACCACTGAGCTACGGCAGCAAATGCTGGCACAGAATCGGGCCGCGACTGGGCCCGCCAAGCGGGGCGATGGATGCCACAAGGCCCCCTCATGTGCAAGCTTGCCGGCCCTGCCAAATCGAGAAAATCGGCGCCGTTGCCGACCGGAGATGATCTTTTTGCCCCGAAATGACCGATTTTGGACGATTTTGGTCCCAGTGATGCCCCTCAGCCAATTGGCCAGTTGGCTGTGCGGTCGGATTCGGCCCATTTTGAAGTTCGCACGATCGGATCGCGCGGGGGCTCTTGAGCTGTCGTATTCCTTGGGCATGCTGAAGCGCGACGCGGCCCCCTGTTGATGAGCCCGGAGATGACCGACGAGACAGATAAGACCGCAGGACGCGGCCAGGACGGGCGACAGGACCGGCTGAAATCCGCCCTGCGCGAAAACCTGAAGCGGCGGAAGGTGCAGGCGCGCGAACGCGCCGCAATGGCCGAGCCCTCGCACAACGACGATGAGTCCCTAAATGAGGGGCCCACCGGCAAGGCCGACGACTAACATTTTGGAGTGCATGACAGTGGCAATGGGGCAGGACGAACAGCAACGAACCGATCGCGACGCGCTGATGTCGCGGTTCACCCGCCCCGAGCAGACCTTTCCGGCGCTGACGCCTGCCGAGATCGAACGCATCAGGCATTTCGGCGAGGTCCGCCGCTATGCCGACGGCGAGTTCCTGTTCGAGACCGGCAAGCCGGGACCCGGCATGTTCGTCGTGCTGAAGGGCCATGTCGCCATCACCCAGCGCGATGGTCTTGGCCATGTCACCCCGGTGATCGACCAGGGGCCGGGGCAATTTCTGGCCGAGCTCAGCCAGCTCTCGGGACAGCCGGCGCTGGTCGACGGCCGCGCCGAGGGCGATGTCGAGACGCTGCTGCTGGCGCCGGACCGGCTGCGCGCGCTGCTGGTCGCCGAGGCCGAGCTTGGCGAGCGCATCATGCGCGCGTTGATCCTGCGCCGGGTCAATCTGATCCAGGGCGGCATCGGCGGTCCCGTGCTGATCGGTCCGTCGCATTCGGCTGGCGTGGTGCGCTTGCAGGGCTTTCTCACCCGCAACGGCCAGCCGCATCATCTGCTCGATCCCGAAAATGATCGCGATGCGGCCGAATTGATCGCGCGCTATTCGCCCAAGCCGGAAGACTGGCCGCTGGTCGTCGCCGCGAGCGGCGCCGTGCTGCGCAACCCCAATGAGACCGAGCTTGCGCGCGCCATCGGCATGATCGGCGGGGCGAAGGGTGATCGCATCTACGACGTTGCGGTCGTCGGCTGCGGACCGGCCGGGCTCGCCACGGCGGTGTATGCGGCGTCCGAAGGGCTGTCCGTCGCCGTGCTCGACACCCGCGCCTTCGGCGGCCAGGCCGGCGCCAGTGCGCGCATCGAAAACTATTTGGGCTTTCCGACCGGCATTTCCGGCCAGGCGCTGACCGCGCGCGCCTTCACCCAGGCCCAGAAGTTCGGCGCCGACATCATGATCCCTGTGACGGTGAAGTCGCTCGACTGCACCCGCAAGGACGGCGCATTTTCGGTGGCGCTCGACGGCGCCGATCCCTTGCGCTCACGCGCGGTGGTGGTCGCGAGCGGCGCGCGTTATCGCCGGCCGGAGATCGACAACCTCGACAAGTTCGAGGGACGCGGCGTCTGGTACTGGGCCTCGCCGGTCGAGGCGCGGCTCTGCGCCGGCGAGGAGGTGGCGCTGGTCGGCGCCGGCAATTCGGCAGGCCAGGCCGCCGTGTTCCTGTCGGGTCATGCGAAGAAAGTCTTGATGATCATCCGTGGCGGCGGTTTGGGCGCCAGCATGTCGCGCTATCTCATCGAGCGCATCGAAGCGACGCCGAACATCGAATTGATGTTCAACACCGAGATCACGGCGCTCGAAGGCGATGAGGCCGCGCTGCTGCGGCGGATCCGCTGGAAGAGCCGCTTGTCGAGCGACGAGGATTCTGCCGACATCCGCAATCTCTTTTTGTTCGTCGGCGCCGATCCCGCGACCTCCTGGCTCGACGGTTGCGGCGTCACGCTCGATCGCGGCGGCTTCGTCGTGACAGGTGCGCAGTCCGAGCAGAACCAGGGCAAGCTGGTGGCGCCGCTCGAGACCTCGGTGCCGGGTGTCTACGCCGTCGGCGACGTCCGCTCCGGCTCGGTCAAGCGCGTCGGCGGCGCCATCGGCGAAGGCGCGCAGGTCGTGGCCTCCCTGCACGGCTATCTCGGCGACGCCGCAAAACCGGCGCTTTAGGCAAGGACAAGACAAGGGAATGGCAAGCCGAATGTGGCTTGCCATCGCGCCGCTTGGTGCAGACTACCCCCTCGTCGCGAAGCGTATCGCCCGTGGAACGAACAAAAGATTCATTGGGAGGACTAAATGGCTGAAATCGTCGTGCTCTACAAAACGCCCAAGGATGCTGCTGCCTTCGATAAGTACTATGCCGAGACGCACATTCCACTCGCCAAGAAACTTCCCGGCCTGAAGAAATACGCCATCAGCAAGGGACCGGTCAGCTCCCCCACTGGGCCTTCCGGAATCCATCTCGTCGCCATTCTCACCTTTGACAGCGTGGCCGACATTCAGGCCGCATTCAGCAGCCCGGAAGGCAAGGCGACCGGCGCTGACGTGCCGAAATTCGCCAGCGGCGGTGCCGACCTGCTGATCTTCGACACCAAGGAAGTGTGAGCCGCGTCGCATCGGCCCGCCGATCGCGGGCCGATGTTGCAACGATCGATTGAAAGCTCGTAGCCCGGATGGAGCGAAGCGTAATCCGGGACAGCAGTATCTACAAGCGAGATCCCCGGATTTCGCTGCGCTCCATCCGGGCTACAAACTGCCGTCGTTCGTGACAGCGCTGCAAGAAATCCGAGCATGCGTTTGTCGATTCGCACGATGACGCATGGCTGCGGGCAGATGTAGGACACCAACGCAGGTGACAATCCCATGAGGACCGTCATACTACTCTGATCGTCTCAATGCGGAGAGTAGGAGAGCTGCCATGGTGCTTGGATTGAGCCTGCCCGCCCTGACGCTGATCCATGTCATCATCAGCCTGATCGCCATCGCCGCCGGTCTCATCGTGATGTTCGGCCTGCTCGGCTCGAAGTCGATGCCGGGCCTCACCGCGATCTTCCTGCTGTTCACGATCCTCACCAGCGCAACCGGCTTCCTGTTTCCCTTCAAAGAGCTGCTGCCCTCGCACATCATCGGCATCATCTCGCTGGTGCTGCTGGCGATCGCCTGCATCGCGCTCTACGGCATGAAGCTCCAAGGCGTCTGGCGCCCGGTCTACATCGTGACCGCGATGGTCTCGCTCTACTTCAATGTCTTCGTGCTGGTGATCCAGTCGTTCCTGAAGGTGCCGGCGCTCGCCGCGCTTGCACCCGCCGTGCCGCCGGCGCCGCCGTCGGGGCCGGTGTTCGCCGTGGTGCAGGGCATCGTGCTGGTGTTCTTCGTGCTACTGACCATCGGCGCCTGGCGCCGCTTCAGGCCGATGGCGTTTGCCTGATCACACGATTCTCAACGTTCCCAGTTGACGCGATGCATCGCATTCGGGGTCTCGCGCAACTATCTGCGGATCATCGGCGCGTGCTTGTTCGCGCGTCGCGCAGATGATTTTCACCGAAAGAGAGCAATCCATGCCCACCATCACCACCAAAGACGGCGTCGAGATCTTCTACAAGGATTGGGGCTCGGGCCAGCCGATCGTGTTCAGCCATGGCTGGCCGCTCTCGGCCGACGACTGGGACGCGCAGATGTTGTTCTTCGTCACGCACGGCTACCGCGTCATCGCCCATGACCGCCGCGGCCACGGTCGCTCGACGCAGGTCGCCGACGGCCACGACATGGATCACTACGCCGACGACCTTGCCGCGCTCACCGCGCATCTCGACCTCAAGAACGCCATCCATGTCGGCCACTCCACCGGCGGCGGCGAGGTCGTGCACTACATCGCGCGTCACGGCGAGAGCCGCGTCGCGAAGGCGGCGATCCTGTCCGCTGTGCCGCCGCTGATGGTGCAGACCCCCTGCCAATCCCGGCGGCCTGCCGAAGAGCGTGTTCGACGGTCTCCAGGCGCAACTCGCCGCCAGCCGTACGCAATTCTATCGCGACCTCCCCGCGGGTCCTTTCTATGGCTACAACCGTCCCGGCGCCAAGCCGTCGGAGGCGGTGATCCAGAACTGGTGGCGCCAGGGCATGATGGGCGGCGCGAAAGCACATTACGACGGCATCGTCGCGTTCTCGCAGACCGACTTCACCGAGGATTTGAAGAAGATCACCGTGCCGGTGCTGGTGATGCACGGCGATGACGATCAGATCGTGCCTTACGCCGATTCCGCACCGCTGTCGGCCAAGCTGCTGAAGAAGGGCATCCTGAAAACCTACAAGGGCTTCCCGCACGGCATGCCGACCACGCATGCCGAGACCATCAACGCGGACCTCCTGGCGTTTTTCAAGGAGTGAGCTTCACGACTCTTACCCTCTCCCTTGCGGGAGAGGGTGGCATAGGCGGCCTTCGGCCGCCGTCCTTAGAACGCCGATGCTTCGCATCGGCTATGGCGCGGCGGCGAGACGGGTGAGGGGTTGCGTCGCCCGGGAGGGGTATCCGCGGAACGTGCTGGAGATGGAGGATATCAATAGCCTCAAGTGTACGGGACAGTTAGCTTGCCGCGGAAATTTCGGCGCCCGCGCGCGTTGAGTCCTGTCCGCCCTGAAGGAGAAGCGTCGGCGATGTGTCCCCAACTCAAGCTGATCGCACTCGATGCTGACGATCTCGCGGTGATCTCGACCCATGTCCAGGACGCCCGTGTCCAGGCCTCCGACATCATCTGGCGGCAGAGCGAGAAACGGCTTGTCATCGGCATGAGCCGGCTGGACTGGGAGCAGACGCTGGAAGGCGCGGCCGAGCCGCGCCGGCTGGTTGCCGCGCTCCGCTTCGACCGCGTGCTTGCCTGCAAATCGCGCAACATCGACCTCGCCACGCCGGACGAGATCCTGGACCTCATCGGCATCGAGTTTCACCCCCAGGATGGCCGCAACGAGGAGCCCGGCGGCAGTGCCCTGCTTTTGTTCGCCCAGGGCGGCGCCATCCGCCTCGACGTCGAATGCCTGGAATGCGAGCTGACCGACCTCGGGGCGGACGCGCTGGGAACGGGACCGGGGATCGCGGGGGAGGGGTGAGGTGGCATGCCAAGGCCACGCATTCCGCTGTCGTCCTGGCGAAAGCCAGGACCCATCACCCTAAGGCTTCGTTGTTGAAACGAGATGTGGCCCAATTGCGCCTCCACCCATCCGCTGGTGGTAATGGGCCCTGGCCGTCGCTGGGACGGCGCTGGAGAGGAACGGCCGGGCCCAAGGGTTGACGCCGCTTCCCGGCCGCGCCATTGAGCAGGGGGTCGGGTGAGCCAATCCGCCCCAAAAGACCAGCCAGAAGCCAAGCCAATATGCCCGTTCGTCTCGACAGCAGCAGCGCCGATTTTGACCAGCGATTCGCGGCCTTCCTCGCCGCCAAGCGCGAGGTCTCGGCCGACGTCGAGGCCGCCGCGCGCGCGATCGTCGACGATGTTGCCAAGCGGGGCGATGCGGCCCTGCTCGAGGCCACGGCAAAGTTCGACCGGCTGACGCTGGATGCATCGGGGCTACGCGTCACCCCCGCCGAGATCGAAGCCGCGACAAAGGCCTGCGATGCTGCGACGCTGGATGCGCTGAAGCTCGCGCGCGACCGCATCGAGACCTATCACCGCCGCCAGCTCCCGACGGACGAACGTTTCACCGACCCGCTCGGCGTCGAGCTCGGCTGGCGCTACACCGCGATCGAATCCGCCGGCCTCTACGTGCCCGGCGGCACCGCGGCCTATCCGTCGTCGGTGTTGATGAATGCGGTGCCCGCGAAGGTCGCCGGCGTTGCGCGTCTCGTCATGGTGGTGCCCTCGCCCGACGGCAAGCTCAATCCGCTGGTGCTGGCGGCGGCATGGCTCGGCGGCGTCACCGAGATCTACCGGGTCGGCGGCGCCCAGGCCGTGGCCGCGCTCGCGCACGGCACCGCGACGATCGCGCCGGTCGCCAAGATCGTCGGTCCCGGCAACGCCTATGTCGCCGCCGCCAAGCGGCTGGTGTTCGGTAAGGTCGGCATCGACATGATCGCCGGTCCCTCCGAGGTGCTGGTCATCGCCGACGACACCGGCAATGCCGACTGGATCGCCGCGGACCTGCTGGCGCAGGCCGAGCACGATGCCAGCGCGCAATCGATCCTGATCACCAATTCCGCGCGGCTTGCCGCCGACGTCGAGAAGGCGGTCGCGGCGCAGCTGAAGACGCTGCCGCGCGCCGCGATCGCAGGCGCCTCGTGGGCCGATTTCGGCGCCATCATCATGGTCAAGGATCTTGCTGACGCCGTCCCGCTCGCGGACGCGATCGCGGCCGAGCATCTCGAGATCATGACGGCTGATCCCGACGCGCTCGCCGCGAAGATCCGCAACGCCGGTGCGGTGTTCCTGGGGGCGCATACGCCGGAGGCGATCGGCGACTATGTCGGCGGCTCCAACCACGTGCTGCCGACCGCGCGCTCGGCGCGATTCTCCTCAGGGTTGTCGGTGCACGACTTCATGAAGCGCACCTCGATCCTGAAATGCGGCCCGGATCAGCTGCGTGCGCTGGGCCCGGCCGCGATGACGCTCGGACAGGCGGAGGGGCTGGACGCCCATTCGCGCTCGATTGGATTGCGCCTCAATCTGTCATGACAAAGCCGCCCGAACAGGACGACTCCAACAATCGCATCGTCGGCGTCACGCTCGACGAGGACTCGATCGGCCGTTCCGGGCCTGACATCGAGCACGAGCGCGCGATCGCGATCTACGACCTGATCGAGCAGAATTTGTTCGCGCCCGACGGTGCCGACGGGCAGGGCCCGTTCACGCTGCATATCGGCATCACCGGCAACCGGTTGATGTTCGACATCCGCCGCGAGGACGGCACGCCAGTCGTTGCGCATCTGTTGTCGCTGACGCCGTTCCGGCGGATCGTGAAGGACTATTTCATGATCTGCGACAGCTACTATCAGGCGATCCGGACCGCGACGCCGGACAAGATCGAGGCCATCGACATGGGCCGCCGCGGCATCCACGACGAGGGATCGCGCACGCTCCAGGAGCGGCTGAAGGGCAAGGTGCGGGTCGACTTCGAGACCTCGCGCCGGCTGTTCACGCTCATTACCGTCCTGCATTGGAAAGGATAAAAGCGGATGGCTGCGCCCCCACGCGCACGCGATCCGCAATCGGTGCTATTCGCCTGCGCGATGAACAGCGTGCGCTCGCCGATGGCTGAGAGCCTGTTGCAGCACATGTTTCCGCAGGGCCTCTACGTGAGGTCGGCCGGCACCAGGAAGGACGACCTCGATCCGTTTGCGGTGTCCGTGATGGCCGAGCTCGGCCAGGATATCTCCGCCCACAGGCCGCAGACCTTCGAGGAGCTGGAGGACTGGGAGGGATTGAACTTCGACCTCATCATCACGCTGTCGCCAGAGGCGCACCACAGGGCGCTGGAGCTGACCCGCACGCTCGCCGCCGACGTCGAATACTGGCCGACGCAGGATCCCACCACCATCGAGGGCAGCCGTGACCAGAAGCTCGCTGCCTATCGCGAGGTCTGCGATCAGCTCTTGATGCGCATCCGCCGGCGATTCGCGAAGGCGGGGGCGGCGAGCGGGTAGGATGCGGCGACCGTAACACCCGCGTCATAGAGCGCAGGCACACGCGTGTTGGCAACTTCGAATCAGCAAACCTCCGGTTCCCGGGTTGTGAAACCGGCCCCCTTCCGATAGGTTCCGCGCGCAATTCACTCCTGCTTCATCCCCCAAATCACCTGATGCTCGGCCGCCCCAAATTCGTACTTGCCTCCGGTTCGCCGCGACGCCTGTCGCTGCTCAACCAGGCCGGCATCGAGCCGGATGCACTCCGGCCGGCCGACGTCGACGAGACGCCGAAGCGGGGTGAGCTGCCGCGCGCCTGCGCCAACCGCCTCGCCCGGGCCAAGGCCGATGCGGCGCTGAAATCGGTGCAGCTGGATGACGAGCTGCGCGGCGCCTTCATCCTCTCTGCCGACACCGTGGTGGCGGTCGGCCGCCGCATCCTGCCCAAGGCCAACCTCGTCGACGAAGCCGCGCAGTGCCTGCGGCTGCTGTCGGGCCGCAACCACCGGGTCTACACCGCGATCTGCCTCGTGACGCCGCGCGAGGCCTTCCGCCAGCGCCTGGTCGAGACCCGCGTCCGCTTCAAGCGCCTGTCGGAAGACGACATCCAGGCCTATATCGGCTCCGGCGAATGGCGCGGCAAAGCCGGTGGCTATGCTGTGCAGGGCATCGCCGGCTCGTTCGTGGTCAAGATGGTCGGCTCCTACACCAATGTGGTCGGCCTGCCGCTGTACGAGACCACGGCCCTGCTCGGCGGCGAGGGCTTTCCGACCCGCTTCGGCTGGCTCAACGCCATCGCGGTGTGAGCCTGACAGCGCCGCCGACAAAAAACGCGAAAACAACCCCATGCACAGTAGAATTGGCCCGCGGGCCCTGGGCGCGGCGCCTGCGCCCTCGCCCGAGGAACTCGTTTGCCGGCAGGCGCTTGACCTGCCTCACCTTGTGTAAGCTGCCCCGACCATGAACGATCACGTCAAAACGCCCGCTGCCCCCCGCAAGACCTGCCCGATCTGCGGCAAGCCGCAGTCAGAGGCCACCCGCCCGTTCTGCTCCTCGCGCTGCCGCGACGTCGACCTGAACCGTTGGCTGAAAGGCTCCTACGTCATCCCCGGCCGCGACGACGACACCGATGACGTGGAATAACTAGCGATATCAATGATTTGGTGAGCTTAAGAAGCGCCGCGCGCCAGCCGCGGCGAGCCCGCCCCACCTTGTACACAGCCGCGCCGCGCCCGGCCGCAGCCTTCAGGCGAAGCCGGGTGGACAGGCCGCTTCTAGCCCACTATAAACCGCCCGCTCGATGGGCTTTGGCCCCTCTCTTGGAGCACGCCCAGGTAGCTCAGTTGGTAGAGCATGCGACTGAAAATCGCAGTGTCGGTGGTTCGATTCCGCCCCTGGGCACCAAAACTACGCTTTTCCACGCTGCAGCACGATCTTGCACGATTGCGTTCGCTAGATGATCGGCGGAACGTTCGCGGATTTCTCTCCCTAGGGGTCGCCAAGTTCACGTACGTTCAAGTCGAGCCCCCGCAACCAATCCGCCGACATCAAGTAAAGCAAGCCCGCCTTTGGCGGGCTTTTTCATTTTGACGGCTTTACCTTAGTTGGCCGCCGGTTCGCGTGATCCTCGAACAAGGCGGCGAGTTGCTTTGCGCAGCTCTTGAGCGGCAGTGAATCCTGCCGGGCTTTCGCGATCGCCATCGCACCCGAGTAAGAAGCCACGACAAAGGTAGCAAGCTCGTCGGGGCTGCCATGCCTCAGTTCGCCAGATTTGTGATCGGCCCTGAATTTGTCGGCGATTGCCCGCTGCCAGCTGTCAAAGACGTCCTGGAGCGCTCTACGGAAATCAGGGTCCGCCAGCGACAGCTCGATGGCCAAGTTGCCAAGCGGGCATCCGAGCACGCTCCCGCGCCTGTCCAGTGTGTTCGCGATCGCGGCGAATGCCTGCCTGACGCCTTCCGCCCCGCTTCGAGCCAACCGCACGGGCTCGATCCAGGTTTGCTCTACCGCGAGCGACACTCGTTCGCGGATGACCGCGAGCCCAATGCTCTTCTTGGATGGGAAATGGTGATGCATGGCGCCGGCCGTGACCGCCGCGTCGCGCATGATCTCGTGAGTCGTGGTCGAATGATAGCCGCGCGACTGGAAGGCCGCGGCAGCAGCGTCGAGCACGCGACGCTTGGTCTCGTCAGGGGCGTTCGATCGGCTGCGTGCTGCTATTGGCATCAATAGAATCCTCAAGGCTTCGATTCCCAGAAAATAGCAACTTGACAAAACAGGTCAACCGGTCTGTATTACAAACAGGTCAATCGGTCTGTTTGGAGGTATCCATGGCAACTGACACAGCGCAGGCATCAGAGAGCCCAATACATGCCGGGGCGTTCGCCAGTCCGATCATTGATCTCCGGCAATACACGCTCTATCCGGGAACGCGCGACGAGTTCATCAACCTGTTCGACGGCCAGTTCGTGGAGACGCAGGAAGCCTGCGACATGAGGTTGATCGGTCAGTTCAGGGATCTCGGCGATCCCAACAAGTTCGTATGGATGCGCGGCTTCGATGACATGCCGTCGAGGGCGCGGGCGCTGAATGCATTCTATCTTCACAGCGAGGCATGGGCGCGTTACGGCGAGAAGGCCCGGTCGAGCATGAGAGACAGTACCGATGCGCTGATGCTGAAGCCGGTAAGCGAAGAGCGCGGTTTCCGCTTGCACGATCCGGCGCTGCGCCCGGCGCTCGAATCGCCGCCTCCCTGCGGCCTGATCGTGGTGACGCTGTATTACCTCCCGGATCGTCCAGAGCCGGATTTCTTCGAGTTCTTCTTCAATGCCGTAGAGCCGCTGCAGGCGCGGGCCGGCGCCAGATCCTTCGGCCTTTTCACGCGCGAATACAGCGCCAACAATTTCCCGCGGTTGCCATTGCGTGAGAACGAGCATGTGGTGGTGTCATTCGCCGCCCTCGATAGCATCGATGCGTATCATCGATATCTGACGGCCATCGGCCATGATGGGGGCTGGCGGTCGGACGTCTACCCCGATTTGGTCCGCAGGCTGTACGGGAGGCCGCAAGTTTTGCGGCTGTCGCCGACCTCGCGCTCACTACTGCGGCCGTAGCCGAGAGCGGAAGTCACCCGCAGCATTCACGCTCTCCCAAAGTGAAGGCAGACTGCGATGACCAGCGTCGAGCCGACCATGCGCATCTATTCCGGCCCGCTCAGCATGTTTGGAGCCAAGGCCGAAATCGCGGCCCGGGAGAAGGGGCTCAATTTCGAGCTAATCATGGTCCCTTTCGTTTCGGACTACGAGCCCAAGCATCCCGAGGTCGTGAGAATCAATCCAAAGCAGCAAGTGCCGGTGCTGGTGCACGGTGATCTCGAAATCTTCGATTCGACCCAAATCTTCGAATATCTCGAAGATCTCAAGCCGGTGCCGGCGCTCTGGCCGTCGGGACCTGCGGCGCGAGCGTGGGCGAGGATTCTCGAGTTGAAATCGGACGAGGTTTTTTGCGCACATTATCCGGCTGATGAATTTGCGAAAGAACCCGGATGCAGCTGCCGCCGCCGCAGCGAAGCAAGTTGCTTGGCGTATTACAGGGAAATGGAAGCGATCCTCTCCGACCGCCGGTTCCTCGCGGGAAGCTTCTCCTCCGCCGATATCGCTTTCTACATGGCGCAGCTGTTCGCTGAACGAATGGGTGCGCCGCTGGATGCGACGACGCCGGCCCTGCTTCGCTGGCGCGACGCGATGAGCGCCCGACCGGCGGTACGCAGCGTAGTCAGGCCAATGGTGAAATTTCTCTATTCAAGCAAGCGACCGGTTCCGGATTTCCTTGCCGACCTTGCCGGCGACGCGGCGGCGAGCCGCGAAGGGCAACGTCCGGTTTGATCGACAGGAGAATGACATGCAGCTTCTTGAGCCAACCGACAACGCCGTCCAGGCCGCATTGCGACAATATGAAAAGCTGTTCGCGGCCGGTGACGTCGATGGAATCCTGCAAGGATTTGCCGACGATGTGTGCGTTCGCTACGGCGCCAATCCCCCGTTTGCAGGCAAGGACGCGCTGCGAGAACTGCTGCTCCGGAGATTCTCGGCGATGCGCGACTACCGGCTTTCCAAGAAGCTGGAATTCATCCGAGATTCCCAAATCGCTTCGTCATGGACGGGAACGTGGATCGACAGCGTTTCCGGGATACGGATGGAGGTGTTTGGGATCGAAATCCTGCGGGTGCGCGATGGGCTATTCGTCGAATGGTCGGCCGCGGTATCGACATGGCAATCGAAACGCTTGGAGCAGGAAGGTTAGCGATCAATTGTTTTGGCGGAGCCGCTGCAGCTGAGACGAGGTTTCGCATCCGTCCTGCAGCGATGGTTATGCAGCCAGCTTTGGAATGGCCCGCTCGATCAATCGCAGGAATCGGGTGTTGCGAGCCCCCGCAACCACCGATTCTTGCGATATCGGCGCAGGCGACCCGGAAGGATCACTTTTCGCTTTTTGGGAAACATTTCGCAGAGATCGGTTGTTGCGCCTGCAGGATTTGAACCTGGCCAGGGGTCGAACAAGCGGCGGGTTCCGGCGGGCAAGGATGCTTCCAGCGAGCTAAGTAGGCTGCTAGCCAATAACAAAGCGGGGCTTCCGCGATTGTGGGGTTTCGCGATGTAGCGAACCGCCGCCACTGTGGCCACGTGCTCACGCACAGCGATTCCTTGTGTCGGTGGTTGCGTATGATTCCCTCCCTGGGCCGCACAAAAGCGCAGTTTGGTTCCGGTCCATATCGGCGAGCACGCATCGTCCCTCCATCGCTTGAACCATGGGACGCAGCCACCAGCTTAACCCGGCGTCCATCAAACCGGCAGCTGCTCAATAGACAGCTCTATGGAGGATTTCGAACGCGGATGTGGCCGATTGGCTTCAAGAGAGGCCATCGGATCAGTGATCCTGCGCTTGTAAATCGTGGGCGGAAATACACATTCGCGGGCCTCCATCGGTGGATAGCTTGGACATCCGTGGGGGATTGACTAGATCGATTTCGGGGAATATCAATTTCGGACCAATCGGTCCAAAAAATGGCGCGACCTAGAGAATTCGATTACGAGAAGGTCTTGGACAGCGGGCTCCAGCAATTCTGGCGCGCCGGTTACGAGGCGACGTCACTCGACGACCTGCTCGAAAAAACTGGTTTGAGCAAAAGCAGCCTCTACGGAGTATTCGGTAGCAAGCACGAAATGCTGCTGGCATCACTTGACCGTTACATTGATACCGTGCTGCAGGCGAACATCGAGGACTTGCAACGCGGACCTGCGCGAGTGGCGATCATGCGCAGCTTCGAGAAGATCCTGGGCTTTGTGCCTTCCTCCAAGATTTGTTTCCTGCAAGTTTGCGCGACGGAGCTGGCAGGGCACGACCAACTCGTCCGCACGCGCGTTCGTCGCGGACTCGAGCGGCTGCAGCGGGCGTACCGTGACGCCATCCTGCGGGGGCAGGCGAGAGGAGCGTTCGCATCCGGGGTCGATGCAGATGCGCTCTCGGGCTTTCTCATCACTAATCTTTACGGCCTTCAGGTGCTGGGACGTGCCGGTTTCGAAACCGACGGCCGGAGGAAGACGCTCGCGCTGGTGCTGAATGCACTGACATAAAAATTTTTGATCTAATGCGGACCGATCAGTCCATAATGATGAGGAGCAGACGTGAGTGTCGAAAGATTCACCGGCCAGCAGCGCTGGGTGCTGGGCTTGATCGCGGCGGCCTCGTTCATCGCCGTGATGGACGGCATGGTCGTCACCACGGCACTGGATGCCATCCGCCGCGACCTGAAGCCGCCGCTGTCAGATCTGCACTGGACGATGACGGCCTATAGCCTGAGCTTCGCCGCGCTCTTGATGGCGGGCGCAGCGCTTGGCGATCGGATCGGGCGCCGTACGATGTTTATTCTTGGTCTGTCCGCTTTCGCCGTTGCGTCAGCAGGCTGCGCAGCCGCGACTTCGATTGGATGGCTTATTGCAGCCCGGGCGCTGCAGGGCGCGGCTTCCGCGCTGCTTGTACCGGTCGCGATGACCATGCTCGGAACGGCGGTGACGCCGGCGCAACGGCCGCGCGCGATGGGCCTGTTCAGCAGCATCACGGGCCTTGCCGTATTGTCCGGACCAGTCATTGGTGGCCTGCTGGTCGACGCTCTCGGCTGGCGCTGGGTGTTCTGGATCAATCTGCCGCTCTGCGCTGTGACGGCGCTCCTCGCGGGCTGGCGCATCGAGCGCAACGATCGTGTCGCCGCTCAAATCGATTGGCTCGGCGTCACCCTGCTGACGACGGCGATGACGGCTACCGTTTGGGGCGTGTCGGAAGGCAATGTATCTGGCTGGTCCGAGGTGACGGTCGTCACGGCGCTGACGGCCGGGACCGCGGCAACGCTTGCCTTCTTCGCTTGGCAGCGCAGGGCTTTGCATCCGCTGGTGCCGAGCCGACTGCTCGCCTCGGTTCAGTTCAGGGCCGGCAATCTCGCGTGTCTGCTGATGTTCATGAGCATGATGGGTACGTTGATGTTCATGGCGCAGTATTTTTCGATTGCCCAGCAGGCGACCGCGTCGGGCGCCGGTGAAAGGATGCTGCCTTGGACGATATCGCTGTTCGCCGTTGCGCCCCTTGGCGGCATCGCCGCTGGTCGCTTCGGAGAGAAGGCCCCGGCCGTGGCGGGTCTGCTGCTGCAGAGCGCTGCGCTGCTGTGGATGTCAGCCCTTTGCGCTGGCGCCTATGACTATGGCGCCTGGGTCGCGCCACTGGTGTTGGCGGGCGTTGGAATAGCCCTAGCGATGCCCGCGGTGCAGAGCGCGGTACTCGGCTCCGTTGCGCCCGCCGACATGGGCAAAGCGTCCGGCATCTACAATACGATGCGGCAATTGGGATGGGCCTGCGGCGCGGCCGCGGCCGTCGCCGTGTTCAGCGGCTTTGGAAATCTCGCGACGGCAAAGACCATGGCGGCCGGCTACTCCGCGGTCTTGCTGTTGACGGCCGGACTCTCGGCGACCGCCGCGCTGGTGTCGTCGCGATTGCCAAGCGCCGCCCGATCGCATCAGCCGGTTGCCAAGCCGGGCAACAACGCTCCGAGTAAGGTCATTGAGACCGTATGATCCCGGCTGGCAAGCCCCCCGCATTCCAGGAGAAGCCAGATGATTGACAGGCGAACATTCGGACTCACTTTGGCTTCGGCCGGCGCTGTGCCGGCTCATGCCGGAACATCCCAGGCCCGAGACGACATCCGCGAAGCCAACAAGCAGACCGTGCTGGCATTTTACGATGCCGCACTAAGGCAGTCGGATTTTGATGCCGCCGCCACCCACTTCGGACCGCGCTACATCCAGCACAATCCGATGATCAAGGACGGCATCGACGGCTTTCGCTCTTTCGTCCATGACCTCAAGAAGCATTTTCTCGAGCTGCGCAGCGACATCAAGCGCGTCTTCGCCGATGGCGATTTCGTCATCCTTCACGTTCACGCGCAGCGCCAACCGAGCGAATTGGGATTGGCGATCGTGGACATCTTCCGGCTCGAGAACGGCAAGATCGTCGAGCATTGGGACGTGCGCCAGCCCCTCACCGAAGCAACGGCGGCTAACGCCAACGGCATGTTCTAGTCCAGAGCATGTCCGCAAAAGAATGCAGCAGGTTTCCGGAAAGATCGTGCTCAATCAAGGAGCTGGCGCGCGATGGCGATTCAGCCAAATACCAGCGCGCGTTAGTGGCGAGTTCAGGCAGGAAGATTGAGAGGAGAACTACGTGGAACAACGCGTTGCCTCATCCAGTATCGGCAAACCGGACAGCCCATCGCTGCAACATGCCACCGCGGATATCGAACCTGGCGTCAGCATCCATTATGTGGTCGCCGGAAGCGGGCCGCGGACGGTTGTGCTGCTGCACGGGTTTCCGCAGACGTGGCGAGCCTGGCGTCACATCATTCCGCGATTGGCCAATGCGGGCTTTCGCGTCATTGCCCCTGACTATCGGGGCGCTGGCAATTCGTCGAAGCCGCTTTCCGGCTACGACAAGCGCACGATGGCCACTGACATCTATCGGCTGCTCTACGAGCACCTGAAGCTGTCGTGCCCGGTGGCGATGGTCGGCCACGATATCGGACTCATGGTGGCCTACGCGTTCGCGCAGACCTATCACGAGGACGTCACTCATCTCGTCGCAGTCGATGCTCCGCTACCGGGAACGGCGATCTTCGACCAACTGTCCGGCAATTCGCGCAACTGGCAGTTTTCGTTCCACAAAGTCCGGGACTTGCCCGAGCTACTGGTGTCGGGTCGCGAACGAGAATACTTGCAATGGTTCTTCAACTTCCGGATATCGAATCCGGCAGCCATCACCGAAGCGGATTTCCGGGATTATCTGACGGCCTACACGGCGCCGGGCGCCATGCGCGCGGCGTTCGAACTCTATCGATCGTTTGACCAGGATTCGAAAGACAATCGCGATCTTCTCGCCAGCAAGGGCAAGCTGAGAATTCCGGTGCTGGTTGCGGTCGGCGCGACGAGCCCGACCGCCTCCCCTGTGCGCGGCATGATGGAGGAGGTCAGCATCGATCCGAGGGTCCTCCCGCTCCCCGGTGCAGGCCATTGGATCGCCGAGGAGAATCCTGAAGGCTTTGCAGCCGGATTGATTGATTTCATGGGGCCGCACCGTTGAGCAACGCTCTCGCTCGTTGCTCAGGGAGCGCGCCTCTCGGGCGCCCGGTGCGCCCCGCTGCGCCTCAACTCGCGTACAGATAGTTCGGCAGCCACAGCGTCATGCCGGGCCAGAGATACATGATCACCATGCACAGGATCACGATCAGCATGTAGGGCATCATGCCGGCGAAGATCTGGTTCAGCGTAACGTGCTTCGGGGCGACGCCCTTGAGATAGAACGCCGACATCGCGACCGGCGGCGACAGGAACGCGGCCTGCAAGTTCACGAACACCAGCGTGCCCCAAAGGATCGGATCGATGTTGAAGTGCTTCAGCATCGGCAGGAAGATCGGCACGAAGATGATGATAATCTCGGTCCATTCGAGCGGCCAGCCCAGCACGAAGATGATCGCCTGCGACAAGATCATGAACTGCACGGACGTCATGTTGAGCGACAGCACCCAGCTTTCCAGCAGCGCCTGACCGCCGAGAATGGCGAATACCGCCGAGAACAGCGCCGAGCCGACGAACAGCCAGCACACCATCGCGGTCGTCTTTGCGGTCAGGAACACTGCTTCCTTGGTGCGCTTCCAGTCGAGCGTCCGGGCGTGGATAGCGAGGATGAAGGCGCCGGCGGCGCCGACTCCGGCGGACTCGGTCGCGGTCGTGATGCCGAACAGGATCACCCCCAGCACCACGACGGTGAGGATGCCGAGCGGCATCACCGACGACGTCAAGAGCTTCAACACTTCGAAGCGCTCGCCGTCCATACGCAAGTAGGAGCGCGCCGTCCACGCTGCCAGCACGGCGGCTGATAGCGCGAACCAGATGTAGAATTGGGTGTCCGGTCCCTTTTCGGCGGGCGACAGCTCCCTCGGTTCGACCGGGCTGCCGAGCTGCTGCAGGCCCTCGACGGCTTCGCTCGCGGCGCCGGCCTGCTGGTGGATCACGACGTACCACCAGACCGTGCCGAGCGCGGCTGCGGTCATCAGGAACGGCACCAGCGAAATGACGAAGTTCTGCACGATCGCGCCATAGCCCATCGGCTTGCCGTCGATCTGGAGCATCTTCGCCTTTGCGGGCGAGAGCAGCGCCTTGAACAGGCCGACGAACAGGTTCGGCGAATACAGCGTCGCGAAATTCCTGATCCATTCCGGCACCTTGACGCGGGTCTGTTCCTCCGGCAGCGCCGGGGCGATCTTGGGGTTGATCATCGCCCAGGCCACGATATAGACGAGGTAGAGGAAGGCCAGGAAGAAGCCGGGAAGCATCGCCGCCGCATAGAGCTTGACCACGGACTGGCCGGCGACCGCGGCATAGACGATGATCATCACCGAAGGCGGGATCAAGATGCCGAGCGTGCCGCCCGCGGTGATGACGCCGGAGGCGAGCTTCACGTCATAACCGGCGCGCAGCATCGGGTTGAAGGCGATCACGCCCATCAGCACCACCACCGCGCCGACGAGCCCGGAGGCGATGCCCCAGAACGTGCACACGATCAGGGTCGTGACCGCGAGCGAGGCGGGCAGGCGGCGGAAGGCGAGCTGGATCGAATAGAACATCTTGTCGACCAGCGCGCCGCGCTCCATCACGTAGCCCATCAGCACGAACAACGGGATGGAGATCAGCACGTCGTTGGTCATCGCGCCGTAGCTGCGCTGGACCATCAGCTCGAAGACCTTGTTGTGCGTCCAGTTCTGCGACGGGTCGTAGAAGGCGATGAAGCCGAAGAACATGCCAAGGCCCATCAGAGTGAAGGCCGTGGCGAAGCCCATCATGATGACGACGACGATGAGCGTCAGCATCAACAGGCCGAGTGCCGGATCGCTCATGTGTTCAGGTCCCCGCCCATGCCGCGCTGCCGCGCCATTTCATCGATGCGCTGCGCGCCCTCGATGGCGAGCTTGCGTGATTCCTCGTCCACGAATTCAGAGTGCGCGAGCTGCTCCTCGATGACGTCGGTCTCGGCGACGTCGGCAAGTCGGCTCGGCCATTCGCCGGTCTTCAGGCACACGATGCAGCGGATGATCTCGGCGATCCCCTGCAGCATGATCAGCGCGCCCGCGATCGGGATGACGGTCTTGAAATGGTAGACCGGCGGCCCCTCGGCCGTGACGTTGGAATGCTCGTTGATGGCCCAGGAATCCGCGGCGTAGAAGTAGCCGGCATAGATCAGCGCGGCGATGCCCGGGATGAAGAACACGAAGTAGAGAACGAGGTCGAGCGCGGCCTGCGTGCGCGGACGCATCGAGGAGTACAGGAAGTCACCGCGGACATGGGCGTTCTGCGCCAGCGTATAGGCGCCGGCCAGCATGAACAGCGACCCGTACATCATGTTCTCGGCGTCGAAGATCCACGCCGTCGGCATGTTCACGGCGTAGCGCTTGAACACTTCGATGCAGACCACGCTCATCAGCAGGATCATCAGCCAGGCTGTCGCCTTGCCGACCCAGGTGGAGATGCCGTCGATCGTGTGCAGTAAGCGCCGTACACTCATGTGATAAGGTTCGGCATTAAATATGACCCCCAATATAGCACAAGGCACCGTCCGGCGGGTGGTCCGGACGGCGCCTTGCCGGCTTTATTTCGTCATCAGATCTTCTTGGCCGCGGCGTTCGGCCCGAAATAATGATCGTAGGCCATGCGGCGGTTCACCACGGTATCCTGCTCCCACTGCGTGGCACGCTTGGCGAATTCGATCTGCGACTGCACGATCTCCTTGAACAACGGGTTCTCCGCCGCCTTCTTCTTCGCCACGTCGTCATAGATCTCGAGTTGCCGCTTCAGGATGGCGTCGGGGGTCTTGTAGAACTTGACGTTGTCCTTGGTCTGCAGCTCGACATAGTCCTTGGAGTAGCGGTCGATCGCCTTCCACGACATGTCGGCCGAAGCCGCGTCCACCGCATTGGCGATGATCGCCTTCATCTTGTCCGGCAGCGCGTTGTACTTGTCCTTGTTGAACATGATCTCAAGCTGTTCGGCGTTCTGGTGGAAGCTCTGCAGCATGCAGACCTTCGAGACGTCGGGGAAGCCGAGCACGCGGTCGGAGGTAGCGTTGTTGAACTCGGCCGCGTCCAGGAGGCCGCGGTCCATGGCAGCTACGATTTCGCCGCCGGGCAGCGCGTTGACGGCTGCACCCATTCCCGAATACACGTCGATCGAGATGCCGACGGTGCGGAATTTCAGGCCCTTGACGTCCTCGACCTTTGCGACCGGCTTCTTGAACCAGCCGAAGGGCTGGGTCGGCATCGGACCGTAGGGGAACGAGACGACGTTGGCGTTAATCGACGCGTAGAGCTTTTCCAGGAGCTCCTTGCCGCCGCCATAGCGGTGCCAGGCCAGCAGCATGTTGGCGTCCATCGCAAAGCCCGGTCCCGAGCCCCAGAGCGCCAGCGCGGTCTGCTTGCCGTAGTGATAGACCAGCACGCCATGGCCGCCGTCGAGCACGCCCTTGGACACGGCATCGAGCAGGCCGAAGGCGGGCACGACAGCGCCTGCCGGCAGCACTTCGATCTTGAGATCGCCGCCGGTCATGTCGTTGACCTTCTTGGCGTAGTCGAGGGCGTATTCGTGGAAAATGTCCTTTGACGGCCAGGTGCTTTGCCAGCGCATGCTGATCGGCCCCTGGGCGCTGACGACGCTCGGCGCGGCTACCGTCGCGGCGGCCCCCGCAGCAGCGACCTTGAGAAAGCTGCGGCGACTCGAAGTGCTGCCCTTCTTTGATTTGGTCATGGTTGCCTCCTCCCCTTTGGAAATAGCGATCCCTTGCGGATCGGCTGCTTTTTTATTGGAACAAGTCAAAGTCTTGCGCAGGGGTTTGGCAAGAATGTTCGGAATGATGCGACGCTACGACGCGGACTGCGGTGATGACGCGCCGCAGCGCTCGCCGCCGAGCGCGGCGAAGCCGAACTGCGGTGAACAGTGCGCTCAATGCACGCTCAAGAGCACTCCGCGCCCGCGGGGGGCTGCGGGCGATCCGACGAAGGTTCGGAATCGAGCCGGCCTTGCCTCAATGATGATGGGCCGACACGCTCTTGACGCATTGCGTCAACAGATCAGGGGTGGCGGATTGGCCGATATCACCGAGACTGATCATGCCGACCATCCGCTTGCTCTTGTTGATCACGGGTAGCCTGCGGATTTTCAGCGTCTCCATGTGATGCACGGCTTTCGCCAGATCATCGTCTTCCCGGCAGCAATGGATACCTTCGGTCATCACGTCCCGCGCCGTCATGCGCGCGGCGTTGAAGTCCCTGCTCGCAAGACCTTTGCAGACAATGTCGCGATCGGTCACCATCCCGACCAAATGGTCGCCTTCGCCGATCGGAATGCAGCCGATGTCGTGCCCTTGCATCAACTTCGCGATCTCGATGATCGGGGTGTCGGGGCTGACCCAATCGACGCCCTTGTGCATCACGTCTTTGACTTTCATGGAGGACCTCCGTTGCGAACGCAGCCCCCGCTGAATTGACTATACATCGAACCGGGCGCGGCCGCACGCACGCCGTGACGGTGCGTACCGGGATCATCTCGCCGCCATGTCGCGTCAGTCATGCATGCTGAAGCGTCCATGCGGTGCACTGGCCGTCAGGCGCTCGAACTGCGCATGGGTGAGCTGGAGCAACGTCTCGTGATCGCCGGCTTCGATATAGACCTCGGGCTGGGCCCGGATGCTGTCATCGACGATGAGATCGAGCCCGTAGCACCGGCCGACCGCCGGAATGGCTCCGTGCGCGCAGTCCATGAACAGCTGGTTGATCTCGGTTTCGTTGGCCATGGCGAGATCCTCGCCAAGCCTCTCCTTCAAGTCCGGCAGGTTGAGATGGTGCGATGCCGGCACGACCGCGAGCATATAGCCGCCGTCGTGCCGCAGCACGACGGCCTTGGCGAGGCGATCGCCAGAGACGTGGCAAGCCTGCGCCGTGCGCGTGGATGACATGGTGAGATCGTGCGGGATCTCGGCATACTGGATGTTCTCGGCAGCCAGATACCGATGCAGTGTGGGGGCGATGGACATGGCTTCGCCTTTCGGATGGATACAACCATCCACCGTGAGGCTGCCCCCGCCGCACGATGGGCGGCTGCGTGATTGCCGGCCTTCAGCATAGGCCTTGCCCTCGAATCCCGCAACTGAGTCGGACGTTTGGAGCGCGCCGCGCTCACCTGATCCGTGATCTTAGGCGCGGCGGCCGCAACGCACGCGCTAGGCTAGCGCTATCCATGCACGCCGCCGCTGCACGGACTTTTTGCCAGGGACGGTTCGGTGTGATGGCAAGACGAGGCCAATCCCGCCTTCATGGAAAGCACTCGCAGTCGCTGCGGCCATGAGCGGGAAGGCGGCTGGTTGGAATTATATAGATATTTCAATCGTATGGGAGTTCGCAGCTTTATTTTAAATGGGGCTCCATTCCCCTGATTTCGGACGTCCTGAAAGCCCGGCTGCTCTGCCGCGTCCGTTCGCTGTACGCGCCCGGCTGCCGCTGATATGCTCTTGGCCATAGGGACAGTGAATGGCAGCTGGCCACAGACTTTCCCGCGATGCCGGCCTTCTGATCGGACTCGATCCCGCTCGCGCTTTTTCGCATTGCCTCGACATAACGCTGAACAAAATCCTCTACGGCTGCCGCGTTCCCCGCTCACATTGGGAGATGTGCCATGGCTGCACCGGACTGGCGTCTCGAAGGCGAATGGATGAAGAATTGCAACTGCGCGTTTGGCTGCCCCTGCGATTTCAATGCTCCCCCCACCCACGGATACTGCAAGGGCATGGTCGGCATGCGGATCACCGCGGGACATTTTGAGGGCGTCAAGCTTGATGGCCTCTGTTTCGCCGTGGTCGTAGATTTCCCCGGCGCGCTGCATGAAGGCAACGGCAAGATGCAGCCCATCGTCGACGTGCGCGCCACACCGGAGCAACGGCAGGCGCTGTTCAACATTCTGTCGGGCAAGCATTCGGCCGAGGGCACGCTATTCCACATCTTCAGCCTGATCGTGACCACCATTCACGATCCGATTTTTGCACCCTTCGAATTTTCCTTCGACAAGGACGGACGCGTCGCAAAACTCGTCGTCACGGGCGTGCTCGAAACCGACGTCGAGCCGATCAAGAATCCGGTGACGGGTCAGCCGCACCGCATCCAGGTGGTGATGCCCGAGGGGTTCGAGCACAGGGCTGCCGAGGTCGCGTCCGCAAACATCCGCTCGACCGGTGCGATCCCGTTCGAGACCAAGGGCACGCACAGCTCGCTCGCCAATGTCGTGCAGACGCCCGAGGGCGTTGCGGCATGATGCGGCGCTGACATCGAGACAAGATTTCGGTGTCAGCTCCTCATCACTATCCTGGGCAAGTCCACGCAGGGGCGCTTGATGCTGGAACACCTGCTCCACCGCGACCGGCTGATCGTCGCGATCGGGACCGCCGCAGTGGTAGCACTCGCCTGGGCCTATCTCGCCAGCGGCGCCGGCATGGACACCGAGATGATGGCCGACATGCCGGACATGGCGCCGATGCCGTGGACGCCGCTCTATGCCGCGCTGTTGTTCGTGATGTGGTGGGTGATGATGATCGCGATGATGGCGGCGAGCGCGGCGCCGACCGTTCTTTTGTATGCGACCGTCAAGCGCAAGCAGGAGACTGCGTCCCGGGCGGCAATCGATGCCTGGATCTTTCTCGCCGGCTATCTCGTGACATGGGCCGCGTTCAGTGTCGTCGCGGTCCTGGCGCAATGGGCGCTCGAATATTTCGGGTTGTTGTCGATGGCGATGGCCAGCACCAGCGCGGTTTTGGGCGGCATCATCCTGCTTGCCGCCGGCCTCTATCAGTTCACGCCGCTCAAACATGCCTGCCTCCGCTACTGCGAGAGCCCGCTGCTGTTTCTCAGCCGGCATTGGCGGCCCGGCACGCGCGGAGCATTCCGGATGGGACTTCGCCATGGCAGCTACTGCGTCGGCTGCTGCTGGTTTCTGATGGTGTTGCTGTTCGTCGGCGGCGTGATGAATCTGGCCTGGATCATCGGCATCGCGCTCTATGTCGCCGCCGAGAAGCTGCTGCCGTTCGGCCAACGATTGAGTCATGCCGCAGGCGCGATCCTCATCCTGTCCGGCACGATCGTTCTTGCGCGCGCGATCTGAGCGGCCGGTACAGACGACCATCGCCCTGCCAATACCGCGTGGTTGCTCAAAAACAGCCGACATCCGTGGTCATACGGATGTTGTAAGCTAAAGAATTGAGCATTATCCAAACAGAAACTTAAGGCTGTCCCGCCTAGCTTCGGGCTATGAACAGCACCCGCGCCACTTTCGGCCGCGGCGGTCTCAATCGAGGCGGAGACAGGCGATGCCATCACTGGCGGCGAGCGCGGTTCTGCCCTGGCGGCTGAGGCGAGGGCGCGTGTCGTGATTCCCGCAAGTTCCGTCCGCAAAGCCGGAAGAACGATCCTGCGGAATGCTCCGCTGCAGATCGCATTGTTCTTCCTGCCCCTGGTCTGGATCGGCTATTTCGCGATCACGTCATCGGAACGGACGGATGCGGTCGAGCAGGCGCGGTCGCACGGCAACAGCGTCGCCGAATTGTTCGAGGAGAACACCGAGCGCATCTTCGAGCGCGTGGATCAGTCGTTGCTGGTGGTGCGAGCGCTCTACGCCCAGGATCCGTTGACCTTCAGCCTGAAGTTCTGGTCCGAGAAGGCTCGCATCGCCACCGGCGACGTGGTCCAGTTCGCCCTGATCGGGGCGGATGGCTACATGACGGATACGACGACGGGCTATTCCGGTCCGCCGCTCTATCTCGGCGATCGCGAGCACTTCATTCAAACCATGTCGCAGACCGACGATCGCCTCTACGTCGCGAAACCGGTTCTGGGCCGCGCGTCCAACAAATGGACCATACAGCTCGCAAGAAAGGTCTTCGATCTTGCCAGGAATCCCGTGGGCGTGGTCGTCGGCTCGATCAGCGTCGATGTTGTCGGTCGATTCTACGACACCGCAAAGCTCGGCGCAGGAGGAACGCTGGTCCTCAGAAATGCAAACCAGGTCGTGCTCGCCGCGCGGGGCATAAACCAGGACGCGGTGTTGGGGCAGCGTGCGCCGAATCGCGTCGAAGGCGAGCTTCGGGACGGCTTCTACGCCCAATATTGGAACGAGAACCATCCCAACCGCGATGACCGGCTGGTGACCGCGCGCAGATCGCGGCTGTTTCCACTCATCTTCACCGTAGGAATCTCGGAGCGCGAGATCTATTCGCGCGCGGATACCAGGCAAAAGGTCTATCTCGGCGGCGCGCTGCTGCTCACGTTCATCATTCTGACTGCGACCATGTTCCACTGGCGACGCCGACAGGCGCTGGATCGCGCCCAGCGCGAGCTGCGCGAATTCGCCAGCAAGTTCGAAGACGCGCTCAGAAACCTTCCCCAGGGCTTGAGCATGTTCGACGGCAGCGACCGCCTGATCGCATTCAATCAACAATGGCTCGAACTCTATGGTCTCGTGCCGGAGGAGATTCGGATCGGCATGGACTTCCGCGAGGTGTTTGCAAAACAGACCGCCGTTCTCGACGTCGAGGCTTACCTGGTCGATCTGAAGAATCGGCTCGCCAAGTCGGAGCACACCTCGAACACCGTGCAGTTTCCGGATGGGCGGGTTGTCTATGTCTCCTACGGACGGCGCGAGGGCGGTGGCTGGGTCGCCACCCATGAGGACATCACCGAACGCAAGGCATCCGAGGACCGGATCGAAAGGCTCGCGCATTACGACAGTCTGACCGGATTGGCCAATCGCAATCTGTTCAAGGAGCGCATCGACGAGGCACTCGCGACGTCCGGTGCCTCGGGAGCTCCCTTCGCCGTACTCCTGCTGGATCTCGACAAGTTCAAGTCCGTCAACGACGTGCTTGGTCACCAATGTGGCGATGCCTTGCTGAAGCAGGTCGCGGGCCGGATCAAGGCGCAGATCCGTGACGCCGACACGGCGGCGCGGATCGGCGGCGACGAGTTTGCCGTGATCGTTGCGCCGGGCCGGGGCGCGATGCACGACGGCGCCGCCAGCCTCGCCGCGCGGCTGGTTCAGGCCATTGCCGAGCCCTATCAGATCGACGATCATCCCATCGTGATCGGCTGCAGCATCGGCATCGCCGTGGCTCCCGAGCATGGCAGCCGCGTCGATGAGATCCTTCGTAACGCCGACCTTGCACTCTACAAGTCGAAGAACGCCGGCCGGAACTGCTTCCATACCTACTCGGTGGAGCTCAAGGCCGAAGCGGATCAGCGCAACGTGCTCGAGATCGAGCTTCGTGAGGCGATCTGGCGCGAGGAAATCGAAGTGTTCTATCAGCCTGTGACCGAGCTCGGCACCGGCCGTGTGAAATCGGTCGAGGCTCTCGCGCGTTGGCATCACGGCACCAGGGGCTTCATTTCCCCCGCCGAGTTCATTGCGGTTGCAGAGGCGGGTGGATTGATCGTTGAACTCGGCAATCAGGTGCTGACCAAGGCGTGCCGGGATGCGATGACCATGCCGGACGACGTCAAGGTCGCGATCAACCTGTCCGCCCTGCAGTTCGCCAGCACCAACCTCGTCGACACCGTGACGTTCGCACTGGCGCAGAGTGGACTTCCGCAAACCCGGCTCGAGCTCGAGATCACCGAGAGCGTTTTCCTCGCCGATACCCAGGAAAATCTCAAGACGCTCCAGCGCCTCAAGGCGCTCGGCGTCTCCATTGCGCTTGACGACTTCGGTGTCGGTTACTCGTCATTGTCCTATCTGACGGCTTTTCCGTTCGACAAGGTCAAGATCGACAAATCCTTCATCGACAGGATTGACCGGCGCGAGACCGTCGCCGTGCTGAAATCCATCGTACAGCTTGCCGAGACCCTGAAGCTCTCGATCGTCGCCGAGGGTGTCGAGACCTCCGAACAGCTCAGACAGCTCCATTCGCTCGGAATTCCGCTAGGACAAGGCTACTACTTCAGCAAGCCCGTGCCGCTCGCCGGCTTGTCGTGGCAAGCTCCCGCCACGCGGCGGAGGCGGCGGGCGGCGGCGTGAGGAGAAGGGCAGGGCGCGGATCTTAAATTCGCGCGTGCTATCCTCCTCGTCGGGGATGGAATTGACCGTCCCGGCTTCGCTCCCTTGGCAAGCTCCTTCCCACAACCGTCTGCGCGTGGCGCCTATGTCCATTCGCAATTGTGAGACTTGAGCACGAGCCGCGTTCTCGCCTCCGTGCTATTGCTGCCCTCGCAATCTGCGCGAGGACAACCATGCTTCCCCTTCCTGCCGACATCTTCACCGAGCCCGAGGACGTCTCGCCCGACGGTCTTGCCAATCTCGGTCCGCTCCGCCGTCTCGCCGGCAGCTGGCAGGCGGACAAGGGCATCGACGTCAATCCGAAGGCGGAGGGGCCGGAGCGGCGCACCTTCATCGAGCGCATCCGCATGGATCCCATCGATCCGCAGGCCAACGGGCCGCAGCTGTTCTACGGGCTGCGCTATCACATCCACATCAACACGCCCGAGGAGGACATCACCTTCCACGACCAGGTCGGCTACTGGCTGTGGGAGCCCGCGACCGGGTTGATCATGCAGACGCTGGCGATCCCGCGCGGGCAGGTGCTGCTCGCCTCAGGCAAGGCCGGGCCGGACGACAGCAAGATCTCCGTCACGGCAAAGCGCGGCGATACCGCTTACGGGATCTGCTCGACCGACTTCCTGGAGCAGGCCTTCCGCACCGATTCCTATCGCTGCGACATCAGCTTCAACGACGACGGCAGCTGGACCTATCTGATCCAGACCGAGTTGTTCGTGCGCGGCGCGCCGTTCAATCACCACGACACCAACACGCTCAAGCTCGTCGCGCCGCCAAAGCTCAATCCGCTTGCGGTGATCGTGAACGATCGCGCCAAGGGCGGTGGATCGGCGGCCTGAGACCGGAGAATCACATGAAGCCTTATGTCATCTGCCTGATGCACGCCAGCCTGGATGGCCGCACGCATCCCAGCCGCTGGCGCCCGAAGGGCGCGGGCACGGACTGGTTCGAGAAAATCCATGACGAGCTCGGCGGCGATGCCTGGGTGATCGGCCGCGTCACCGGCTCGGAATTCGCCAAGGGCAAGTCGTACCCGACCGGGACGAGCGAGAAATTTCCGCGCGAGAACTGGTTCGCACGACGCGATGCAAAAACCTACGGTGTCGTGCTCGACGCGCAGGGCAAGATCGGCTGGGGCCGCTCCGATATCGGCGGCGATCCAATTGTCGTCGTGCTGACCGAGAGCGTGCCGGATTCGCATCTCGCAGGGCTGCGCGGCGAAGGCGTGTCCTACATCTTCGCCGGCAAGTCCGAGATCGATCTGGCGCTGACGCTGGACATTCTCAGCCGTGAGCTCGGCGTGAAGCGTCTGCTGGTTGAGGGCGGCGGCGTTGCCAATGGCGCGTTCCTGCGCGCCGGCCTCATCGACGAATTCAACCTGATCCTTAGCCCCGCGGTGGATGGCGCGAGCGGCGCACCGTTCGTATTCGATTCGACGGCAGCGGACAGCGACAAGCGCGCGCCGATCACGGCGATGACGCTGGAGAGCACGCGGGAACTCGGCGGCGGCGTCCTGCTGCTGCGCTATCTGATCAAGAACGATCCGCAGGCCGCGGTAAAGTAGCGCGCCGGCATGTCGGGACCATCGGAGCACATCGTCATCGTCGGTGCCGGCGCCGCCGGCCTGATGGCGGCGCGGGAGCTGGCGCGTGCGGGTAGACGCGTGACCATCCTGGAGGCGCGCGAGCGCTGCGGCGGGCGCATCCATCCGCTGCCGGCGGCGCAGTTCGGCTACCCCGCCGATGGCGGCGCCGAGTTCGTCCATGGTGAGGCGCCGGTCACGCGGGCTTTGCTGCGCGAGGCCGGTCTGTCGCTTCAGGCGATCGGAGGCACGCAATGGAGCTTTGACGGCGCAATCCTCTCGCGCGAGGACCGCCACGATGCGCACGAGGCGAAGCTGCAAGCCGCGCTGCGGGACTTGAAGGACGATCTCGCTGTCGCCGACTTCCTGCGCCGTCATTTTGCCGGAGAGGACTATGCGCGGCTGCGCCATTCCATCGAGCGAATGGTCGAGGGCTATGATGCGGCGGACCCCGCGCGCGCCTCGACGCTGGCGTTGCGTGAGGAGTGGATGGACGGCGGTCACTTTCCGCAGACGCGGATCAACGGTGGCTATGGCGCGCTGATCGATTGTCTAGCGGCCGAGTGCCGCGCCCGCGGCGTTGCGATCCGGCTCGGTTGCGCTGTATCGGCGATCGAGGAGGAGGGCGGCGCCGTGGTGGTTCGCTGCGCCAGCGGCGATGGACTTGCCTGCGACCGGGCGATCCTCACCGTGCCGCTGCCGCTGCTGCGCAAGATCGCGCTGCCAGCACACGTCGGCGCGAGGCTTGCTGCCGCCGACGACATCGGCTTCGGCAACGTCATCAAGATCCTGCTCCGCTTCGCGCGGCCCTGGTGGCGCGACCGACAGGACGACCTCGCCGACATGATCTTCCTGCTGTCGAACGAAGTGATTCCGGTGTGGTGGACGCGATATCCGGACCAGCATCCGCTGCTCACCGGCTGGTTCGGCGGCCCGCGGACAGCGGAGCTGTCGCATCTCGAGCCGCAAGGACTGATCGAGGCCGGGCTCGATTCGCTCGCCGCCATCTTCAAGCGGTCGCGCGATGATATCGCGCGCGATCTTGTGGCGGCGGCTGCAACCAATTGGGCGCAGGATCCCTTCGCCCGCGGCGCCTATTCCTGGGCGACGCCGCGGACGCGAGAGGCGCAAGCGATTCTCGCCCGCGCCGATGGCTTGGTGCTGTTGTCCGGCGAAGCGCTCTATCGTGGCCGCGACATGGGCACGGTCGAGGCGGCACTGGCTAGCGGCCTGGAGACGGCAGAGATGATCTTGCGGAGCTAAGAAGAAGGCCCGCATCTCTGCGGGCCTTTTGTCTCACCAGCGGCCGCCGCCGAAGCTGAATGTCACGCCGGGACCGCCGCCGTAATATCCGTAGGGGCTACCACCATAATAGCTGTGCCGGGGGTAATAGCCGTAGCTTCTATAGTAGGGCCGATAGTAGCCGTGATGCCGCCAATGATGGTGACCATGCCAGCGGTGGTACCTGCGGTGCGCGCTAATGTCGGTGGACTGGCTTTCGTGCGCGGTCTGCCCCGCGCTTGAACCACCGGCCGCGTTCGCCGCCGATCCGCCGGCAAGTGCCGCAGCACTAACGGCCATCGCGACAATGAGATACTTCATGTCATCACTCCAGTTGAACGTCGTGTGACAACAGATGAGCATCCGGCGCGTTCCGGCCAGCGCAGGCGTCGAAACGACGCAGCATGCGACGTCCGGTTCGCGCGAAGGATTGCGTGTCGTGGGATCTATCGCCGCAGCACCGACGTCGATCGCGATGCTGCCATCACCTCGCCTCGATTGACGCATTGGCGACATCTTTGATGACGATGCGCGGGCGGCAAGGCTGCCGCTACTTGAACGGATCCTGGATCGACGGCGCTGACTGCCGGATGCGGCGCACGCTGACCGGCGTGCCGTCGGAGACGAACAGGAGCTCGTATTTGCGGCCTTCGCTGTCGGTGGCGGAGCAGGTGACGTCGTTCACCTTCCTGGCGGCGAAATTGCCGGTCTGGCGGCAGACCCCGGTGGAGGTCTGCTCGGCCGGCACCGGCAGGCCATCGACCTTCGGACGGTCCTTGGAGTTGAGCAGCATGCGATCGATCGGCAATTCGTAGGAATTGTCGTCGGCGCGCTTGCCGTTCTCGCCGGAGAACGACACCACGTGATTTGCGTCGGCGGGATCGTCGACCGCGACCGCGAAATTGACCCGGCCCTTGTCGCCATGGGCGTAGGCCACCGTCTTGCAGGCATAGGTGCGCCCGGCGACCTTGAGCGTCTTGCACTTGCCCGACATCAGCGCCAGCAGGTCGATAAAGGAATTCTGCTGCTCCAGCGGATTGTTGACCGGGACGGGGGCGGAAGTCTCAGCAAAACAAGGGCTTGCCAGGGCAATGAGAGCGGCACCGAGGGCAGGTCGGCGGAGGCGCATCGGAAGGCTCACATGCCAGGGAACCACGGAGAAGTTCCGTCCGATAACCATCGAACCGCAAATTGGTTGCGATCCCGTTTGTCTTGCCGAACCCGACCGGAATACCACCGCGCCACCCTAACGGCGATTCGCGAGATCGCCCCAAATCCATCCTGCGCACTTGCCGTCAGGCCGGTGTTTTTTTCGTGGCAGCGCTAGCCCATCGCCGCCTGCCAGGCCCTGTCGCGCAGGGACGGGCGGCGGTGCAGGCGAGCCTCGAGCAGGGCGCGGGCACGCGGCAGCTCTCCGCTGCGCATGAGCGCGACAATATAGGTGTCCTCGATCAATTCGCGCTGGGCGTGACTGCCGCCGATGCGCACGACGTCGGCGAGAACCGGCGCGAGCGTTTGCACGCAGGTCCTGTAATTCTCATCCGCAAAGGCCAGAAGCGCGCGGCAGATCGCGGGCACCACCGGGCCGGCCGGCAGCTTGCCGTCCGCGAGCCGCTGCTCGATCACCGCAAGGCGCGCGGCAAGCGCCTCGCGGTTCTGCGTTGCGGCGGCGAACAGCGCCATGTGGACGTCGGCGAACGGCAGGCCGGATTTCGGGAATAGTTTTTGCGCGGCCGCGTCGGCATCGCGCCAGAGCGCCTCGGGCACGGCATGGCCGTAGGCCGACAGGCGCCACAGCAACGAGGCGCCGTCGGTGACGGCGTTGAGCGGAGGCGCCTGCGCGACTGACGGCTGAAGCACGTCGGCATAGATCGACAGCGCCCGCGCTGCATCGCCGTGCTCGAGCGCGCCGAGGGCCTGGTGCCAGCGGATGTGGCCGTGCAAAATTCCGGCGCGGTCGTAAGCGGGGATCCAGTCGTCGACGAGGCGATCGGCGTCGTCGATCGAGCCGTCCTCGAACATCGCATGCAGCACGGCGTGCGCGGCATGGGCGTTGGCGCGGCGCAGATTGAAGCCGCGCTCGGTGACGCCGCGGCCGTGGGCGACATCGCCGTTCTCCGTCATCGCCCAGCCATACATGGTGAGGAACCACCAATCCTCGCCATAGTGCTGCGCGACGCGCTCGCAGAGCTCATGCCGGGCGCGATCGTGATCGGCCATGCCGGAGAAGGCGAACAGACCGAACGCGCCGAGCGGCAGCGACAGCACCAATGCATCGCGCGGCCATGTCTCGACGTGCTTGCGCATCGCCGCGATCGCCTCGGGCAGCCGGCCCTCGATCGCCAGCGCCAGCGTCTCGACATGGGAGCGCTCGCGCTCCGTGCCGCGCTTCGCAACGCGTTCGCGCGCGACCGCCGCCTTGCTGCGCGCGAGATCGCCCTGCTGATAGAAGGCATGCACACGAGCGCGGGCGATATGGGCCAGCGCAAAATCCGGGTCGGCCGCAATCGCGCGCTCCAGCGCCTCCGCCGTGCCGGTCCACCCCGCGAGCATGAGGTCGACGCCCTCGCGATAAGCGGATGCTGCCGCATCGGATGTGGTGGAGAGCGGCAGGCCGTAGCGGTCTTCAAGCGCCATGGTCGTCTCCGGAGTTCAAGCCGTCCGCGCGCGGCGTCCTTCGATCGGATAGGCCGGATCGTTGTATCCGGGCGTCGAGGGATGGCCCGGCACGACCAGCCGGTCGATCAGCGCCTCGTCCTCCGCGGTGAAGCGATAGTCGAGTGCGCGGATATAGTCGTCCCATTGCTGCTCGGTGCGGGGGCCGGCGATGATGGAGGTCACGAAAGCGGAGTTCAGCACCCAGGCGACCGCGAACTGGCCGGCGGTGATGCCTTTCTTCTCGGCATGGGCTTTGATCTCCTGCGCGAGCTGGAGTGATTCCGGCCGCCATTCGGTCTGCATCATGCGGGTGTCGTTGCGGCCCGCGCGCGTCTCCTTGTCCGGCGCAGCATCGGGCTGGTACTTGCCGGTGAGGACGCCGCGCGCGAGCGGGCTGTAGGGCACGATGCCGAGGCCGTAATAGGCGCAGGCCGGAAAATGCTCGACCTCCGGCATGCGGTTCATGGCGTTGTAATAGGGCTGGCTCACCGCGGGCCGGTCGATGCCAAGCCGGTCGCAGATGTTGCAGATCTCGGCGACGCGCCAGGCGCGGTAGTTCGAGACGCCGAAATAGCGCACCTTGCCCGCGCGGATCAGGTCGCCCATCGCGCGTACCGTCTCCTCCAGCGGCGTCGCATGATCTTCCTTGTGCAGGTAGTAGATGTCGATGTGGTCGGTGCCGAGCCGCGTCAAGCTTTCGTCGGCGGCCTGCAGCACCCAGCGCCGCGACAGGCCGCCGCGATTGGGATCGTCGCCCATTTCGTTGTTCATGGGGTTAGCGAGCTTCGTGGCGAGCACCCAGGCGTGACGATTGCCGGCGATGGCGCGGCCAACGACCTCTTCGGACGCGCCCTTCGAATAGGCATCCGCCGTGTCGATGAAGTTGATCCCGGCATCGAACGCTTTCGCGATGATCCGTTCGGATGCGGCTTCATCCGTCGGCCCGCCGAACATCATGGTGCCGAGACAAATCGGCGACACTTTCAGGCCGCTGCGGCCGAGCTGGCGGTATTGCATGGTTGCTTCCTCAACGCTTGCGTTCGTGCCAGCATAGCCAGCTACGTCAGTCATTGCGAGCGCAGCGAAGCAATCCAGAACTGCGTCCGCGGAAACATGCTGGATTGCTTCGCTGCGCTCGCAATGACGGTGTGGGGTACGCTCATGCCTCACAATCGGTGTCATCGCCCGACTTGATCGGGCGATCCAGTACTCCGAGACGCCTGCAATTGATCGAGACGCCGCGGCGTACTGGATTCCCCCGCCTTCGCGGGGAATGACAGCGGTGGGTGTGGTGCGCAGCGGCGGTCCGACGAGACGCGCCCTACCCCGGTCCCTTCAAGATCTTGAACACGCCATTGGCCATCACGATGCAGCGATCATCCACCGTCACCTCGGTGCTCATGAAGATGAGGCTGCGGGTCGAACGCACCACGCGCGGGCGGGAGATCAGGATGTCGCCGATCTGGCCGGCCTCGACGAAATGAGTGTCGAGCTGCACCGTCGCCATGAACTCCTTGCCGGAGAGGTAGCGGGCGGTCATGCCGCAAGTGCGGTCGGCGAAGGTCATCATCACGCCGCCCTGGACCATGCCGCGGCGGTTGTGGTGCTTGTCTTCGGTCGCGAGGGCGAACTCGTAATGGCCGTCGATCTTGCGCTCCCACAACGGGCCGATCAGGTGCATGAAGCCCGTGGTCTCGAGGATGGTCCAGCCGTCTGATTTCAGCCTTGCGGCGGCCTTGTTGGTCATGTCGTCGTCCATTCCTGTGCGGACCTTCGATCTCATTTCATCGAGGCCGGACGTGGTGTAGTCAAGCATCATGAGACCGTTCGACGATGCCACACGGCGGAATATCGCGGATGCCTGTGCGGCCTTCGCGCGGCTGCCTGAGGAAGAAGCGCATCCGGCATTGAAGCGTGCCGCGGTGGCGGTTGCGCTGACCGCAGCAGGCGAGGGCGACGAGACTGCGCTGCTGCTCACGATGCGCGCATCGCACTTGCGCGCCCATCGCGGCCAATGGGCCTTGCCGGGCGGACGATGCGACGCCGGCGAGACGCCGGTCGAGGCGGCGCTGCGCGAGCTCGACGAGGAGCTTGGCCTCCGCCTCACCGGCGCGGACGTGCTCGGCACACTCGACGACTATCCGACACGCTCCGGCTATCTGATCACGCCGGTCGTGGTCTGGGCCGCCGAGAGCGCCGCGATCAGGCCGAACCCGGACGAGGTCGCGTCCGTCCATCGCATCGCGCTCGCCACGATCGAGCGCGATGACGCCTTCGACTTCATCGCGATCCCCGAAAGCGCGCGCCGCGTGATCCGCTTCCATCATCAGATGAGCCTGATCCACGCGCCGACGGCGGCGCTGATCTACCAGTTCCGAGAGGTGCTGGCGGGGCGGCACACCCGCGTGACCGAGCTGGAACAGCCGGTGTTCGCCTGGAAGTGACGATGGTAAACGGCGCGTTAACGTGACGGTTACCGGATGCCTGCTAAGAGGGCAGCATGCATCACACACCGATTCGACGCGCCCTGACGCTGGTTCCATTCGCGCTCGTGCTGCTCGCGCCCGCCGCGCGCGGCGGTGAGGCCGACGCGCTGCCGCCCGCCGTCAGCAACGCCAATGCTCAGCTGTTGTCGCAGTTTGCGCAAGGCGGGGCCTCGCCGGCCGTGCTCGAATATCGCCGCAAGCTCGCGGAATACCAGGCGGCGCGCGCCGCCTTCGACGCCGAGGCGGGCGCCTATTGGAGCCAGATCTCCGAGAAGCGGAAAACCCGCAACGCCAAGCGGCGCAGCGGACAGCAGGTGACCCTCGATGATTACGTGCTGGAGCATCCGCCGCTTTATACCGGTCCGAAGCGGCCGGTGAACCCGGAGCCGGAGGAAGCGCCGGAGCGTCCGCCCCGAAAACCCATCCCGGTGGTCGCTGATTTCCTGCGCGCGGCGCAGGAGCTCTATCAGTTCACGCCGCAGCGCCCGGCCAGTGAGGTCGAGTTCAAGCGCGCCTATGCACGCTACGCGCTCGCCTCGGGGCTCACGCGCGAGCAGGCGGTGCGGGTCTATTCGTTCGAGACCGGCGGCACCGGCAGTTACGACGTGCAGGCGGGCATCGAGCACGGCGGCAACCGCGCGATCTCGACTGCGATGGGCTACAACCAGCTCCTGACCACCAACAGCGTCGAGCTGCTGGCCGAGCAGGGCCATGAATTCGTCCGCGCGCTTTCGGACAAGGTGGCGCGCAGCTCAGGGCCGGCGCGCCAGTCGCTCGAGCACAAGCTCGCTGTTCTGAAGAAAATGGTCGCGCATGCGAAGTCGGTGCCCGACACCTGGTCGGAGCACGAGAAGATCGCCAATACCGCGCAGGGCTGGGCCATGCATGCGATGGTGCTCGACGTCGACGTCGGCCCGATGCTGCAGACCCACAAGCTGCTGACCTCGGTGCTGTTCGCGCGCGCCAAGGGCTATACACGGCCGCTCACCGCAGCCGAGCTCGAGATGATGAACCTCACCGGCGACGGCACCGGCCTCGACATGGTGACGATGCCGCAGGCGATGCGCGAGCAGGTGCCGACTTCGAACTTCTTCCAGCGCGGCGGCTACGAGCGCAACCCGGTCGCGATCCGCCACAACACGGTGGCGAAGCTGCTGGCCGTGACGGATGAGCGGATGGATTCGAACGGCGGCAAAGCCGGCGCGCGGGAGCTGGCAGGGGTGTTTTGGATATCAGATGTCGTCCCGGCGAAGCTGCCGTAGCAACCATTAAACGCCGAGGAGTTTTTCAGTCCACGGCGTTCCGCGTTGCACGACGGTGTTGGCATAGATGAGCAGCTTGCGCGCGCATGCGATGAGAGCGGCATTGTGAGCCTTTCCGGCCGCAGTCAGGCGGGCATAGAGGGCCATGACGGCCTTGTTCCAGCGGAAGGCCGCAGGCAGGGCTGCCGCAAACAGAGAGCGACGCAGGCGAGCGCGGCCGCCGGCGATACGGCGTTGGCCCTTGTACTGCCCGCTATCGTTGTCGAAGGGAGCCAGCCCGGCAAGGGCTGCGACTTCCTCCCGGCTGACACGGCCGAGTTCAGGCATGCGGACCAGGAGGGCCAGTGCCGTGCGCTCACCGATCCCGGGAATGCTCATCACGAGGTCAAGGCGGACAGCGAGATCGTGGTGAGCGCGTAGTTGCTTGGCGAGGTGACGGATTTGGGAGAGCCGCCTTGCCTTCAACCGGGCAATGTCATCCAGCACGATGCGGCGTAGCCGAGGCTTCTCGAGATGCTCGAGCCGGGTCTTGAAGCGCTTGATGTCGTCCTCGATCTGCTCGAGGAAGGTGAGCTGCTCGGCGAGCTCCGCCAAGCGCGGATCCGGCGCACTCCTCACCTCTTCGAGCGATGCCGCGCAGGCAGCAATCAGCGCGGCATCCAGCGTATCGTTCTTGGCGCGACGCAATCGGGAGCGGCCGAACGCCTTGACCTGGATCGGCTGCAGCACCAGCACGATGACGCCGGCCGCACGCAAATGCTCCACTACCCCACGCTCGTAACCGCCGGTCGCTTCGATCCCGACTCGCTTGACGCCAGCTTTGGTCAGCAGCTGCACCAGCTTCCGCCAACCGGGAAGGTCGTTGGCGACCTCCCAACCCTCGTCTCGACCATGAACTACAATGTCGAGCTTCGCCTTGGACGTATCGATTCCCGCTGTCGTCGTGCTAGTCTGTGCCATCTTCGTCGACCCTGCCTTGTGAAGCGAACCTGATTGTTCCGGCAACCATCCGGGTCCGATGAAGGTGCTGGCGCGATCCTGCTACGGGGCAGCCACAAACTGCTCAGGGTGGGCGCGATCCGATCGCCAGCGGCCTGCCGCGGGTTGCAGCCGCGGCAGGCCATTCCTCACGGAACACGCCGACAATATCTGATTGCGCTATTACAAGGGTGGGCAAAGCGACTTGTCCGCCGTAGCTCGAAGGGCGAAGGCGGAAGCGTGCCCACCATTCTCGATCGGAATGCGCTGACCGATGGTGGGCACGGCGCTGCCGCGCCTTTGCCCACCCTACAGTTTCTCGGCTCTGCGCCTACTGATCCGGCCCGAACTTGAACTTGCCGTCGCTTTCGAGATACGGCCCGGTGCGCATGTAGAGCTGGCCGTTGTGGCCGATGAAGAACAGCGTGCCCTTCGGCACTTTCTTGGCGCCCTTGAGCAGCTCGCCGGCATTGCTGGTACCCATCTTGTAGGAATAGGTCTTGCCGTCCCTGTCATAGGCGTAGCCCATGTCGGGCTTGAGCTCCCACGGCGTTGCCGGGACTTGCGCCAATGCGGGCACGGCAAACGCGCCGAGCACCGTGACGAGTGCTGCTGAAGCAAGTGCAAATGTCTTCGTTGAAAATGCCATCATCCATCCTCCCCGTCGCTGGGGTGCCGGCTTGAACAAATCACGAACGGCATTTCCGGGTCAATTTGCGAAAGCGCCGCAGCGCATCACGTCCTGCCCAGCAGTTTGTGATTTTCCCTTCGTCCCCTCGCGACTATGTTCCGCTTTCCGTCTAGAACGCAACTCGACAAAATTATTGGTGGGGATGATTCGGATGCGCCATGTGATCAAACTTTGCTGGGCTGCTGCATTGTCGTTGACGGCGGTGGCGCCGGCCGCGCGGGCAGATGACTACCAGCTCAGCCACAACCAGCGCATTTCGTGCAGCCGCGGCCTTGCCCCCGGTAAGCTGAACACGGCCACCTGCAAGTCCTACACCTATCTCTTCAACACCAAGACCTCGGAATATTTCCGCTGCCAGGTCTCGCTGGCGCTGACCCGCGACAACAAGGAAGTCATCAACGTGCAGACCGACGGCGGCTGCACCAAGAAGCCGCGCATCTTCGAGACCGACGGCAAATACGATTTCGACGCCACCGAGACCGAGCCGCCGAACACCAACTCGTTCTTCGGCCCCGGCGGCTACTCGGTCTGGGCCACCGACGTCAGCGCGCAAAAGGTGCGCGGCTGCATCATCATCTCCTCCGGCCTCGGCTCCGACATCTCCAAATGCCTGGACATGACGTTTCAGTGAGGGCTTGCCAGTGATGGTGCGCTCCCTCCCCCGCCTGCGGGGGAGGGTTGGGGAGAGGGTGTTTCCACAACGGGACAATCCCCTAGAGGAGAAAGCCCTCACCCGCGCCTTCGGCGCGACCTCTTCCGCAAGCGGGAGAGGTGAGCGCTGCGCCACCTCGCCGCACCGCCGGGTTCCCAAAAATCCAGCCGGAACGGCCATTTACCGCAGTCCTGTTTTGCCTTTTGGATGGGTTGACCCGCTGCCCTCATCCGGCCAATTTCGCCGCCGGTTTGGGGAGTACAACAACCATGAAACGGACGTTCTTCGGCGTGGCCGCGGCTCTTGCTCTGGCGGCGTCGGCGCCTTGCGCACATGCGCAATCCTTCATCAACGTGCTGACCGGCGGCACCTCCGGCGTCTACTATCCGCTCGGGGTCGCGATCGGGAAGATCTACGGCGACAAGATTCCGAACGTGAAGACGCAGGTGCAGGCCACCAAGGCGTCGGTCGAGAACCTCATCCTGCTGCAGCAGGGCCGCGGCGAACTGGCGTTCACGCTGGGTGACTCGCTGAAAGCGGCCTGGAATGGCGAGGAGGAGGCGGGCTTCAAGACCAAGCTCGACAAGCTCCGCACGATCGGTGCGATCTACCCGAACTACATCCAGATCGTCGCGACCGCTGAGTCCGGCATCAAGACGCTCGCCGACCTCAAGGGCAAGAGCCTGTCGGTCGGGGCGCCGAAGTCGGGCACCGAGCTGAATTCCCGCGCGATCCTCGCGGCGGCCGGCATGAGCTACAAGGATCTCGGCAAGGTCGAATATCTGCCCTTCGCCGAATCCGTCGATCTCATGAAGAACCGCCAGCTCGCCGCGACGCTGCAATCGGCCGGCCTCGGTGTCGCTTCGCTGAAGGACCTGTCGACCTCGAGCCCGATCACAGTGGTGTCGGTGCCGAAGGAGACCGTCGACAAGATCGGCCCGCCCTTCATCTCCGCGATCATTCCAGCCAACACCTATACTGGGCAGGACAAGGACGTGCCGACGGCTGCCGTGGTCAATTATCTCGTCACGAGTTCCGCTGTATCTGACGATCTCGCCTATCAGATGACAAAACTGGTCTACGAGTCGCTCCCCGAGCTCGCCAACGCGCATGCGGCCGGCAAGGAGATCAAGCTCGAGACTGCGGCCGCCGGGAGCCCGGTTCCGCTGCACCCCGGCGCGATCCGCTATTACAAGGAAAAGGGGCTGATCAAGTAGCCTCCCTCCGTTGTCACTCCGGGTTCGATGCTCCGGGCCGCGCTACGCGGTCCCGTCACATCGCCCCGGAATGACGGAGAGGATTATCGCGAATGCCCGGGCCTTCGCCCCGCCGAAGGGGCTTCGGCCCCGCAGGCGGGACAATCCCGGGCATGACGTTTTTGGAGCCACGTGCCAATGCTATCCGGCATGGACAGGCTGAGGACGAATGAGATGCTGGAAAAGGCAGAGGGCACCGAAGCTGCGCCCATCAAGGTCGAGTTCGACAATTTCGAGCACGGCTTTCCGGAAGGCTTTGGTCCGGGCTGGTGGGGCCATCTCGCCTACTGGATCGGCATCGCGTTTGCGACCTTCCAGCTCTATGTCGCCGCCTTCAACTATTTGCCGAGCCAGGTGGTGCGCGGCGTCCATGTCGGCTTCCTGGTTCTGCTCACCTTCGGCCTGATCGCCAATTTCACGGCGAAGAGCAATTTCGGCCGTGCGCTCGGATGGGTGATCGGCGGCGCGGGTTTCTTCTGCGGCCTCTATCAGTGGATCTTCTATGCCGATCTGATTGCCCGCGACGGCGATCCGACCCGGCTCGACCTCGTGGTCGGCACGCTGCTCGCCGTGCTGATCTTCGAGGGCACGCGGCGGCTGATGGGCGCGGCACTGCCGCTGATGTGCGGCGCGTGTCTCGTCTACTGGTTCTTCGGCCAATACCTGCCGTCGCCGCTCAACCATCGCGGCTATGATTTCGATCAGATCGTCACGCATCTGTCGTTCGGCACCGAGGGCTTCTACGGCGTGCCGATCTACGTCTCGGCGACGTACATCTTCCTGTTCATCCTGTTCGGCTCGTTCCTGGAGCGCGCCGGCATGATCCAGCTGTTCACCGACGTCTCGCTCGGCCTGTTCGGCCGCACCCGTGGCGGTCCTGCCAAGGTCGCGGTGTTCGCCTCGGGCATGATGGGCACGATTTCCGGCTCGGGCGTTGCCAACGTCGTCACCGTCGGCCAGTTCACCATTCCCTTGATGATCAGGTTCGGTTACCGCCGCGCGTTTGCCGCCGGCGTCGAGGCGACGGCCTCGATGGGTGGACAGATCATGCCGCCGGTGATGGGCGCGGTCGCCTTCATCATGGCCGAGACGCTCGGCGTGCAATATTCGGAGATCGTCAAGGCTGCGGCGATTCCTGCGATCCTCTATTTCGCATCAGCTTTCTGGATGGTGCACCTCGAAGCCGGCAAGCATGGCCTCGTCGGCATGAAGCGCTCCGAGATCCCGAGCGCCTGGAAGGCGCTGGTGACGCGCTGGTACCTCGTACTGCCGCTCGCCGCCCTCGTCTACATGCTGTTCGAAGGCTTTACGCCGCTCTATGCCGGCAGCATGGGCCTTGCGCTGACGGTGGCGCTGATCCTTGGCACCAGCATCACGGCCGGCGTGTCCGCGACGGTCATCCGCTACATCTTCTGGATCGGCCTCGCGCTCGTCGTCGCCGCGCTCTCGCGGGACGGGCTTCAGATCGTGCCGGTTGCTTGTGTCGTGGTCGGGCTGATCGTGATCACCGCCTTCGTGCGCGGCGGTTTTGCGGCGTTGCGCGCCTGCCGCGATGCGCTCGCTGAGAGCGCCAAATCCGCCATCACCGTCGGCATGGCCTGCGCCATCGTCGGCGTCATCATCGGCATGATGTCGCAGACCGGTGTCGGCACCATCTTCGGCGGTTGGGTGATCGGTCTCGGCGAAAAGAGCCTGTTTTTGGCGCTGATCATGACCATGTTGCTGTCGATCCTGCTCGGCACCGGCATCCCGACCATCCCGACCTACATCATCACCGCCGCGCTCGCCGCGCCGGCGCTTGCCAAGCTCGGCGTGCCCCTGATCGCGAGCCACATGTTCGCGTTCTACTACGGCATCATGGCCGACCTCTCGCCGCCGGTGGCGCTGGCTGCGCTTGCGGCGGCGCCGATCGCGAAGGAGAACCCGGACAAGATCGGCTGGGAGGCGATGCGCATCGCGCTCGCCGGCTACGTCATCCCCTTCATCTTCGTCTATTCGCCGGCCCTGATGCTGCAAGCCGGCGATCCCATGGCAGCCAAGCTCGGCTTTTACGGCGCGGTCGCGCTCGCGAGCCTGAAGGCGCTGGTGGCGATCGCGCTGTTCGGCATGGTCGCGATCGGCTTCCTGTTTACGCGGTTGACGCTGATCGAGCGGCTAGTCGCGCTCGGCGCCGCGTTCTGCCTGCTCGGCGACTTCCCGTTCAGCGACACTGCCGGCTTCGTGCTCTCCGCGGCGCTCGTGCTGTGGCAATGGCGGCAGCGTCCGCCTGTAACGGTCGAGGCGATGTGAGCCTCTGCTTCGCAACGGCAGGCGGTGTGAAGGCGCTGGCGCTGTCCGCCTTCACGCTGGTGTGGACCCATTCGATCGCGAAGGTCGATTGGCAGGAAGATTGGCGGGTCACGCCCGCCGGCCTCGAATTGGTGCAGGCCCGCGTCAAGGGCACCGGCCCCGGCATGGAGCCTCCACCCGAGGCGCGGCTGATTGGCGGCTGGTTTCAGTGGCGGCCGGACCGCGCGCCGATGCAGGAGGTGGTGCTCGGCAATTCCGGCGCGGCGGGGGAGTGGCGGTTGTGCGATGACGGGCGGTGCCGGACGTTGTCGGAGATTGTGGGGCATCCGATCGGTGATAACGTCACCAAAATGAGCATCTGCAAACAACAAGAGAAATAAGGGAGATCACGATGGATCGGCTCAAGGGCAAGGTTGCGATGGTGGTGGGGGCCGGCTCGATTGGACCCGGCTGGGGCAACGGCAAGGCGACCGCAGTGACCTTTGCGCGCGAGGGCGCGCAGGTGTTTTGCGTCGATCGCAACGGCGCGGCCGCCGAGGAGACTGCGAAGATCATCAATGACGAAGGCGGCAAGGCGACGGCGTTCACGGCCGACGTCTCGCGGTCTGCCGAGATCGAGGCGATGGTGGCGGCGTGCCTGAAGGCCCATGGCCGCATCGACGTGCTCGACAACAATGTCGGCATCGCCGAGATGGGCAGCGTGGTCGAGGTGACCGAGGAGAGCTGGGATCGCGTCTTCAGCGTCAACCTCAAGAGCGCCTATTTCGCCATGAAGCACGTCATTCCCGTCATGGTGAAACAGGGCGGCGGCTCGATCATCAACATCTCCTCGATCGCCTCGATCCGCCACATGGGCATCTCCTACGTCACCTACGGTACCTCGAAGGCGGCAATGAACCAGATGACGCGCACCACTGCGATCGAGTTCGCGCGCCACCATGTGCGGGTCAATGCGATCCTGCCGGGCCTGATGAAGACGCCGATGGTCGAGCACTCTGCCGGCCTCGCCGCGAGCTATGCCAAGGGTGACGTCGAGGCGATGTGGCGCGCGCGTGACGCGCAAGTGCCGATGGGCCACATGGGCGACGCCTTCGACGTCGCCAACGCCGCACTGTTCCTGGCGTCGGACGAGTCGAAATACGTGACGGGGATCGAACTCGTGGTGGACGGCGGGATCACCTGCAAGGCGGGGGCGTAGCCTCAACCTCCGCCGTCGTCCCGGCCTAGTGCGCAATTGCGCACTAGGCCGGGACGACGCTGAATATTTGGCTGCCGTCTACTGCGCCAGCGCTAATATCCCGCCGGCAAATGCATGCCAGGCCGCCGTCTCGCTGACCGGCCAGTTCAGCACCTTCACCACCAGCAGCGCGAGCGTGCCGTAGATGTAGACCGGGTGGACGCGGCCCTCGGTGCGCCAGTCGCGCACCATGGCGACGACGAGCAGAAGCGAGGCGACGACAGCCGGCGCGATGGTGACGGGCACCGGCGGCGGGCCCGGCGGTCCGGGAGGGGCAAGGAAGGTGAGGAACCAGCGCGCGATCGCGGCATCCAGAATCGAGACCGCCGCGAGCAGCATCAAGCGCTTGTGAATCTCGGGCCTGCGCGTGTTCATGATCGCGAGCACGAACACCACCGCGAAGAACGCGATCCCGCTCATCGGCACGATCGAGAACGCGATGCCGGCCTCCTTCTGCCCGAGCGCCGCGGAATGCTGCATCACATGCACGGAGGCGAGGAAGCCGAAGATCGTCATCGCGGTCGCCAGCGACACACCGGCGATGCCGAGCGAGCGGTGATTGACCACGCGGCCGGACGCTGCGAGCCAGGTCTGGAGCACGAAATAGAGCGACCAGGTGAAGAACAAGAGTCCGTGAAAATGGATGACCGGGCTTGCGGAAAACGTCCGGTTGGCGAGTGGCACCCAATAGGTCGGTGCAAAGCCCAGAAACGCGGTGGCGGCGCAAGCCAGCGCCATGTGGAGATAAAAATATCGTGCAGGCGACGCATCTCGCGCGCGGACACGACGGTCGTCGATCAGGGTCGTCATCTGGAATGAGTCTGGGAAGGAGCGGTTTGGTTCAAACGCCTGCCGTTCACCCTCCGCTGTCGTCCCGGACAAGCGCGCCCTCAAGCGCGCGCAGATCCGGGACCCATAACCATAGGGTTGAGTTACCGCACGAGCTGGCAACTCCAAGTCTTCGTCAAACCACATCCTGTGGTTATGGGTCCCGGATCGGCGCTCCGCTCCCGTCAACGCTGCGCGTTGTCTGGAGCTTCGCTTGTCCGGGACGACGGCCGATTTGGCCTATCCCCCCGCGCTCAATTCGGCGCGATCGAGCTCTTCCTCGAGTTTGTGGAAGGCGTCGTCGCCGATCACTTCGGTGGCGCGCAGATCGAAGATCGATTTGCGCGCGGCCTCGATGGCGCGGCGGCGCAGGGGATCGGCGGGCAATTCGCCATTGGCGATGCCGCCGTTCGGATCGGTCTCGGCCTGCATCAGGATGGCGCGATATTCGAGCCTGAGGATTTCCGCTTCCTCCGACGGATCGCTCTCGATGGCGTCGAGCGCGGCGCGATAGGCGATGGCGCGTCCACGCGCGACCTCGACGCCGACGGGATCGTCGTCCTTGAGGCCGAAGGCGAGGATCAGCGGCCGCAGCGTCAAGCCCTGGATCACCAGCGAACCCAGCACCACAGCAAAGGCGATGAAGACGATGAAGTCGCGGTAGGGAAAGTTCTCCGGCAGGGCAAAAGCGGTGGCGAGCGTGACGAGGCCGCGCATGCCGCACCAGGAGATGATGAGACCGCCCTTGGCCGAGGCGACCTGTTTTGGATCCTTCGGATGATAGATGCCGTGGGCGACCAGCACGCGCAGCGTCGTGCGGTAGAACGTCACCCATAGCAGCCGGACCAGCACCACGGTGAGCAGGATCCAGGCGGCGGCGACGCAATATTCCCAACGCACGTCGGCATCGAGCCGCGTCCAGATCGGCCGCATCTGCATGCCGATCAGCATGAAGGCGAGCACGTTGAGCACGAACACTGTCGTCTCCCAGACCGCATAGGACGGCACCCGCAGCCGCGCCGGGATGCGCGCCGGCGCCGTGCGCGCGACGGTGATGGCGTAAACCACGATGGTAAGGATGCCGGAGAGGCCGAGATGCTCGGCGGCGATCCACACCAGGAAGGTGGTGGCGAACTGCACGATGATGGCGCTCGGCGCCTCTGTCACCCGCTCCATGAACAGCGGAATGATGCGTCCTGCGAGCAGGCCGGCAATGACGCTGCCGACCAGCGCCAGTGCCATGGTCGGCGCGACCTGGCTCCACGTCAGGTGCTCGGTGGCGACCGCGCCGACCGCGATGCGATAGATCAGTAGCGCGGTCGCGTCGTTGAGCAGGCTCTCGCCCTCCAAGACCTTGACCATGCGGTGGGGCAGCTTCACCTGGCTCAGGATCGCGACCGCGGCGGCGGCGTCCGGCGGTGCCACGATGGCTCCAAGCGCGACCGCTGCGGCCCAGGGCATGTCGGGCATCAGCCGGTGCGCGACATAGGCCACGCCAACCGTGGTGAGGCCGACCGCGGCGACGACCAGGGTCGAGACCGGAACCCAATTGTTGCGCAGATCGCGCAGCGAGGTGTCGAAGGCGGCATCGAGCAGCACCGGTGCGACAAAAAGCGCCAAAGCCAGGTCCGGCTCCAGCGTCCAGGACGGGCTCGACGGCACGAAGGCGATCAGCGCGCCGCCGATGGCGAGGAAGGTCGGGTAGGGGACCTTGATCCGCCGCGCCAGCGCCGATAAGCCAACGGCGCCGAGCAGAAGCACGATGATCCATTCGAATGTCGGCACGATGATCCCCGAAACCGATTTGAGCGACACCACAAGCTAGCACCAATCCGGCCGTAATGATGGATAGTGGGGCGGCAAGGCAAGATTGAAGGCAAGGCCGACTACAAGGCTGAGGACAAGCCTCAGGGCAAGACTTCCGACTGTAACGAGCATGCGTTCTTTTCTCATTCAATTGTCAGGCGCCGGGCTGCTCTGCGCGCTCTCGCTCGCCGCGGCCCATGCCGCGACGGGCGGCGAGCCGGTCGCGGTGCCGCAGGTCGACGTCGCACCATGCCTTGCGGCGACCGCGGCCGATGACATGGACAAGGCCGTCACGGCCTGCGCGGCAGTGATCGACAATGAGAAGACCGCGAAGGAAGATCTGATCAAGGCGTTGATCGCGCGCGGCGCGCTCTATGCGCGTCACGACCAGGTCGACCGCGCGATCGCCGACGACAGCCGTGCACTTCTGCTCGATCCCACCCTCGCGGACATCTTCAACGCGCGCGGCGAGCTCTGGCTGAAGAAGGGCGACAAGCCCAAGGCGGTGCAGGATTTCGGCGCGGCGCTCAGAATCGATCCCAACCACGAGAAGGCCAAGGCCAATCACAAGGCGATGGCGCGCGAGCTCGAGCGGATCGGGGCGCAGATGGCGGTCGCCGGCAAGCCCAGCTTCAACTGCGCGCGGGCGCGTCTTGCCGTGGAAAGGGCGATCTGCGGCAATCGCGAGCTCGCCGATCTCGACCGGGAGATCTTTGCATCGAATGCCCGCGCGATCCGCGAGGCGCGCAATGCGGGCGAAGCCAAGGCGCTCCAGCGCGAGCAGGACGACTTCATTGCCCGCCGAAATGCCGGGTACGGCCGGCCTGGGTACGACCTGAAGAAGGCGATGCAGGAGCGGTTGCAGCGGCTGAACGGGGTGGACGGATATTGAGCCCTTCGCCTCTCCCCGCAAGCGGGGCGAGGGAGAGAAGCGCCAGTGCTCCCCTGACGGCCCTCATTGAACCCATCCCTCGCCAGCCGCGACAACGGTGAGAACCCGACGTCACGGAGCCCTATGCCATGTGCGGCACGCCTTATCCCGCGCAAACGCCCTCGTTTGCCAAAATTTCGCTGCGCGCGTCCTTCCTCGGCGCGGCAATGAGCCTAGCCCTCGTCGCTCCAGCCGCCGCCGGCATCGATTGCGTGCCGGGCAGCAAGGCTATTCCCGCGGACCTGATCCCCGCGTGCAGCGCCATCATCGACCAGAGCGCAAATCCGGCGTCTGAACGCTCCATGGCGCTCGTCGCTCGCGCCGAAGCGAATGCGCGAACCTCCGGAGGCCAGTCGCAGGCGCTGCGCGATCTGGACCGCGCCATCGCGCTCGACGGCAAGAACGCAAAGGCCTGGCGCGTGCGCGGCAACCTCTTGCGCGAGGCCGGCGGTGACCTCAATCGGGCCGGGACGGATCTCACCAAGGCGATCGAGCTCGATCCGCAGGATGCGGAGGCTTACGAGTCGCGCGGCGTCGTCTACACCAACCAGCATCGCCTCGACCGCGCCATTGCAGACTACGATCAGGCCATCAAGCTGAAGACGGATTTCGCCCAGGCCTGGTCCGACCGCGGCGCGACCTTCTATCTGCGCGGCGACTACGACAAGGCCGTCGCTGACCTCAACGAGGCGCTGCGCCTCGATCCGAGCCGGGCGCGCAGTTACACCAACCGCGGCGCCGCCTACAAGAAGCTCGGCGAGCTCGACAAGGCGATCGCAGACGACAGCGAGGCGATCCGGCTCGATCCAAAGGTGCCGGAGTATTTCGACAACCGCGGTCTCACCTATGCCGCGATGAAGGAGTACGACAAGGCGATCGCCGATTACGATCAGGCGATCCGTCTCGAGCAGCGGGTGAACTTCCTGACCAACCGCGGTGACTCCTACCAGTTCAAGGGCGAGCTCGGTGCTGCGCTGTCGGACTACAACGACGCGCTGAAACTCGATCCGAATTTTGCCAAGACCTACAACAACCGCGCCGTGCTCTACAAGAAGATGGGCGAGCGCAAGAAGGCGCTGGCCGACTACGAGGCGGCGTTGCGGCTCGATCCCGCCAATGAGAACGCGCTCAACGGCCGCCGCGCGATGATCGCAGAGATCGCAAAATTCGGCGGCGAGCCGCGCAGTGTGCTGAACGCCGCTCCCAGCGAACCGTCGTTCGACTGCGCCTCCGCCAAGCGCGAGGTCGAGAAGGTGATCTGCGCCGATCCGCAGCTCGGCGTGCTCGACCGCCAGATCGCCGAGGCCTACGAGCGGGTGCTGAAATCCGCGAGCAAGCGCTCGGCGGATGGCCTGCGCAAGTCCCAGCGTGATTTCCTCGCCACGCGCGATGCGAGCTTCCGCCGCCCCGGCTATGATCTGAAAAAGGTCATGCAGGAGAGATTGCAGAAGCTGAATGCGATGGAGGGGTAGTCGGGTTCTCGCCTCTCCCCGCCTGCGGGGAGAGGCCGGAATGCGCGCTGAAAGCGCGGATTCCGGGTGAGGGGGGACTCTCCGCGAGTCCAACTGCCGCCGTCCCCACCCCGACCCTCTCCCCGCAAGCGGGGAGAGGGGGAAGGACGTCATCCTTTTCGGCTTGAACCGCGGCCCGTTCCCGGGAAAATAGCCCTCAAACAAGGCCGGTACTTGATCCTGGTCATGGCGGGACGCCTGTCCTGCCACAAGGGTCAGGGCCAGGCCATAAAGGGAGCGGGAGCGCGGGAATGAACGTCCAGGGCAAGAGTCTCTATCACGAGGTCCACGCGCGCTCGCTGGCGGACCCCGAGGGCTTCTGGGCCGAGGCGGCCAAGGAGATCGACTGGATCGAGCCGCCGAAGGCCATCTTCGATTCCACGCAAGGAACCTACGGCCGCTGGTTCGCCGGCGGCGTGGTCAACACCTGCTACAATGCGCTCGACCGCCATGTCGAACGCGGCCGCGCCGACCAGGTCGCGCTGATCCATGATTCGCCGCTGACGGGCAGCGTCACCAAATTCACCTACGCCGAGCTCTTGAGCGAGGTGCAGGCGCTTGCCGCGATCATGCGGGATTTTGGTGTCGCCAAGGGCGAACGCGTCATCCTCTATATGCCGATGGTGCCGGAGGCGGTGGTCGCAATGCTCGCCTGCGCGCGCATCGGCGCGGTGCATTCCGTGGTGTTCGGCGGCTTTGCCGCCAAGGAGCTCGCCACCCGCATCGACGACGCCCAGCCGAAACTCATTCTCTCCGCGAGCTGCGGCATCGAACCCGGCCGCATCGTGCAGTACAAGCCGCTGCTCGACGAGGCAATCAAGCTCGCGAGCACGAAGCCGAAGGCCTGTATCGTGCTGCAACGTCCGCAGCACACCTGCGACCTCACGCCCGGCCGTGACTATGATTGGGCGAGCCTGCGCCGCAAGGCGATGAACGACGGCAAGAAAGCCCCTTGTGTGCCGGTCGCGGCCACCGATCCGCTGTACATCCTTTATACGTCAGGCACCACAGGCATCCCCAAGGGCGTGGTGCGCGACAATGGCGGTCACCTCGTCGCGGTGAATTGGTCGATGTTCAATCTTTATGGGGTCAAGCCGGGCGAGGTCTGGTGGTGCGGCTCGGACATCGGCTGGGTGGTCGGCCACAGCTACATCGTCTACGGGCCGCTGATCCACGGCGCGACCTCGATCATGTATGAGGGCAAGCCGGTCGGCACGCCCGATGCCGGCGCATTCTGGCGCGTGATCTCTGAGCACAAGGCGGTCGCCTTCTTCACGGCGCCAACCGCGTTCCGCGCGATCCGCAAGGAGGATCCCGAAGGAAAATTCATCCGGCAATATGACCTTTCGAAATTCCGCACGCTGTTCCTCGCCGGCGAGCGCGCCGATCCGCCGACGGTGGAATGGGCGGAGCAGCAGCTGAAGGTGCCGGTGATCGATCATTGGTGGCAGACCGAGACCGGCTGGTGCATCGCCGGCAATCCGGTCGGCCTCGGCATGCTGCCGGTGAAGCACGGCTCGCCGACGGTGCCGATGCCAGGCTACCAAGTCGACATCGTCGACGAAGCGGCAAAGCCAGTCGGCCCCAACACCATGGGCTCGATCGTCATCAAGCTGCCGATGCCGCCGGGCTGCCTGCCGACGCTGTGGAATCAGGACGAGCGCTTCAAGGAATCCTACTTGAGCGAATTTCCCGGCTATTACAAAACCTCGGACGCCGGCTACAAGGACGAGGACGGCTATGTCTTCGTCATGGGGCGCACCGACGACATCATCAACGTCGCCGGCCATCGCCTCTCCACCGGCGGCATGGAGGAGATCCTGGCCTCGCATCCGGATGTGGCCGAATGTGCGGTGCTCGGCGTCAAGGACGCGATCAAGGGCGAGGTGCCCTGCGGCTTCCTGGTGCTGAAAGCGGGCGTGACGCGTGCGCCCGCCGAGATCGAGAAGGAGATCATCGCGCTGGTGCGCGACAAGCTCGGCCCGGTCGCCGCCTTCAAGCTCGCGGTCACCGTCGGCCGCCTGCCCAAGACGCGCTCCGGAAAGATCCTGCGCGGCACCATCAAGAAGATCGCCGACGGCGAAGCTTGGACCATGCCGGCGACGATCGAGGATCCCAAGGTGCTCGACGAGATCGGCGCGGCGCTGAAGGGGAGGGTGTGAGGCGAGCTATCCTGCCAGTGGGTGCGTACCGCTTCACCAAACTTCCGCTGTCATCACCCGCGAAAGCGGGTGATCCAGTATTCCAGAGGCGGCGATGCCAGAGCCGAGATGCCGCGGCGTACTGGATTCCCCGCCTGCCGCCTACGCTAAAGCTTCGGCGCCCCCTGGACCTCAACCCCGGCGAAGCCTTGGCGTAGCCGGATCGCGGGGAATGACAGCGAGATGGGACGCTATCCAAGGACTTACATTCTCCGCATTCCGCGCTAAACAGTGCCGGCCAATAGGGGACCTCGTATGCCACTTGCCGCCACGTCGCGTCTGCTTGCAGCCTTAGCTCTCGCCATCGCTCTCTCCGCCTGCTCTGCGCGTTACCAGACGCCGGTGGCGGTGGGCGGCGACGACGACGACGCGGTCTGTCAGAGCCGCGGCTATGCGCAGGGCTCGCCGGAATACGTGGCCTGCCGCAAGGACCGCGACGTCCAGCGCAATGCGGCCACCGCGCGCGCCGACCGCCGTCAGCGCGATCTCGGCGAATATATGCTGAACCATCCGGAACGGCCGTGAACGCTGGCGCGGAATTATCATGCCGCGCCGCTTGCCCGCATTCACGTTTCCCGTGACACATCTGCCACGCCGCGACCAAATCGCAGGCGGCCTGTCCTGATTTGATCGGCGTCAAATCCTTCATCATCTCCTTTCTGCTCTGACGCTCGTATCGCGCAACGACGCGCGAGAGATACTGAAGGGGAATGAAGATGGACGGAACGATAAGAAACTTGGCACGGCTCGCAGCGATTGGCGCGATGCTCGCGGTGACTTCTGCCTCAGTGCAGGCCGCCGATCTGCCGGTCTACAAGAAGGCGCCGCCACAGGTAGAAAGCTTCAATCCCTGGATGGTGCGCCTGCGCGTGCTTGGCGTGTTGCCGGACGCCGGCGGCAGCACTGTCAATGTTGCGGGCGTGCCGTCGCTGTCGTCGCCGAATTCGGGCCTCTCGATCAGCGACCAGGCCGTGCCAGAGCTCGACATCAGCTATTTCTTCACCAGCAACATCGCGGCCGAGCTGATTCTCGGTGTGACCAGGCATTCGATCAGCGGCACCGGCTCGCTCGCGAACCTGCCGATCGGCAAGACCACGCTGCTGCCGCCGACGCTGACGCTGCAATATCACTTCGACAATTTCGGCGCGTTCAAGCCGTATATCGGCGCCGGTATGAACTACACCGTGTTCTTCAACAATTCGGCCGCCAACACGCCGGCCGCGATCGTCGGGCCGCCCGCGATCGTCGCCACCACCACACGCCTGCACGTCAGCAATGCCTGGGGTGGGGCGGTGCAGTTCGGCTTCGACTACATGCTCGACCGGCACTGGGGTCTCAACGTCGACGTGAAGAAGCTCTGGCTGCGGCCGGACTACTCGGCGACCGTCTCTGGCCTGCCCGTCACCGGCACTGCGCATATCGACCCGTGGCTGGTCGGCGCGGGCGTCACCTACAAGTTCTGACGGCGTTTCGCGGCGCCGGGTAGGGCCCCGGCGCCGCGGTGTAGTTTCCGTTTGATTGTTATGGGATCGTCATCGCCGGGGCCTGACATTGACGGTGCTTGGCATCGTCTCACCAGCGAATGCGATAAGATGAGGGGTGAGAAGCGGCTATCCCGCGTGCGCCGTCCGCGGATGCCGCTCATGCAGCAGCTTCGCCAAATCGTCGCGATCGCCAGGGCGGTCCGTCAGGGCAATCTCGAACAGGGCTTCCTGGATATCCCGGGGCATGTCGCCCCACGCTGCCAGGACAGCGCGCCCCAGCATCAACGCAAAATGGTTTTCGTCCCGCATCGCTCATCCTCCGCGCTGGAAACAATGCGACGTCAGCCGCATCGTTCCGGGAGCGGTGTCGCGAAAGTTCCCGGCCGCAAACAAAAACGCGGCGGAGCGATCCGCCGCGTTCGAACCGGATGCGGTGCAGGGAAGCAAGCCTACTCCTCCTCGTCCTCCTGCTTCTTGCCGCCGAGCGTCTTCAGCTTGGCGAATACGGCGTCGACATTGAGGTCGTCGCTGGACTTCTCCGCGGGCTCGTACTCGTCCTTCTTGGTGGTCTCGGAGGCCGGCAGCAGGGTGGCGCCGCCATAGGCTGCGTCGATCGGCTTTTCCTTGGCGGCGCGCTGCACCTCGAAATCGAGTTCGATCTGCGAGCAGAGGCCGAGGGTGACGGGGTCGATCGGGGTCAGGGACGACGTGTTCCAGTGGGTGCGGTCGCGCACGCTCGCGATCGTGCTCTTGGTGGTGCCGACCAGGCGCATGATCTGGGCGTCCTTCAGCTCCGGATGGTTGCGCAGCAGCCAGAGGATGGCGCTCGGGCGCTCGTGGCGGCGTGAGACCGGGGTGTAGCGCGGGCCTTTGCGCTTGGGCTGGGGCGGCAGCACCACCTTGCTCTCCTGGAGGCGAAGCCGGTAGTCCGGGTTCTTCTCGCCTTTCTCGATCTCCTCGCGGGTCAACTGACCGTTGGAGAGGGGATCCATACCCTTAATGCCCTGGGCAGCGTCGCCGTCGGCGATCGCGCGCACTTCGAGGGGATGCATTTTGGTGAAATCGGCGACCTGGTCGAAGGTCAGCGCGGTGTTGTCGAGCAGCCAGACGGCGGTCGCCTTGGGCATCAGAGGTGCGTTGCTCATGGCAAATCTCCTTTGTGCTTCGCCCACCCCTCTGGAGGCGAAACCGGTGGTCATCAGCGATGACAGGGAATTCGCGCTATATAAGCCCGGAGGGGGTAGCCACGCAATGGTTCTGCTATAGATAGTGCCTTGACAGCGCCCGAAAGGGGGCCCAATTCCTTTTAAAGTCGCTGTAAGGTCCAAGCAGCTGTTTTAAGCCCAATTCCATCCATCGACCGCCCCCGCCGGAAGGCGAAACGGGTGATTCGGTCCCGAGATCGCTCAATGTCAGCCAAACCAGACCTCAAGATCGTGCTTTGTTCTCCCCGCGGCTTCTGCGCCGGGGTGGTCCGGGCGATCGACACCGTGGAACGGGCGCTCGATAAATACGGCGCCCCCGTCTATGTTCGCCACGAGATTGTGCACAACAAGTATGTCGTCGATGGGTTGAAGAAGAAGGGCGCCATCTTCGTCGAGGAGCTCGCCGAGATCCCTGACAACACCACTGCGCCGGTGGTGTTCTCGGCCCATGGCGTGCCGAAGTCGGTTCCGGCCGATGCCCAGTCCCGCAATTTGTTCTCGCTGGATGCGACCTGCCCGCTGGTGACCAAGGTGCACCGCGAGGCCGCGATCCACTTCAAGCGCGGCCGCGAGATCTTCCTGATCGGCCATTCGCATCATCCCGAAGTGGTCGGCACCCTCGGCCAGCTTCCGGTCGGCGCCGTGACCTTGATCGAGACCGCCGAGGACGCCAAGACCATCACGCCGAAGGACCCTGACAATCTCGCCTTCGTGACCCAGACCACACTGTCGATCGACGACACCGCGGAGATCGTGGCGCTGCTCAAGGAGCGCTTCCCGAACATCAACGGGCCGCACAAGGAAGACATCTGCTACGCCACCACCAACCGCCAGCTCGCGGTGAAGAAGGTGGCGCCGGTGGTGGACGCCCTGATCGTGGTCGGCGCGCCGAATTCGTCGAACTCGCAGCGCCTGCGCGAGGTCGCCGAGCGCGAGGGCTGCAGGATCGCGGTGCTGGCGCAGCGCGCCACCGACCTCGATTGGGACAAGTTCGGCAACATCACGAGCCTCGGCATCACTGCGGGCGCGTCGGCGCCGGAAGTGATCGTCGAGGAGATCATGGACGCGTTCGCCGAGCGCTACACGCTGCATGTGGAGACGGTCTCGGCCGCGGAAGAGAACGAGTTCTTCCCGCTGCCGCGCTCGGTGCGCCCCGAAGCCGCCGCAGAGTAAATCTGCATGGCGGTCTACACCGACGTTGCCGCCGACGAGCTTGCGGATTTCCTGAAGCAATACGATCTCGGCGAATTGCTCTCCTACAAGGGCATCGCCGAGGGCGTCGAAAACTCCAACTTCCTGCTGCATACGACGACCGGATCGTTCATCCTCACGCTCTATGAGAAACGCGTGGCGAAGAACGACCTGCCCTACTTCCTCGCGCTGATGACGCATCTCGCCGAGCACGGCGTCAATTGTCCGCTGCCGGTGAAGGGAAGAGACGGCGAGGCGCTGCGCGAGCTGTCGGGCCGCCCCGCCGCAATCATCACCTTTCTCGAAGGCGTGTGGCCGCGCAAGCCGAATGTGGCCCATTGCGCCGGCGTCGGCGAGGGGCTGGCGAAAATGCACCTGGCTGGCGCCAATTTTGCGATCAAGCGCGCCAATGCGCTCTCGGTCGCGGGCTGGCGGCCGCTGTTCGATGCGGCCGCAAGCCGTGCCGACGAGGTGCAGCCGGGCCTGCGCGCCTTTCTCGCCGCCGAGCTCGATCATCTCTCGAGCGGGGTCTGGCCGACCGACCTGCCGGAGGGCGTGATCCACGCCGACCTCTTCAACGACAACGTCTTCTTTCTCGGCGACCGGCTCTCGGGGATCATCGACTTCACCTTCGCCTGCAACGACATGCTGGCCTATGACATCGCGATCTGCCTCAACGCCTGGTGCTTCGAGCCGGATCATTCCTTCAACGTCACCAAGGCGCGCGCCTTCCTCAATGCCTATGGCCGGGTACGAAAGCTCTCCGAGGCGGAAGAGGCTGCGCTGCCGCTGCTGGCGCGCGGCGCTGCGATCCGTTTCCTGCTGACGCGGCTGGTCGACTGGCTCAACGTGCCACCGGGCGCACTGGTGAAGCCGAAGGATCCGCTGGAATATGTCCGCAAGCTGCGCTTCCATCAGAGCGTGACGAGCGTTCGCGACTATGGGCTGATGCCCTCAGGAATGGTGGCGTGAGCGAGCTTCCCAATGTCACGATCTATACCGACGGCGCCTGCTCGGGAAATCCCGGGCCGGGCGGCTGGGGCGCGATCCTGAAGTTCGGCGACAAGGAGAAGGAGCTGAACGGCGGCGAGCGCCACACCACCAACAACCAGATGGAGTTGATGGCGGCGATCTCCGCGCTCGAAGCGCTGAAGAAGCCGTGCACGGTCGATCTCTACACCGACAGCCAATATGTCCGTCAGGGCATCACGGGGTGGATTTTCGGTTGGAAGCGCAACGGCTGGCGCACCGCCGACAAGAAGCCGGTGAAGAATGTCGAGCTATGGCAGCGCCTGGATGCCGCGCTGAAGCAGCACGAGGTCCGCTGGCACTGGATCAAGGGCCATGCTGGGCACCCGGAGAACGAGCGCGCCGATCAGCTCGCGCGAGACGGGATCGCGATGGCGCGGTTGCAGCAGAGGGTGAGGGAGTAGACGACGCCGTCGTCTCGGACGTCGCCAAGCTCTCCGGTGTCATCGCCCGGCTTGACCGGGGTATTCCAGAGACGGCTGTGATTGAGCCGAGAAGCCTCGGCGTACTGGATCGCCCGCCTTCGCGGGCGATGACAGTTGTGCAAGTGGCGCGAGAGTGTCGTGCCTTACAGCTGCCCCAGCAGCGTATCGCCGCCGGAGACCTCGACCTTGCCGGGCATCGCCTCGAGGTTCAGCTTCTTGACCACGCCGTCCTCGACCAGCATCGAATAGCGCTTGGAGCGGATGCCGAGGCCGTTGGCGGAGGCGTCCAGCTCCATGCCGATCGCCTTGGTGAAATCGGCATTGCCGTCGGCGAGGAAGATGGCCTCGTCGCGCTGGTCGGTGTCGCGCTTCCAGGCGTTCATGACGAAGGCGTCGTTGACGGAGACGATGGCGATGGTGTCGACGCCCTTGTCCTTCATGGCGTAGGCGTTGAGGAAGATGCTCGGCAGATGCATCTTGTGGCAGGTGCCGGTATAGGCGCCGGGCACCGCGAACAGCGCCACCTTCTTGCCCTTGAAGATATCGTCGGTGGTCTTCACCTGCGGACCTTCCGCCGTCATCACGCGGAATTTCGCCTCGGGCAGCTTGTCGCCAGTCTGGATCGCCATCATCAGTCTCCCTGAATATCGGTCCCGCTTTTTAGACCGTGGCGCCGGCCTGCACAATATTGCCGGCGGCGGAAGCGGCGAAGGCAGCGGCCGTTCACCGTGATGTCATCAGCCCGTAAAACCGCCGCCGTCGAGGAAGGCCTGCTCTTCCTCAGTCGTGTCACGGCCGAGCAGGCGATTGCGGTGGGGAAAGCGGCCGAACCGTCGGATGATGTCGGCGTGCTCGCGAGCGTATTTCAGGTTCACGGCATTGTCGGTGTTTTGAAACAGCGCAACGCAATGCAGCTGGTCAGCCAGGTGCTCGGAATGCATGAAGGGCAGATAGAGGAATTCGAGCAGGATGGGATCGACCCTGCGATCTGTGCCGCTTTCGATGGCGCGGCGGGCAACATCGCGCGCCTGCGCGTCGCTGGCAAAAGCCTCCGGCGTGTCGCGGAACATGTTGCGGGGGAACTGATCGAGCACGATGACGAGCGCGAGCGCGCCGTCGTCGCTCGTCTCCCATGATGCAAGCTCGCCGGCGGCCGCCTTCTGCCACAGGGCGAGAAAGCGGCGCCTGACCTCTGCGTCGAAAGCGTCGTCGCGCTTGTACCAGCACTCGCGGCCGGCCTCGCGCCAGAAGGCGAGAATGTCCGATGGCGTGATGTCGCCGACTTCCAGCATGAATGGAAAGCGGCCTTACGCCGCCGCCGCCTTCTTCTCGTCGCGAAGCTGCCGGCGCAGGATCTTGCCGACATTGGTCTTCGGCAGGTCGTTGCGGAATTCGATGTGCTTGGGCACCTTGTAGCCGGTGAGCTGCTCCTGGCAGAACTTGATCACGGCTTCCGCCGTGAGGTTGGGGTCCTTCTTGACCACGAAGGCCTTCACCGCCTCGCCCGATTTGGAATCGGGGATGCCGATCACGGCGCATTCGAGCACGCCGGGATGGCTCGCGATCACTTCCTCGATCTCGTTGGGATAAACGTTGAAGCCCGAGACCAGGATCATGTCCTTCTTGCGGTCGACGATCTTGGTGTAGCCCTTCTCGTCCATCACGCCGATGTCGCCGGTGCGGAAATATCCGTCAGCGGTCATCACCTTCGCGGTCTCCTCCGGCCTGTTCCAGTAGCCGGACATGACCTGCGGGCCCTTGGCGCAGATCTCGCCCGCCTGGCCGAGCGGCACCTCGTTGCCGTCGTCGTCGCGGATCGAGATCCAGGTCGAAGGCACGGGGATGCCGATCGTACCCGTGAACTCCGTTGCCGTCGCGGGATTGCAGGTCAGCGTCGGCGAGGTCTCCGACAGGCCGTAACCTTCGGCGATGAAGCAGCCGGTGATCGCTTTCCATTGATCGGCCACGGAGCGCTGCACCGCCATGCCGCCGCCGTTCGAGATCTTCAGCTTGGAGAAGTCGAGCTTCTTGAAGTCGGGATGATGCATCAGGCCGTTGTAGAGCGTGTTCACGGCGGGGAAGCTGTTGACCTGGTATTTCGCCAGCTCCTTGACGAAGCCGGCGATGTCGCGCGGATTGGGGATCAACAGATTGCAGCCGCCGGCGCGCACCGCGAGCAGGTAGCAGGCCGTCAGTGCGAAGATGTGATAGAGCGGCAGCGCACAGACGATCATGAGCTGATCGACATGCGGCGGCGCGGCGAGCGCCGGCTGGAGCCAGGCGTCGTTCTGCAAGACGTTGGCGACGATGTTGCGGTGGAGCAGGGTGGCGCCCTTGGAGACGCCGGTGGTGCCGCCGGTATATTGCAGGAAGGCGACGTCGCCCGGCGAGAGCTTTGGCTTGTTGAAGGTCATGCCGCGGCCGGCGGAGAGCGCGTCGTTGAACGGCACCGCGCCCGGCAGCGACCATGCCGGTACCATCTTCTTGACGCGACGGACGACGAGATTGACGATCACGCCCTTGAAGCCGAGCAGGTCGCCCATGCTGGCGACGATGACGTGCTTCACCGGCGTCTTCGCGATCACCTGCTCGACCGTGTGGGCGAAATTCTCCAGCACGATGATGGCCTCGGCGCCGGAATCCTTGAGCTGGTGTTCGAGCTCGCGCGGGGTATAGAGCGGATTGACGTTGACCACCGCGAAACCGGCGCGCAGCACGGCAGCGGTCGCGACCGGATATTGCAGCACGTTCGGCATCATGATGGCGACACGAGCGCCGCGCTGCAGCCCGCGGCCCTGCAAATAGGCGGCGAGCGCGACCGACATCTGGTCGAGGTCGCGATAGCTGATCGACTTGTCCATGCAAATGAACGCCTTGCGGTCGGCGAACTTGGTGAAGCTCTCCTCCAGCAGGTCGACCAGCGAGGCGTATTGCGTCGGCTCGATATCGGCGGGCACGCCGGGCGGATATTGCTTGAGCCAGATGCGCTCCATGGAAACTCCCCTCATCTAACTGAGCCCGTTGTGTCTCGGGCTTGCCTCATTGCCGCCAGTATCGAGCCTGCCGGAACGGGTGGCAAGCCGTCGAGGCTTAGGGCAAAGGTCCGGGAGTAGCTACTGGAATCATCACAGACCGCGCTGCCGCAGGTGCGAAGTGCGGGCGCGGTCCAGCCTGAGGGGCCGTTAACTGTTGTTGGCCGGCTTGGTGGCGGCGGGCTTGGTCGCGGCCTTGGGCTTGGCGGGCTTGGGAGCCTGATCGCCGGTTGCCGCCGGTTTCTCGGCGGGTTTTGCCGCCGCATCGTGCTTGGCCGCGGCATGCTTGGTCCCGGCCGGCTTGGCTGCGGTCTTGGTATCGCTCTTGGTGTCGGTCTTGGCGTCAGGCTTGGCAGCCGGCTTCGCTGCCGCCGTCTTGGATTCCTTGCCCGCGTCCTTATTCCCGTCCTTCGGCTTGTCGGCGGCGTCAGGCTTCTTGGCGACGCGCGACTTCTTGCCACGCGGCTTTGCCACCGTCTGTTGGTCGGCATCGGCCGCGACCGCCGCGATCAGGGCCGGGCCGGTGCGGGTCGGGCCGGTATAGACCAGCACGGGCTCGGCAGCGGCCGGAGCAGAGGCCATCAGCTCGGAGGCCTTCATCAGCGGCGGCTGCAGGCCGGCCGTGAAGAAGGTGACCTGGGCTTCGCCGCCGGTGGCCGAGGCCGATCCGGTCGTGCTGCCATTGGCCGCGATCAGCGCATCGTCATCGTCGCTGGCCGGACGCTTGCGGTTGGGCCCGCACATCTCGTCGCGCAAGTTCGGCGGCGAGGCGTCGACCGGCACGAGATTGTCGACGGTGCCGAGCGAGGGTCGCAGCCATGTCAGATTGTCCTGGCTGAAGCCGCGCTCGAGCAGCTGCGCCGCCTTCACCGCGCGCGCGGTGCCGGAATTGGCGCCCAGCACCACCGCGATCAGCCGGCGGCCGTTGCGCGTGGCCGATGCCACGAGATTGTAGCCGGAGGCGCAGATGAAGCCGGTCTTGAAGCCGTCGGCGCCGGGATAGCGGCCGATCAGCTTGTTGAAATTGCCGGTGATGCGCTTGCCGAAGCGGATCGCCGGGATGTGCACGAAGTACTCGTATTCCGGCAGGTCGCGCAGGAACGCGCGCGCCAGGATTCCGAGATCACGCGCGGACGTGATCTGGCCGTCGGCGGGCAGGCCGTTCGGATTGACGTAGCTCGTCTGCGTCATGCCGAGCTTCTTCGCGGTGTCGTTCATCATCGCGGAGAAGCCGTCGATCGAGCCGCCGACGCCTTCGGCAAGCACCACGGCCATGTCGTTCGCCGACTTGACCATCATCATCTTCAGCGCGTTGTCGACGGTGAGCTGCGTTCCCGGACGGAAGCCCATCTTCGATGGCGACTGCGAGGCTGCCGTCGGCGACACCGTGAGCAGCGTGTCGAGCGTGAGCCTGCCGTCCTTGACCGCCTTCAGCGTCACATAGGCGGTCATGATCTTGGTGACGGAGGCGGGGTACCAGGGGATGGTCGCATTATCGGCCTGCAACACCTTGCCGCTGTCGGCTTCGATCAGCAGCAGCGCTTCGGCGCGCGCTGCGCCCGGCGCGAGCAATGCGGCGCATGCGAGGCCCGCAGCGAACAGGTTGAACAGCGATTTGCGAAGCAGCGGGCGAAGGGCGTGCACTATCCGATTCCGGTCCTTGGAGACCCGCCGATTCCCTGCGGTTCTCGTGATCTGATGGTCGGTTTTGAAATCCAGCGCCGCCGCTTGCGGCGTCGCAAACCTATACCGGCTGATGCGTCGAGAATAGGGGGATCGGTGCGGTATTCCGCAATGAAATAGGCCGAATTTCGACGGGCCTATGGGGACTTGCTACTGGGATTTGACCGGAGTCGCGGCAGTCTCGGCCGCCGTCACGCTGGCCCGTGCGTTTTCCTGGACCATGAACTGGGCCCTGGCGAGCTCGGCGAAATGGCCGCCTTTGGCCACGAGTTCATCGAAAGTTCCGCTTTCGGTCACCTGGCCGTTCTCGAACACCAGGATCCGCGTGGCGTTGCGGATGGTGGAGAGGCGGTGCGCGATCACGAACGTGGTCCTGCCCTTCATCACTTCGTCGAGAGCGGCATTCACCTTGGCCTCGGTGACGGCGTCGAGCGCGCTGGTCGCCTCGTCCAAGATCAGGATCGGCGGATCCTTCAGCAGCGCGCGGGCGATCGACAGCCGTTGCCGCTCGCCGCCGGAGAGCATGCGGCCGCGTTCGCCGGCGTTGGTCTCGAAGCCCCCGCTGCGCTCGATGAACTCGAGCGCCTGCGCGCGCGCGGCCGCCTTGCGCATCTCGTCCTCGGTCGCATCCGGCTTGCCGACCTGCAGATTCTCCGCGATCGAGCGGTTGAACAGCAGCGCCTCCTGGAACACCACGCCGATGTTCCGCCGCAGCGACGTCAGCGTGATCCCGCGCACGTCCATGCCGTCGATCCTGATGAAGCCGGACTGCGGGTCGAAGGCGCGGTGCAAAAGCGCGATCGCGGTCGACTTGCCGGCGCCGGTCGGACCGACCAGCGCGATGGTCTGGCCGGGCAGCGCCGTGAACGAGAGGTCCTCGACCGCAGGGCGCTTGCCGTCATAGGAGAAGGTGACGTCGTGGAACTCGACGAGGCCGGACAACCTGCCGGCATCGATCGCGTCGGGCCTGTCGTGCACTGCGGGCACGGCGTCGAGCACGTTGAAGAATTCGCGCAGCCGCGGCGCTTCCATGAACACGTTGTTGATGAAGCTCACGACCTGCTCGAGCCTCTGAATCAGCATCGTCGCGAAGCTCACGAACATCACGATCTCGCCGACGGATGTCAGCCCCTGGTCGTGCAGCGCGATACCGACGGTGAAGATCGTGAGCACGGTGATGGTGGTCGAGGCGCGCGTGATGACGGTGACGAGCGCCCACCATGACAGCACCGGCATCTGCGCGGCCAGCAGCTCGTCGGCGACGGAGCGCAGCCCCTTGACCTCGGATTCGACGCGGACGAAGCTCTGCACCAGCGCGACGTTGCCGAGCGCATCGGAGGCGCGCGCAGAGAGCTCGCTGTAGTGCTCCTCGACCTCCATCTGCATGCCGAAGGTCTTGCGCACCACGAAGGTCGTCAGCGCGGTGAAGACGATGCAGAGCACGAACAGCAGGATCGCGAGCCGCCAGTTGAGGTAGAGCGACAGCGGCAGCAGCACCACGACCGAGAGGATCGCGGCAAAATGCTCGCGGAAGAAGCCGAGCCATAGCCGCCACAGCGCGTCGGTGCCGTTGAGCATCACCTTCATCAGCCGGCCCGAATGGGTGCCGGAGTGGAAGGTCAGCGGCAGTTGCAGGATGTGCTCGAAATAATCGGTCAGCACCGCCTGGCGCTGGCGGTGCGAGAGCCGATCGGCCTGCAAGGCCACAAGCGCGCTGCATGCGATGGTGAACAGCCCGAAGGCGACCCAGGCGGCCAGGAATGGCCAGGCCGAGTTCGAGCCGGCTACGGTCTTGCCCGAGAGCACGTCGACGATCCGGCCGAACAGCACGGGCTCGGCGAATTGCGAGCCCGCCAGCAGCAGATTGGCGACCGCGAGCAGCCAGCCCAGCCGCGCCTCCTTGCCGAGCAGCTCGAGAACACGGGTGTAGAGACGGAGGATGGACATGCGGGCGAGGAACTCGGCGACGACGGAGCCCGTATTCTAAGCAGGGATCGTACGCGAGATACAGCGGAAGCTTTCGGTTTTGTTCAGTTGATCAGCCGCCCCGCCAGCGGCGGCAGGAATTGGTCGTCGAAGATCTCGGTCGCTGTCGGTCGTTTGCGGAATTTGAAGTCCTGCGCGACCTGGCCGATCGAGCGATCGAGCCGCGCCGGGTCGATGCCGCCGAGGCCGTTGCGCCTGACCTCGTCGGTCAGGATGTTGTCGGCGAGGGCGGTGCGCAGGCGCTCCAGCTCCAGGTTGCGGTCGCCGTCCTCGATGCGGCTCGCGGCCTCCTCCGCCGCGCGCCCCGGCTCCATGACGGTCGCGTTGATGCCCGCGATCAAGGCGCGGACGAAGCCCTTGACGGCGTCTGGCTTTGCTGCGGCGAAGGCGGGATTGACCACCACGGCAAAGCCGTAGGCTTCGCAGCCGTAATCCGCATAGCGCAGGACGACGAGATCGGCTTCGGGCACGCCGCGGTCGCGCAGGTTCACCGCCGACAGATAGCTGAAGCCGGCGACTGCATCGACCTGGCCCGCGGAGAGGATCGGCTCGCGCACCGCCGCGCTGATCTTGTGAAATTTGACGTGCGATGCATTGATGCCGTTCTGCTGCACCAGCGCCGGCCACAGCCGCATCGACAGGTCGCTGTCGGCAACGCCGACGGTCTTGCCGTCGAGATCGGACAGAAGGTGGATGCCGCGGCTCCTGCGCGCGACGATCGCGTAGGGTGCGCGGTTGAACAGCACGAACACTGCCTTGACCGGCGCGGCCTGCTCCTTGTCGCGAAAGCGGATCAATTCGTTGATGTCGACCAGCGCGAGCTCGCTGTCGCCCTTGGCGACACGCGCGAGCGCTTCCGACGATCCGGCTGCGGTGTTGAAGGACACGCTGAGATGCTCGGCGCCGAACCTGCCGTCCTTTGCGGCCAGGAAGAACGGCGCCATGCTCGCATCCAATGGCCGGTCGAAGGTGAAGTGAATCGCAACGGATGGGGCGGCGGTTTCGGCCACGCTGACATCGCGTGCAATCAGTGTCGCAAGCGAGATCACGAGAGCCAGCAGACAACGAAGGACGATCGTCTTGAATTCCGACATCGGGTGCGCCGGTCCCGCATTGTTATGGTTTCGTGACGCTCGCAGCGCCGGCTGGCGGTCAGTCTGTCCGCGCCAACATGAACGGCGGATGAGCGGAGGTTGCGTCACGATTACGCAACCCCGTTCAGCTTGTGTTGGGGTTGGGGAACCCAACATGGGATGCGGGTGTTTGAGAGACACGAGCCTGTCTATAGACACCATTCGAGGTCCCAAGGAGGGTCCACATGTTTGACAGTTTTTCGAAATTTGCCGGCCGCAAGGCCGTTCTTGCCACCGCCGCGGTGCTGGCACTGACCGCAATTGCCCCGACCGCGTCATACGCCGGCGGCCGCCACTGGCATGGCGGTGGAGGCGGCGCGGCCGCAGCTGCGGCTTTCGCAGCCATCGGCACCGGCCTCGCCATCGCCGCAAGCCGTGACGCCTACGCCTATGACTACGGTCCGGGCTACGGCTATTATGGCGGACCTGCCTATTACAGCGGTCCTGCTTATGGGCCCTATTATGGTCCGGGCCCGAATTACCAGTATCAGCGCTATGGCGGTACGGCTCCGTCCGAGTACTGCGGCCAGGGCTACTACACCAACTGCTACTAGCTCCGGCTACCAAAGGTTGACTACAACGGGCCGTCGCGCTTGCCGCGCCGGCCTGTTTTTCGCTTTTATTGTCGCGCGTTAACGCGCTCGCCATGGGTTTAGAGTAGTTTTGGGTACCATGAGTGATTCGCTTGAGCGGCTATATCTGGCTGTGCTCGCGGCCAGAGATCTTGATCCGGCAACATCGCGCACGGCCCGGCTGTTTCAGCGCGGGCCTTCCAAAATGGCGAAGAAACTGGCCGAAGAGGCCATCGAAGTCGTGATCGACGCGGTCAACGGCGATAGCGAGGCCGTGATCCGGGAGAGCGCCGACCTGCTCTACAATCTCACCGTGCTGTGGGCCTCGGCCGGGGTCCGTCCCGAGGACGTCTGGCGGGAGATGACGCGGCGTGAAGATATGCTCGGCATCGCCGAGAAGCTGCCGAAATCGCGGATGAAGCTGCCCAAGGTCGCGTCACCGCGCATTGCCTCAAGGCGGCCAATTGTCGCGCTCGAGGGCCGTGCCGCGCGCAAGCGCCACTAGAAACGTCATAATTCGCCTCAATCTCGGCATGGACAAATCCGTCCCATGGTGCTTCATCGCGGCGCCATGCTGAAACGTATCTACGACTGGTGCATCGACGCCGCCCACAAGCCCTACGCGCTCTGGATCATGGGAGCCGTGGCCTTCGCAGAAAGCTCGTTCTTTCCGGTGCCGCCGGACGTGATGCTGATCCCGATGTCGCTGGCGCGCCCGCAGCGCGCCTGGGTCTATGCGGCGATCTGCACCGTGACCTCGGTGGTCGGCGGCATGGTTGGCTACGCCATCGGAGCGCTGCTGTTCGATTCGGTCGGCCAGTGGCTGATCCAGGTCTACGGCCTCGGCGACAAGGTCGATGCCTTCCGCGCCTCCTATGCGGAATGGGGTGCGATCATCATCCTGCTGAAGGGGCTGACGCCGATCCCCTACAAGCTCGTCACCATCACCTCAGGCTTTGCCGGCTACAATATTCTTCTGTTCATCCTGTGCTCGATCGTTGCGCGGGGCGGACGCTTCTTCGTCGTCGCGATCCTGCTCAACCGCTATGGCGACTGGATCCGGGTCAGGATCGAGAAGCATCTCGGCCTCTGGGTGGCGATCGGCGCCGCCGTGCTGGTGCTCGGCTTCGTGGTGGCGATCAAGCTGATCTAGCGTTTGCGCGAGGACCATGCTCGCTCAATAACCTCGCGGCGCTTTGCCGCCGCGCCGGCATCGGCTACGCTTGCCGTCATGATGGTTCGATCCGGCAAACCGGCCATGCGGTTCGGGACGCTGATGTCAGCAGTGCTGCTCCTGGTTTTCGCCGGCAGGACGGCATGGCCGCAAGCCGCGCCGCCCGTGCTCGGCTTCCAGGAGCAGGGGACGCAGGCCGCGCCGCCGCCGCCGACACCCGCTCCTTCCGCGCCGCCGGCGCGCGAGGAAAATCCCGGGCTGATCAACGAAATGGGCAAGCTGTTCGACAAGCTGCCGGCGATCAAAAGCCCGAGCGAGACCATGAACGATTTGTCGCGGCTGGCGAAGCCGTCCACCATGGTCTCGGGGCGCGTGGCCTGTCCGGCCTCCGCGAACGGCGCGCCCGACTGCAAGCAGGCCGCCGACCAGCTCTGCCAGAGCAAGGGCTATCGCGAAGGCAAGAGCCTGAACGCCGACTCCGCCGAGAAATGCTCGGCCAAGGTCCTGATACCGGGCCGGCAACGCAAGCCGGACGATTGCCGCACCGACACTTTCGTGACCAGCGCGCTGTGCCAGAACTGACGTGATGGCCTGCGCGCATGCAACAAGGAGCGCCCATGAGCCGTACGGAGCAGGACTTCCTCGGACAGCGTGAGATCGCCGACGACATCTATTACGGCGTCCAGACCATCCGCGGGAAGGAGAACTTCCACATCACCGGCATTCCGATGAGCCAGGAGCCTTACTTCGTGAAGGCGCTTGGTTACGTGAAGAAAGCGGCCGCTATGGCCAACCGCGATCTCGGCGCGATCGACGCCAAGGTCGCGGACGCGATCATTCTGGGCTGTGACCGCGTCATTGCCGGCGACATGATGGATCAGTTCGTCACCGACTTCATTCAGGGCGGTGCCGGCACATCGACCAACATGAACGCCAACGAGGTGATCGCCAACCTCGCGCTGGAATCGCTCGGCTTTGCGAAGGGCGATTACCAGCACGTCAGCCCCAACGATCACGTCAATTACGGCCAGTCCACCAACGACACCTATCCGACCGCCTTTCGCCTGGCGCTGATCCTGCGGCTCGAGAGCTACATGACGGCGCTGCGCCAGCTCCAGGAAGCTTTCTTCGCCAAGGGCCGCGAGTTCGACCGTGTGCTGAAAATGGGCCGCACGCATCTTCAGGACGCGGTGCCGATGTCGCTCGGCGCGGAATTCCGGGGATGGGGCACCACGATCGGCGAGGAGGTGGATCGCATCTCGGAGGCCCGTGCGCTGCTGCGCGAGATCAATCTCGGCGCTACCGCGATCGGCACCTCCGTGACCGCGGCCGTCGGCTATCCCAAGCTCGCGGTCCGGCATCTGAGCGCGCTGACCGGCGTCGAGTTCGTTCTCGCCGGCGATCTCGTCGAGGCGACCTCCGACACCGGTGCCTATGTGCAGCTCTCGGGCATCCTCAAGCGCACCGCCAGCAAGTTGACGAAGATCTGTAACGACATCCGCCTGCTCGCCTCCGGCCCGCGTGCCGGCTTCAACGAGATCAACTTGCCGCAGCTTCAGCCGGGCTCCTCGATCATGCCCGGCAAGGTGAATCCCGTCATTCCTGAGGTGGTGAACCAGACCAGCTTCCTCGTCATCGGTCTCGACACCACGGTGACGCTGGCCGCCAGCGCCGGCCAGCTCCAGCTCAACGTGATGGAGCCGGTGATCTCGTTCGCGCTGTTCTTCTCGATCCGCACCATGGAGCGCGCGGTCAACAGCCTGCGCGAGCATTGCGTCGTCGGCATCACCGCCAACGAGGAGCACACCCGCAACATGGTGCTGAACTCGCTCGGGATCGTCACGGTGCTGAAGCCGCTGCTCGGCTACAAGCAATGCGCCGAGATCGCGCGCGAGGGCTACAAGAGCGGCAAGTCGCTGCACCAGATCGTGGTGGTCGAGCGCAAGCTGCTGACGCAGGAGAAGTGGGACGAGATGTTCTCGTTCGAGCGGCTGATCAACCCGGATTTGATCGGGTGAAGTCATCGCGTCGACTTCCGGTGCGCATGGGAGATCGATGCTTTTCCTGCACGTCATTGCGAGGAGCCCTTGCGACGAAGCAATCCAGAATCCTTCCGCGGAGAGAGTCTGGATTGCTTCGCTGCGCTCGTAATGACGAAGAAGACGGTTAGATTGTACGGGTAAGAATTCCGCGCGTTGGAATTGCGGTAGCCGCATCCGCCGCGGCGTCACAACGCAATACTTGACAGTGGAAAGATTGCCTTGTTGGTATGATCACAGCCTTCGTTTGACCGCCAAGAGAGGACCGTTCCGCAATGTCCATGCCTGCTTTATTCAAGGGGCGCCTTTCGATCCCCGTGATCGGTTCGCCGCTCTTCATCATCTCGGTGCCCGATCTCGTGATCGCGCAGTGCAAGGCGGGTGTGGTCGGCTCGTTTCCGGCGCTGAACGCGCGGCCGCCGGAATTGCTCGACGAATGGCTGGCGCGGATCACCGAGGAGCTCGCGGCCCATGACCGCGCGCATCCCGATAAGCCGTCGGCGCCGTTCGCGGTCAACCAGATCGTGCACAAGTCGAACAACCGGCTCGATCACGACATGCAGCTTTGCGCCAAGTACAAGGTGCCGATGATCATCTCCTCGCTCGGGGCACGCGAGGAGCTGAACCAGGCCGTGCACGGCTGGGGGGGCATCGTCTTCCATGACGTGATCAACCAGAAGTTCGCCCACAAGGCGATCGAGAAGGGCGCCGACGGCCTGATCCTGGTCGCCGCCGGCGCCGGCGGCCATGCCGGCACCATCTCGCCGCTCGCCTTCGTCGCCGAGACGCGGAAGTGGTTCGACGGCCCGATCGCGCTGTCGGGTGCGATCGGCAACGGCAAGGCGATCCGCGCCGCGCGCATTCTCGGCGCCGACTTCGCCTATATCGGCTCGGCCTTCATCGCGACCAAGGAGGCTAACGCGGTCGAGAAGTACAAGGAGATGATCGCCGGCTCGAGCGCCGACGACATCGTCTATTCCAACCTCTTCACCGGCGTGCACGGCAATTATCTGAAGCCCTCGATCCTCGCCGCCGGCATGGATCCGGAAAACCTGCCGACCTCCGATCCCTCCAAGATGAACTTCGGCACCGACGCCTCCGGCGAGCGCGCCAAGCCGAAGGCCTGGAAGGAGATCTGGGGCTCGGGCCAGGGCATCGGCAGCGTCGAGGGCATCCTGCCCGCCGCCGACCTGATCGCGCGCTTCAAGAAGGAATACGACGAAGCGATCGATCCGCCGTTGTAGTTCTCGTGTTCCGGACGCGGTGCAATGCGTAGCATTGCTCCGCAGAGCCGGGACCCATCGCCGCACACCGCATGGACCCCGGATCAGCAGCGCACCGCTACGCGCTGCGCAGCGTCCGGGGAACGTCAACTGAGACTGATTGAAACGATGCCCCCCATCTACCGCGTCGACGGCAACAGCGTCGTCACCAGCCCGGACGCCGCGGGGCCGTGGGACCGCCGCATGCAGCACGGCTCGGCGCCGGCGTCGCTGGTGACGTGGGCAGCCGAACGCATTCCGACGCCTGTTCCGATGGAGATCGCGCGGGTCACGATCGATCTGATGCGTCCGGTGCCGGTGGCGCCACTGACGATCGCGACCGAGGTCTTGCGTGAGGGCCGCAAGATCCAGCTCTGCGAAATCAAGCTGCTCGCCGACGGCGTGCAGGTGGTCGGTGCCACCGTGCTCAAGATCAGGCGCCAGGCGCTGAGCCTGCCCGACGACGTCAAGGAGCTGCCGGTTACGCTGCCTTCGCCCGAGGACTCGCTGGTCGAAGATGGTCACGCCGCCACCAGTCCGTTCGTGCGCTCGGTCTCGATGCGTGCCGCGCGCGGTCGCTTCGGCCAGGCCGGTGCCGGCGCGATCTGGTTTCGCGTCGATCATCCCTTGATTGCAGGCGAGGCGATCTCGCAGGCGATGCGCGCCGTGGTCGCCGCCGACTTCTCCAACGGCACCGCCTCGACGCTCGACTTCCGCGCCTGGACCTACATCAACGCCGATCTCACCGTGAGCTTTGCGCGGCAGCCGGTGGGCGAGTGGATCCTGCTCGACGGCGACTCCTGGATCGGCCCCGACGGCGCGGGGCTGGCAATGTCGCGGCTGGCTGATCGGCAAGGCTATTTCGGCCGGGCGGTGCAGAGCCTGGTGATCGAGAAAAGGTAGGGCGGCCTTCGTGCCCCGGACGCCGTGCAACGCGAAGCATTGCGCGGCCGCGCCGAGGCCCATGTCTCGGCCGGGGCATGCAGCAGTGGGTCCCGGCTCTGCGCCGCATCACTTGCGTGCTGCGCCGCGTCCGGGACACGAGAGCTGCACTCACCCCACCATCCGGTCGCGCCCGCTCCAGAAGCCCGCGCGCAGCACCTTCTTGTCGACCTTGCCGACGCCGGTCATCGGCAGCTGCTTGACGAACTGGATCTGCTTGGGCGCGTGCGCCGAGCCCTTTCGTATCTTCACCAGGTTGATCAGCTCGTCCGGATCGGGCCTTGCGCCCTCGCGCGGCACGACGATGGCGGTGACGGCCTCGCCCCATTTCTCGTCGGGAACGCCGACGACAGCCACCATGGCGACGTCGGCATGCTGCGACAGCACGTCCTCGACCTCGCGCGGGAAGATGTTGAAGCCGCCGGAGACGATCATGTCCTTCTTGCGGTCGAGGATGAACATGTAGCCGCGCTCGTCCTTGCGCGCGATGTCGCCGGTGTGGACCCAGCCGTTCTTCAGCGTCTCGGCGGTGATGTCGGGCCGCTTCCAGTACTCCGCCATCACGTGCGGCGCGCGCACGCAGATCTCGCCGGGCTCCCCCGTCTTCACCTCCTGGTCGTCGTCGTCGAGGATCTTGACCTCGCAGGCCGCGATCGGGAAGCCGCAGGACAGGAATAGCTCCGGTGTCTTGGGATCGTGATCCGCCTTGCGCAGCACCGAGACGGGATAGCATTCGGTCTGTCCGTAAAGCTGCGAGAAAACCGGCCCGATGCGCTCGATGCCCTCGGCCAGCCGGCTCGGCGACATCGCGGAGGCGCCATAGAGCACCAGCTCGAGCGAGGACAGGTCGGTCCTGCCGAGCGCGGGATGATCGAGCAGCACATAGATCATGGTCGGCACGAGCAGCGTGAAATTGATGCGCTCGCGCGCGATCGTCGCCAGCATCGCCTCGGGGTCGAAACTCTTGAGCATGTGCACGGTGCCGCCGCGCATCAAGGTCGGCAGCACCTTCGTGCCGGCGACATGGCTGATCGGCGCGACCGTGAGATAGCGCGCGGCCTCGGGGATCTCGAAGTCGGCGAGGATCGCGGCGGCGGCCCCGGCATTCTCGCGGTGATAGCGCAGCGCGCCCTTGGATTTACCGGTCGTGCCGCCGGTGTAGTTCAGCGTGGCGAGATCGTCGGGGCCGGCGAGGCACTGCGCGCTGGCGTGTCCCGCAGTCTCGATCGCCGCCAGCAGATCGACGCCATAGCTGGCTGGTCCCATGGTGAAGACCGCCTTGAGCCGGCCGGCCCTCGCGGCGAGTTCGCCGCCACGATCGCGGAAGGCGGCCACGTCGACCACCAGCATCTCTGCGTCGGAATCCTCGAGTTGAAACAGCTGGTCCTCCAGCGATCCCAAAGGATGCAGCCAGGTGATGCAGAGCCGCGACAACTGCGCCGCGACGCCGGCGCACCAGGTGTCGGCGCGGTTGGCGGTGAGGAAGGCGACGCGCGCGCCGGGCTGCAATCCAAGCCGCATGAACACGCCCTGGATGCGTCCGATCAGGTCGATGGTGCCATGATAGCTCAGCGATCCCTCAGGCCAGGCGAAAGCGGTGCGGCCGGGATAGCGCGACAGCGCCCGTAGCGTCTGCGCACAAGCCGGGGACGATGCGTGGAGCGGATCGGACATATGTTTCCTCGTTGCTTTGTCATCGGCTTCTGGCGTGCCAATGTTGCTGACGACGCTAGCACAGCGAATGCGGGATGGAACGACAAAGCCCGCGCAGGGCGGCAGGAATGACAGGGAGATTGGCGTGCCATCAGACCGACTGCAGCGCTTCCGCGATCGTCTTGATCTGCCGCTGATCGCGGCGCCGATGTTTCTGGTGTCGGGCGTCGAGCTCGTGGTCGCGGCCTGCCGCAACGGCGTGATCGGCAGCTTCCCAACCGCGAATTGCCGTAGCGCCGAACAGCTCGACGAATGGCTCACCGCGATCGAAACCCGGTTGCGGCAGCACGAAGAGCAAACCGGACGCAAGGCGGCGCCGCTTTGTCCGAACCTGATCGTGCACCACTCCAACGCGCGGCTGGAGCAGGATCTCGCCGTGCTGCTGCGGCACAGGCCGGAGATCGTCATCACCTCGGTCGGCTCGCCCGCGCCTGTAGCGAAGCCGCTGCATGACGCCGGCGCGTTGGTGCTGGCGGATGTCGCCTCGATCCGCCATGCCGAACGCGCGGCGGAAGCCGGTGCGGATGGGCTGGTGCTGCTGACCGCGGGCGCCGGCGGCCAGACCGGCTGGCTCAATCCGTTCGCCTTCGTCCGCGCGGTGCGTGCATTCTACGACGGCATCATCGTGCTCGCCGGCGGCATCAGCGACGGCCGCGCGCTGCATGCCGCCGAAGTGCTCGGCTGCGATCTCGCCTACATGGGCACGAAGTTCATTGCGACGCGCGAGAGCATGGCGGATGATCGTTACAAGCGGATGCTGGTCGAGAGCAGCGCCGACGACGTCCTGCTCACCACCGCCTTCACGGGACTGCAGACCAGCATGCTGAGGCCGTCGATCGTGGCCGCGGGTCTCGATCCCGACGACCTGCCGGCGCGCGGGGCGATCGACATCGCCAAGGACATCGACGTCGCCGCGCGCGCGAGCCGGCCGAAACGCTGGCGCGACATCTGGAGCGGTGGGCACTCGACATCGGGGGTGACGGACGTGCTCACTGTCGACGATCTCGTTGCGCGGACGGTTACCGAATATCGCGAGGCGGGCGGACAGTAGAGCCCGGCCATGACGCTGGGAGACGCCCCGCTCACGGTTAATCCCGCGCTCTTCCGCCCCGCTCACTTAACGGCAGATTAACCATCGCCCGCCAAGAATCCCTTCAAGGCCGCCAATCAGGACCGAGAGGGACAGGCGATGGACTTCAACTATCTCAACGGCAAAACAGCCGCGACGTTGGACGAAATCCGCGTTCGCGTGGCCCACGCGCTGGCCCGACACCCGCTGTGCCGCAACGTGCGCTTCGACATCGTCAGCGTCGCTCGCACCCGCCGCGGCGGCAATTGGACGGTGACGCTGCAATCGGTCGAGCCGCGCGCGGTCTGGGAGGCCTCCGAGATCGTGGCCGACATCCAGGATGCCTACGAACTTGCGGCAGCTGCCTGATTTCGTTGAACATTTCAGGCGATGTCGCCGCAGTCCGCGCGATTGCCGCCGCAATTGCACGGTTAAGCCTTAATTATCGCCCAGTTTCCGGGCAGTGATCACGTGGACTTGAAAGTTGGGCGCGGAGAGACGTTTGTCCAAAGCCATCACCATCGTCGCGCTGACCTGTTTCCTCGTCCTCGGCGCTGCGACGACCGCCATTCTCGGCCGTGACAGCGTGCCCAGTGTCAGCGCGGAGATGATCACGCAGGCGCCTCCGGCCAAGCCGCTCGCCACCAATCGCGCCGCCAAGGCCGACCGTCTGGTTCCGACGCTGGCGCTGGCCTCGGCCGCAATCGAGCCGGTGCAGGTCGCCGCCGACAAGCTCGCCCAGACGCCTGTGCTGACCGAGCCGCTGCGCCAGGCCTTTGCCGCCGCCACGCCTTCCGATTTCCCGATGCCGAAGGCAAGTTCGCACGAGGCGCCCGCCGCAGCGGAGGTCCCCGCCGTCGAAGTCCCGGCCAAGCCGAAGGTGGTGGCCAAGCCGCAGCCGCAGAAATCCTATGCGCTGCTGTCCGACGCACAGATCGCGGGTATCAGGGATCGCCTGAAACTCTCGTCGTCGCAGGAATATTATTGGCCCTCGGTCGAGACGGCGCTCCGCAACGTCGTCCGCAAGATCTCGGCAAACAAGCTCTCCAATCCGAACGCGCCGGGCGTGCCGATCGATCCGAATTGCGACGAGGTTCAGCAGTTGAAGTCGGCGGCGATGCCGCTGCTGTTCCAGCTGCGTGACGACCAGAAAGAGGAAGTGCGCAAGCTCGCCCGCATCATCGGGCTGGAGAAGGTCGCGCAGCAGATCTGACAGTTCCTTTGGGAACTGCTGCGGCATCAGGAACATCCGGCAATCAACGTGCGTTGCTCGCCCCAAAGAGGGAGTGGATCAATGCGCGCCTCGACCGCCTATTTCGTCGGTGCCGGAACCATTGTCGCGGCCATCGCCATTGGTCTCGGCGGCGGCATCCTCGCCGGCAACATCATGAATCCGATCGCGCCCAAGCAGGGATCGGACGCCAGCAAGCGCGCCGATGCCGTTGCCACAGCGGCGGCGATGAACGCACCATCCGAGCGCGTGAATTATCTCACCGGTTCGCAGGCTTTTGGCGCGATCATTGCCGCACCGGCGCAGGCCGAGGCAAAGTCTGAACCCGCCAAGCCCGATACGCAGACCACTCAAGCGACCGCTGAACCGCCAGTACCGCGGCCGTCGCAAGCAGCCGCGGTCGAGCCGTCCAAGGAACAGTCCAAGCCGGCATCAGCCGCGCCCAGGCCTGCGGAGCAGCAGGCAGCGACAGAGCCGGCCGCTTCGCCGGACAACGCCTATGCCAAGGCGCGGGATTCCGACGTGAAGCGCGCCGCGTCCGAACGGCGCCGGATGGAGCGCCGCGAACGCTGGGCCGCGCGCCGCCACTATTACGAGACCCGCGAGATGCGCGGCCCGCGCGACCGCACCGATTGGGACGACGTCGCGCGCAACATCCGCGAAGATTCCGATGCCCGCGATATCGCAAGCCGCCCACGCAGCGGCTTCCCGCAGATCAGGCTGTTCGGGCCTGACGACGACTAAAGCAAGATCCGCAAAACAGAGTCCGGGCTCGCTCGGCTGGAGCGCTCCCGGACTTGAGGGCCGGCTCAGCCGCCGTGCGATTCCACGACCTTGCGGCAGGAGTCGGAGAGCTTGGTCTTGTTCTGGCGCAGGCAGGCATTCATCTCCGGCGGCTTGCCGATATGTTCGGCGCAGAATTTGCTGGCATCGCCGCGGCAGGCCATCTGCTCCTGCGGCGTCGGACCGGATTGCGCAGCGGCGGACACGGCGGTGGCGGCGAGCAGCAGCGCGGCAAGAACCGAAATCTTCATAAAGCACCTCTTTGGGATTGTCGTTGGTCCCGCCTGGGATCAAGCGGGGCGGACGATCTCGCGAAGTCCGGGCGCCGGTCCATGCCATGTTCATGGCACCGGGTGCGCCCTCTCGGGCTTGGCACCCCCATCTTCATGGCATGTATCCGTGCTCGGTCTTTTGCCATTCAGGCTGCACCTCGGCTGCGAAACCCGGTGATTGCACCGGGACGCCGGACGGGAAGCAGGAGAGCAAGATGTCGAAAAGAGCGGGAGCGCTGAGCGCCGGGCTGACGATCATGGCGCTGGCGGGTGCGGCGATGGTGTCGCTGGGCACGAGCCCGGCGCAGGCCGTGGTCTATTGCAAGACGGTCGGCGTGCCCAAGGGCTGCGTGGTGCGGCCGACTGCGGCCGTGGTGGTCGCGCCGGGAGCTCCGGTTGCGCGGGCCGCGGTCGCGACACCCGGTGTCGGCGCGCCCGGTGTCGGCGTGCGCGCCGGTACGCCGATGAACCGCGGCGGCCCGGTCAATCGCGTCGGCGTGCGCTGATATTCCATTCGATTGATTTGATTGCATTGCTTCGGGCCAACAGAGCCCCTGCGGACGAACACCCCCCGTCCTCCGCAGAGGACCCGGCCCGTCCCCTCTCTCCGTGCGCCCCACACGTTCGGGGAGGGGGCTTTTCAGCCCGCAGCCGCATCGCTGTCGGGAAAACGCTGCGGCAATTGCAGCCGCACGCGCGTGCCTGAGGCATCCGAGCTCAGATCGAGCACCGCGCCGCAGCGGGCGGCGCGGCTCCTCATGTTGCGCAAGCCCCGCGCGGTCTGGCCGGCGCTCGCGCCATTGCCGGCGAGCGCAAAGCCCTTGCCGTCGTCCGTCACGCTGATCACGCCATACGGCCCGTGATCGTCGTCGAGCGTCTCGATGCTGACCGCGATGTGGCGCGCCTCTGCGTGCTTGACGGCGTTGGTCACGGCCTCGTCGAGGATGCGCACGATCTGGATAACGTGCCAAGGCCGCAATTCGGGATGCAGCGGCAGGCCCTGCGGCGTCGCCACGCGCCAGTCGAGCGCGATGTCGTGCGGCCGCAATTGCGCCGTCGCGCGCTCGCGCCAAGAGCCGAGCGCGAGCATCAGGTCGCCGCCGATGTCGTCCATGGAATCGATGACGAGGCGCAGATCTTTCAGTGCTGCGCGAGCGGCCTCCGTGATGGTCGCGCCCTCATGGCCGCGCTCGGAGAGCGCGACGATGCTGACGAGCTGGCCGCCGAGGCCGTCATGCAGGTCCCGCATCAGCCGCGTGCGCTCATTGGCGAGCGCAGCGGCGCGGGCGCGCGCCTCCTCGCGGGCAAAGCTTGCCTTCAGCCGTTCCTCGGCCTCGCCGACCCGTGCAACGAGCTGGCCGGCAAAGCTGTCGACCTGGTTCAGCGCGCGGGCGAAGCGCCAGGTCAGCCCGGCGCCGATCGCGACCAGCATCGCCGAATAGGACAGGCGCGAAACGAAGATGCGATCGTTGGTCGCGATCTCCAACACCGTGAGCATGTCCTGGACCCAGCAGACCAACACGATGGTCACGGCGCAGCCGATCGTGAAGCTTGCCGCGTCCTGCCGCCGGACCACTGCGGCTGCGGTCACGCAGGCCATCAGGAACAAGCACAGTCCGACCGTGGGAATGCCGAGCACCAGAAAGAGAATGCGTGGCAGCGGCGGGCCCCCGATCAGCCCGACCACGAACACGACGAGGCCTGGCACGAACAGCAGCGTGCCATACCGCGGCCAGCGCCAACCGAAGAACAGCATGCCGAACACGACGATCAGCGCGCTCTCGATCGGTGCGGATGCCAGCAGCACGGCGGCGAGCCGCGACGTCGTGGCCGGCGGCACCGGCGGCGGCACGAACGCCTGCACCACGCCGAGCACCATCGCCACCGCCAGCACGCCGTAAACCGGCTCGTGACGCCGCATCAGCCACATGATCGCAAGGATGACCGCGAGGATCGATTGCCAGGCGGAGAACACGACGGGCAGCGTGACGAACAGCAGCGTGCGCGTCTCATAGGCGGGACGCAAGCCGGCGTCCGGCCCGACATAGACGGTGTCGAGAAAGCCCTTCAGCGGCCCCCAGACGAACAGCCGCACCGTGAGATCGTTGGCGCCGTCGCGCAGCAGCGAGGACGGAATCGCCGCGATCTGCGGCGTGTTGCGGTCCGGCCGGTTGGCATTGGCGTCACGCCGGGAATCCAGCACCACGACGCCGTTGACTGCGACCTCTACCGCGTTGCTGAAGCGCGGCAGATACACCGACCATCCCGATCCCGCATCGCCCGGCCAGAATGTGAAGGCGGCGGTGTAGAGCGGCGGGTCGGCCAGCGAATAGCGCGATGCGGTGAAGTGCGGCAGCCTCACCGCGCGCATCGTGCCGTCCTCGCGCGCCGAAAAATCGCTCACGGCGAAGTCTTCGGGATCGCCGGGTTGCAGCAGCCGGAGCCCAAGCACGGTGACGATGACGATCAGGGCCTGGAGCAGTAGATAAGGCACGAGGCGCGACACAATCAGCCGGCGCCGCGGGCGCGTGAGTATCTTCGCCGCGATCTCGCTCACAGCTTGATCAGGCCCTGCTGCACGGCTTCGAACACGGCCTCGCTGCGGGTGTGCACCTCGAGCTTGCGATAGATGTTCTTGATGTGGCCGGGCACGGTCTGCCTGGACAGGCCGAGATGGCTCGCGATCTCGGCATAGCTGAAGCCTTTGGCGATGCCCCAGAGGATGTCGATCTCCCGCGGGGTCAGCTTGGCCGTGTTGAGCGCGGGGCCGGGCGAGGGCTCCGCCGAACTCTGCGTTCGCCGCACGATGAAGCGGGCGATCGAGGCCGAGATCGGCGAATGGCCGGCGACCAGATCGCGTACAGTGGTGGCGATATCGGTCGGGAAGGCATCCTTCAGGAGATAGCCTGTCGCACCCACGGTGATCGCCGAGATCACGCTTTCCTCGTCGCCGAGCGCCGATATCACCATGATCTCGGTCTCGGGAAAGCGCTGCCGGGTTTCGCGAATCAGCTCGATGCCGTGGCCGTCGGGCAGCCTGAGATCGGTGAGCAGCACGCGAGGCGTCCCCTCGCCGAGCGCAGACCGGGCTTCTCCGAGCGTGCCGGCGCTACGCACCTCGTAACCGGCCTTGACCAGCGCGTCCTGCAGCCGCCAGCAGGTCGGCGCGTCGTCCTCGACGAGGAGGATGGTGATGGCCTCACCCGTCTCGCCCTGTTCGCTCATGTTCATCGTCCCGCGACCCGCGTGTCTCCCGCGGCGCGAGGCAAGTCTAACCGCAGTGCGGATGCCGTGACACCCATAATCATGGGGGCGACGATGACACGGTCTCGCGCCAGGCGCGGACAGACGGTCGTGGCTTGCGCCCAGGCTGGAGCGCGTGCTCAATCGGCGCTGCACTCAGGGCGCGGATGAGGTCCGCTCCGCCTTCCGACACTGGTCCGTTACGGCAGCACACTAGACGTTCGAGTTGGGCCAATTCCGGACATTCGGCCGCAGTGTCTTCGTGCGTCGCCACCTGTTCCCCGGATGCCTCAGGTGACGTAGAATATTACTGCCCTTGAGGCGGGACGTGCCGAAATCTCCGTCCGGGTAAATGAGCCGCACTGGTGCTATCGGCAGGCACGCTCTCTTAGAGACCGTCCTTTTTTCGGTTTCGCTCCACCGTTCACCACGAACTTTGCGCGCTGCTTATGCAACGGCTCGTTCGGTAATGTCGGGAGAAAAGCGATGAGCAAGGTCGATCGAAGGTCTGCACTGGGATTCGGGTTGGCAGCGGCTTCAGCTGCCGTGATCAAGCCAGCCGCCGCGCAAACCACAGGCTACAAGGATACGGCGCCTTGGCCAGGTGTCGTGGTGCGTGAATATGAAGGCGAGACACCATCCCTGATCCCAGGTTTTAAGACCGTCTCAATGCGCGATATCATTATGCAGCCGGGGTCGAAGACCATGGGGCCCCCGATGATGAATGCCATGGTCTGCCATATCACCGAAGGGGAGCTTCGACTTGACCAGGAGGGAAAGACCTTTACGGGCAAGAAGAATTTTGTCTGGACCTGCAACAAGGACACGAAAGAACAGGCGTACAACGATGGGAGTGTGGTCGCGATTATGCGGATCACGGACCTGAAGGCTTAAGGCTCATTTCTTCGGGGGCGGATGGCGCACGCGACGCGCGCCATCCGCCGGAGACGATCACCTCGTGCCGTGTATGAACACTTGCATCTCCTCCAGGGTCAGCTTGCCATCTTTATTGCTGTCCATTGCCTTGAAGATCCGTTCGTGAGCTGCCTGAAACTCCTGCAGTGAGATGGTCCCATCGCCGTCGGCGTCCATCAGAGCGAACATCATGCGCATCATAAAGGGTGATCCCATCGCGCTCCCACCCATCATGCCGCGCCCCATCATACGTCCTCCCATCATTCCGTGCCCCAACATGCCGCCTTGCCCCATCGTGCTCGCGCCTTCCTGGCCCGTGGGATGGAATTGCATTTGTTGCTGATCTGGCTGGGGTATCATTCGGTCTTGTGCGATCGCACCGACCGGGCCGTACGTCAGCATGAGAGCAGATATCGTGAGTCCCAGAACGCGCGTGTACATTTCGAACCTCCTCCGAAATGTGTAGCCTGTCTCATTAATTCGGCACGAGTAGTATTGATCCTCTGGTCCCAGCCTTCGCCTACGCACCCCGCACACAATACGACCGCGTGCACGAGCAGCCTTGGGTCACAAGCCGCCGATCACGCTCAAGCGGGGTGACCTCCGCTTCGCCTTGCGGAGCCGACGTTACACACCCTAGCCCGGCTCACGAAAGATCATCCCGCGGCGGTGGATAGCGCCGGGCCAGCACCGACAAGGACAGATGCCGTTCGTCTTCCGGCAGCTCCAGATAGGCCAGCACGAGCGGCCGCTTCCAGTCGCCGACGCCGAAATCCATCGTCATCCATTTCTGAGGTTCGGGCCCTTCGAGGCCCCGGACCCAGACGAAGAAGCGGGGGAGGTCGTCGGCGTCCGCTTCCGTCGCACGTCTTCTCGCCATCAGAGCTGTCCGCTGCATCAGATCGGTTGCCACAGGATATAGGGAATTGCGCGGCGAAGTCGAATGCCTCCGGCAGTACCGGACGCGTAATCTCTCCTCCTCGTCATTGCGAGGAGCGCTTGCGACGAAGCAATCCAGACTATCTCCGCGGATGCATTCCTGGATTGCTTCGCTGCGCTCGCAATGACGATGTGGATAGAGCCGGGACAAGAATGAGGCCATCGATCTGCAGAAGATGATTCCCTATCGGAACAAGGTCTGTCAGAACTCTCGCCCCTTCGGAAGCCGAAAGATTCCGATTGACCGAAATTCGGAAATATCGTATGTATCGTTCATCCCGGCCCATGGATAAGGGGCGTTTCGCGATCGTCACGATACGCGGGCCGGGTGGCGGTGGGCGTGGAGCGCATCGGCGCGCTGGGCAATCGCAGGGCGGGTTTGGCCCGTGAGCGGTTGAGCGGTGCGCAAACGACAGGTGCGGTTCGCGTACGGCAAAAGCGTGTGGTCCTGGCGCCCGGGGTCTGTGCGTCAAGGCTTGCGGTGGTACGTGCTGCCCGACCGGGCGCGCGCATCAGCCATCCGCAAGGCGACGGGGGCAATAGTGCATCGCTCCCCGGGGAGAGCGCGCCATAAGCCGTCAAACCACTGCGCAGGGAAAGGCCGGGATGTCCAGGCTGCCCTGTATGCCGCTGTGCATTTGTCTTCGCGCAATTTGCGCACAGCGGACCGCGGGTGCCAGCCAGCACCCGGTCTTCCCTGCGCCCTTTCCAACGAAGGGGCGTCAAGCGAAGCACAAGACTCGGGCGTCATGCGTCGCGAGGCTGTACAGGCGCGTCTCGCTGTTTGAAAATTGAAGTGTGCACGCTCATGCTGCCGATCACCGCCACAATTCGCAGGTCGCCACGCGGTTGATGTCGGCGAGCCGCCTCGTGGCGTCTCCGTGGAGATCGAGGCTGGCGAGCAGCGTCAGCAGGCGACGATAGGCGCCGTCGGCGACCTCGACCGGCAGCGGGGCTTCGTCAAAGGCCTCGACATAGCTGCCGACGACACCGCTGAGCAGACGGCACAGGCCACGCTGGGCGGGATCGTCCCGGCCGAGCGTCTCGAGCTTTTGCTGGAAGATTTGGAAGGTCCGCAAACCGTGGTGCTGCTGCGAAAGCCACGCGTGCAGATCGTTCATGTGAGCTCCTTCGGTTCAGTGAAGAAGCTGAGGGCTTATACAGTGGGGATGGGAGAATGGCTAGGGGAGGGGGGTGGAGCAACGTTGAGCCAGTCCGCCTTCGCCAAGGCCCCGGCGGGACAGCCTTCGCTCCTTCGCATTGGATAGACTTGCGCCTGGCTCGCCCAGCCGTAGCTGCGAAGCAGCGAAGGCTGGTGCCCCTGGCCGGAATCGAACCAGCACTCCTTGCGGAACTCGATTTTGAGTCGAGCGCGTCTACCAGTTCCGCCACAGGGGCCTTCGGTCTGCCCAAGGGACGTCGCGAAGCCGGCGGACTATAGCCATGGACAGGACGGGGTCAACCCGCGCCAAAGTGATCCCCGCCGTTCTCGACAGCCGCATGGGCCGGAGTTAGAGGCTTAGACGCGCGACCCATCGGAGAGAGGCTGCCGTGACGACCCGGAGTGCTGCCATACCAGCTTTCAAGCCGGCCAGCGCCGGTCCCGCGCTGACCGCCTCACTGCTCGTCACGCTGATCGCCGCCGCCACGATCGCGGGGGCCTGGTTCTTCCAGCTCGTGCTTGAGATTGTGCCCTGTCCGCTCTGCCTGGAGCAGCGCTACGCCTATTATCTCGCGATCCCGCTCGGTGCCCTCACGGCGCTTGCGGCCAGGAGCGGCGCGCCGCGGCCGCTGCTGCTCGCTGCGTTGGCGATCCTCGCGCTGGCGACGCTCGCCAATGCCGGTCTCGGCACCTATCACTCCGGCGTCGAATGGGGGTTTTGGCAGGGGCCGACTGACTGCTCCGGTCCCGTGGTCAATCTCGGCAACGCCGGCGACCTTTTCTCGCGGCTCGACACCGTGAAGGTGGTCCGCTGCGACGAGGTGCAGTGGCGCTTCCTCGGCCTCTCGCTGGCCGGCTACAACGTGCTGATCTCGCTGCTGATGGCCGCAATCGCCGCATGGGGATTTATGCGGACGGCGAAGCGTTAGGTAGCTGCCGTAGGGTGAGCAAAGGCGCTCTTCGCGCCGTGCCACCATTCATCGACGCTCACACCAGTCGCTGGTGGGCACGCTGCGCTTTGCCCACGCTACGAGAGCCCGTCAATCATCCACATCATCTTGCGTGCGCCCGAACAAGTGCACGATGCCGGGTGTCGCGATCGTCACGAAGACGAAGCGCGACAGATGATGGGCGCCGACGAAGATCGGGTCGATGTGTAGCGTCAGGGCCAGCGCCAGCATCGCGTCCATCGCGCCCGGTGCGAAGGCAACGACGACATCGGAGAATTTCACCGGCGTGGTGAGCGCGACGATGCCGACGAAGAGGGCGGAGACGGCGATTGCCACTGTAAACGAGCCCAGCGCCGCGTTGAGATGACCCGCGAGCGTCTTGATCCGCATCCGCGCGAAGCGGCTGCCGATCAGGGCGCCGATTCCGACCAGGGCCACGCCGCGTACCCAGTTTGGCAGGCCGCCCTCGACCCAACCGGCGCCATGCAGCACGCTGGAGGCGATCATCGCGCCGAACATCCAGCTCGCCGGAAATTTGATCAGCCGCAAGAAGAGCGCCACCGCCAGCGAAGCTGCGGCCAGCACCACGAGGCCGAGCGGCGAGGCGATCGTCGTCGTCAGCGACGGTGCGGCTGAGGGCGCCACGCCCGCGATCGCCAGCACCATCGGCAGCGCCGCGGTGAGGATGATGACGCGCATGGTCTGCACCACCGCGATGCCCGGCAGGTCGGCGCCGCGCTCGACCGCCAGGATCGTGATCTGCGACAGCGCGCCGGGACTACCGGCAAGGAAGGCCGAGGTACGGTCCCAGCCATGGACGCGCTGCAGGTAATAGCTCGATCCGAAGGTCGAGCAGAAGGTCGCGAGCGCAAGCAGGCCGATGGTGACGGGATAGGCGCTGACCTGCTGGATCAGATGGCGTGAGACCACCGAGCCCAGCGAAATGCCGAGCAGCACCAGCACGGTCTGGGTCAGGATCGGCGGCAGCGCCAGCTGGCGGCCGGCGATTGCGGCGATCCCGACCGCGATCATCGCGCCCGAGATCAGCCCGCCGGGAAGGCCCGCGACGAGAAACACGAGGCCACCGGCGGTGCCGATGACAAGCGTCTCCATCGTGCTCAAGACATTGGCACGGCTCGGCCATTCGAACGGCAGGGAGGCGACGATTTGTTTCACGCCGCCTTATCGCAAATCAGCGAGAAGCGCACAATTGCGGGTTCGTCATGCCGCAATGCGCATGCCTCTCACTGATGTTCGCGGAGGTCGGGACGGACTTACTTCTTGTCGGCGGCAGGGGCGGCGGGCGCGGCGGTGCCGGCCTTTGCTTCCTTCATGCACTCGCGGCGAAATTTCTTGCGCTCCTTGCCCTTCAATCCCTTGGCGTCCGCCTGCTTGGAGCATTCGAGCGATTCGGCCGAGCGCTCCTTCGGCGCCTTCCTGTCGGCGGTGGCAGCAGCGTCGGTTTTGGCGGCCGGCGCGGCGGTCTGTGCGAAGGCGGTGCCGGTGGCGAGCAGGGAGACGAGAGCGAGGGCGGCGAGGCGGGAGGTGAAGGTCATGTGTTGCACTCTTCTTGGGAGAATTGCGAAGGCTTGGGAACGTCGGCTCGCCTTGCTGAACGCGACATGAATGAGTTGAGCGACGGGATCACTATATTTTGCCGGCGCAACTCATCGCATCCTTGTCGCAAGCGATCGACACGCTAGGATAGCAATCCTCGTTTCACTTCCCTCGAGGAAGATCAAGGAGGAGACCCAGGGATGACCATTCAGACAAAATTGTTGTGTGCGATTGCAGCGTCAGGTGTCGCGGCATTGGTGGCGAGCGCGCCGGCGCAGGCACTGACCGCGCAGGAGTGCAGTGCAAAATATCAGGCGGCCAAGAAGGACGGCTCGCTCGGCACCATGAAATGGAATGACTTCCGCAAGGCCCAGTGCGGTGCAGACGCAACGCCTGCCGCTGCGCCCACGGCGGCTGCTCCGGCTGCGCCCGCCGCTCCCGCCGAGCCGAAGCAGGCGAAGAAGGAGGCCGCGCCCGCCGCCGCGCCGACGCTGCCGGCCGGACCCGCGATCTATCCGAACGCGGTCGATCCGAAATACGCCAAGGAGACCCCCGGCAAGGCGCGACTCCACACCTGCGTTGATCAATACAATGCCAACAAGGCCACCAACGGCAATGGCGGCTTGAAGTGGATCCAGAAGGGCGGCGGCTATTACAGCGAATGCACCAAGAAGCTGAAGGGCGCCGCCTGAGCTTCGAACCATGCACCGGCCGGAGCAACGCTCCGGCCGTTTTGTCTAGCCCAACAGCTTCTCGGCCGATTTCGCCACGAGCTGCGACCGCTTGCGCGGGCCGCGCTCGACGAACAACATGCTCTGGCCGAAGATGAAGCAATAGAACAGGAAGGCCTGCGCCTCGGCCTCCTCGGCCGCAAGGCCGGTCGCGCGATAGAGCTCGGCGACGTGCTTGAGCCGCGCCGCGTCCACGCTCGCCACCGCCGCCGCTGCGCCCTCATCGGAGCGAGCCCATTGCCGGATCGCGAGCTCGATCGCCATGGCTGCCGGATTGAGCCGCTCGGAATAGAGCTGGATCACCGCCTTCAGCCGCTCGCGGGGCTGTTGTCCGTCGAGACTCGTCTGCTGCGCGATCGCCGCGATACGTCCCTCGCGCCAGCGTTCCAGAATGGCTTCGAGCAGTGCGGCCCGGTCGGCGAAACGGCGATAGAAACCGCCCTTGGTGACGCCGAGATTCTTGGCGAGCACCTCCACCCGCACCCCCTCGACCCCCGAGCGGGCGAGCTCGGTAAACCCTGCCTCGACCCAGACATCGCCCTTGCCGTCGCTCATGAAGGAAGCCTCGCCGGTTTCTTGATACGGTACCGTATTGCTAGCGCGACGAAGCTCTGATACGCTACCGTATCAATCCGCAAAGGCGGAAGAAAAGGACAGGGAGCGAATTGCGATGGAGGAGGCGACCTATCGCGGCACGGTCTATCCGTGGCAATGCGATCATGTCGGCCACATGAACATCATGTGGTATGTCGGCAAGTTCGACGAGGCCAACTGGAATCTGTTCGCCCGGCTCGGACTGACGCCGAGCTATCTGCGCAGCTCGGGCCGCGGCATGGCCGCGGTGCAGCAGAACATCGCCTACAAGCGCGAGCTGCTCGCCGGCGACATCGTCGAGATCCGCAGCCATCTGCTTGAAGTTCGCGACAAGTCGATCCGCTTCCGGCATGACATGATGAATGCGGAGACCGGCGAATTCGCGGCGACCTGCGAGATCACCGGCGTGCACATGGATCGCCAATTACGGAAGTCCGTACCGTTCACCGATACCATCCGAGAGATCGCCATGAAGCACCTTTCCGTGCCGGCGGAGGCGTGAACCATGGTCGCATTCGAGCCGAAAAACCCCGATTACCGCGCGGCGGCCATGGCGATGTTCGCGGCCCAGCCGGCAATGCACACGCTCGGCATCTCGATTGTCCATCTCGCCCCGGGCGAGGTGGAGCTGGCGATGCTGCATTCGGCTGCCTTCACGCAGCAGAACGGGTTTGTCCATGCCGGTATCATCACCGCAGGCCTGGACAATGCCTGCGGCGTCGCCGCTTTCACCCTGATGCCACGTGAAGCGGACATCCTCACCGTCGAGTTCAAGACCACGCTGCTCGCACCTGCTCGCGGTGCGCGCTTTGTCTTCAGGGCCGAGGTAGTCAAACCCGGCCGCATGCTGACCTTCTGCGAGGCCAGGGCCTTTGCCGAACATGAGGGCAAGACGACGCTGATCGCTTCCATGACCGGCACGCTGATGGCGATGCTGCCACGCGCTGCGGCGTCGCAAGCGCCGGCCGCGATCCGCGCATAGCATGGCGATGACATCGCGCCCGCGACGCTCTATATCAGCCGTAACAATTCCCGGTCCCGAATCGTATTTGCGGCGATGGGACCGAAACGGGACGAGATATGGCTGGATCTGGGAATAAGCGCCTTGTGGCGACGCGGCGCGCGGCGTTGACGCTGATCGGGGCGGGTGCCTTGGCGGCGGGCGGGATCACTTTCGCGCGCGCCGCCGCCGATGACGACGAGGTGCTGACCGAAACCAAGGTGCTGCGCGATCCCGACACGCCGGTTGCCGGCAATCCCGACGGCAACATCACCATCGTCGAATGGTCCGACTACAATTGTCCCTATTGCCGCAAGCTCGAGCCCGAGCTGCGCCAAGTCGTCCAGGACGACGGCAAGGTGCGGCTGGTGATGAAGGATTGGCCGATCCTCGGGCCGGTCTCGGTCACGGCGGCGCGGACCGCGCTCGCGGCGAAATTCCAGGGCAAGTACCATCAGGCCCACGACGCCATGATGGGCGTCAGCTCGCGCCTGACCGAGCCGCGCATCAACGAGCTTCTCGCTGGCGCCGGCGTCGACATGGACCGCCTGAAGCACGATCTCGCCGGCCATGCCAAGGACATCGACGCGATTCTCAAGCGCAACAATGAGCAAGCTGAAGCCTTTGGCTTCCGCGGCACGCCGTCCTTCATTGTCGGCAAGTACCGCGTACCGGGCGTGCTGAGCATGAACGAGTTCGAGCAGGTCATTGCCGACGCACGCAAGGCCAAGATGAACTGAGCCGAGCGCTAAAGCATGATCCGGAAAAGTGCGCAGCGGTTTTCCGAAAAGATCATGCTCAAACAATAACCTAGAGCGCGATGACAATTCATCCTAATCTCATCGCGCTTTAGTCATCACGCAACACAAAGGCGCCGCCGCGGAGTTCGCGACGGCGCCTTGTTCATGATGCGGCGTCGCTACTTCGATGAGATCCGGACCCAGTCCTTGTGCGCTCGGTCGCGCAGCGCGTCCCAATCGGCCTTGGCGACATCCCAGTTCACGATGGTGCGATTGGTGGTCGCGACCTCGCCATTGGCGACCGACGACGTCTGCATGGAATCATAGACGTAAACGCCGCCCGCGAGCAGCAGTGCGCCCAGGATCATTCCAAAAAAAGTCTGCATAGCGAACCTCCGGTGACCGGCGATAACGTCGGCCCGGAGCAATGGTTCCCGCGGCAGTACGGCATAGATAAGGACGGATCGTTCATGTCCCATTCAGCCATTCCAGCAGCTCCGCGTTGATTTCGCGCGGATAGGTGTGACTGAGGTCGTCGATCTCCCGATAGGTGACGTCGGCGCCAGCGGCAGCGAGCGCCGCCTGCGTCTGCCGCGCGGTCTGCACCGGAAACATCCAGTCGAGCTTGCCGTGGGTGATGAAGACCGGCAGGCGCTGGAGGCGCGTGGCGTCCGCCATCTCCGCCATCAGCGGATGGAAAGTCGCCGACACCGGCGCAAGATGCGTGAATGGCGAGGCGCCGTCGAGGCCGGTGACGTAGCAGAAGGTGCCGCCGTCGCTCATGCCGGTCAGCAGCATCCGCGAGGCATCGACCGTCCATCGGCCGCGCACGGTCTCGAGGATGCGCATAAGATTCGGCGTGTCGCCATCGTCGCCCATCAGCGCCCAGGTCGGGCCGGTTGCCGTCGGCGCCACCAGGATTGAGCCAAGGCTGCGCGCATCGCGCAACCAGCTCCACAGGAAACCGCGCCCGTTACCGCTGCCGCCATGCAGCGCCATCACCAGCGGCATGGCGCGATCGGACATGTAATATTCGGGCACATAGACCGAGAAGCCACCGCGGCTGCCGGGCTCGTTGTGATCATGGAAGATGCCGGTATTTTCGCTCGCGCCGACTTCGAGCCGCGACAACAGATCGGCATTTTCGCGATTGGCAGCGTTGAGAAAGAAGCTGCTCACCGGGGGAAACTGCAGGGCCAGCGGATAGAGCGCCTCCTGTGCGCGCGGCAGGTGGCGCAGCGCGCGGAACACCGCGACGAGGTCGCCATTGCCACGCTCGACCTCGCGAATGCCGGCAAAGGCGGCGAGCGTCTCGTCGCAGGCGCGATCGAGCCGATCGCGTAGGCCGGCGAACTGCTCCGGCCAGTCGCCGATCGCTGCCTGCGCCGCTTGCAGCGCCTCGTCAGGCGCGCCGATCGCGTTCATCACCGACGCGAAGGCCGGCGGGTGCAGATGCCGCTGGAAGAAGCCGAGCGCCTCCAGCGCGTTGAGCAGCGGCGGCAGCACGGCCACGATGTCGTCCACCACGGCCTCGGTCATCGCGGCTTCCTCAAGCTTTTGGGTCAGTGCAGCTTCGGCGCCTTCAAAAGCTTGAAGCGATCGGTCGAGGTCACCGTGACGTCGAAGGTGACGCCTTCGTGATGCACGGTCAGCGGCACGTCGACGCCGGCGGCGCCGAGCGCCCACATCTTCTTGTAGAAACCGGTCTGGCTCGTGACCTTGTCGCCGTCCACGGCGAGGATGACATCGCCGGTCTTGAGCTCGGCGCGCGCGGCCGGACCGTTGGCGGAGATCCCGATCACCACCACGCGGTTGTCGATCTCGGTCGAGTAGAGCCCGAGCCAGGGCCGTGCCGGCTTGTTGACGCGGCCGAACTTGCGCAGGTCGTCGAGGATCGGCTTCAAGAGGTCGATCGGCACGATCATGTTGACATGCTCGGCCTTGCCGTCGCGTTCGCGCTCGAGTTGGAGCGAGCCGATGCCGATCAACTCGCCGCGTTCGTTGAGAAGCGCGGTGCCGCCCCAATTCGGATGTGCGGGATAGGTAAAGATGGCCTCATCCAGCAGATATTCCCAATAGCCGGCGAATTCCTGCTTGGCCACGATCTGGCTCGCAACCGAGCGCGTGCGGCCGCCGGCGCCGCCGACCACGACGCGGTCGCCGATCCGCGTTTCCGCCGAGGTGCCGAGCGGCAGAGGTTCGACGTCGAGCTGGCCGAGCGCCTGTACGAGGCCGAAGCCGGTGACGGAATCGAAGCCGAGCGCATGCCCTTCGACCACACGCCCGTCGGCGAGGTGCAGCCATACGGATTCCGCCTCGGTGATGAGGTAGCCGATGGTGAGCACCAGCCCGTCGTCGATCACGACGCCGTTGCCGGCGCGTTCGGTGCCCAACGTCTCGGCGCTGAAGGCGTCCGGCGGGATGATGGCGTGCAGGCCGACGACGGAGCCGAGCGCGCGGTCGAGATCGAAACCATAATCGCTCGCACGCGGCTGGTTGGCCGGCGGCACTCTCCATTCGGTCAGGGTGGGCATGGAGTTCTCCTGGCTGAGAGCATCGCTCCGCCGTGGCCGGCGGAACGAGGCGCGAAGCACGCATAATTTAGGCCGGAGGACGCCGTCTTGAAAGCCTCGTTCCCAACTATTCCAGAGAACGCCGCGTGAAATCTTCGAAAGGCTTAGCGACGGTTCGTGCACAGACGGCGGGCGTCACTTCGATCCGGCCGCCGCCGCATGGCTGGTGTCCGGCGAGATGCTAGGCGGCGTGCAACGAAGCTGCTAACCATTGCCGCTTCGTTTGACCAGGGATCACGGATCGAAGCATGGATAACCGCAGCGACATCTGGCGTGGCGTCGACACGATCAAGGCGCGTTTCATCGACCTCAGCGACAAGGTCTGGGGCACGCCCGAGGTGTGCTACACCGAGGCGCGATCAGCCGCCGAGCATCTCGCCGAGCTGCGCCATCAGGGTTTCCGCATCACCGAGAACGTCGCCGGCATCCCGACTGCGCTGATGGGCGAGTGGGGCCAGGGCGGTCCGGTCATCGCCTTCATGGGTGAATATGACGCGCTGCCGGGATTGAGCCAGGAGGCGGGTGTCGCCGAGCACCGTCCGATCGAGACCGGTGGCCATGGCCATGGCTGCGGTCACAATCTGCTCGGTTCCGCCGCGCTGCTCGCCGCGACCGCGGTGAAGGACTGGCTCGCCGAGAACAAGGTGCCGGGCCGCGTGCGCTATTACGGGTGCCCTGCGGAAGAGGGTGGCGCGGCAAAGGCCTTCATGGTGCGCTCCGGTGCGTTCGAAGATGCCGATATCGCCATCACCTGGCATCCGCACAGCTTCTGGGAGGTGGCGGTGACGCCGTCGCTCGCCAACACGCGCGCGGATTTCATCTTCACCGGCCGCACATCGCATGCGGCGGCCTCGCCGCATCTCGGCCGCTCTGCGCTCGACGCGGTGGAATTGATGAACGTCGGCGTCAACTACATGCGTGAGCACATGCCGAGCGACGCGCGCGTGCACTATGCCTTGCTCGACACCGGCGGCATCGCGCCCAACGTGGTGCAGGCCCATGCGCGCGTGCGCTATTCGATCCGTGCCCGCGATCTTCCCGGCATGAACGAGCTGGTCGAGCGCGTGTCCAAGATCGCGCAGGGCGCGGCGCTGATGACCGAGACCAAGGTGGAAATGAAGATCATCTCCGCGGTCTCCAACATCCTGCCGAACACGCCGCTGGAACAGGCGCTGCACCGGGTGATGGAAGAGCTCGGACCGCCGCATTTCGACGACGCGGACAAGAGCTTTGCCGGCCAGATCCGTGCGACGCTGAGCGACAAGGACATCTCGTCGGTCTACTACGCGATCGGCATGGAGCCGACGGATCGGCCGCTGGCCGACTTCCTGGTGCCGCTGGATGCCAAGCGCAACCCGCTGGTCGGCTCGACCGATGTGGGCGACGTGAGCTGGGTGGTCCCGACCGTGCAGGTTCACGCACCGACGGTTGCAATCGGTACGCCCTTCCACACCTGGCAGGTGGTCGCGCAAGGCAAGAGCCCGCATGCACACAAGGCCATGGTGCAGGCGGCCAAGGCGATGGCCGGGCTCGGCATCAAGGCGCTGACGGAACCGGAGCTGATCAAGTCTGCCAAGGCGGATCTTCAGAAGCGGACGGCCAAGACGCCTTACGTTTGTCCGTTGCCGGACCACGTCGCGCCGCCGCTCGATATGTCCGTGGCGTAGAATTTCGCCTCGATACTTCGTCTGATCCGGCGAACAAATTTTCCGCAGTGCAGCGCGCAATCCAGCATGTTTTGATGCTGGATTGCCGAACGGATGGGCTCACGGAACGCCGTTTTGCCCAACAGGCAGCCAGAAGACCGTTTGCACACACACGGTCCCAGTTGACGTCCACCCCATTCGGTGTGCCATCTACTGCCAGCCAAATAGGCGGCCGCACTTCACGGCCGCCTTCATCACTATGGAAACCAGACGGGGGACAACCATGCTGGATAAAGAACTGCGTTCGATGATCGGCCAGGTGAAGGACGGGCGGATGGATCGCCGCGCCTTCATCCAGCGCCTGGCTGCCGTGGGCCTGACCGCACCGCTGGCCAACCAGATCCTCGCGCTCGGCGGTGTCGCCATGGCCGAGGGCGCCTCGACCTACAAGCCGACCAAGCGCGGCGGTGGCGGCGCATTGAAGCTGTTGTGGTGGCAGGGTCCGACCTTGCTCAATCCGCATTTCGCCACCGGCACCAAGGATCAGGACGGTTCGCGCCTGTTCTACGAGCCGCTCGCCTGCTGGGATCCGGACGGCAACATGAAGCTCGTTCTGGCGTCCGAAATTCCCTCGACCCAGAACGGCCTGCTGGCCGCCGACGGCAAGTCGGTGACGTGGAAGCTGAAGCCCGGCGTGAAATGGCACGACGGCAAGCCGTTCTCGGCCGACGACGTCGTCTTCACCTGGGAATACATCATCGATCCGGCGACCGCCGCCGTCACCGTGGCGACCTACCGCGACATCACGGTCGAGAAGGTGGATGACCTCACGGTTCGCCTCACCTTCAAGAAGCCGACGCCGTTCTGGGCGGACGCCTTTGTCGGTGCAACCGGACAGATTCTGCCCAAGCACCTGTTCGCCGAGTACAAGGGCTCCAAGTCTCGCGAAGCGCCGAACAACCTCGCGCCCGTCGGTACCGGCCCCTACAAGTTCCTCGAGTTCAAGCCCGGCGACCTGATCCGCGGCGAGATCAACAAAGACTATCACATGCCGAACCGGCCCTATTTCGACACGCTCGAGATGAAGGGCGGTGGCGACGCTGTGTCGGCCGCACGCGCGGTGATCCAGACCGGCGAGTATGATTTCGGTTGGAACATCCAGGTCGAGGACGACGTCCTCCTGCGCCTGGAGAAGGGCGGCAAGGGCAAGACCATCTATGCCGTGGGTGGCGACACCGAGTTCATCGCGCTCAATTTCACCGATCCCAACACCGAGGTCGACGGCGAACGCTCCTCGATGAAGACCAAGCATCCGTTGTTCTCCGACCCCGCCGTGCGCAAGGCGCTGTCGCTGCTGGTCGATCGCGAGTCCATCAAGAAGGCCATCTATGGCCGCGCCGGCCGCACCACCGCGAACTTCCTCAATGGCCCCGAAAAGTTCGTCTCCAAGAACACCTCATGGGAGTTCAGCATCGAGAAAGCCTCGAAGATCCTGGACGATGCCGGCTGGAAGCCGGGCGCCGACGGCATCCGCGAGAAGGATGGCAAGAAGCTGAAGCTGCTCTACCAGACCTCGATCAACGGCCCGCGCCAGAAGACCCAGGCGATCGTCAAGCAGGCCTGTCAGAAGGCCGGCATCGACGTCGAGCTGAAGTCGGTCGTGGCCTCGGTGTTCTTCTCGTCGGACGTCGCCAATCCCGACACCTATGCGAAGTTCTATGCTGACATCGAGATGTTCCAGATCCCGATGAGCCAGCCGGATCCGGCCCAGCACATGCGCCGCTATCATTCGAGCAACGTGGCGACGAAGGAGAACAAGTGGCAGGGCACCAACTTCCCGCGCTATGTCAACAAGGAGTACGACACCACCATCGACGCCGCCGACGGCGAGATGGATCCGGTCAAGCGCGCGGCGCTCTACATCAAGGCCAACGACCTCCTGTTCCAGGACACCGTGTTCATTCCGGCGCAGCACCGGCTCAAAGTGGAGGCGGCCTCGAACACGCTGCGCCCGGTGATCTCCGGCTGGGCCAATGAAACCGACAATCTGTTCGACTGGTACCGCGAGGAATGATCCCCCAACTCTAGACGGGGCCTTTCCCTCATGAGCCAATACGTCCTGCGTCGCCTGCTGATCGCGATTCCGAGCCTGCTCGGAATCTCGGTCGTGCTGTTCGTCGTGCTCGCGCTCGCGCCCGGCGATCCGTTCTCCGAGCTGGCGACCAATCCGAACGTGCCGCCCGAAGTGCAGGCGGCGCTTCGGGCCAAGTTCGGCCTCGACGATCCGATTCACCTCCGCTATCTGCACTGGCTCAACGCCATGCTGCACGGCGACTGGGGCTTCTCCTTCGTCAGCCGGATGAACGTCGACACGCTGATCCTCCAGCGCCTGCCGGCCACCCTCTACGTGATCGGCTCGGCGCAGATCCTGGCGCTCCTGATCGCAATCCCCGTCGGGGTCTATGCCGCGACCAAGCCGTATTCGTTGTTCGACCAGATCGCGAATACGCTCGCCTTCGTCGGCTTCTCGCTGCCGACCTTCTTCACCGGCATCCTGTTCATCCTGATCTTCTCGGTCACGCTGGACTGGCTGCCTTTCGTCTATACGACCGACATCAAGGCGACCGGCATCCGCTGGGTGCTGGAGATGATCAGGCAGGCGATCATGCCGGTGGCGGTGCTCGGCCTGTTCCAGGCGGCGTCGATGACGCGCTTCGTGCGCTCGGCGATGCTCGACGTGATCCGGCTCGACTACGTCACCACGGCGCGTGCCAAGGGCCTTGGCCAGGCCAAGGTCATCATCAAGCACGTGATGCGCAACGCCATGATCCCGGTCGTGACGCTGATTGCATTGCAGATGCCCGCGGTGTTCGGCGGCGCCATCGTCACCGAGCAGATCTTCCGCATCCCCGGCATCGGCTCGCTGCTGATCTCCTCCATCCTTTCCAACGACACGCCGGTGGTGATGGCCGTCACCTTCGTCTTCGCGTGCCTCGTCGTGCTGTTCAATCTCATCGCGGACGTGCTTTATGGCTGGCTTGACCCTCGCATCTCCCTCCGCTGAGCGGGGCGTCTACTCGCCCTGGCGCGAGACGTGGCGGCGCTACAGCCGCCACAGACTCGCCGTGATCAGCGCCTTCCTGCTCCTGATCCTGGTGCTGGCGGTGGTGATCGGCCCGTTCATCTGGCGCATCAAGATCAACGACATCGACATCATCGCAGGCATGCAGGGCCCATCGCTCGCCCATCCCTTCGGCACCGACGATCTCGGCCAGGACATCCTGGCGCGCATGATCTATGGCGGGCGGATCTCGCTCGCGGTCGGGCTCGCCGCCATGCTGGTTTCGGTGTTTATCGGCACGCTGATCGGCGCGCTCGCTGGCATGTCGCGCGGCGCGCTCGGACACGGCCTGATGTGGCTCACCGACCTCTTCCTGTCGCTGCCGCAACTGCCGCTGCTGCTGCTGCTCATCTATCTCTTCCGCGACGGGCTGAAGCAGTTGTTCGGACCCGAGGGCGGCATCTTCATACTGATCGTGCTCGTGATCGGAGGCCTTCGCTGGATGCCGGTGGCGCGCCTGGTGCGTGCGCAGTTCCTGTCGATCCGTGAGAAGGAGTTCGTCGAAGCCGCGCGCGCGCTCGGCGCCAGCCCGGTGCGGCAGGTGGTGCGCCACATCCTGCCCAATGCGGTCGGCCCGGTGATCATCGCCGGTACCATCGACGTCGCCGCTGCCATCATCGCGGAATCGACGCTGTCCTTCCTCGGCCTCGGCTTCCCGCCGGATACCCCGACCTGGGGCCGGCTGCTGTTCGATGCCAAGGACTTTCTCGACATCGGTCCGCACTGGGCGCTGTTTCCGGGCGGCGCGATCTTCATCGCGGTGGTCGCCATCAACTTCATCGGTGACGGCCTGCGTGACGCGCTCGATGCGCGACGGGTGATCTGATGGCTCCGCTGCTCGAAATCAAGGGCCTGAAAACCCACTTCTCCACCGACGACGGCATCCTCCAGGCCGTCGACGGCGTCGACATCTCCATCAACAGGGGCGAGACGCTCTGCGTCGTCGGCGAGTCCGGCTGCGGCAAGACCGTGACGGCGATGTCGATCCTGAAGCTGATCGCGATGCCACCGGGCCGGATCGCGGCGGGCCAGATCATCTTCGAGGGCCGCGATCTCGTGCCGCTGACGAGCAATCAGCTCGACGAGATCAGGGCCAAGGAGATCGGCTTCATCTTCCAGGAGCCGATGACCTCGCTCAATCCGGTGCTGACCATCGGCGAGCAGATCGCCGAGAGCCTGCGCCGGCATGAAGCGGTGACCAAGAAGCAGGCGCTCGAGCGCACCATTGAGATGCTGAAGCTGGTGCAGATCCCCAATGCCGAAGGCCGCGTGCACAACTATCCGCACCAGTTCTCCGGCGGCATGCGCCAGCGCGTGATGATCGCGATGGCGCTCGCCTGCAAGCCGAAGCTGATCATCGCCGACGAGCCCACCACCGCGCTCGACGTCACCATCCAGGCGCAGATCCTCGACCTGCTCCAGGACATGAAGGACCGCTTCGGCATGGCGGTGATGCTGATCACCCATGCAATGGGCGTCGTCGCCGAGACCGCGCAGCGTGTTGTCGTGATGTATGCCGGCAAGGTGGTGGAGGAGGCGTTGGTCGACGACCTCTTCGGCGATCCCCGCCATCCCTATACGCAAGGGTTGATCCGCTCGATTCCCCGCATCGACCTCGACAGCGAGCACAAGACGCGGCTGGAGGCGATCGGCGGCTCGGTGCCGATCCTGATCAATCCGCCGGTCGGCTGCCGCTTTGCCCCGCGCTGCAAGTTTGCCATGAAGGTCTGCACCGAGAAGGAGCCGCTGCTGCGCGAGATCGCGCCCGGCCACCGCATGGCCTGTCATCTGGGAGATCCGAGCCTGGGAGGCGCGTCATGAGCGAACCTTTGCTGCGCGTCAGCGGCCTGAAGAAGCATTTCCCTGTGCTCGGCGGCCTGTTGTCGCGCCAGGTCGGCACCGTCTATGCGGTCGACGGCGTGTCGTTCTCGGTCAATCGCGGCGAGACGCTTGGTCTCGTCGGCGAGTCCGGCTGCGGCAAGTCGACGACGGGACGCTGCGTGCTGCGCCTGATCGAGCCGACCGACGGAGAGGTCACCTTCGACGGCCAGGATGTGCGCAAGCTCGGCGGCAACGATCTGCGCGCGATGCGACGGAACATGCAGCTGGTGTTCCAGGATCCGTTCGCCTCGCTCAATCCGCGCATGACGGTCGGCGCGATCCTCGGCGAGGCCTTCACCATCCACAATCTCGCCTCATCCGCGAAGGAGCGCGAGGAGCGCGTCGCGGCTCTCCTGGTCAAGGTCGGGCTCAAGGCCGAGCACATGCGGCGCTATCCGCATGAATTCTCCGGCGGCCAGCGCCAGCGCATCGTGATCGCGCGCGCGCTCGCTGTCGAACCGAAACTGATCGTCTGCGACGAGCCGGTCTCCGCGCTCGACGTGTCGATCCAGGCGCAGGTGATTAACCTCCTGGAAGATCTCCAGGCCGAGCTGAACCTCACCTATCTGTTCGTCGCGCACGATCTCTCTGTGGTCGAGCACATCTCCGACCGTGTCGCGGTGATGTATCTCGGCCGCATCGTCGAGCTGGCGAAGGCGAGCGACCTCTACCGCAACCCGCAGCATCCCTACACCAGGGCGCTCCTATCCGCAGTGCCGGTGCCCGATCCCAAGCTCAAGCGCGAACGCATCCGCCTCAAGGGCGACGTGCCGAGCCCGATGAAGCCGCCATCCGGCTGCCACTTCCACACCCGCTGTCCGATCGCCCAGCCGCGCTGCGCGGAAAGCGCGCCGGAGCTGAGAGAAGGGGCGGGCGGGCATTTTGTCTCGTGCCATCTGGCTTGATGCCGGCGGAAGGCGGCGCGGATCATTCGTGAAGCAGGCCGAGCTCCGAAAGGGCCTGCCTGAAGCTCTCCACTGACGTGTGGTGATGCGCGAACAGACCCGCCTCGCGTGCGCCGGCGACGTTGGCCATGAGATCGTCGACGAACAGGGCGGTCTCCGGCCTGACGTTGAGTTCCGACAGACAGAGGCGGTAGCAGCGCGGGTCCGGCTTCGCGGTCTTGAACTGGGCTGAGGTGTAGATTCGGGAGCCGAACAGCGGGCGCAAGTCCGGTAGCAGCGTGTCGATATGATCAGCGACCAGCGTGGTGTTGTTGGTCAGGACGGCAATGTCGACGGTCTTACGCAAGCTGCCGGCAATCTCCAGCATCACGCCTTTGGCCTGCATTGAACGGCGCCGCGCCTCGACCCATTCGTCGAGCGAGAGCGGATAGCCGATGCGCTCGCCGAAACCGCGCAAATAGTCGGCGGCATCGAGAGCCCCGCAATCGCCGAGCAGCTCGAATCCGCTGTCCCAGATCGCCTTGTGGATGAACTCGCTGGTCGATCCCGCAAGCTCCGCCAGACACGCGACGCGTTTTCCCCTGTCGTAGTCGCACAGGACATTGTCCATGTCGAAGAGGACGAGCTTGATCCCATTAGTCACAGCAGCACTCTCGGAGTGGCCGAACATCCGGCCGTGATCCGAGTCATATCCTGTCCGAATACGGGCGACAAACGCGGAGCAGAAACCAGCCGATGCGAGGCCCGACGTCGGCGAGTTTCGAGGGCGGAATCTCCGACGTCACGCGCTCTTCGCGGGCCAGGGGACCACCTGTCCCGACATCACCAGCCGGTCACGGCCGCTGTCCTTGGCGGCGTAGAGCGCGCGATCGGCGGCCGCGACCAGCGTGCTGCAGTCCATCGTGGTCTGGGACGGAAGAGCAGCCGCGCCGCCGACGCTTGCAGTCACCAGCCGGGAAGGCGGATTCTGCGCATGCAGCATAGCGAGATCGAGCAGCGCCTGGCGGATTCCTTCGCCGACCTCGGCGCAACCATCCGGGCCGGTGTTCGGCAACAGCACCGCGAATTCCTCGCCGCCGTAACGCGCCGCGAGGTCGGCCGGACGTCTCGCGTAGGTGGACAGGATCCGGCCGAGCGCGCGCAGGCAGGCGTCGCCCGCCAGATGTCCGTAATGGTCGTTGAACTTCTTGAAATGATCGACATCGATCAGCAGCAACGAGAGCTGCGTGCCGTCGCGCCGGGCACGCGCCCATTCGTCGGCAAGGCGTTCGTCGAATGCGCGCCGGTTGGCGAGACCGGTGAGACCGTCGGTCGTTGCCAGCGAGGCGAGCTTGTCCTGAAGGTCCTTCTGCTCGGTCATGTCGCGCACCACCGCGACGACGCCGTCGATCGCGCCGCTGTCCGACGCCAGCGTCACGTGCAGCGCCGCCTCGGCCCAGATCTCGCCCTTGTCGCGATGATGCTGGCGATAGACGAACCGCGCCTCCTCGGCCTCGCCGTTCCTCAGCGCGGTGATGGCCTGCCGGACCCGTTCCATGTCGTCCGCGTGAATGCCAGCGAGCGCCGACGTGCCCAGCAATTCCTCGGCGGACCAGCCGGTGATGCGCGCGCATGAGGGAGAGACGTAGAGCACCCGGTTGTCCAGTCCGATCCGGGTCACCATGTCGCTGGATTGCTCGGCCAGCAGGCGGAAATTTGCTTCCTTGGCGACCAAGGCCTGGGCCATGCGCTGCCGCTGCACCAGCTGACGGACCAGGTAGGAGCCGATCAATGCGATCAGCACAACGAGGCCGAGGACGAAGGTCATGCGTGTGGTCGCTGCGCGCCGCCAGGAGGCCAGCACGTCGTCTTGCGACTTGCTCGCCAGCACCATCAGGGGATAGCGGCTGCTGCGCTGATAGTAGCTCAGCCGGTCCACGCCATCGATCGGCGACCTGAAATAGTAGACCGCCCCGGGGGGGCGGCTTTTCCAACTTCTGAACAAGGGCGCATTGGACAGGTCGCGTCCGACGAAGGCGCCGCTCTCGTCGCGACTGCGCGCCAGCATGATGCCGCTATTGTTGAGCAGCGATACCGAGCCGTTCGGCCCGAAGTCGAAGCGCTCGTAGAATTTGACGAAATAGCTGACGTCGATCGTGAGCAGGACAACGCCGGCGAAGCCGCCGTCGGAATCGTTGATCCGGCGGGACACGGTGATAATCCATTGGCCGCCGGCTTTGCTCTTGACGGGGGGTCCGATCAGCGTGCCCGTCGCCGGCGAGTCGCGATGATGACGGAAATAGTCGCGGTCGCTGTTGTTGAGCTTGGAGAAGTCGAGGTGTTCAGTCGTGGCAAGCCACCCGCCGGTCGCGTCGTAGACGAAGATGCCGCGGATGCGGTCTGATGATTTGCGTGTCGGCAGATAGGCCTGGAGTTTCGCAATCGCATCCGGACCCGTCCCGTCGATTTCGAGCCGGTGAACCAGCCCGACCAGGATCGTATCGGCGAGTTCGAACGTATCGTCCGCGTGCTGGATCAGCGAATGTGCCAGATTGGTGACGTCGATCTCGGCGGTCCTGAGATCGGCATTGCGCGCCTCCCATTCGCGCCAGGCGCTCAAGCCGAGGATCTCAACGCAAATCAGCACGATGAATCCCGCGGCCCAGAGCGGAAGGCGCGTCTTGCCGAGTTCGCGGCTCGTCACCATCAGGCTTGCTCCATTTCGGAGCAAACCTCTCACTTTGGCCTTAACGGCCTATTGCAACTTCTGCGATGATTTTGTGCGTCCGTATTCAACCGGAGGGAGTTGACGATATCTTGATTGACTCTCCTCGGCGGTTGTTAACCACCTTGCCGCAGCGCGACAGCTTCATCCGCGTCCGCTGCGTCATCCCTCCAGCGTGAAGCCGACGCGCAGCGTCACCTGATAGTGACGGACAGTGCCGTTCTCGATGTGACCCCGTGTCTGCACCACCTCGAACCATTTCATCTCGCGAATGGTCTTGGCGGCGCGGCCGATCGCGTTCTTGATCGCATCGTCGATCGACGTCTCGGATGATCCGACCAGTTCCAGGATCTTGTAGACGTGATCATGTTCGGCTGTGGGCATGATGAGCCTCCCTCGGTTGCGCCGCGGCACGGCGCAGCGTGCGCTCTCATCTGAACGAGCGCCGGCCGGTCCGGTTCCGTGCTGCGCGATGGTGTCACGCTCGGGTAGGCTATTCCGCGGCCTGCGTCACGATGGGGGCAGGCTGCAGTCCACGCCACAGCAGCCGCAGCAACATGGCCAACAGCGCCATCATCGCGAAGCCTCCGAGCGAAGGCGTAAACTTGTCATCCAGATCCGCTTCATTGCCGAACTGCGCCGCGAGCCTTGCCGATTGCAGCATTCCATAGGCGCCGGCAAGCAGGATCAGCCCGTAGACGAAGCTGCGCTCGCGCACGTTTGCCACTTGTGCCAGGTCGGGGAGCATCAACGCGAGGCCAATCCCGATGATCGGCAGGTCATAGTCATAGGCGTACGGGCTGATCATCACCGAGACCATGGCGACGACACCGAGCGCAAACGAGGGCGACATTCTGCGCGCCGCTCCAAGCCAGAGGGCAAGCACGATCGCAGACAAGGCGAGGCTCGCCGCAGCTGCCTGTGCCCAGAAGGCAATGCTCGGGGGTACGCCGGCCCGACTGAGCGCAGCGTAGGTTGAGACCATTCGGAACAGCGGATAAAAGCCGCGGTCGAGGAAGATCGCAGATTCCCTGATTGCGCCTAGCCATGCGGCCCAAATCTGCCATCCGAACACTAGCGTGCAGACGAGCGAGCTTGCGAGCACGACTGCTGCGGCGGTTGCAAGCGCCGTCCAGCGGCGCGTCGCAAGCATGTAGAGGCCCGCGGCGATAGCCAGATGTGGCTTGATCACCATTGCTCCGAGCGCAAGACCAGCGATGATCTGGCGCCGCTCCACGTTGAGGCAAACGATGCCGATCAGGGCGCCGGTGAGAAAGCCATTCTGGCCGCAGCCGACCGTGATCGCCAGCGCGGGAAACAGCACGACCAAGATGTGCGCGAAATTGTTGCGGGCGATGGCCCGAATCGTCAGGAGATAGGCAGTGAGCGTCGCGGTGATAAACAGCAGATAGGCGATGCCGGCCGGCAGGAGCGCAAAGGGAGCCACCAGCAGGTCGAATTGCGGCGGATAAGTCCAGGGCATGAAGCTGGTCGAACCGTTGAACGCCTGCTGAAGCTGGACCAGCGTCTCGAACCGGTAGACGAGATCAAGCTGACCATGCCAGATCTGCCGCGCAACGAGGTAGAAGGCGTCGAAATCGGACAGTTCGCGGACTTGCCAGGCGCTCCAGCGGCCGAACCTGAACGTCTTGAACAGCACCATCACCGCGAGCGTCGCGAGCACGAAGCGGACATAAATCGTTCGCTTCGACGGTGAGGATTGAACCGCTTCCAGCGTTTCGGCAAACATTGGTGACGACCTCGAACCTGACAGATCGCGGCCTGGCACGCGGTTCCGCGGATCCCGGCCAAACTGCCACCAGAGGTTTAAGGGACGGTAACGACTGCTACAGAATTTACGTCAGCATGGCCCCGGAAGAGCAGCTGATAGCCCATGTATAGAGCAGTTGCGGGGATAGGGGATGTGCGGTGGTCATCGTCGCGGCGCGTGGACAGGAACACGCCGCGGGTAAATTAGTTCGCACTCGCACTCGATACGACAATCGCCTTCAAGCACCCGAAATGCCCTTACGGATCCAGCTCGGTATCCCAGTAAAGATAGTCCAGCCAGCTGTCGTGCAGATAGTTCGGCGGAAACAGGCGGCCGTTGCGGTGGAGCTGGTGCACGGTCGGCGCGAACGCGTTCTGGCGCGGAAACATTTTTGCTTGCGCTGGCGTGAGATTGCCTTTGCGCAGATTGCAGGGCGAGCACGCCGCGACCACGTTCTCCCAGGTGGTCTGGCCGCCTTTGCTGCGCGGGATGATGTGATCGAAGGTGAGGTCTTCGGGCGAGCCGCAATATTGGCAATTGAAGCGGTCGCGGAGGAAGACGTTGAAACGGGTGAAGGCGGGATGGGTGGTCGGCTTGACGAAGGATTTGAGCGAAACCACGCTCGGCAGTTGCATCTCTAACGTCGGACTTCGAACCGCCTGGTCGTAATGCGCGACGATGTTGACGCGGTCGAGGAACACCGCCTTGATCGCGTCCTGCCACGACCACAGAGACAGTGGGTAGTAACTCAGCGGCCGGAAGTCCGCATTCAGCACCAACACCGGCCAACTGCCTTGCGAGACATGTGCGTTCAAGTAACGCTCCCGGCCTCCAATATACGCTGCGAAGCAGCATGTAGTGACATACTACATGCAGCGTGACGGGATTGTGAAGCCCGTTGAGCGACTTATTCAGTCGCGAGCAATGCGGCGGCGGGATGGCAAAAGCGCCCAAAAGGCCGCGATTCCGGGCAGGGCCATGCAGCCGGCCCGGAACCGCCTTCCCGGTGCGTTGCGCCTGCCTTAGCTACTCGCGCACCCGCTCAAGCTTTTGCAGGCACCGAGTCGTGCGCACCGCGGCCGGCATCTCCTCGTCCGGAAAGCTCGTCCTCCAGTCGGTGACGCCGACCTCGCCGACATAGATGTCGCCCTTCGAATCCAGCGCAATGCCGTGGGGCGCCAGGAATTTGCCGCTGGCGACGCCCGGACCTTCCTCGCCGCCGAGCCGGGCAATACGCTTGCCTTTGGCGTCCACGATCGACAGTCGCGGCCCGAGATTGGGCACCTTGCGGTTGACGGCCATGCCGGGGCCGAGTTCGCCGATCACGAAGGTCGGGCTCTTAGCCCCGCCGCAGCAGCACAGCGCGCAAGGGCGGTGCAGGTTGTTCCACTGCGTCTCGTATTTGCCCTCGCCGTTGAACACCTGCACCCGGTGGTTCTCGCGGTCGGCGACGTAAACCCAGCCGTCGGCGTCGGTGGCAACATTGTGCACGATGTTGAACTGCCCGGGATCGGTGCCGGGCTCGCCCCAGCTCTTAAGCAGCTTGCCGTCAGGCGTGAACTTGTGCACCCGCGCATTGCCATAGCCGTCGGAGACGTAGATCTCGCCCTTCGGCGACAGCGCGGTGTGGGTGCAGCGATGGAAAGGATCGCCGCTCATGAACGGCGCCGGCTTTTCGGGGATACCGATCGTCAGCAGCACCTTGCCGTCAGTGGTGCATTTGCGCACCGTGTGGTCGCCGTCATCGGTGCAATAGAGATTGTCGTCGGCGTCGATGTGCAGGCCGTGCGCGCGCGAGAACAGGCCTTCGCCGAAACTGCGCAAAAAGCTGCCCTCGCGGTCCAGCACCACCATCGGATGGGCACCGCGGTTGAAGACGTAGATCTGGTCCTTGCTGTCGACCGCGACGGAGGCGACGTCGGTGAGCTGCCAGCCGTCCGGCAGTTTTGCGAAATTTTCGACGACGCGGTAGCGGTGCTCGCCGGTGCCGAGAATGGCTGGCATGTGTATCTTCCCTCAATTCCCGAGTGGGGGTGCGATGCAGTCCCCACGTTGTCATTGCGAGCGCGGCGAAGCAATCCAGAATCCCTCCGCGGAGACAGCCTGGATTGCTTCGCTGCGCGCGCAATGACGATGTTGCCCAAGCTGTGCTCAATGGCATAGTCACAGCGCTTGGCAAAATCCCTTCCTCGATCGCCTTGATCTGGAGCGCGAGATATTTCGAGGTGATCCGGCACAGATCCCGAAAGTGTGCAGCGGTTTTCCGAAGCGATCATGCTTCGAAATGAGCTGACGCTATACTGGTTCGGCTGACGTCAAAAGCGTTTTACCCGGAGTGCCGTCAACTGTGGTTTGCCCAATAAGGATCGCGCAGCTTGCGCTTGAAGATCTTTCCGGTCGCCTCACGGGGCAACGCGTCCAGGAATTGGACCTCCTTCGGCACCTTGAAGTTGGCCAATCGCTCGCGCAGAAAAGCCCGCACGCCCGCGGCCGTGAGCTGCGCACCGGACTCCGGCTCGACGCAGGCGCACAGCCGCTCGCCAAATTCGGCGTCGGGAATGCCGAACACGGCGCAGTCGCGCACCCCTCGCATTGCGATCAGCACGCTCTCGATCTCGGCGGGATAGATGTTGACGCCGCCCGAGATCACCATGTCGCGCTTGCGGTCGCACAGGAACAGATAGCCGTCTTCGTCGAGATAGCCGACGTCGCCGACGCTGACGAGGCCGTCGCGTCCGGCTTCGGCGCGGGCCTGCGCCTTGCCGTGATAGTCGAAGTCCGGCACCGCCGTTTGGCGCATGTAGATCTCGCCGACCTCATTGACGTCGCAAAGGCTGCCGTCATCGCGAAAAATCTTGACGATGCCGCCTTCAATGGCGCGGCCCACCGTGCCGGGCTTTTTCAGCGCCTCCTCGGCCGAGTGCCAGACCGGGATGCCCGTCTCGGTCGAGCCGAAATATTCGTTGATGACCGGTCCCCACCAATCGATCATGGCGCGCTTGACCTCGGGCGGGCAGGGCGCGGCGCCATGCACGACGAAGCGCAGCGACGACAGGTCGTAGTGCTGCCTGACGGCTTCGGACAGGCGCAACAGGCGGACGAACATGGTCGGCACCATGTGGATATGCGTCACACGGTGGCGCTCGATCAGCGCCAGCAACTCCTCGGCGTCGAACCGCGCCTGGAGCACGATGGTGCAGCCGTTGCGGAAGGCCATCATGCCGTAGGAATGCGGCGCCGAGTGATACATCGGGCCGTTGATCAGCACGACCTGGTCCTCGCGCGGCTTGATGCCGTAGGCGATCGCGCCGACGCGCTCGGAGGCGGCCGCCTGTTCCGGCTGCATCGGCATGCGCCGCACGCCCTTCGGCATGCCCGTGGTCCCCGACGTGTAGATCATCGCCGCGGCACGGCGCGGCGGCTCCTGCATTTCCGGATGGCTGTCCCGCCAGCCGTCCCAATCGGTCAGTCCGGCCGGGACCTCGGTCAGCTCATGGGAAATGGCGAAGGTCGTCGCCAGCTCGGGCGGTGTCGCGACGACGAGCAGGCGGACGTCCTCGGGCAAGCCGGCGCGGATCTGCGGCAGCAGGTCGGCGTGGCAGACCAGGATCTTCGCACCGCTATCCGTCAGGATATAGCGGACCTCCTCGGCTTTCAGGTGCCAGTTGATCGGTACCACGGGGCTGCCGAGCGCGGCCGAAGCCGCGACCACCTCGAACAGAGCGAAATCGTTACGCAGCATCATGGCGACCGGCGTGCCTTCGGCAAGGCCGAGGGCGCGAAGCCCGCTCGCCGCGTGTCTGATGCGCGCCTGGATCTCGTCGTTGCCGATCTGGCGCTCACCGCTGATGATCATTGTGTGTCCTCGAGTCTAGCGATCGTCCAGCACGTCACCGAACCCTACCCAGCTCTTGCCATTGAAGCGCCGGAGCTGAAGCTGCTGGAACGGCAGGTAGTCGTCGGGGCCGGTGGTGACGGACATGCCCGGCAGCAGCAGCGGCAGCTTCACCTCCTTCAGCGAGGCCGCCTGGCGCATGATGTTGTCGCGGCTTAAATCATCCTTGCACGCCTTCAGCACGGTCATCAGCAGCGTCGCATAGTGGTAGCCGGCTGCGTAGTTGGAATTGGAGAGATCCGCGTTCGGCATGTATTGCTTCATGAAGGAGAAATATTCCTTCACGCCGGGATCGCTGGCCCATTGCGGGTCCATCGTGTCTTTCTGGTTGCTCGACGAGATCAGGCCGACGGCGTTGTCGAGCCCGGCGGGCTCCAGGAACGAGATCGACGAGGCTGAGGTCGGCACGAAGAACAGCTCGGGCTTCCAGCCGATCTCAGCCACGCCCTTGATCATCTGCGAGGTGAACTTGCCGAGCACGACGCCGAACAGCACGTCGGCGCCCGACGCCTTCAGGGTCGAGAGCTGCGAGCTGATCGTCGGCGCGCTGGTCTCATAGGTCTGCTCCGCAACGATCATGCTGGCGGCCTTGGCGCCGAGCGCGCGTTTGAAGCCCGCGACATAGTCGCGGCCGAAATCGTCGTTCTGGGACAGGATGGCGATCTTGGCGTCGGGCTTGGTCCGCAGCACGTGCTTGGCATAGACCACGCCCTCGGACTCGTAGGCGGCCATGCCGGGCATGGTCCACGGATATTTCTGCGGATCGGCCCATTTCGTCGCGCCCGAGAGCACGAACAGCTGCGGGACTTTCTTGCCGTTGAGATAGCGCTGCACGGCGCTGTTGGTGGCGGTGCCGAGCGAGCCGAACATCATCAGCACTTCGTCCTGTTCCACCAGCTTGCGGGTCTGCTCGACTGTTTTCGGCGGCGAGTAGGCGTCGTCCAGCGTGATGAACGTGACCTTGCGGCCGTTGATGCCGCCCTCGGCATTGACCTTCTCGAAGAAGGCCTCCTGCGTCCGCCCGATCGCGCCGAAGCCGGAGGCCGGACCGCTATAGGGCAGGGTTTGTCCGATGCGGATCTCGCCGTTGCCTTCGGCATGGGCGCCGCCGCTGGCGAGCGCCAGCAGGGACAGGCCGATCAGTGCGGCTGCCAGCTTCATGATGTCCTCCCGCTCTTTCTTGCCCGGTCCGAGACGTCAGGCGCTCACACGCATCAGGAAATCCTGGCGGGCCTGATCGAATTCACTCTTCATGCGGTCGACGAGCTCCGCGACGGGAGGGACATCGGTGATCTGTCCGATGCCCTGGCCCGATCCCCAGATGTCGCGCCACGCTTTCGATTTCATGTTGCCGCCGGAGCCAAAGTTCATCTTCGATTTGTCGGCGACCGGGAGATTGTCCGGGTCGAGCCCGGCGGCAGCGATCGAAGGGCCGAGATAGTTGCCGTGCACGCCGGTGAACAGGTTGGTGTAGACGATGTCGTGCGCGGCGTGCTGCGTCAGCGCCGACTTGTAGGCTTCGTCGGCATTGGCTTCCCTCGTGGCGATGAAGCGCGTGCCCATATAGGCGAGGTCGGCGCCCAGCGTCAGCGCGGAGGCGATGCCAAAGCCGTCGCTGATCGCGCCCGACAACAGAATCGCGCCGTCGAACCATTGCTTGACCTCGCGCACCAGCGCGAAGGGCGACAGCGTGCCGGCATGTCCGCCGGCACCGGCGCAGACCAGGATCAGGCCGTCGACGCCCTGCTCGGCGGCTTTGCGTGCATGCTTGACGTTGATGACGTCGTGGAACACCAGCCCGCCATAGGAGTGCGCGGCCTTGACGATCTCCGCCGGCGGCCGCAGCGAGGTGATGATGATGGGCGCCTTGTGCTTGACGCAGGTCTCCATGTCCTTCATCAGCCGGTCGTTGGAGGCATGGCAGATCTGGTTGACGGCGTAGGGCGCGACCTTCTTGCCGGGATTGCGCGATCTGTATTCGCCGAGCTCGTCCTCGATCCGGCTCAGCCACTCGTCGAGCTGCTCGGCCGGACGGGCATTGAGCGCGGGAAACGAGCCGACGACGCCTGCCTTGCATTGGGCGATCACCAGCTCCGGGCCGGAGACGATGAAGAGGGGCGAGCCGACGACGGGCAGCTCGAGCGAATCCTTCAAGAGAGTGGGCAGCGCCATCATGTCCTCCTGAAACGCGGCACCGCCGGCGGGCGGATGACGAGGCGTTTCCATGTTGATTGTGCCTGGGCGGATTGGCGCCCGTGTTGCAGATTTGATCCCATTATAAGGTTGGACGGCGCGGCCCGGCCGTTCAATAATGAACGGACAACCTTTTAGATTTGAACAAGGCTGCCGATGGACTGGGACCTTTGCAAGACCTTCGTTGCGGTCGCCGATACCGGCAGCTTCACCGCCGCCGCCCGCAGGCTGCACACCAGCCATCCAACCGTCAGCCGCAACATCGCGGCGCTGGAAGCCCAGCTCGGCACGCGGCTGGTGGCGCGCGCCGCCGACGGCCTGGCGCTGACCGCGGATGGAAGGACGTTGCGCGAGCACGCCGAGGCGATGGCAGCTGCGGCGCTACGGGCCGAGACCGCGGTTGCGGCGAAGGGACACAAGGCGCGCGGTATCGTCAAGCTATCGATCGGCGCGACGCTGGCCTCGCATTGGCTGATGCCGCGCTTGCCTGCCTTCCTGCGTGCGCACGACCATATCCAGCTCGAGATCATCACCCATCCGTTTCCGGCAAGCGTGCGCCGGCGTGAGGCGGACGTGGTATTGCGGCCTGTCGACAGCGGCGAGGAAAACCTGGTTGGCCGCAAGATCGGCCGTCTCGGCACGGGATTCTATGCCTCCCGCGATTATGCCGCCGGGCGGTCACTGCCTGAACGGCGCGGCGAGTGGAAGGAGCACAGCGTCATCGGCTTCGCCGACCAGACGTCCAATGCGCAGCTTGCGCGCTGGAGCGACGTCGTCACGCGGCAGGCGAGGGTGGTGATGCGCTGCTCCTCCCAGGGGGACATGCTGGCGGCGGTCCGCGCCGGGATCGGAATCTCGGCACTGTCGTGCTTCGTCGCCGAAGCCTATTCCGATCTCGTGCGCGTCGCCCCGCAGAAGCTCGCCAGCGTCGCGGATCTGTGGCTGCTGGCCCATCCCGACCTTGTCGAGCTGCCGGCGGTGCGCGCCGTGGTCGATTTCGTCGCCGAATGCGCCCGGGCCGACCGCGCGCGGCTGCGGGGCTAGCCCGCCCCCGCGAGCACGCCCTCGCGCTTCTTCACCGCGCGATAGTAGCTCCACCACAGATGCGCCGCCGCGCCGCGCAGCGGACGCCAGGGCTCGGCGAGCGGCGCCATCTGCTTCTCCGTCGGCCGCGCCTTGAGGCCGAGACCAAGCTTGATCCCCTCCTGCACGGCGAGGTCGCCCGCCGGCCAGGCGTCGCCATGACCCAGGCAAAACAGCAGATAGACGTCGGCCGTCCAGGGGCCGATGCCGGGCAGCGAGATCAGCGTGTGATGCGCGGCGTCGGCATCCTCTTCGGCGAGAACCTCGAGGTTCAGCCGTTGCGCCGTGATCTCGCGCGCAAGGTGTTTCAGCGTCTTGATCTTGGCGGCGGACAGGCCGAGCCGCCCCAGCCGGTCGGTGCGGGCGCGGCGGACAGCCTCGTGGTCGAACGGATCGAGGGCGGCGGCCAGCCCCCCCCAGATCGCCGCCGCGCTCGCCGTCGAGAGCTGCTGCCCGCACACGATATGGGCGAGCCCCGCAAAACCCGGCTCGCGCCGCCGCAAGGCCGGCATGCCGGCGATTTCCAGCACGGGCTTGAGGCGCGGGTCGCGCTTGATCAGCGCATGGACGGCCTCTTCGAGATCGGATTGGGATTCGAGGTGGATGGTCATTGCTTGCTCAACTCGTCATGCGCGGGCTTGCCGTCTCTGCTAAAGCTACGCTGGCCCAATACCGTAAAGCCCGCCGAAGCCTTCGGCGTAGGCGGGACCCGCGCATCCATCTCCTAACGAGAGTCCTGGAAGATGGATTGCCGGGTCAAGCCCGGCAATGACGAATACACCGAGAACTCATGCCACCCGTTTTCCGATTTGCCCCAAGCCCGAACGGCTTCCTGCATCTCGGCCACGCCTATTCCGCGCTGCTGAACTTCGAACGTGCACGCGAGACCGGCGGGCGGCTGTTGCTGCGGATCGAGGACATCGACGCGACGCGCTGCCGGCCGGACTATGAGACGGCGATCTACGAGGATCTCGCCTGGCTCGGAATCTCCTGGGAGACACCGGCGCGGCGACAGTCCGAGCATCTTGCCGACTATCGCGCCGCGCTGGACAAGCTCTCTGCGCTCGGTCTCGTCTATCCGGCCTTTGAAAGCCGCGCCGAGATCGCAAGGCTTATAGCCGCGCGCGAGGTGGATGGGCCGTGGCCGCGCGATCCCGACGGCGCGCCACTTTATCCCGGCGACGCCAAGTCGCTGTCGGCCGGCGAGCGCGAGCGGCTGATGACATCCGGCGCGCCTTACGCGCTGCGGCTCGACATGGCGGCTGCCTGTCGGCGCGTCGCCGGCCTAACTTGGAACGAACTCGGCGCGGGGCCGGATGGCGAGCGCGGCATCGTGTCGGCGCGACCGGAAGCCTGGGGCGACGTGATACTCGCCCGCAAGGAGACGCCGACCAGCTATCATCTGTCCGTGGTGGTCGACGACGCCCACCAGGGCGTCAGCGAGATCGTGCGGGGCCAGGACCTGTTTCACGCCACATCGGTACACCGCCTGCTGCAGATCCTGCTTGGCCTGCCGGAACCGGCTTATCGCCACCACGCTCTGATCCGCGACGGCGAGGGGCGGAAGCTGTCGAAATCGAGCCGCTCGACCGGCCTGCGGGAATTGCGCGCCGCCGGTGCCACGCCGGCCGGCATCCGTCGATCGGTGGGATTAGGTTAAGTTTCTCTGGGGGTTAGCCAAACGCCGCCGTGACTCCGGGTGTTCCGCCGTGCCATGCTTGCCCGAGAGCCCGGGGTTCGAAGGGGATCTATGGCGGCGAAAACGCGCCCAATGCGCACCACGCGAACGTCCAGGCGACCGCCTCGGAAGAGGTCCGGGGCGGCCGGCCGGTTGCGTAAGCGCAGCACCAAGGCGGTCGCGCCTGACGTGGTCCAGGCCGCGCTCGCCGCCTTTGCCCACGAGGTCCGCACCCCCCTGACCGGTATTCTGGCGATCAGTGACCTGCTCGCGACCTCCGATCTCGGCGAGCGGGAGCGGCGCTGGGCCGACACCATCAAGGCCGGCGCCGAACATCTGGCGAGCCTTGCGACGGTGTTTGTGGACGCTGCCCGGACAGGAAAGGGGGGAAGCACGCTGCGGCAGGACCTGTTCGACCTGCGGACGCTTGCCCGCAGCGCCGGCGATTCGCTGGCCGGCCGCGCCGCGGCCAAGGGTCTTCAGGCCCAGGTCGACATTTCCGAGAAGTTGCCGGGGCTGGTGGTCGGCGATCCCGTCCGCCTGCGCGCTGCGCTCGAGAACCTGATCGACAATGCCGTGAAATTCACCGATCAGGGCGGCGTGGCGCTTGCGGTGGCGCCCTGGCGTCCCGCCAAGGACGAGCGCAAAGGCAAAGCCAAGGATAAGGGCAGGGTCGGCATCGCCTTCGCGGTGTCCGACAGCGGCATCGGTCTTACCATGGCCGAGATCAAGCGGCTGTTCCGCCCATTCACCCAGGCCAATGTCACCATTGCATCGCGCTTCGGCGGCGCCGGTCTGGGTCTATCCTCGGTGAAGCAGCTCGCGCGCGCGATGGGCGGCGACATCACGGTCGCTCCGCGCCGCGGCGGCGGCGCCACGTTCACGCTGACGGTATCGCTGGATGCGGCGGGATCGGGCAAATCGCGCAAAGGAAAGAACGGTAGCGAGCCCGAGGCGGTGACCGCCCTCCGCGTGCTTAGCGTCGAGGACAATCCGTTCGGCCGCGTGGTGCTCAACACCATTTTGACCGAGCTCGGCCATCATGCCGAGTTCATCGGTCGCGGCGAGGATGCGGTCGGTCGGCTCGCGCAAGGAGCGTTCGACGCGGTGCTGATGGACATGGTGCTACCGGGTATCGACGGCGTCGAGGCCATCAGGCGGATCCGCACGCTGCCGACGCCGCTGGCTCAGATCCCCATCATCGGCGTTTCCGGTCGCGGCGAGGACGAGGCGGCCTCGCGCGAGGCCGGTGCCGACGCCTTCCTGGTCAAGCCTGTGTCTCCGCGGGCTTTAGCGACTGCGCTGCTTGAAGCGACACGCCGTGAGGCAGCCGCGACTTGATGATCGCGGCATTGAGCTCGCCGCCGTACACGAAAATCGCGGCGATGAAATACAGAAACACCAGCGCGATGATGACCGAGGCCAGCCCCGCATACATCGTCACGTAATTGTTGGCGAAGCGCGCCAGGTATTGCCCGAAGACGACACCGGAGACCAGCGACGCCACCACCGTGAAAACGATGCCCGGCATGATCTGGAGGAAGCTGCGGCGTCCCGCCGGCAGCCATGCGTGCAGGATGAACAGCGCCACCACCAGCGCGCTGATGGTGATGCCGTACCGCACCCAGGTGAGGATGCTTTCGTTGGACTCGACGAACAGCGGGATATGGCGTCGCGCCGCTTCGATCAGGAGCGGGCCGAGCACGATCAGGAACGCCATGGCAAGCGCAGTGAAAGCTGCGATCAACGTGTAGGCAATCGATTCCAGCCGCAGCCAGTACCAGCGGCGCATCTCCACCACGGCATAGGCGCGGTTGAGCGCGACGCGGAGTGCCTCGACGCCGTTGGAGGCGAAATAGACCGACAGCGCCGCGCCGATGGTCAGAATGCCGGTGCGGGTGGTGGTCAGCACGTCGTGGACCTCGCCGGAGATCGAATCGGCGACCTGCTTGGGCCAGACCTGGAGCATCAGGCCGGCGGCCTGATCAGCGAGTTCCTTGGAGCCGAAGAAGCCGGCAAGCGAGGTCAGCACGATCAGGAACGGGAACAGCGCCATCAGCGTCGACAGGGCGATGTGGCTCGCGATCGCCCAGCCGTCGTCAGCGAGGAACGTGTAGAACGCGTCCATCACGACGACGTAGATGTAGCGGATCGCTTTCATGCGCGACCTACACTGCTCTCTCTCCGCGCGCGGGGAGAGAGGTGGGGTAAACAGGCAATTGGCGCAAATCGGAAATCATTCCGCTACCATCTGATATTATTGGCCTAAAAGCCAGATCGCGCAGGCGATAGCCTGTCCCTCTCCGGCGTCATTTCCGGGGCGCGCGCAGCGCGAGGCCGGAATCCATTTAGCTGCAACGTACCTGGAGCGATGAATTCCGGGCTCGATGCTCCGGGCCGCGTCGCGCGCTCCCGTCGCATCGCCCGGAATGACGGCGGCGGCTGCCGCGGCACCATGGCGCATCTGCAAGCACAGTGTTATCTACCCCTAATGGCATCTATCTTGAGTACTTTCATCCTGCCGATCGCGGTCGGCGCCGTGGCGCTCGTGCTGCTGCTCGGGCTCGTCAACATGATGCGTGGCGGCTCGCCCAACACCTCGCAGAAGCTGATGCGCTGGCGCGTGCTGCTTCAGTTTGTGGCGATCATCCTTGCCATGCTCGCAGTCTGGGCCATGGGGCGATAGGACATGATCCGGAAAAAAGTGTGAAGCGGTTTTCCGACGAGATCATGCCCCAAAATTAAGAGGTCTACGTGGTCACGTTGAACCGCATCTACACGAAAACCGGTGACGACGGCACGACGGCGCTCGGCTCGGGCGAGCGTCGTCCGAAATACGATCTGCGCATCGAGGCCTATGGCACCGTGGACGAGACCAATGCCGCGATCGGCGTGGTGCGGCTCCACACCTCGGATATGCCCGAGCTCGATGCGATGCTTGGCCGTATCCAGAACGATCTGTTCGATCTCGGCGCCGATCTTGCGGTGCCCGAGCGCGAAGGCAAAGCGGAGCGGCTGCGGGTGGTGGCGAGCCAGGTCGAGCGGCTCGAGCGCGACATCGACGCACTCAACGACAAGCTCGCGCCGCTGACCTCTTTCGTGCTGCCGGGCGGCACGCCGGCCGCGGCTCATCTTCACGTCGCGCGCACAATATGCCGCAGGGCGGAACGGGTGATGGTGAAACTGGCTGCTCAGCCCGGCGAGCCGGTCAGCGCGGCTGGCATCCAATATATGAACCGCCTGTCGGACTTCCTGTTCGTGGCCAGCCGAGCCGCCAACGGGAATGGCGCCGGCGACGTGCTTTGGGTTCCCGGCCAGAACCGCTGACCCATTGAGCGGGCGCATTTCTAAGGTCTAAAATTTGGCTCGTTCGCGCGTTGACCGGGCCTGATCAGGCCTTTAGGTTCCGCGCCAGTTGATAACTCCCCTCCCAAATTGAGTGAAAGAGGATCGATGAAGGTCTTAGTGCCGGTAAAGCGGGTGGTCGATTACAACGTCAAGGTCCGCGTCAAGAGCGATGGATCGGGCGTTGAACTCGCCAACGTCAAAATGTCCATGAACCCGTTCGATGAAATCGCGGTCGAGGAAGCGCTGCGCCTGAAGGAAGGCGGCAAGGCGACCGAGGTGGTGGTGGTCTCGATCGGACCGGCGCAGGCATCGGAGACGATCCGCACCGGTCTCGCGATGGGCGCTGACCGCGGCATCCTGGTGAAGGCCGAGGGCAATGTCGAGCCGCTCGCGGTCGCCAAGATCCTGAAGAAGGTTGCTGAAGAAGAGCAGCCGGGCCTGATCATCCTCGGCAAGCAGGCGATCGACGACGACTCCAATCAGACCGGCCAGATGTTGGCCGCTCTGCTCGGCTGGTCGCAGGCGACTTTCGCCTCCAAGCTCGAGGTCGAAGGTTCTGACTTCAAGGTCACGCGCGAAGTCGACGGTGGTCTGCAGACCGTGAAGCTGAAGGGACCGGCGATCGTCACCACCGACCTGCGTCTCAACGAGCCGCGCTATGCCTCGCTGCCCAACATCATGAAGGCCAAGAAGAAGCCGATCGCGGAAAAGACCGTCGCCGATTACGGCGTCGACGTCGCCGCGCGTCTCGAGATTCTCAAGACGACGGAGCCGGCGGGCCGCAAGGCGGGCGTCAAGGTCAAGGACGTCGCCGAGCTGGTGTCGAAACTCAAGAACGAAGCCGGGGTGCTCTGATGACGACGCTTCTGATTGCCGAACACGACAATGCGTCGCTCAAGGATGCGACCAACAAGGCTCTCACCGCGGCGGCCGCACTCGGCGCGGACGTCGAGGTGCTGGTGGCCGGCCAGAACGCCAAGGCCGCGGCGGATGCCGCTGCCAAGCTTGCCGGCGTGAAGAAGGTGCTGCTCGCCGATGGCGAGACCTACGCGCACGATCTCGCCGAGCCGCTGGCCGCGCTGGTCGTATCGCTGGCTTCCGGCTATGACGCGATCGTTGCGCCTGCGACCTCGCGCTTCAAGAACGTGATGCCGCGAGTCGCAGCCCTGCTCGACGTCATGCAGGTCTCGGAGATCATCAAGGTGGTCGCCCCCGACACCTTCGAGCGTCCGATCTATGCCGGCAATGCCATCCAGACGGTGAAGTCGAAGGACGCCAAGAAGGTCATCACGGTCCGCACCTCCACCTTCGCCGCAGCAGGCGAAGGCGGCAGCGCGCCGGTCGAGAACGTGGCGGCGGCGGCCGATCCGGGCCTGTCGTCGTTCGTCGGCGAGGAAGTCGCCAAGAGCGACCGTCCCGAGCTGACCTCGGCCAAGATCATCGTCTCCGGTGGCCGCGCCATGCAGAGCCGGGAAAACTTTGCAAAATACATCGAGCCGCTCGCGGACAAGTTAGGGGCCGGTGTCGGTGCCTCGCGCGCGGCGGTCGATGCCGGCTATGCGCCGAACGATTGGCAGGTCGGCCAGACCGGCAAGGTCGTGGCCCCCGAGCTCTATGTCGCGGTCGGCATTTCCGGCGCGATCCAGCATCTGGCCGGCATGAAGGACTCCAAGGTGATCGTCGCGATCAACAAGGACGAGGACGCGCCGATCTTCCAGGTTGCCGATTACGGCCTGGTGGCCGATCTCTACCAGGCGGTTCCGGAGCTGACCGCCGAACTCGGCAAGCTCGGCAAGTAAAACGAGCCAAAAACACCGGCCGGAGCTATAAACTCCGGCCGGTGTTGCTTTTTTGAGGCGTTTTCTTTGGTGTGGGGCCGCCTTCGAAGCGATCCAATCTAGGTTTCGAGCCAAGGTTCTGATTAAATCGGACTCCCGGCTCAAGGGGATAGGCAGGCGCGACATGCGCGCCGTTCCGGTGGATGACATTATGGCGGCAGTGATCAAGAAGGTCGGCGTGATCGGCGCGGGTCAGATGGGCAACGGCATCGCGCATGTTGCGGCGCTGGCCGGCTTCGACGTGGTGCTCAACGACGTCTCGGCTGACCGCCTCAAGTCGGGCATGGCCACCATCAATGGCAATCTGGCGCGGCAGGTCTCCAAGAAGGCCGTCACCGAGGACGACAAGGCCAAGGCGATAGCGCGGATCAAGCTTGCCGAGAAGCTGGACGACCTCGCCGATTGCGATCTCGTGATCGAGACCGCGGTCGAGAAGGAGGAGGTCAAGCGCAAGATCTTCCACGAGGTCTGCGCCGTGTTGAAGCCGGAGGCGATCGTCGCCTCCGATACGTCGTCGATCTCGATCACCCGGCTCGCCGCCGCCACCGACCGGCCCGAGCGTTTCATCGGCATTCACTTCATGAACCCGGTGCCGCTGATGGAGCTGGTGGAGCTGATCCGCGGCATCGCCACCGACGATGCGACCTTCGAGGCGTCCAAGGAGTTCGTCGCCAGGCTCGGCAAGCAGGTCGCGGTCTCCGAGGATTTCCCGGCCTTCATCGTCAATCGCATCCTGCTGCCGATGATCAACGAGGCGATCTACACGCTGTACGAAGGCGTCGGCAACGTCGAGGCGATCGATGCCGCGATGAAGCTCGGTGCGCACCATCCGATGGGCCCGTTGGAGCTCGCCGATTTCATCGGCCTCGACACCTGCCTCTCCATCATGCAGGTGCTGCACGAGGGCCTCGCCGACTCCAAGTACCGTCCGTGCCCGCTGCTGGTGAAATACGTCGAGGCCGGCTGGCTCGGCCGCAAGACCCAGCGCGGCTTCTACGACTATCGCGGCGCCAAGCCGGTTCCGACAAGGTAAGGCAACGGTGCCGTAGGGCGGGCAAAGGCGCAAAGCGCCGTGCCCACCATCCCTCCGCAACCAGGATCCTGATTGGTGCGCACGCTTCGCTTTGCCCACCCTTACGGCACCGTCGTCCTTCGGCGCGCATCCGCTTCGTGACAATTCATGTCCCATTAACCCCTCGCGCCTAGGTTACGGCCGGTAAGAGGGTTCGCGTAATGGACATGATGGCGATGGTCAGCACCATGCTGGCCGCTCAGCAAGGCGCGCTGCAATCGAATATCGCGGCGACGCTGACCAAGCAGAATATGGACATGGAGAAATCCACCGTCCTGACGCTGCTGGGCGCCGGTCAGCCCTCGCTCGCCAATGTCGGCCCCGGCGTCGGCGGCAATCTCAACGTCACGGCCTAACCCTCAGCGCATGAACCGGAAAAGTGGGCCCCGGTTTTCCGATCAGATCATGCGCCAATAACTAAAGCGACGCGGCGGCCTTGCCGGTCGCGGCCCGGATCAGCTTGAGCGCGTCCTCGCTCGCCCACTCCGCCGGCCCCGCGATCGTCGCGATCTCGCAGCCTTGCGGATCGACCAGCACCGATGTCGGCATCCCCAGTGCCCGGCCTATTGCCTTAAGATCCTGAAAAACCTTGGCTTTTTGATCATTGAAATAGCCGAGCCGGGTCAGATTGGCCTCTTTCAGGAAGGTCTTGGGCTTCTCCGAATCGCGGGTGTCGATATTGATCGCCACCACCTCGAAATTCGGGCCCGATAGCTTGCCCTGAAGCTCGTCCAGCGCCGGCATCTCCTTGCGGCAGGGCACGCACCAGGTGGCCCAGAGGTTCACCAGCAGCGTCTTGCCGCGGAAATCGGACAACTTCTTCGGCTTGCCGTCGGCGTCCTCGAACGCGAGGTCGGGCAACTTCAACGGGGCGCTCGCCATGGTCAGCGCCGCCACCTCGCCATGGGCGAGCGGCGCGATCTTCTGCGCGGTCGCCACCGCGGACCGGCAGGACGGATCGCCTGACGGCGACCGGCTCAGGCCCAGCCCGTACAGCGCGGCGAAGCCGGCCAGACCGCCGATCGCCACGGTGGCGATGACGAGGGGGATCCGGCGCGTGGCGGAGGGCGTCTTGTCGAGCATATCGTTTGTCATCCGGTCGCAGATATGGCTATCAGGGGCCTCTTAATACGGCTGGCGGCGGCCAGCAAACGTGGCTAGCGACAAGCAAGGGCGTGAGCAGGGGATCATGAGCAACAAGATGTGGGGCGGCCGGTTCTCGGAACGTCCCGATGAGATCATGGAAGAGATCAACGTCTCCATCGACGTCGATCGTCACCTCTTCGCCCAGGACATTGCTGCGTCCAAGGCCCACGCCGCGATGCTCGCCAGCCAGGGCATCATCACGGCCTCTGATGCGAAAAATATCGGCAAGGGTCTAGACACGATTTTGTCAGAGATCGGCAAGGGCGGCTTCGCGTTCAAGCGCGCGCTCGAGGACATTCACATGAATGTCGAGAGCCGCCTGTCCGAGCTGATCGGCCCCGCCGCCGGACGGCTGCACACGGCGCGCTCGCGCAACGACCAGGTCGCGACCGATTTTCGCCTGTTCGTCCGCGACGTCATCGATGAGACCGATGTGGCGCTCGCCGCGTTCCAGCAGGCCCTGGTGGAGCGCGCGCTGGAGCACGCCGCAACCGTGATGCCCGGCTTCACGCATCTTCAGACCGCGCAGCCCGTCACCTTCGGCCACCACCTGCTTGCCTATGTCGAGATGGCCGCGCGCGACCGCGGCCGCTTCCAGGACGCGCGCAAGCGGCTGAACGAATCGCCGCTGGGCGCGGCCGCGCTCGCCGGCACCTCATTCCCGATCGACCGCCACGCCACCGCGAAGGCGCTGCTCTTCGACCGGCCGATGGCGAACTCACTCGATGCGGTGTCCGACCGCGACTTCGTGCTGGAGACGCTGTCGGCGGCCTCGATCTGCGCCGTGCACATGTCGCGCTTTGCCGAGGAGATCGTGATCTGGACCTCGCCGCTGGTCGGCCTGATCCGCCTCAGCGACAAGTTCACGACCGGCTCCTCGATCATGCCGCAGAAGCGCAACCCGGATGCCGCCGAGCTCGTGCGCGCCAAGACCGGCCGCGTGATCGGCGCGCTCAACGGGCTCCTGATCGTGATGAAGGGCCTGCCGCTCGCCTATCAAAAGGACATGCAGGAGGACAAGCAGGGCGCCATGGAGGGGTTTGCCGCGCTGTCGCTGGCGATCCGCGCCATGACCGGCATGGTCCGCGACCTCGTGCCCGACGAAGCGAAGATGAAGGCGGCCGCCGGCGAGGGCTACGCCACCGCGACCGATCTCGCCGACTGGCTGGTGCGGACGCTGAAGATGCCGTTCCGCGAGGCCCACCACGTCACCGGCCGCATCGTGGCCAAGGCCGCCGAAGGCGGCGTCGCGCTGCACGAGCTGCCGCTGAAGGAGATGCAGGCGATCGAGTCCAAGATCACCAAGGACGTGCTCGGCGTGCTCTCGGTCGAATCGTCGGTGAAGAGCCGGACCAGCTTCGGCGGCACCGCGCCGAAGAACGTGGCGTCGCAGGCCAAGGCCTGGGCGAAGCGGCTGGAAAAAGAGCGAAAATCGGGCTGAGGGCAAAATTTCGCTTATGTTTCATGGTCATCCGGCTCTCGCCAGAGCGCGCCAATCTCTGTATGGTGCGCGCCGCGTAGTGGGGATTTCGTCGTGACGTCAAAGTTTCGCCCGGCCGGCTCGGGGTGGGCCATCATTGTCCTTAGCCTGACGGCGCTGGCGCTCGCCGGTTGCGGCCGCAAGGGCCCGCTGGATCTGCCGCCGACCGCCTCCAATGCACCCACGGCCAACGGTGCTGCGCCTGTTGACACCGAGACCGAAGCCCAGAGGACGCCGAGCGTGTTCAATCCCACCTACGGTGTGGACGCCGCGCCTGCGGCGGCCAAGGGCAGGAAGAAACCGTTTATTCTCGACCCGCTCCTGGACGAACCTCCCGGCAATAAATAAGCCGGGACAACCGAGCCTGCGCCATGAACCATTTCGACTATCGCAACGGCGTGCTGCACGCCGAGGCGGTGAACCTGTCCGAGCTGGCCGCAACCGTCGGCACGCCGTTCTATTGCTATTCGACCGCAACGCTGGAGCGGCACTATCGCGTCTTCACCGAGGCCTTCGCCGGCGAGAAGGTGCTGGTCTGCTACGCCATGAAGGCGAACTCCAACCAGTCGGTGCTGCGCACGCTGGCCAAGTTGGGAGCCGGCGCTGACGTCGTCTCCGGCGGCGAGTTGAAGCGGGCGCTAGCCGCCGGCATTCCCGCTAGCAAAATCCTGTTCTCCGGTGTCGGCAAGACCGAAGACGAGCTGCGCGCCGCGCTGGCCGCGGACATCCTCTGTCTCAACGTCGAATCCGAGCCCGAGCTCGAGCTGTTGTCGCGGCTTGCGGCCGAGATGGGCAAGACCGCGCGCATCTCCGTGCGCGTCAATCCCGACGTCGATGCCGGCACGCATGCAAAAATCTCCACCGGCAAGTCCGAGAACAAGTTCGGCATTCCGATCGCCCATGCCCGCGAGGTCTATGCGCGCGCCGCAAGACTCCCGGGCATCGAGGTGACCGGCACCGACGTACATATCGGCAGCCAGATCACCGACCTCTCCAAGATGGAGACCGCGTTCCGGATCCTCTCCGAATTCGTGCAGACGCTGCGCGCCGACGGCCACAACATCAGCCATGTTGATTTCGGCGGCGGCCTCGGCATTCCCTATTACATGGACCGCGAGGCGCCGCCGGCACCCGACGCCTATGCCGCCATGGTCAAGCGCGTCAGCCACAATCTCGGCTGCACGCTGATGTTCGAGCCGGGGCGCATGATCGTCGGCAATGCCGGCATCCTGGTCACCAGGGTCATCTACGTGAAGCACGGCGACGGCAAGAATTTCGTCATCATCGACGCCGCGATGAACGATTTGATCCGCCCGACGCTATACGAGGCGCATCACGACATCCTGCCGGTGACGCAGCCCGCCAAGGGCGCCGCGACCATCACGGCCGATGTTGTCGGTCCGGTCTGCGAGACCGGCGACTACCTCGCGCTCGACCGCACGCTGCCGACGCCGCAGCCGGGCGACCTGCTCGCCATCATGACCGCCGGCGCCTATGGCGCGGTGCAGGCCGGCACCTACAACACGCGGCCGCTGGTGCCGGAGGTGCTGGTGAAGGGCGATCAATACGCCGTGGTGCGCCCCCGCATCGAGGTCGAGCAGCTGATTGCGATGGATACGCCGGCGCCTTGGTTGTGAGGCGCGCGGCGGCTCAACAAATCCGATGTCGTCCTGGCGAAGGCCAGGACCCATTACCCCAGGGCTGATTTGGCGCGAAGCTGCTAACTACGAGTCTTCGCCAAACCTCTCGCTGGGGTAATGGGTCCCGGATCTGCGCTTCGCTTGTCCAGGACGACATCGGGGGGAATTGCACGCGATGCTACTTCCCCGCCAATCCGCCCTTCGCTCCAACCACCACCCCCGCCTTCCGCTCGATCGGCTTGATCGCCGCGGTGAAATCGGATTCTGCGCCTTCCGCGCTGATCACAGTCTCCCACAACCGCCCCACGGCATCAGCGACTTCCATCGACAGGCCGAGCTGCTTCATCTCCTCCAGCGCCAGCCGCACGTCCTTCACCATCAATCCCGTGGCGAAGCCGAAATCGAACGTGCGCGGCAGCACCGAGCGCGGAAACTTGTCGCGGCTCGCGGTGTTCATGCCGGAGCCCGCATTGATGACGTCGATCATCACCGCGGGATCGAGCCCCGCCTTGACTCCCATCACCACGGCTTCCGACGTCGCCACGATCGCGGTGGCCGAGAGGAAATTGTTGGCGAGCTTCATGGTCTGCGCCGCGCCCGGCTGCTCGCCGATGAAGAACACCTTTCCGATCACGTCGAGCGCAGGCTTCAGCAGCTCGAACTCCGCCTTCGGCCCCGAGACCATCACCGCCAGCGTGCCTTTCTCGGCGCCGCCGACGCCGCCGGACACGGGACAGTCGATCTGCACGATGTCGCGCTTGGCCAAGAGGCCGTGGATCTTCGCAGCCATCGCCGAGCCGACGGTGGAGAGATCGATGAAACGTTTCGCGCGCTTGCCCTCGATCACGCCGTTTGCGCCCGTCGCGACCTCGAGCGAAGCCTGCAGCGAAGGCAGGCTCGCCATCACGGTCTCGATCTGGTCGGCGACGTCCTTCGGCGATGTCGCAGCAGTGGCGCCGCGTGCCACCAGCTTGTCGACGACCTCCTGGCGCATGTCGAACACGACGAGCTTGTGTCCTGCTTCAATCAGCCGTCGCGCCATCGGGAAACCCATGTTTCCGAGCCCGATGAATCCGATGTCCATGGTATTTCCTTGTGGTTGTTGTTCGTTGTTGTGAAAGATGCGCACTCCACCCTCGGTGTCGTCCCGGACCAGCGCGCCTTAAGCGCGCGCCGATCCGGGACCCATAACCACAGGCAGAAATTGTTGCGCGAAAGCGGTAACTCCGGGTCCCCGCAACCACACCGGCCTGTGGCTATGGGTCCCGGATCTGCGCTTACGCTTGTCCGGGACGACGGCGGCGGGTGGCTTGCCGCTCACGCCTTCCCATCGATCTCCGAAAACACCTCGCGCGCGATGCGAAAACTGTCGACGGCCGCCGGCATGCCGCCATAGATCGCGACTTGCATCAGGATCTCGCGGATCTCCTCGCGGGTGACGCCGTTGGTCAGCGCGCCCTTCAGATGTGCGCGGAATTCGTGCTGGCGGTTAAGGATCGCGATCATCGCGATGTTGAGCATGCTGCGGGTCTTGCGCGGCAGTTCCTCGCGGCCCCACACCGTGCCCCAGCAATATTCGTTGAGCATTTCCTGGAACGGACGGTTGAAATCGTCGACGTTCTTCAGGGCGTTGTTGACATAGGCCTCGCCCAGCACCGCTTTGCGGACTTCCAGGCCCTTGTCGTGCATCTTCTTGTCCATGGCGTTTCCTTCGTTTTCCTCGGGATGGCGCCGCGGAAATTACGGGGTCGAGCCGGGCCAGTCACGTCCTCGTGTTATGCGGGAAAAGGGGTGTCTCCCGTCCAGGAACGGATGCCTCAGTGCTGCCGTTGTGATAGGCTTCTCTCTACCGGGCAACCTGGAGAGCTGATTGAACGGCGTCACCCCCGACCCGTCAGACCCGATCCGCGATGGCGACGCTCTGTCGCGGCTGAAGCTGGCGCAGGCCCTCGATCGGGCCATTTATGCCATCGCGTGGGAGCGTGCCTGGCCGAACCTGGCGCGGCTTCTGACCGTCATCGGTCTGTTCCTGGTGGTGTCCTGGGCCGGGCTGTGGCTATCCTTGCCGTTCGTCGCCCGCGCCATCGGTCTCGTGATTTTCGCCGGCATCGCGATTGCCGCTCTGTTCCCGTTGATTCGCTTCCGCTGGCCGAGCCGGGAGGAGGCGCTGAGCCGGCTCGATCGTGGCTCCGGTATCCGTCACCGCCCGGCGACCACGCTCACGGACACGCTGACCTCGCAGGACCCGGTTGCCAAGGCGCTGTGGCAGGCGCAGCGCGAGCGCACGCTGGCCTCGCTCAAGCGCATCCGCGCCGGCCTGCCGCATCCGCGGCTCGCGCTCCACGATCCCTGGGCGCTGCGCGCGCTCGTCATGGTGATGCTGGTTGCGACCTTCTTCGCCGCCGGCGACGAACGTGCGATGCGGCTCGGGGCCGCCTTCGACTGGAACGGCGTGCTGGCCCCGACCAATGTTCGCGTCGACGCCTGGGTGACACCGCCGCTCTACACCGGCAAGCCGCCGATCATCCTGTCGGCCGCCAACAAGGAAGCCGCAGCACTGCCCGCCAGCGGCCCGCTTGCCGTTCCCGCCGGCTCGACCCTGATCGTACGTTCCTCCGGCGGCAGCCTGGATGTCGCGGTCTCCGGCGGTCTCAAGGAGGTCGCCCCCACGGAAGCCGCGCCCAAGGGCACCAACGAAAAGCACTTCGCCATCGCTGCCGACGGCACCGCGCATGTCCGCGCGCCCTCGGGCCAACCGCAATGGGCGTTTGCGGCAACGCCGGACCGTCCGCCGACGATCGCACTCGCCAAGGACCCCGAGCGCCAGGCGCGCGGCGCGCTCCAACTCTCCTACAAGATCGAGGACGATTACGGCGTCACCGGCGCCGACGCGCACATTGCGATCCGCCCCGCCGACGCCAAGGATAACATCAAGGACGCCGGCAAGAATGGCGGCAAGGATAACGCGAAGGACAACAGCAAGGACGCCGACGCCAAAGGCGCGGCGCGGCCGTTGTTCCAGCCGCCGCAATTCCCGCTCGTGCTGCCGAACGCGCGCACCCGTAACGGCGTCGGCCAGACGGTGAAGGACCTCAGCGAGGATCCCTATGCCGGCGCCGACGTCACGCTGACGCTCACCGCCAAGGACGAGGCCGGCAACGAGGCGCGAAGCGAGCCCTTCAACCTGCGCCTGCCCGAGCGTCTCTTCACGAACTCGCTCGCGCGAGCGCTGATCGAGCAGCGCCGCATCCTCGCGTTAGACGCCAACAGGAATTCCGAGGTCTACACCGCGCTCGACGCGCTGATGATCGCGCCCGAATTGTTCACACCGGACGCCGGTTGCTATCTCGGCCTCCGCAGCCTGGCGTCCCAGCTCGAGGCGGCCCGCACCGACGACGCGCTGCGCGAGGTGGTGGCGAGCATGTGGGCGTTCGCGGTCACCATCGAGGACGACGGCGTCGCCGGCAGCGTCAACGCGGCGCTGCGCTCGGCGCAGGACGCACTCAAGGCGGCGCTGGAACGCGGCGCCAGCGAGGACGAGATCAGGGTGCTGACGCAAAAGCTCCGCGAGGCCATGGCCGGCAAGGTGCGTGACCTCGCCCGGCGCGCCGAGCAAAATCCGCTCGGACCGCGGCAGCCGTTCCCCGCGGAGGTCCAGCTCATCCTCGACAAGGCCGTCGAGTTGCGACAGAAGACCCAGCATGCGACGCCCGAGCAGCTCGAGGAGCTGGCGCAGCAGCAGGACGCACTTCGCCAGCAGCTTCAGGCCTATCGGAAGTCGGCGAGCAACCGGGCCAAGGCGGGTAACGAGGGGGCCAACCAGTTTACGCGAGACCGGAAATGCGGAAGCTAGCACGCGTGCCAGTCTTGAGGGCGATGTCGATCGCCAGTCTCGCCTTCTTGTTGGGAGGCTTGTCTCCTGCGGCTGCCCAGCTGGATCAGGATCCCGATGCGCTGCTCGACAGCGCCGAAAAGGCCATGCAGGATTCCGGCGACAGCCTCAGGCAGAAGGAATCCGGGAAGAGCCTGAACAACCAGTCCGACGCCATCCAGAAGCTCGAGGAATACAAGCGGGCGACGGAACGGAGCCAATCCTCCAGCCGTGATCGCAACGTCATCACGCAACGCGATCTCGACGACCTCCTGAGGCAGATCGAGAAGGCGGCGCGCGAAGGCAATCGCGAGGCGGCCCAGCGCATGCTCGAGCAGCTCGCGCAGATCATGGAAAATCTCCAGATGGCGCAGCCCGGGCAATCCGGCGACAGCGACATGGAGCAGGCGCTCAACGAGCTCAGCGACATGATCCGCAAGCAGCAGCAATTGCGCGACAAGACATTCAAGCAGGGCCAGGATTCCCGGCGTGACCGCTCACGCGGCAAGCAGGGCGATCAGTCGATGTCGGACCTTCAGCAGGACCAGCAGGCGCTGCGCGACCGCCTGAAGAAGTTGCAGGACGAGCTCGCCAAGCGCGGCCTCGCGCAGAAGGGACAAAAAGGTCAGAAGCAGCAGGGGCAGAAGGGGCAGCAGGGCGAGCAGGGCCAGTCCGGCCAGAATGGCGATCAGGACGGCGACCAGGGCGATGACGACAGCAGTCTGGATGACGCCGACGGGGCCATGGGCGATGCCGGATCGAAGCTCGGCGAGGGCAATGCCGACGGCGCCGTGGATTCGCAGGGCAAGGCCCTCGAGGCCTTGCGCAAGGGCGCGCAGAAGATGGCCGAGGCGATGCAGCAGGGTGATGGCGACGGGCAGGGCGATGGTCCCGGCAATCGCGCCGGCCGTCAGCAGAGCGGCGGCAATCAGACCGATCCGCTGGGCCGTCCGCTTCACGGCCGCGATCTGAGCGACGACTACACCGTCAAGATCCCCGGCGAGATCGATGCCCAGCGTGTCCGCCGCATCCTCGAAGAGCTCCGCCGCCGCCTGGGCGATACCTCGCGCCCGCAGATCGAGCTCGACTATCTCGAGCGGCTGCTGAAGGATTTTTGACAACTCGATTTCTGGCCGCACACCCAGTGTCATCGCCCGGCTTGACCGGGCGATCCAGGGCGGATTCAACCGCTCGTCGCAACACTCCGTGTATCACTCACCTGTAACAATTGGTCGAGAGTTTTGGCGGGTGTTTTCCAGCCGAGCGTCTTTCTGGGCCTGGTATTGAGTGCGAGAGCCACGGCCTCGAGGTCCTCGGCATTGTGCATGCTGAGATCGGTCCCTTTTGGAAAGTACTGACGCAGCAACCCATTCGTGTTCTCGTTGGTGCCGCGCTGCCATGGGCTATGAGGGTCGCAGAAGTAGACCTGTACGCCTGCATCGATCCTCAGACGTGCATGCTGTGCCAGCTCGGCTCCTTGATCCCAAGTCAGTGACCGACGCAGTTGCTCTGGCATGGTGACGATTGCGCGGATGATGGCATCGCGCACGGCCTCAGCGCCATGTCCGGCGAGTGCTTTCTTCACCCCAGCTTCCTGTTCCTGGCCCGTCATGCGCGGTAGATGCAGCAGAATGGTAAAACGGGTCGTGCGCTCCACCAGAGTGCCGATCGCGGAGCTTCCAAGGCCCATAATGAGGTCACCTTCCCAGTGGCCCGGCACAGCTCGATCGGCGGCCTCCGCCGGACGCTGACTGATCATGATCTCGGAAGGAATAAAGCTTCGGCCTTTACGCGCGCGCGCCCTTGGCATCCGCAACGCCCGCCCGGTGCGCAAGCAGGCCGTCAGTTCGCGACGCAAAGCCCCTCGTCCCTGCACATAAAGCGCCTGATAGATCGCCTCGTGACTGATGCGCATCGTCTCATCCTCGGGGAAGTCGAGCCGAAGTCGCCGCGGAAATCTGTTCCGGGCTCCATGCCGTCGCCCAGCGCCGGTTTTGCCGATGTACAGCCCGGCGCCCCTTCCACACCACCTTCGGGCCAGGGAGGGGCTTCCCGTCCGGCTTGGCGATCATACCGGCAAGCCGGTCTTGCACATAATCCCGCAGGGCCGGATTGATTGCCAACTTCGCCAATTTGGGCCGTCGGGCGGATCGATCAGCGCGCCATTGTGCCGTGGTCGCGCGGTACTCTGCAGCGCCGTGGCGACGCGCCACATTGCGTCGGAGCTCACGAGAGATCGTGCATGGCGGCCGATCGAGCTGGCGAGCTATGGCTCGCACCCCATGCCCCTGCGCGCGCAAGATGGCGATCTCCTCACGCTCGGCGAACGAGAGGTAGCGCCCTGATGAGGGTTTTGACGACCGCGACAAATGTGTTGGCGGCATACCGCCCGCCCTCCGGAACCAGCGCACTCCGACCGCCGGCGACACCCCGGCCTCAATCGAAGCATCCTCGCTCGATCGCCCCGAGGCAATCGCGACCCAGAACGGTCTGTAATGCTCTCGCAGGGCCTTCTGAGCACGACCCACCCGCACACAGCTCTCCATCGCAACCTCCTTGCTGGAGTGTTGCGACGAGCGGTTGAATCCGCCCAGTATTCCAGAGACGGAAGTGATTGAGTCGAGAGGCTGCGGCGTACTGGATGCCCCGGTCCCGGCTCCGCCAAGGCTACGCCGGGGCCACAAGGGTGCTCGGCCGCCGAAGCTTTAGCGAAGGCGGCAAGCCGGCGCATGACAGCGGAATGTGTAGCTCGCCCCGCCGCTACCTCTTCTTCGCCGCCAGCGCATCCGCCACCGCGGTGCGGATGTCGGCGACCGAGAACGGTTTTGTCACGACGTCGTGCACCAGCGCGTTGAGGTTCGAGGCGCGCTCGCGCTGGTCGGCAAAGCCGGTCATCAGCAGGATGGTCAGGCCGGGGAAATCGCGCGCGGCGGAGAGGGCCAGTGCGATGCCGTCCATGACAGGCATCTGGATGTCAGTGAGCAGCAGGTCGAACGCGCCGTCCTCGCGGGTCAGGATCTCCAGCGCCTCGGCGCCGTCCTGCGCGGTGACGGTCTCGTGGCCGTCCATGGCGATGGCGCGCGCCACCAGCGTGCGCATCGAATCCTCGTCGTCGGCGATCAGGATTTTCGGCATGAGACCAAACCTTGGGACCAACTCCCGCTTGCGAGGCTGATTATACGCTGCCGCCGGCAATGTCGCGGCGGTTGAAGAAGCGAACGTCGATATTGCGGCCCTCGGGCGGCGGCGAGGCCAGGCGCGAGCGGAAGAAGGCGCGCTCGCCGGGCCGCAGCACGGTCTGCTCCAGCACCGTGTTCCAGGCGTAGATCTCGGCGCCCTGCGCGTCGCGCACGGCGAAGCGCAGGCGCGGGATGTCGAGCGGCTTCTTGCCCTCGCCGACGATCACGCCCTCGATCACTAGCACCTGCTTACCGTCGACGGTTTCGCTGGACAGTTTGACGTCCTTGAAGGCCAATCCTCTCAGATTAACCTCGAGCCCGACCATCTTGTAGAACGCTGCCGTCTGCGGCAGCAGCCGCACCATGTCGCCACGCCAGATCGCGAGCGCCACGACCAGCGCGCCCATGGCGGCGCAGGCGGTCGGCAGGCCGAAATAGGTTTTTCGCGGCGCCGTGGCGGCGGCCGGGCGGCTGACCCGCGCGCCGCGGCGACGGAACAGGCCGCGGAACCAGGACTGATGCTGCGCGCCGGCGACGTCCTCCTCGGCGGCCCGGGCCGCCGCTGACCACTCGTCCTCGATCTCCCTGGTGTCCTCGGTCGGCCAGTCGCTGGCGATCGAGGGGCTTTCGACCATCGGGGTGTCAGCCGCGCTATCGTCCTTGGCGTAGGAGTTCCACTGCTCGGCGAGGTCGGACTGGTCCTCCGCCTGGCTGGCCGCGGCCATGGCCGGGACGGACGCCTCCTCGATGGCATCCTCAGCATGGGCGACCCAGGTCTCCTTGCAACGGGAGCAGCGCACCGTCCGGCCGTTCGCGCCCAAGCTCGCGGGCTTGATGGCGTAGGATGTCGTACAATGAGGGCAGACGATATGCATGGACGAGCCTTGATGCATGGACGAGGACTTGGACTGGTCTTGACGATGTCACGGTCGTGGAGAACCGGGCGGCCCTTATGCTACCGGGCGAGCGTTAACGAACCGGAAACCATAACGGTCGCAAAACCCGTTAATCGCGTATGTCGGGGCACAACCGTGTGGCCCGCGCCCCCTCTCGAACGGAGCTGAGCTTGGTTCGGTTCGAAAATGTCGGATTGCGTTACGGTCTGGGGCCGGAGATCCTGCGCGACCTCAGCTTCCAGATCCCGGCGCATTCGTTTCAGTTTCTCACCGGACCGTCCGGTGCTGGCAAGACCTCGTTGTTGCGCCTGTTGTTCCTGTCGCATCGGCCGACGCGGGGCCTGGTCAATCTGTTCGGCCACGATATCTCGCGGCTCGGCAAGGACGAGATCGCCGACCTGCGCAAGCGCATCGGTATCGTGCTCCAGGATTTCCGCCTGCTCGACCACATGACGACCTATGAGAACGTCGCGCTGCCGTTCCGCGTCATGGGGCGTAGCGAGTCGAGCTATCGCAAGGAGGTCATCGATCTCCTGCGCTGGGTCGGCCTCGGTGACCGCATGGATGCGCTGCCGCCGATCCTGTCCGGCGGCGAGAAGCAGCGCGCCGCGATCGCGCGCGCGGTGATCTCGCGCCCGCAGCTGCTGCTCGCGGACGAGCCGACCGGCAGCGTCGACCCAACGCTCGGCCGCCGCCTGCTGCGGCTCTTCATCGAGCTCAACAAATCAGGCACGGCCGTCATCATCGCGACCCACGACATCGGCCTGATGGACCAGTACGAGGCGCGGCGGCTGGTGCTGCATCAGGGACGGCTGCACGTCTATGAGTAGGACCGACGAGCGCGGCGTACTGGTCGACCTCGGGCAGGAGCGTCCGCAGCTTCCGGCCAAGGCACGCAACATGTCGCCGATCGTGCCGCGTGCCTCGATCCACGGTCGCGCGCTGGTCGCCGTCGTCGCCATCATGACCTTCCTCGCCTCGATGACGACAGGCACGGTGCTGCTGGTCAGCGCTTCCGCCGCCGAATGGCAGTCGGAGGTCGCCAGCGAAATCACCATCCAGGTCCGTCCGCTGGCTGGCCGCGATCTCGAACGCGACACCGCGGCGGTGACGGAGGCGATGCGCGCGCAAGCAGGCATCGTCGAGGTCAAGCCGTTCACCAAGGATGAAAGCGGAAAGCTGCTCGAGCCCTGGCTCGGCACTGGCCTGTCGATGGACGATCTGCCGGTACCGCGCATGATCATCGCGCGCGTGCAACCGGGCACGCCACTTGATCTCGGCGCCCTGCGCGCACGCGTCACCCAGGTGGCGCCGAGCGCGAGTGTCGATGATCACCGTGCCTGGATCGAGCGCATGCGTTCGATGACCAATGCCACCGTCCTCGCCGGCATCGGCATCCTCGCGTTGGTCATCATCGCCACCATCATCTCGGTGTCGTTTGCGACCCGCGGCGCCATGGCGGCGAACCGCCCGATCGTCGAGGTCCTGCATTTCGTCGGCGCCGGCGACCGCTACATCGCCAACCACTTCCTGCGCCATTTCCTTAGGCTCGGCTTGGAGGGCGGCGTGATCGGCGGCGGCGTGGCGATGCTGCTGTTCGGCTTCTCCGAGTCGATCGCCGGCTGGTTTTCCGGCACCCCCGTCGGCGACCAGTTCGCAGCCCTGCTCGGCACCTTCTCGCTGCGGCCATCCGGCTACATCGTGCTCGCGGTGCAGGCGGTGCTGATCGGCGCCATCACCGCGGTCGCGTCACGCCAGACACTGTTCGCGACCCTGAACGATGTCGAATGAGATTTCTTCGCCTCTCCCCGCTTGCGGGGAGAGGCCGGAATGCGCGCTGAAGGCGCGGATTCCGGGTGAGGGGGACTCTCCGCGAGTCCGACTGTCTCCGTCCCTGCGGAGAGTCCCCCTCACCCCAACCCTCTCCCCGCAAGCGGGGCGAGGGAGCGCAGCCGCCGTCGCGGATAGCGTTGTTGTCCATCGCGTTGATTGAGCCCAACAAACCAGACTCCACTTCGCCTCAAAACGTCTTAAAATCACCTCAGGGAAGGGATCACCGACATCGCATGACCTCGCCGACCGAAGATCGATCGCCGAAACTGCCGCGCGGCTGGCTGCGCGCGACAATCGTGTCGACGATCGCGCTTGCCTTCGTCGGCGCGGCAGCGGGCTTCGTTGCGTTCCTGTCGCAATTGCGCGGCGCCGAGATGGTGCCGGACCGCAAGGCCGACGGCATCGTGGTGCTGACCGGCGGGTCCTCGCGGGTGTCGGACGCGATGGAGCTGCTCGCTGCCGGCTACGGCAGGAGGCTCCTGATATCGGGCGTGCATCCGACCTCGACGGCGAGCGATATCTCCCGGACCCTGCCGGAGAACCAGTCCTTCATGACCTGTTGCGTCGATCTCGACCGCACCGCGCTCTCGACCCGCGGCAATGCGGCGGAGGCGCGGCGCTGGGCCGAGGGACGCCGGTTCAAATCGCTGATCGTGGTCACCTCGAATTATCACATGCCGCGCGCGCTGGTGGAATTCTCACACGCGATGCCGCAGACGACGCTGATCCCGTTCGCAGTCGTCGGCGACAAATGGCGCGAGGAGCCGTGGTGGACTTCGCCGTCGACGTTGCGGCTGCTGCTGTCGGAATATGCCAAGTACGTCGCGGCCGAGGCCAGGGTGCGGCTGGAGAATTTCGGGATTGACCTTTCGCCCGAAGTGTCGGAGCAGCCTTCAGGCTTGCAGCCGAAGCGACCTGCCACCGCACAGGCCAATTGACCGGCAATGATCGGATCGTCGATGTTTCTGATTTTCCTGCGCTCGCTCGTGTTCAACGTGCTGTTCTACGCCGTGCTGATATGCCTGGCGATCGTGGCGCTGCCGACCTTTGCGCTGCCGCCGCGCGCCATGCTGACGGTCGCGGAATGGTGGGCAAAGGCGACGCTGGTCCTGATGCGCGTGATCTGCAACATCAAGGTGGAATTCCGCGGGGTCGAGAAGATTCCGCAGGGCCCATTGCTGATCGTGGCCAAGCACCAGTCGTTCTGGGAGACGTTCGTGCTGCCCGGCTTCTTCGACCGTCCGATATTCATTCTCAAGCGTCAGCTCATGCAGATCCCGGTCTTCGGTCAGTTCCTGGTCAAGACCGGCATGATCGCGATCGACCGCAATGCCGGCGTGAAGGCGCTGCTGGACATGACGCGGCGGGCGCGCGTGGCGGTGCGCAGCGGCCGTCAGCTCGTGATCTTTCCGGAAGGCACGCGGCGCGCGCCGGGCGCTGTCCCCAACTACAAGACCGGCTTTGCGCAGATCTATTCCTCCTGCGGCGTGCAGTGCCTGCCGATCGCGCTCAATTCCGGCCTGTTCTGGCCGCGCCGCACCTTCATGCGCTATCCCGGCACGCTGGTGGTGGAATTCCTCGATCCACTGCCGGCGGGCCTGCCGAAGGACGAGTTTCTCGCGCGCGTGCAGACGGCGATCGAAGACGCGACCAGCCGTCTCGTCGAAGCCGGCCGGAAAGAGCAGGAGCAGTTGATCGGCTCCGCGCCGAGCTATGCGCCGTCGGAGAGTTAGCGATCTCGATCTTCGGCCGGCGCCGGCGCGTGCAGAGAATGCGCATCACCGTGCAGCATCGTCGCAAGCCGGTGCAGCTGCGTGTCGCGAAAGCCTTCGGCCTCGATTGCTTTCACCGTCGCGGTCACGTAGTCCCGATTGGCGCCGGACTGGCCATGGCCCTGGATGACATGGCGGTGCTGCTCGGTAAGCGACAGCCGGCCGGCATATTGGACATGGCCGCGGTCGACGACATAGGTGAGTGCGGAGACGCGCTGGCGCGCATCGTTCTCCAGCCACACCGAGCGCATCACCTCACGGTAGACCGAGGTGACCTGCTCGCGTTCCCGCAAGTAGGCGACGACCTCGGTGCGGTTCTTCTCGGCGACGCGGAAGGCAATGCCGCGGCAGGCGCCGCCGCGGTCGAGCCCGAGCACCAGACCCGGCTTCTCCGGCGTGCCGCGGTGCACGAAGGAATAGACGCAGAGCGCGCGATGCTCGCCGACCAGCCGCGCCGGGACGCGCTCCTCGAATTCGAAGCCCGGCCGCCACATCAGCGAGCCGTAGCCGAACACCCAGAGGTCATCCTTGGCTGTGGTGACGGAAGGGAGGGGGATTTCCGACATTTCCGGCACGGCTACCAGAACCGTGCCCCCAAGCGAAGCGAATTCTCCGCCTTTCGTCGGGGGCCGGCCTCGCTTACATTTGCCTGAATCTGGGGGCAAAGGGTCGCCGCATGTCCAATATGACCGTTGCCGCAGGCCGCCGCTCCCGTTGGGGCCTTTTCATTGCACCCGTTCTCGTCCTGATCCTCGCCGTCGCCTGGAGCTGCTTCTGGTTCTATGCGGCGTCGCAGGCCGAAATCGCCGCAGACGCCTGGCGCGCGCAGGAGGCCAAGTCGGGTCGCATCTATGATTGCGCCAAGCGCTCGATCGCGGGCTTCCCGTTCCGCTTCGAGGTCCAGTGCTCCGGTGCCAGCGTCGCCCTGGTGTCGCAGAATGCGAGCAAGACGCCGTTCACGGCGAAGCTCGACAACATCCTGGTCGTCGCCCAGGTCTATGACCCCAAGCTCGTCATCGCCGAGTTCTCCGCGCCGGCGACGCTGACCGACGGCGTCACGCAAAACACCTTCGTGGTGAACTGGAGCAAGGGCCGCGCCAGCGTGGTCGGTCTGCCGGCCGTGCCGGATCGCGCCTCCATCGTGTTCGACGAACCCGGCCTCAACCGTCTCGACGGCAGCGTCCAGGTGCCGCTCGCGCGCGCCAAGCAGATCGAGCTGCACGGCCGCCTCGCGGACGGATCGCCATCCGATCACCCGGTGATCGAGACGGTGGTCCACGTCGCGCAGGGCAGCATCCAGGGCGTTCATCCCTTGCTCGCCGAGCCGTTCGAGGCGGACACCCGCGCGAAGGTCACCGGCCTCACCGATCTCACGCCAAAACCCTGGCCGCAGCGCTTCCGCGAGATCCAGGCCGCCGGCGGCCATATCGAGATCGTGCAGTCGCGGATCCAGCAGGGCGAGATGATCGCGGTTGCGGCCGGCACGCTCGGCCTTTCAGCCAATGGCCGGCTCGACGGCGAATTACAGATGACGGTGGCGGGCCTCGAGCGCGTCATCCCGGCGCTTGGCATCGAGAAGATGCTGGAGGAAGGCGTGCCGCAGGCAACGCTCGACCGCGTCGCGCCGGGTGTGAAGTCGCAGGATCTCAACAATTTGTTCGGCGCGCTCGACCGCGCCGTGCCGGGCCTCGGCAAGGTCATCAAGCAGAACGCCAATGCCGGCGTTGCCGCCGGCATCAATTCGATCGGCACCGAGAGCACGCTGGAAGGCAAGAAGGCGAGAAGCTTCCCGCTCAAATTCGTCGACGGCGCCGTGCTGCTCGGCCCAGTCAAGGTCGGCCAGATCCCGCCGCTGTATTAAGGGCGGAGAGCTCTCCACACCGTCATTGCGAGCGCAGCGAAGCAATCCAGACTGTCTCTGCGGAGGTATCCTGGATTGCTTCGCTACGCTCGCAATGACGAAGAATGAGCAGTTTCGCTACGGCTTCTTCAGCGCCGCATGGGGCCGGCCGAAATCCGGCGCGGCCGAATCCTGGCCTATCTCGACGATGCCGCGGCGGATGGCGCGGGTGCGGGTGAAGTGGTCGAACAGCGCCTCGCCGTCGCCGCGGCGGATCGCGCGGGTGAGCTTGGCGAGATCCTCGGTGAAGGTGCCGAGCATCTCCAGCACGGCTTCCTTGTTGGCGAGGAAGACGTCGCGCCACATCGTCGGGTCGGACGCCGCGATACGGGTGAAATCGCGAAAACCGCCGGCAGAGAATTTGATCACCTCGGATTCCGTCACCTGCGCCAGCTCGTCGGCGGTGCCGACTATGGTGTAGGCGATCAGATGCGGCAGGTGACTGGTGATCGCGAGCACGAGATCATGATGATCCGGCGTCATCACCTCGACCTTGGCGCCCATCGCCGCCCAGAAGGCGCGCAGGCGATCGGTGGCAGCCGCATCGACGCCTTCCGGCGGCGTCAGGATGCACCAGCGGTTGATGAAGAGCTCGGCGAAGCCGGAATCCGGACCCGAATGCTCGGTGCCTGCGACCGGATGCGCCGGCACGAAATGCACGCCCTGCGGCAGATGCGGGGCCATGTCCCTGACCACCGCGCCCTTGACCGAGCCGACGTCGGAGATGATCGCGCCCGGCTTGAGATGCGCGGCGATCTCCCGCGCCACCTCGCCGCAGGCGCCGACGGGAATGCAGAGGATGACGAGATCGGCATCCTTCACTGCTTCCACATTGGTCGCCACGATGTGGTCGACGATGCCGAGCTCGGCGACCCGCGCGCGCGTCTTCTCCGAGCGCGCGGTGGTGACGATCTCGCCAGCTAAGCCCTGGAGCTTCGCCGCACGCGCGATCGAGCCGCCGATCAGCCCGAAGCCGATCAGCGCGACGCGCTGGAAGTGCGCCTGCGCACTCATTTGCCGGCCATGAAGTCGCGCAGGGCCTCGATCACGAGGCGGTTGGCCTCCTCGGTACCGATGGTCATGCGCAGCGCATGCGGCAGGCCGTAGTTCTTCAGCGCGCGCAGCACCAGGCCCCGTTTGGTGAGGTAAGCGTCGGCATCGTCCGCGGTCTTGCCCCTGTCGGAAGGGAAGTGGATCAGCACGAAATTGGCGACGCTCGGCGTCACCTTCAGCCCGAGCTTGCCGATCTCTTCTGTCAGCCGATTGCGCCAGGTCTCGGTGAACTGCTTCGACATCGCCTGGTGCGCGGTATCCTCGATCGCGGCGACTGCGGCATACATTGCCGGCGTCGACACGTTGAAGGGACCGCGGATGCGGTTGACCGCGTCGATGATGTGCTCGGGCCCGAACATCCAGCCGATGCGCAGCGCGGCCAAGCCGTGGATCTTGGAGAAGGTATGCGTCACCACGGTGTTCTCGGTGGTGGCGACGAGCTCGATCCCCATCTCGTAATCGTTGCGCGAGACGTAGTCGCAATAGGCGGCATCCAGCACCAGCAACACGTGCGACGGCAGGCCGGCGCGCAGGCGCTTGACCTCGTCGAACGGCAGATAGGTGCCGGTCGGGTTGTTGGGATTGGCGAGCCAGATCAGTTTTGTCCGCGGTGTCACGGCCTTGAGGATGGCGTCGACGTCGGCGGTGAAGTTGGTTTCGGGCGCGACCACGTTCTTGGCCCCGTTCGCCATGGTCGCGATCGGGTAGACCAGGAAGCCGTGGGTGGTGGAGATCGCCTCGTCGCCCTGGCTGAGATAGGTGTGCGCGAGCAGATTGAGGATCTCGTCCGACCCGGCGCCGCAGATGATGCGGTTGGGGTCAAGACCGAAGGAACGGCCAATCGCCTCGCGCAGCACGCGCGAGGTGCCTTCCGGATAGTCTTCCAGGTGATCCGCCACGTGCTTGAACGCCTCGATCGCCTTGGGCGAGGGTCCGAACGGCGTCTCGTTTGCCGAGAGCTTGAACACCTTGCGGCCCGGCTCCGCCACCGGGCTCTTGCCGGGCGTGTAGGGCGCAATGTCGAGAATGCCGGGATTCGGCACGGGGCGGGACATCTTCAACTCCGAAAGTGGCTTCAGGCGGTTCGCGATCTACGATTTTGGCCCGGTCGGGGGCACCGTATAGCGCGTTGCGTGGCTGCCGACGAGGGCCGTGGAGCGCACCGAGGCCCCCGCCTCGATCAGGGCAGCCTTGATTTTGTCGATGCTGGTCGCGCTCGTGACCGAGACCAGCAATGCCGCGCCGTCGAAGGCGGTATCGGGCACTGCCACGATCTCGGCAAGCGGCGACAGCGCGCGCGCGACCTCGGCGTTCCACCCGGAGACGCGGACGCTGAAGGTCTCGACCTCCGTCACCAGGGCGCTGTCGGCGACGCGCGAGATCGCGAACACCGGCAGTGCGGCCGGATGGTCGGCGCGCTCGACGAACGGCATCCGCGCGATGATCTTGGGCGCGCCGTCGGCTTCCAACTCCAGCCACCACGGCGTGCGGCTCGAGGTCGCCGAGACCAGCGCCAGGTCGCCCTTGGATTTCGCCACCGCCTCCACCGCGGCCTGCGCGCTGAAATGCGCGACGTAAGGCACGGTGAAGCCGAAATGAAAGCGCGCGGAATCGCGCATCGCCGGCTCGCTCACCGAGATGTCGGCATGCACGGAGAACGGCGCCTGCACATAGGTGAAGGTCGAGATGATGACGCGCCAGATGCTCTCGACCGTGTCGAGCGGCAGGATGCCGCGATGACGCTGCACGATCTCGCGCATCATGGAAGCCTCGCGCGCGGGGCGGAACGCCGAGCCGACTTCCTGGGTCTGCTTCACCTGGATCAGGCGGTCGATGATGTCGCCGCGCTGCATCAGGAGGCGATGCATGCCCTCGTCGATCGCGTCGATCTCCTTGCGCAATTCCTGAAGCGATGGTGGCGCGGGCGGACGTTGGGACATGACTGACAAAGGGCTGTTGAGAGGTGCCGATCCGCAAAAGCGGTCAGCTGCGGTCTATCCTGATTAGGCAGGATAGGCAGCGAAAGCAAAGAGAAATGACGGCCTTTTCGATCGACCGCTCGGAGGCAAATCCGGTTGACCCGGGCCGCGACTTGACGAAAACCGCCCCAGACGGTAGTTTTTGCCTGTTCCGTGGTCATTTGAGCCGGCCGGCTTGCAGCCACGTTAAAAAACTCGCTAAACAGGCCGGGGACGCTTCCGATCCCGGCCGAACCTATCGTTCAGGCCGGGTTTTTCATGGCCTGATGTCACTGCGCTCTGAAGTCCGATCGCAAACGAGGTCGATGGTCAAAATGGGTAGCGTCAAGTCGATACCGAGTCCTGCGATCAGCACCGATGATCGGTCACACGAGGTCGATCATCCGAGTTCGCAGGTTATGCGTTTCGGCGCCGATCAGCCGCTGCGGCTCGATTGCGGCATCGATCTGTCGCCGTTCCAGATCGCCTACCAGACCTATGGCGAATTGAACGCCGATCGCTCCAACGCCGTTCTGATCTGCCATGCGCTGACCGGCGACCAGCATGTCGCCAATGTGCATCCCGTCACCGGCAAGCCCGGCTGGTGGGAGACGCTGGTCGGCCCCGGTCGACCCATTGATCCCAAGCACTACTTCATCATCTGCTCCAACGTGATCGGCGGCTGCATGGGCTCGACGGGGCCGGCGTCGATCAATCCCGCCACGGGCAAGGTCTGGGGCCTCGATTTCCCCGTCATCACCATTCCCGACATGGTGCGCGCGCAGGCGATGCTGATCGACCGGCTCGGCATCGACACGCTGTTCGCGGTCGTTGGCGGGTCGATGGGTGGCATGCAGGTGCTGCAATGGACCGCGGCCTATCCTGCTCGCGTGTACTCCGCACTGGCGATTGCTTGCTCGACGCGGCACTCGGCGCAGAACATCGCCTTCCACGAGCTCGGCCGCCAGGCCGTGATGGCCGATCCCGACTGGCACAATGGTGGCTATGCCGACCGCGGCATCCATCCGCATCGCGGGCTCGCGGTGGCGCGCATGGCGGCGCACATCACCTATCTCTCCGACGCCGCGCTGCACCGAAAATTCGGCCGCCGCATGCAGGACCGTGAGCTGCCGACCTTCTCGTTCGATGCCGACTTCCAGGTCGAGTCCTATCTGCGCTACCAGGGCTCGTCCTTCGTCGAGCGCTTCGACGCCAACTCGTATCTGTATCTGACACGCGCGATGGATTATTTCGACATCGCCGCCGATCATGGTGGCGTGCTGGCGAAGGCGTTTGCGGGCATCAAGACCCGCTTCTGCGTGGTCTCCTTCACCAGCGACTGGCTGTTTCCGACCTCGGAATCGCGCGCCCTGGTGCACGCGCTGAATGCGTCGAGTGCTCGGGTGTCGTTCGCCGAGATCGAGACCGATCGCGGTCACGACGCCTTCCTGCTCGACGTGCCCGAATTCTTCGACATCTCGCGTGCCTTCCTGCAATCGGCAGGCAAGGCACGCGGTCTCGACGGCAAAGGTGGCTAGAATGTCCGTACAGGAAGTGCTGCCGTTGAACGGCGTTGCGGCCGGGCCGTCCGGTCAGTTTCGTGCCGACCATCTGCTCGTGGCCGAGATGGTCAAGCCGGGCTCGAAGGTGCTCGACGTCGGCTGCGGCGAGGGCGATCTGCTCCAGCTGCTGGAAACGCGCGGCATCGACGGCCGTGGCATCGAGCTGTCGCGCGAGGGCGTCAATCGCTGCGTCGCCAAGGGGCTTGCGGTGGTGCAGGGTGACGCCGACACCGACCTCGTCAACTATCCCGACGATGCCTTCGATTACGTGATCCTGTCGCAGACGCTGCAAGCGACGCGGCAGCCGCGTGTGGTGCTGGAGAACCTGCTGCGCATCGGCCGCCGCGCCATCGTCTCGTTCCCGAATTTCGGCTTCTGGAAGATGCGGCTCCAGCTCCTGATCGGCGGCCACATGCCGCGCACCGAGAACCTGCCGGCGACCTGGTACGACACCGCCAACATCCACTTCTGCACCATCAAGGATTTCGTCGAGCTCTGCGACAAGATCAACGTCAAGATGGAGCGTTCGGTCGCGCTCGATCTCTACGGCCGCCCGGTGCCGCTGAACCTGCCGTGGTGGGTGTGGAACATGTTCGGCGAGCAGGGCGTGTTCTTGCTGAGCCGCGGGCAAGGAAAGTAGCTTTTCGTCATTGCGAGCGCAGCGAAGCAATCCAGAATCCTTCCGCGGAAAGACCCTGGATTGCTTCGCTTCGCTCGCAATGACGGAGTATGCGGCAATGCCATCGCTAACCCGCCGCCAGGGACCTCGCATCGCGTACCGGCCAGCGGCCCGCTTCCACCAGCGTGACGAACCGCTCCACGCTCTCGTTGAACAGCGCGGGTTCTTCGAGATTGAGTACGTGGCCCGACTTCGGAAACATCGCGAGCCCGGCCGCCGGAAGGTGCTTCTTCAAGAACAGGCTCGGGCCGACGCACGGGTCGTCCTCGTCGCCGCAGATGATCAGCGCCGGCGTTGAGGCGCGCTTGATCGCGTCCGTCATCGTGTAGATCGAGGGACGGCCGCCCTGGAAGCCGCGCATCGTGCGCGCCGAGCCGCTGGCGTCGTGCCGCGCCAGCGCGGCGTAGAAATCGGCGTGGCCGCGCGGGTCCTTCACCAGGAAGGGAATCCGGCTCGGCGCCTCGCGCGTGACCTTTGCGACTTCCGCGGAGCCAGATGTCTCGAACTGCTCGGCATTGGCGCGGCACTGCTTGCGCCAGGCATCGAGATTCTCGATCTCCGAGCCCGAGCCGACGCCGGCCAGCGTCATCGACAATGCGCGCTGCGGCGCGTTGAGCCCGATCTGGAGCGACGAGTAGGCACCCATCGACAGGCCGACGAGATGCGCGCGCTCGATCCCGAGATGATCGAGCACCGCGAGCGCATCGGTGTAGAAATGCGTGTAGGTATAGACCTCGCCATCGGGCACGTCCGAGGGCGTGTAGCCGCGCGCAGAGTAAGTGATGCAGCGATGACCGCGCGAGAAGTAGCGCATCTGCGGCTCCCAATTGGTGTAGTCAGCCGCAAACTCGTGCAGAAAAATGATCGGCGATCCCTGGCCCGCCTCCTCGAAATAGATGCGGACGTCATCCTTGGTCGTGGCGTGGGGCATTAACCGTTTCCCTCTGTTCAAGCCGCATTTGGAGGATCGCAGTTAATGCTGTTGTCCGCAATGCGGCAGCATCAGATGAGTATTGACGCAAAATCATCGCAGCTATTCGCCGACGCGGCGTCTTTTTCTCGCCACATGGGACGGCTTAACGGCCTTTCGGATGTCGGCCGCCGCACGGGCCGATGGGAAGTGGGGGTGTTAATCAAGGATGAAGAATGTTTGAGTTGTTTGCGTATCGCCTGTCGCGTTGTGTTGTCGCGCTGGCGCTTTTCTTCGCGGCGGTCGCCGTGCTCGTTTCTCCGGCCTCAGCGCGGCCGCATCATCGTCATAGCGCAGAGCGGCACGTTTACGTGCATCACGCCAGACATTATCACTACCGCCACCATGCACGCAGCTCGCGCTTCGAGCGCAGCGCAGCGCAGTTGCAGGCGAGTGGATTCGCCAACACCCAGGCGAGCTATGATCCGAACGCCAATAGCGGCGGCATGGCCAACAACGCGATGAGCAACGGCGGCTTCGGCGGCGGATCGGGCCTCGTGTCCGAGGCGCGCCGCTATCTCGGCGGCAATCCGACCGGACGCGGCAGCCTGTGGTGCGCGCGTTTCATGAACATGGTGCTGCAGCACACCGGGCATCAGGGCACCGGCTCCGACATGGCGAGCTCGTTCGCGCGCTACGGCACGCGCGTCTCCGGTCCGCAGGTCGGCGCCATCGCGGTGATGTCGCGCGGCGGCCGGGGCGGCCATGTCGGCATCATCACCGGCGTCGATGCAAAGGGAAATCCGATCATGATCTCCGGCAACGACGGCAACCGCGTCCGCGAGGCGCCGGTCTCGCGCGGTCGGATCTATGCGTATGTGATGCCGAATTAACGACGGAGCCGTAGGGTGGGCAAAGGCGCAAGAGCGCCGTGCCCACCGGCGGTGCGTCAGCGTTCGCTAGCAGGAACGGTGGGCACGCTTCGCTTTGCCCACCCTTGTAATAGCGCAATCAGATATTGTCGGCGTGTTCCGTGAGGAATGGCCTGCCGCGGCTGCAACCCGCGGCAGGCCGCTGGCGATCGGATCGCGCCCACCCTGAGCAGTTTGTGGCTGCCCCGTAGCAGGATCGCGCCAGCACCTTCATCGGACCCGGATGGTTGCCGGAACAATCAGGTTCGCTTCACAAGGCAGGGTCGACGAAGATGGCACAGACTAGCACGACGACAGCGGGAATCGATACGTCCAAGGCGAAGCTCGACATTGTAGTTCATGGTCGAGACGAGGGTTGGGAGGTCGCCAACGACCTTCCCGGTTGGCGGAAGCTGGTGCAGCTGCTGACCAAAGCTGGCGTCAAGCGAGTCGGGATCGAAGCGACCGGCGGTTACGAGCGTGGGGTAGTGGAGCATTTGCGTGCGGCCGGCGTCATCGTGCTGGTGCTGCAGCCGATCCAGGTCAAGGCGTTCGGCCGCTCCCGATTGCGTCGCGCCAAGAACGATACGCTGGATGCCGCGCTGATTGCTGCCTGCGCGGCATCGCTCGAAGAGGTGAGGAGTGCGCCGGATCCGCGCTTGGCGGAGCTCGCCGAGCAGCTCACCTTCCTCGAGCAGATCGAGGACGACATCAAGCGCTTCAAGACCCGGCTCGAGCATCTCGAGAAGCCTCGGCTACGCCGCATCGTGCTGGATGACATTGCCCGGTTGAAGGCAAGGCGGCTCTCCCAAATCCGTCACCTCGCCAAGCAACTACGCGCTCACCACGATCTCGCTGTCCGCCTTGACCTCGTGATGAGCATTCCCGGGATCGGTGAGCGCACGGCACTGGCCCTCCTGGTCCGCATGCCTGAACTCGGCCGTGTCAGCCGGGAGGAAGTCGCAGCCCTTGCCGGGCTGGCTCCCTTCGACAACGATAGCGGGCAGTACAAGGGCCAACGCCGTATCGCCGGCGGCCGCGCTCGCCTGCGTCGCTCTCTGTTTGCGGCAGCCCTGCCTGCGGCCTTCCGCTGGAACAAGGCCGTCATGGCCCTCTATGCCCGCCTGACTGCGGCCGGAAAGGCTCACAATGCCGCTCTCATCGCATGCGCGCGCAAGCTGCTCATCTATGCCAACACCGTCGTGCAACGCGGAACGCCGTGGACTGAAAAACTCCTCGGCGTTTAATGGTTGCTACGGCAGCGGTGCCTCGTCACACCAGCTTCGGCTCTTCCACCGCGACCGCATCGCCGACGCCGATCTCGCCGCCTTCGATCACCTCGGCATAGATGCCGCAGTCCATGTGGCCGAGATTGCGCGAGAGCGTGGGCGGGATTTCGAGATCGCGCTTTGCGGTGACGGGGTCGACATTGGTGGCCGGGCAGCGGACGATGCGCTTGACCACCTTCAGCCGGGCGTCACCGATCGCAAGCGTCTGACCGACGAGGTCGAGCTCCGACCAGGCCGGCCAGCCCTTCAGGTAGAGATTGGCGCGGAAGCGCAGGGGGTGGACTGCGGCGCCGCCCAGCATGGTCTCGATGGCGCGGACGCTGTCGAGATTGATGATGGATACGACCTTGCGGGCGACGTCGGAAAAGCTGTGGTCGCGGCCGGACAGGACCTTCGGCGGTCCCTTCAGCTCCGGCTGAAAGTTCTCGTTGAAATAGCTCTCGATGGCGGCGCGGCCGGTAGCGGTCTCGAGATCGCCGCTGGCGACGATCTGGCCGTCCTTGCGAATGGTCAGGCGGTTGGTCGCGTCCTCGAACCGGCTCTCGAGGGAGGCCAGCCGCTCATTGCGCGCCAGCATCAGAAACTGGATTTTCGGCTTCCACTGCGGCGCCTCCGGGTCGAACCCGCTCGGCCCGTTCTCGATGGCGTAGCGGCGGTCGGCGGGCAGGGTCTGGCCGCCCCGCAAGGTGACGCGGGTCAGGCGTTCCGGGGTCAGGCCTTTGATCGGGTAGCGGTAGAGGCCGGTAATCTCGGCGGTGCGGCTGGCTGTCATGCCGCTACTTAGGGGATTCGACGGGCCCGCGCCAAGCGGCCCATGAGCGCACGAAATTGTGAACTCGCCTCTTTCGCATCCGCAACCCGCTTCCCACATTTGCCTCAGGCCGGCGGCCACGCCGGCAAAAGAGACCCGTTACCGGTTGAGAAACGTCAATGCGGTAATCGGAAACCCAGTGAAGATGCCATTTGGGGTGCCTTAGAGGGCCCCAGGGGCAGGCCGAGGGATAGAAAAGACATGAATATCGAGAAATACACCGAACGCTCCAGGGGCTTCATCCAGTCCGCGCAGTCGCTTGCGATGCGCGAGGGGCACCAGCAGTTCTCCACCCTGCACATGCTGAAGGTCCTGCTGGACGACACTGAGGGGCTGGCTTCCGGTCTGATCGACCGAGCCGGCGGCAATTCCCGTGCGATCCTGAAGGCGACCGAGGACGCCCTGAACAAAGTGCCGAAGGTCTCCGGCGGCGGCGCCGGTCAGATCTATCTGGCGCCCGAGCTCGCCCGCACTTTTGATGCCGCCGAAAAGGCCGGCGAGAAGGCTGGCGACAGCTTTGTCACGGTCGAGCGGCTGCTGCTCGGTCTTGCGCTGGAGAAGTCCAGCGAGGCCGGCACGATCCTCAACAAGGGCGGTGTCACCCCGCAAAATCTCAATGCGGCGATCGAGGCGCTGCGCAAGGGTCGCACCGCGGACTCCGCGACCGCCGAGAACGCCTATGACGCGCTCAAGAAATATGCCCGCGACCTGACCCAGGCGGCGCGCGACGGCAAGCTCGACCCGGTCATCGGCCGCGACGAGGAGATCCGCCGCACCATCCAGGTGCTATCGCGCCGGACCAAGAACAACCCTGTCCTGATCGGTGAGCCCGGCGTCGGCAAGACCGCCATCGCCGAGGGCCTCGCGCTGCGCATCGTCAATGGTGACGTGCCGGAGAGTCTGAAGGACAAGAAGCTGCTGTCGCTCGACCTCGGTGCGCTGATTGCCGGTGCGAAATACCGCGGCGAGTTTGAGGAGCGCCTCAAGGCCGTGCTCCAGGAAGTCACCGCGAGCGAGGGCACCTACATCCTGTTCATCGACGAGATGCACACGCTGATCGGCGCCGGCAAGGGTGACGGCGCGATGGACGCCTCCAACCTGCTCAAGCCGGCGCTCGCCCGCGGCGAGCTGCACTGCATCGGCGCGACCACGCTCGACGAGTACCAGAAGCACGTCGAGAAGGACGCGGCGCTGGCACGGCGCTTCCAGCCGATCTTCGTCAGCGAGCCGTCGGTCGAGGATACCATCTCGATCCTGCGCGGGCTGAAGGACAAGTACGAACAGCACCATGGCGTGCGGATCTCCGATTCCGCGCTTGTGGCCTCCGCGACGCTGTCCAACCGCTACATCACCGACCGCTTCCTGCCCGACAAGGCGATCGACCTCATGGATGAGGCCGCGGCGCGGCTGAAGATGCAGGTCGATTCCAAGCCGGAAGAGCTGGATTCGCTGGATCGCGAGATCATCCGGCTCAAGATCGAGCAGGAGGCGCTGAAGAAGGAAAGCGATTCCGGCTCCAAGACCCGGCTCCAGACGCTGGAGAAGGATCTTGCCGAGCTCGAGGAGAAGTCTGCGGCCCTGACGGCGCGCTGGAGCGCAGAGAAAAGCAAGCTCTCCGATGCCCAGAAGCTGAAGGCCGAGCTCGACGGCTTGCGTGTCGAGCTGGCCAACGCCCAGCGGCGCGGCGAATTCCAGAAGGCCGGCGAGCTGGCCTATGGAAGGATCCCGGAACTCGAGAAGAAGCTTGCGGATATCGAAGCCAAGGAGAACGCCGGCGAGATGATGGAGGAGGCTGTTACCGCCAACCACATCGCGCAGGTTGTCTCGCGCTGGACCGGCGTGCCCGTCGATAAGATGCTGGAAGGCGAGAAGGAGAAGCTCCTGAAGATGGAGGAGCAGCTCGGCAAGCGCGTCGTCGGCCAGGCCGAGGCCGTGCGTGCGGTCGCAACCGCCGTGCGCCGCTCGCGTGCAGGCCTGCAGGACCCGAACCGGCCGACCGGCTCGTTCATGTTCTTGGGACCGACCGGCGTCGGCAAGACCGAGCTGACCAAGGCGCTGGCGGAGTACCTATTCAACGACGAGACCGCGATGGTCCGGCTCGACATGTCCGAATACATGGAGAAGCATTCGGTCTCGCGTCTGATCGGCGCGCCTCCGGGCTATGTCGGCTATGACGAGGGCGGCGCGCTCACCGAAGCGGTGCGGCGCCGGCCCTACCAGGTGGTGCTGTTCGACGAGATCGAGAAGGCGCATCCTGATGTCTTCAACGTCCTGTTGCAGGTGCTCGACGACGGCCGCCTGACCGACGGCCAGGGCCGCACCGTCGATTTCCGCAACACGCTGATCATCATGACCTCGAACCTCGGTTCGGAATTTTTGGTGAACCAGCCGGAAGGCGAGGACACCTCGGCCGTGCGCGAGCAGGTGATGGGAATGGTGCGTGGGCATTTCCGCCCCGAATTCCTCAACCGCGTCGACGAGATCATCCTGTTCCACCGCTTGCAGAAGAGCGAGATGGGCCGGATCGTCGAGATACAGTTCGCGCGGCTGCAGAAGCTGCTCACCGATCGCAAGATCGTGCTGACGCTCGATGCCGCAGGGCGCGACTGGCTCGCGGCCAAGGGCTGGGATCCTGCCTACGGCGCACGCCCGCTCAAGCGCGTGATCCAGCGTCACCTCCAGGACCCGCTCGCCGAGATGATCCTCGCCGGCGACGTCAGGGACGGCGACAGCGTTGCGATCTCGTCCGAAGGCAATGTGCTGACCTTCAACGGCAAGGCGCCGCAGACCGCGGAGATCGCCCAGTTCGAGGCGCCGGTGGCGAAACGGAAGCTGAACTGATCGTTTCTGCCACCTTAAACAACAGGCCGCCCCGGAGAGGTTCACCCCTCCGGGGCGAATTGTTGGGTGGGATCTGCTGCTAAAGCGCGATGAGATTAGGATGAATCGTCATCGCGCTTTAGGTTGTTGTTTGAGCATGATCTTTTCGGAAAACCGCTGCGCACTTTTCCGGATCATGCTTTAGCTGACTGCGGACGCGGAGCCCGGAGAGGCCGGACCTTCCTCGTCGTCAACCTCCTCCAGCTCCGACAAAATATCCACCAGCTCGCGCACCCGTCCCTGCGCCAGCGGCCGCAAATCGTTGATCATCGGCTCGTCGTTGGCGAGCCAGGCCTGGGCTTCGGCGAGTTCCTCGACGGTCGCGCCGGTTCCGATGATCTGGGCTATGGTGACGTCGTCGGCCCGGTCCACGGCCTTGATGACATCGTCGCGTGAGAGGCGCGTCATGGGCGATCCTCCTGCTGGTCGGCTTCCGTCAGCGTCTAACCGTGAACCCGCGCGTGGGTTCCGCGGTCAGGTCTTCTCGGGCGGATGTTACTTCTTCACAGCCTTGTAGATCGCGTTCTCCACGTCCGAGCTGAAGTAGATAACGCCGCTCGCGCCGATCGCGACGCCTGTCGGGATATGCGTCGGCAGGCCGCCCGGCGCGCCCGTCAGGCCGATCGGGAGATTGGCCGCGATCTCCGTCACCTTGCCGGTCTCCGGCGCGATCTCGATCAATCGTTTGGCGCCCACTTCCGCCACGACCAGCTTGCCGTCGCTGGCGCGCGCGATGCCTTCGGGCATTTTCAGCTCCTTGGCGAGCACGGTCTTTGCGCCGTTCTGGTCGATCCGGGAGACCACGCCAGAGAAGGCTTCGGTGACGTAGACCTCGCCGTCCGATCCGCCGACGAGACCCACCGGTCCCTCGAGCTCGCCGATCAGCGTGGCGCGATCCTTGCCATGCTCACCGCTCGCCTTGACCAGCGATTTGGTGCCGAGCTCGGCCACCAGAATGCTGCCGTCCGCGAGCACGATCGCGTCATGCGGGGCCTTGAAGCCGTGCAGCATGTCGCGCGTTGCGCCGGTCTTGCCGTCGATCACCTGCACCGTGCCGGTGAACCAGCTCGACAGCACCACGTCGTTGCCCTTCGCCGTCGCGCTCATCGGATATTCGAGGGTGACGCCGGCGGCGTGCATGCGCGCCTTCTCGGTGACCTCGCCGGTGGCACCGTCCACCGTGCGATAGGCGAATACGTCGGCGACGTGGATCGTATCCTTGCCATTCTCCGAGGTGACGCCGATGCCGCCGGGCAGGGCCAGCTTGCCGATGATGATCTGCTTCGCCTGACCGGTCGCCGGATCGATCTCCTGGATGCCGTTGTCGGCCATGTTGGAGACGTAGATGCGGTCCTTGTCGTCGATCGCGAGATTGTCCAGCGACGGCTTCAGTTGCGCGACCATCGTCTTGGCGCCGGATTTCGGATCGACGCGGACGAGCTGGCCGAGCGCGGTGTCGACCACAAACAGGTTGCCCTTGGAATCGAAGTTCACCGCGGCCGGGACCTTGAAGCCGTCGGCGACCACGGTCAGCTCGGCCTTGTCGACGTCAACCCTGGCGACCTGTCCCTTGAACCAGAGCGGACCGTAGAGCTTGTCGTCGGGACCGAACTCGAAGCCGTTGAGGCCGCCCATCTTCTCCATGATCTGTCGCGGCGGTTTGACGCCCTCGACGTCGATCTCGTAGAGCGTGTCGCCGAGGAAGACGGTGGTGGCGTAGAGTCTGCCGTCCTTGCGGAAGGCGAGCGAGTTGATGCCGGGAAGACCGGAAGCAAGCTTCTTGATCGGGCCGTCGCCCTTGCGCGCGTAAAGATCGCCGGCGAGGAAGCCGGTCCAGGCCATGGTGCCGTCGGGCGCGAACGCGATGTCGTCGGCCATTCCGATCGGAGCGGGGATTGCAACCTTGGCGGTACCGCCCGCGATGTCGACCTCGTAGAGCGCGGCGCCCGCGACGCTGCCGGCGAACAGATGGCCGGCCTTGTCGATGCCGAGCCCATGTACGCCGTGGAATGCGGAGCCCGGGACGAGTTTGGTGACCTCCCAGGTTGCCGGCAATGTCTCGGCCGATGCGCTCGTGATGGAAAAAATTGCACCAACCAGAGCTGCGCAGGCGAGCCTGTTCTTCATGGCGAGACCTCCCATTTTTCGGAAAGTATTCGCCCATCACACGGCTTTGGCAAACGAAACTTGACGTTGTGACGCACTGAAGCGACTTCATTTCACTGGTGTTGTGATTCCGACAGTTCATTCCGTCATTCCGGGCCCGAGCGGGGCGAGGGAGCCCGGAATCCGTTGGGCCACAGAGTACGGTCAGAGACACAGCACTAGCGTCGCATCCAACTCGCATTCGATATCCGGATGATCGCGCCGTTGCGGCCGCTCATCATCGCTTCGAGCCCGCCGCGGTCTTTCGAGGTTTGCGTATCGGGCCTTCCAGCAAGTGGCCGCGCGGCAATCGCGATTGAGCGTCCAACCGTTCCATCGTCCCAGCCCGACGAGGGGCGCCGGAACCCTTCGATTTGATGAAACTGGTGCGGAGGACTGGGGTTGCCCCAGAGCAGCGCAGGATATTGCTATGAAACAAGATCTTGTCGCCCACAATCATCGTGTCTTTGACGAGCTTCATCCCAAGATCTACGGGGCAGCGGTCGGCCTTGTCGTATGGTTCGCGTTCATGGCCTGGGTGCTGTTTGACCGCAGCAGTGACATCAGTCTTTCCCTCGGCCTCGTCACGTTGCTGTTCGTAGTCGCGATCCTGCTGCCCTGGGCCCTTTCGCGGCTCTGGAGGAGGTATCGGATGCCGTACGAGCCGCATCTGGGGCCGACCTCACTGCACGACTGGGAGGCCGGCGAATTCAAGGTCTGGGGTGCAAAACTTCGCGGCTCGCATGCCGCGATCGATGTCCTTTTGCCGCTGGCGGCCGTCTCGTTCGGCCTGACGGCGATCGGGATCGTCTTCGTGATCGTGCGGGCGTGGGCGCTGCCGTAGCTCTCCGGCGCCGGATTGCCGGATACGGCGGAAGTGATATCTGCATAATGGCCCCGCTCGCGCCGTGGTGCGGACGGGGCTTCTGTTACCGACCTGTCGTCAGCCGCGGCGGGTTCTGGGACATCATCCAGAGTTCGACCGCAGCAAGCACAGCCACCAGGATGCCGACCACGACGTGCACCGTCATTGCCGTCTTGGCGCCCTGGAACCCGAGCACCCAAGGCGCAATAAGCGTCCACAGGCCGACGATCAGGTTAAGCCACTCCTCCCACACCGCGAAGGCTGCGAGCGCCGCGATGGCCAGTATCGCAATGACGATGCCCGCGACATACGCGTTCTGAGAGGCTACTCCGGCATCGAATCCGAATATCCAGGGCGAGAAGAACAGGAATGCGCCGAGGACCAGATTGGCGACGTCGCACCATTTTGCGTTCGTCCAGTTCTCCATGACATCCTCCATCAGCTCCGCCCCCTCATGCGAAAATAACCGGGCCACCGTCCGGCGTGTTCCTTGCGGTTCCAGGGAAATTGAATGAAGGAGCGGAACGCGCGGCACCTGATGTGAGGCGGCAAGCCGCCTCGCCACGAAGTCCACTCAGCTGGCTTAGCGGTTGATGACCTGCAGCGGCCCGCCGGTTGCGTCCGACATGCGGGCGATGGCGCCGCCGCGGCCGCTCATCATGCCGTCGAGCCGGTCGCGCTCCTTCTCGAAGCTCGCCAGCATCGGGCCCTCCAGCGACCGGCCGCGCGGCAGCTTCACGCGCATCGGATCGACGAAGCGGCCGTTGACCAGGATCTCGTAGTGGACGTGCGGGCCGGTCGATAGGCCCGACGATCCGACGAAGCCGATCACCTGGCCCTGCCGCACCTTCTTGCCGACTTCCATACCCTTGGCGAAGGCCGACATGTGGCCGTAGGCGGTCTCGTAGCCGTTGGAGTGCTTGATGCGGATGTACTTGCCGTAGCCGCCCTCGGGGCCGGCCTTCTCGATCATGCCGTTGCCGGAGGCGAAGATCGGCGTGCCGTAGGCGGTGGCCCAGTCGACGCCGGTGTGCATCTTCACGTAGCCGAGGATCGGATGGCGGCGGCCGCCGAAGCCGGAGCGCATGATCGCGTTGTTGACGGGCTTCCTGACCAGGAACTTCTTCGCGCTCTTGCCGGTCTCGTCATAGTAGTCGACGACGCCGTCGTCGGGGCTTTGGTAGCGGTAGTATTTCTTGGTCTCGCCGCCGACGGTCAGCGAAGCGAACAGCACCTCGTTCTTCTCGCTCGCGGTCACGCCCTCGTCTTCGCCGGCGTAGAACACGTCGAAGGAATCGCCCGGCTGCACCTTGCGCTGGAAATCGACGTCGTAGGAATAGATCTTGATCATGTCGTCGATGACCGGCATCGGCACCTTGTTGCGCATCGCGGTCTCGTAGATGCTCTGGTAGAGCCGCACGCCGGAGCCGTCATCGTCGTCATCGTCGTCGCTGTTGGCGCTGGCCGCTGCGTCGGCGACGGTGTTCATGCTGGAGACGTCGACCGCGACGTATTTGCCGAGATCGGACAGCGCCGCGATCGCCTCGACCATGGTGTCGTTTGCAACCACCACGCGATAAGGCTGCAGGCGGGCGCCGGGGCTGGCGGGCGCCATCAGGATGCGGAGCTTCTCGCCTTCCTTCAGGCCGCCGTCGCGGCCGCGCGGACCGAGCGTTGCGGTGATCGCCTTGATCTCGTCGGCGGTGGCGCCGAGATCGCGCAGCACGCCAGCGACGCTGTCGCCCTTCTTGACCATGTGGACGCGTTCGCCGTTGGGATTGCCGCCGGTGATCTGCTCCTTGGTCTTGGGCAGCAACGTGACGTTTTCCGGCACCACGCGCGTCTCGAAGCCGGCATAGGGATCGGACGACGACACTTCGGTGGCATAGGCCATCTTCATGTCGGACGCCCCGGTCGCGCGGGAGACGTCGGCGGTGGCATTGGCGAGCGAGGCGTAGCGCACCCCGCCATTGCCGCGCCAATTGGCGGCATCGCGCACCCGCATCAGGATGTCGTCGAGCGCCACCACCGCGGAAATCTTGGCCTTCGGCAGCACCGGCGACAAGTCCTTGGTGACGAAGGAGACCTCGGCGTCGGGCTCGACCGCTTCCGGATTGTTCGGATCATCGGAGGCGGTCTTCGGATCGGCGCCGACGTCGGTGAGCAGGCGCTGGGCGTTGAACGGCGGGATCTTCGCCGACAGATCGCTCGTCGTCATCGACAGATTGCCGGCGATGCGGACGAAGGGACGCACACGCATCACGTCGCGATTGCCGACGCGGGCGACCGTGGAGACGCGGACGATGTTGCGCGACGCCGTGGATTCGCTCGGCGGCGGCAGCCGGTCGCTCTTGTGCAGCGAGGCGGCGCGATCGGCTGCGCCGAATGCACCGCGCAGCGCGCCTTCGACCCGCTCCGGCACCTTGGCGAAGGTCATCTCGCCGTCGAGTGACGCGAAAACGGCGCCGCCGATCAGGGCCGCGCCGCAGAGTCCGGTCAGAATCGTCCCGCTGAACCATTGTACCGAGACGCGGCGGCGATCGATGACGGCGGCCTCAGAACCATCGACGGACAGCGGCGGCTCGTGGCCGAGATCGATGATCCCGGTCTCACGCCCGTAAGCGCCGCGTGACGTCCTGTGGTTCAACCCAAGTCCCCCAATTCAACGACCCAAAAGCCCCGCCTCGAGCCTCTTCCCGGTCGCCCTCTTCGAGGCGTATCGCAGGAAAAAGGCAAGCCGCATAGGCGTTCGCGGTCAGAAGGCCCCGATGACGGGCCGGCCGAAATTACGAACAGCTAAACGGAAAAAGGTCTCTCGATGTCTCTCGAACGCCGGAAGAAGGCCGCGTCATCTGCAAGATCGCCTTCCTCTGACCCCATGAAAACCGCCGGCAGCCCCCACTGGCATTCCCGCGATTCAAGCTTGTCTCTTATCAGAACGCCGCGGGATTGTGGCTCAAGTACGGCGCCAAATATGGAAAAAGTTTCCTGAAGGAACGGGCGCGGGAGGCCGCCTCGGAAGGGCGTCCCAAGCCGCCTCCCAAGTCCGCCTCCCAAGTTCCCTTGCCAAGTCCCCCCTGCCAAGTCCCCCTCCCAAGTGCCCCTCCCAAGTGCTTCCTAAGCCCCCTCCGGAGCCCGCAGGGGCGCAAACTTTTTTCAGTTTTTTCTCCGTGCGACATCCGTCCGCGCGCCCCTTGCCCTTCTAACTGCCTGGAATCGCACGAATTTTTCAGCCAATCCACTGTGCGACGATTTGTTGACGATTGGCGTTGACAGCCCGGAAGGTGGGGCCTATAACCCCAACCACTGAGCGCGGCGCCGCCGGGTCACTGACCAAGGCGAGCGAACGCGCCACTGATGCTCCTCACCTTGTTGAGTGACACAACAATCGACACCAGTCGGTTGGAGTTCATTCATCGTCGGTAAGGGTGTCGGAACCCTTCCTCCCAGGAAGGTTGGGGCCTCCACGGTCCCGGGCTGTTTGACAAGTGAAGATGAAGAAAGAGAAACGTGGACGGCGGAGTCCTTGCGGGTCTCGCTTCTGAAAAGCTTCGGCTTTTCTGATCGAGACCGGACGAAAGACTTCGGCGGTACACGTTTCAAAGGTAACACCATGGCCTCTTGATTGAGGTCAGTTCGCAAGCGATGTGAATCGCTTCGCGAGTATGGTGGGACCTCGTCAAACGTTGTGATCAGCCGGTTCAAAGTTCAAGTCCAACTTGAGAGTTTGATCCTGGCTCAGAGCGAACGCTGGCGGCAGGCTTAACACATGCAAGTCGAGCGGGCGTAGCAATACGTCAGCGGCAGACGGGTGAGTAACGCGTGGGAACGTACCTTTTGGTTCGGAACAACACAGGGAAACTTGTGCTAATACCGGATAAGCCCTTACGGGGAAAGATTTATCGCCGAAAGATCGGCCCGCGTCTGATTAGCTAGTTGGTGAGGTAATGGCTCACCAAGGCGACGATCAGTAGCTGGTCTGAGAGGATGATCAGCCACATTGGGACTGAGACACGGCCCAAACTCCTACGGGAGGCAGCAGTGGGGAATATTGGACAATGGGGGCAACCCTGATCCAGCCATGCCGCGTGAGTGATGAAGGCCCTAGGGTTGTAAAGCTCTTTTGTGCGGGAAGATAATGACGGTACCGCAAGAATAAGCCCCGGCTAACTTCGTGCCAGCAGCCGCGGTAATACGAAGGGGGCTAGCGTTGCTCGGAATCACTGGGCGTAAAGGGTGCGTAGGCGGGTCTTTAAGTCAGGGGTGAAATCCTGGAGCTCAACTCCAGAACTGCCTTTGATACTGAAGATCTTGAGTCCGGGAGAGGTGAGTGGAACTGCGAGTGTAGAGGTGAAATTCGTAGATATTCGCAAGAACACCAGTGGCGAAGGCGGCTCACTGGCCCGGTACTGACGCTGAGGCACGAAAGCGTGGGGAGCAAACAGGATTAGATACCCTGGTAGTCCACGCCGTAAACGATGAATGCCAGCCGTTAGTGGGTTTACTCACTAGTGGCGCAGCTAACGCTTTAAGCATTCCGCCTGGGGAGTACGGTCGCAAGATTAAAACTCAAAGGAATTGACGGGGGCCCGCACAAGCGGTGGAGCATGTGGTTTAATTCGACGCAACGCGCAGAACCTTACCAGCCCTTGACATGTCCAGGACCGGTCGCAGAGACGTGACCTTCTCTTCGGAGCCTGGAACACAGGTGCTGCATGGCTGTCGTCAGCTCGTGTCGTGAGATGTTGGGTTAAGTCCCGCAACGAGCGCAACCCCCGTCCTTAGTTGCTACCATTTAGTTGAGCACTCTAAGGAGACTGCCGGTGATAAGCCGCGAGGAAGGTGGGGATGACGTCAAGTCCTCATGGCCCTTACGGGCTGGGCTACACACGTGCTACAATGGCGGTGACAATGGGATGCGAAGACGCAAGTCCTAGCAAATCTCAAAAAGCCGTCTCAGTTCGGATTGGGCTCTGCAACTCGAGCCCATGAAGTTGGAATCGCTAGTAATCGTGGATCAGCACGCCACGGTGAATACGTTCCCGGGCCTTGTACACACCGCCCGTCACACCATGGGAGTTGGCTTTACCTGAAGACGGTGCGCTAACCCGCAAGGGAGGCAGCCGGCCACGGTAGGGTCAGCGACTGGGGTGAAGTCGTAACAAGGTAGCCGTAGGGGAACCTGCGGCTGGATCACCTCCTTTCTAAGGATGATCCTTCAGCGAGCTCACGCTCACTATCGGATCGTTTTAGAAACATCAGTGGCCAACAGATCGCCAGATCGTTGAGCTGCATTGGCGGGATTTCGCCGTCTTCGTTTCTCTTTCTTCGCGGACGAACACGCGCCGGGGCTGCGCTGTGCGATTGCATCTGCGCTGGTCGCCGATGCATGCACGCAAGACCCTAGTCCTGAAAAGGATAGCGTTAGGGCTTGTAGCTCAGTTGGTTAGAGCGCGCGCTTGATAAGCGTGAGGTCGGAAGTTCAAGTCTTCCCAGGCCCACCACTTTCATCGAGTGAGCATTCGTCTTCTGGTTACGGGGCCATAGCTCAGCTGGGAGAGCGCGTGCTTTGCAAGCATGAGGTCGTCGGTTCGATCCCGTCTGGCTCCACCAGATGGTTTGATCACCGAGATCATGTACCGTCGTCCGCGAAACATCACTTCGCATTCACTAGTCTGGATAGACAGTGAACTGCGTGTTTTCTGACATCGTAAAGAGGAGATCGATCCGAGTTGGGTCGTGCAGCATATCGTTGCGCGGGCCTTCATTATCTCCGGATCATTTTCGGCGCTCGCTTTCAGCCGTGAGGTTGAATGCGAGTTGTAAAATGATCCTTTTAGCGAAGCTTGACCGCCTCGCTATCGGAACGATCTTACGAAGCAAGCTGGTCTTTCTAGTCAATGTCCGGCTGTACGTAGCATTCATCGAGGGTGCGCGCCGCAAGGCAATCGTACAGACAACATTCTGCCGAGTGTGTGGACATTGATAATGAGAGCAATCAAGTGCCTTAAGGGTGTTCGGTGGATGCCTTGGCGCTGAGAGGCGATGAAGGACGTGCTACGCTGCGATAAGCCGTGGGGAGCTGCGAAGAAGCTTTGATCCGCGGATTTCCGAATGGGGAAACCCACCTTCGATAGCCGGAACTCCAAGACCTTGTGTCTTGGTGTTCGACCAGAAATGATCGGGACCATGACCCTCGAGGTTTTGGATTTCCGGTTATCAAGAGAAGGTATGAGACTTCTGAATACATAGGAGGTTTCAAGCAAACCCAGGGAACTGAAACATCTAAGTACCTGGAGGAAAGGACATCAACAGAGACTCCGTTAGTAGTGGCGAGCGAACGCGG